>NZ_JAMBNQ010000100.1 GCF_023715155.1 Neobacillus mesonae
TATTTCTAGGATTTGATCCTGGTCATCGGGGGATAACCTTCGAGAGTTTCCTTTGTCACCACGCTTCTTTGGTTTTAATGCCTCAAATCCTTTTCGTCTATAATGAAGTAGCCACTCTTTCATTGTTTTTTCTGCAATTCTTCGTTCACCATAATATGGAACGGAATGAATCTTTCCCTCTAAACCCTTAAAATATTCTTTCGGGTCCACCTGCCCATTCAAGAGAGGGGCTATTAGACCATAACGAAATAAGGCCACTTGTTCACGTTCTTTTTCATTCATGGAATCTTCCTCCTTTTCATAGAAGGATGACCGGTCATCCATGATTCCTATTCTACTTTTTTCGATATTTTCTGACTATGAAAAAGGTATGTGGGACAAACTATATTTTTAAAATCAACCAAATATGATAGAATTAATTTGCCATAAAGTATTTTGACAAGTGACCCCAGGACCTTCGTAAGAAGGGTGATTCGCCAAAATCAAGGATCATTTTCATATATTTTATGGCCTCTTCATTTTTATCCTTCGACATGCCAGTAACTTTTCCTAATTGAACAAAGAAGCTATGAATCCATTTAATTCCCCTATAGTAACG
>NZ_JAMBNQ010000101.1 GCF_023715155.1 Neobacillus mesonae
CCCATTCGGAAATCTCCGGATCAAAGCTTGCTTACAGCTCCCCGAAGCATATCGGTGTTAGTCCCGTCCTTCATCGGCTCCTAGTGCCAAGGCATTCACCGTGCGCCCTTTCTAACTTAACCTAAAAGGTTTTACTCTAAAATTAGAGAGAAAAACTAAAATGGCGATACTCGGTTCTTACTTGGTTACTTCTTCTTACGATTATCTAGTTTTCAAAGAACGAATACACTTGAGAGAATTGCTCTCTCAAAACTAAACAAACAAGAAACCATCAAACAAACTTTTTTTATCAGGCTCTTAGTCCTGCTTATATCCTTAGAAAGGAGGTGATCCAGCCGCACCTTCCGATACGGCTACCTTGTTACGACTTCACCCCAATCATCTGTCCCACCTTAGGCGGCTGGCTCCTTGCGGTTACCCCACCGACTTCGGGTGTTACAAACTCTCGTGGTGTGACGGGCGGTGTGTACAAGGCCCGGGAACGTATTCACCGCGGCATGCTGATCCGCGATTACTAGCGATTCCGGCTTCATGCAGG
>NZ_JAMBNQ010000102.1 GCF_023715155.1 Neobacillus mesonae
CCGCCTAAGGTGGGACAGATGATTGGGGTGAAGTCGTAACAAGGTAGCCGTATCGGAAGGTGCGGCTGGATCACCTCCTTTCTAAGGATATAAGCAGGACTAAGAGCCTGACAAAAAAGGTTTGTTTCACGTATTTTGTTTGTTTAGTTTTGAGGGAACAATCATCTCGCCAAGTTTGCTCCTGCGCCGGCGCATATTCAACGTAGATTATGCTCAGCTCGTCGCAAGGCAGCTTGAAGCAAAACTAGGAGGGCTTTCTTGAAGTTAATTCGTAGAAGTCGCTTTGTTTAGTTTTGATAGAGCAATTCTCTCAAGTGTATTCGTTCTTTGAAAACTAGATAATCGTAAGAAGAAGTAACCAAGTAAGAACCGAGTATCGCCATTTTAGTTTTTCTCTCTAATATTAGAGTAAAACCTTTTAGGTTAAGTTAGAAAGGGCGCACGGTGAATGCCTTGGCACTAGGAGCCGATGAAGGACGGGACTAACACCGATATGCTTCGGGGAGCTGTAAGCAAGCTTTGATCCGG
>NZ_JAMBNQ010000103.1 GCF_023715155.1 Neobacillus mesonae
CCGCCTGAGCCATTCACGGGCGACAAGGACATCACCGAATTCGGATGGGATTCGTCGTCCGAAATCACCATCACGCAGGACCAGCCGTACGACTGGTACGTGCTCGCGCTCCTGCGTCAGTTCACCGTCAACACGGGCTGACCATGATCCGCAACGCTACCCCTGACGATGTGCCCGCGCTGGTCGAACTCGGCGCGCTGATGGCCGCCGAGTCGCCGCGCTACCGGCGTTACCGCTTCTCCGCGCCGAAGCTTGTTGCGCTGTTCGAGCGGCTGATTGCGAGCGATGACGGCTTCCTGATGATGGCCGAGCGAGACGGCAGACCGATCGCCGTCATGGCCGCGATGGTCATGGAGCACTGGATGTCCGAGGACAGGATCGCGTGCGACTTCGGCCTGTTCATCGATCCGGCGCACCGAGGCGGGATGCTTGCCGCGCGCTTCGTGCGCACCTATCGCGCGTGGGCGTGCGAGCGCGGCGCGATCGACACGTTCCTCGGCATTTCCAC
>NZ_JAMBNQ010000104.1 GCF_023715155.1 Neobacillus mesonae
TAAGCATGAAGCCCCCCTCAAGATGAGATTTCCTTTTAGCTAAAGCTAAGTAAGATCCCTGAAAGATGATCAGGTTGATAGGTCAGAGATGGAAGCATGGTGACATGTGGAGTTGACTGATACTAATAGATCGAGGACTTAACCAAATTCGAAAAGCGTAGGCGACTGTTCAACTTCGACAGACGTTGGAGGGCTGGCACTTCAAATCCTGGTTTTGGGGTTTGTTGGGACGGACCGAAACGGCCGAGAAGTTAGGAGCCGCAGCTAGACAGCGAACTCGTTCTTATCCACTTCTTCTATATTATCTAGTTTTGAGGGAACGAAAAAAATGAAATTCCCCCTTGAAAAAAGCAAAAAAGACATTATAATAAAATAGTGTCGATTAAATAGTCTGGCGGTGATGGCGAGAAGGTCACACCCGTTCCCATACCGAACACGGAAGTTAAGCTTCTCAGCGCCGATGGTAGTTGGGGCCTTG
>NZ_JAMBNQ010000105.1 GCF_023715155.1 Neobacillus mesonae
TCTTGACGGTTGCATAGAAACAACAAGCGGATTCGGTTCGGCACCCCGAAAACGGTAATTTTTACCCAATTCAATCTCAAATATTGGCCATCCCGCATCTAAAACGTCCGCGTCGCCCCCTAAACAGGGAGCGGCGCCTGCGCCACGGCGAGATCCGTGAGCCATCGGAAAGCAAAACAGGCGGCTCGCCCCCGCCGTGACACGCGGTAACAGCCTTAACCGCCCGCGTAACCCGGCGCGTGGGCCGGCAGGCTAATGTAAGGCGGCCTCGAATACCGAACAGGAACCGCCATGAATCGACGCTCGTTGCTGCGCGCCATCGGATTGACTGCCGCCTTCGTCGGCACCGGCTGGCTGCGCGCCGCCTCGGCCCAGCCCGCCCCGCCCGTGTATCGCCCCTCCGGTCCGAACCGCGTACCCGGCGGGCAGCCCTATGCGGATTGGCCGAGCTTCGCACCGCCGGCGGCACGCCACGAT
>NZ_JAMBNQ010000106.1 GCF_023715155.1 Neobacillus mesonae
GCCATCTTTTCCTTGAGTCCCACCAACTCAGTGTCGGGGATCAATAGACCCTTGGCCAGCTGATGCTTAGACGGCATTTCGCGATCTAGCGTCAGTGGAACGATAGTCAGTTTTTGGTAGCGCTCGGTGATAACACGATTAGCACGGCCGAAGCCTCCCTTGATATGCCTATCCAAAAACGGTATCGTGATATTGTTCACCTGACACCCTTCCATCTTAAGAAGATGGTACATCTGACTCGTTTCAAAGTCAGCGCTCAGAATCAGAATGCGCTTGAATCCGACAAAAGGCTGAGAGGGAAGCGCCACACGCACAAAACACTTTTTGTTGCCGCTACTTTTCATCAAGCCGAAAACCTGCATACGGATAGGCTCGTCCGCGTTAGGCGTCAAGTCCTGATACATGTTGTACAGATCGCGAAACACCGACGCAGTGTTCGTGTCATTGACTAGGGACGCAAGTTTACTAG
>NZ_JAMBNQ010000107.1 GCF_023715155.1 Neobacillus mesonae
GTGGGTATACCTCGCTAATATGACGACTATTGCTCCCTATCATTTTGCGTTCGCCATAACCTATGGGAAATCCAAAGCGTTCGCGCATCCATCGCTGCGTCATTACTGGTTCAAGACTAAAAGGCAGCGGATTAGGAAATAACCAAGCCGTTTTATTTTCATCTTCTAACCGCAAAGTCACTTCCTCAAGATTTTTTCTGGTTATTTATAAAAGATGAAAATATTCTTTCTCGCCTCATATCCAGCCTGAAAATATCATCACTAACAGTAATCGTTGGTTTTGTTTTGTAGGGAATTAAACCTTTTTCATAAATATCCTGATAAGGTTTACCTAATTGCTTCACAAGTGTTCGATATCAATATTCATTTGCCACCAAGTCGCTTTTTATCAAGCGCAATATGAATCTCCTTTTCTCGCTCCAGTGGATAAAAAGTCACGGTTTCTGAAAATAAATCATTGTTATAGGT
>NZ_JAMBNQ010000108.1 GCF_023715155.1 Neobacillus mesonae
CTTCGGCAAGGAGAGTGCATGATGCAATGGGAAACTGTGATCGGGCTGGAGGTTCATGTCCAGCTCGCCACCCAGTCGAAGATCTTCTCCGGCGCATCCACCGCCTTCGGTGCCGAGCCCAACACCCAGGCCTGCGCCGTCGACCTGGGCCTGCCCGGGGGGTGCTGCCGGTGCTCAACGAGGCCGCCGTGGCCATGGCCGTGCGCTTCGGCCTGGGCATTAATGCCGAGATCCCCGAGACCTCGATCTTCGACCGCAAGAACTACTTCTACCCCGATCTGCCCAAGGGCTATCAGACCAGCCAGATGTATCATCCCATCGTCGGGCCGGGCGAGGTCGAGATCACCCTCGACGATGGCACCACCAAGCGCATTCGCGTGCATCATGCCCACCTCGAGGAGGACGCCGGCAAGTCGCTGCACGAGGACTACCACGGCATGACCGGCATCGATCTCAATCGCGC
>NZ_JAMBNQ010000109.1 GCF_023715155.1 Neobacillus mesonae
GTAAGAGGAACTGGTGGATGCGGCCGGCGGCGTTGGCGTCGCGGGGCTCGCCGGCGTCGATAGCTTCGGCGAGATTCTGGACGGACTCCCGGCGCGGGACAGCGGTGAGCCATTCGCGCTTCTTCAGCTGCGCGGTGGAATACGTGGAACGCAGTGCACCGATGAGTGAGTTGCCACGGCGCAGGTGCAGACCGAACCACGGGGCCTTCAGCTGGCTGGTCATGGTGTCCAACCACAGGGAGATCTCGGCGAGCTCCACCGCGGTGGGGTTCAAGTCCACACCGTACACCTGGTGCAGAGCGATGTGGGCCTTGACCTTCTGCAGCTCGACCGTGCGCTGCTCGGGTTCGACCTGGGTGTCCAGTTCGTCCTCGCGAAGCTTCAAATAGATCTCCGCGAGCTGGCGCACAGCCTCCACGGCGAAGGCGCCGGAGCCCATGGCGGGCTCGCAGATGGTGAGGC
>NZ_JAMBNQ010000010.1 GCF_023715155.1 Neobacillus mesonae
GCTACGCAGAGATCCATTGTGCATCGTATAATTCCCTATCACTACTTACCATCTTTAACCAGTAGTGACCGCGTAGCGTACCCATGTGATGGAATAGTTTCACATAATATAAAAATATTGTTAGAAATCGTGTCGAAAAATATTTTTTTGACACCCCACCAACGGGTCAAACCGTTGATAAATCAACATTTATAGAGGGAGGAAAAATGATATGGAGGCAATATTGCATCAGGAGAACAGATAGATCCTTAATGGTCTTTAGGCGTACCAGCTTCTAGGCTTTTTAACATACTTGTATTTATAAAGAACTTTATTTATTCTTATCTGTGATTTAATGAATGGGGCAATCTCATTTGCCCAATCTGTATCCTCGCCTAAGCTGATATCTTTAAATTTATGTTGTAAAGCAAGTTTCTTTGAAAAACACATGAGGTGGTTTGGTTTACGGTAGAAAAACTGTGTGTCATGACTATGACTATATTCCTTTCCATACTTACAAATTCTGTTAAACACATTATTACTGTATACCGCAACATCAAAAACAATACAATCAACCCCGGGGTTACGTTGAATACATGAGTAAATTTCGCTTATATAATCATGTTCCAATTCATCATCATCATCCACAAAAACTACATATTCCCCCTGGGCCTGCTCAATTAAAGCATTTCTTTTGGCACCTGTTGTTCTTTTTTTATTTTCCAGCATTACTAAAATCTCCACAGGTTTTCCATTAGTTTGATTTACTAAATTAGTATATACTCTTTGAAGATATCTAAATCTCTCTGGCACAGAAGGAATCAAAATCGATAAAAGCACCATTATCTCACCACTCCTACTTATCCCTAGTTATTTTATATTTCATTCTATTAATAGGAAAATAATGTCTTGAACAGTTAAAAGGCTGTTCAAACTGTATTAATTCTGTTCTATTCTTAAATTTTGAAGGGTTCCATTTTGCATTAAATTTCATTTGATTTTCACTAAAAATTTGGTTGTAGTTTTCTTCATTTTTATTAAAAGTTTGATGCCCTACGTGATGAATAAACACATCATTAGCTCTCCAAAGTTTCTTTCCAAATATTTGGGTTCTAATACAGAAGTCGTCATCTTCAAATGTTCCAGGAAAAAACCTTTCATCTAATCCCCCTATTTGATAGGTCAGATTTTTATGAAACATCATACAGAAGCCGCTTAATGTTCCTTCCATTGCCCCGGTATGATAATTTACTCTGGAAAAGTTTGCTGCGAACTCCTCCATTTCTGTCATACTTTTATAGTTAACACTTCCAACATTCTGATTTCCCCCTACATTTGTGGATCGTGGACCTACAATTCCAATTCCTTCATCAATCTTCAACCAGTATAGCAATCCTGATAACCATCCTTTAGTCACTACCGTATCATTATTAAGTAAAACAATATAATTTCCTTTAGCGTTTGCTATTCCTTGATTACACGCTTTTGCAAATCCGCTATTTTCCTTATTTTGAATAACAATTGATTTCGGTACACCTTTTAAAAACTCTAATGTTCCATCAGATGAACCATTATCTATAAATAGAATTTCAAAATTTAAATCGGTATGTTTGAAAATACTATCGACACATTGTTTGGTTATGGATTTCGCATTCCTAGTTACAATAATAATCGAAATAAAATCTACTTTCCCCTTAACTCCCACAAACAAGATGCCTCCTCATATTTTTAAAAATTTTTATGAATGTAACTACCATGTTTATACGTGATTCTGTAATAATTATGGTTTCTCATCCAAGCGTCAACTCTCTTTTCAAATAGTTCACCACCATAAGCTGGATATCTCTCTGAAGCTGGATTTCTCTCATTATATATACGGTCTCTGAAATCTGTTGTTCTAATTAAATAACATTGATCAGAAAAACCAAATCCTATAAAAAATCTTTCTTCCTCGTACAGCGACTCATTTTTTGCCTCAGCATATTTTTTATTCCATACCGGATTAGCTACTTTAATATTATGATCACACTCCATTCGTGAAATAGCATGATTTACCCAGTCAAAGGAAGTTTCTAAAATGGAATCACTGGAAAAGTGAAGTAAATACTCCGTTGAACATAAATAAATCGCTACTAATTCGGAAATTGAATAATAATACCCTCCCTTAAAACCCTTTCTGTCAATATTAAAAAATTTTAGGGCTTCATCTGCAAATTCATCTACCACAACATATGATGTTAGAATCCCTGATTCTACAAACTTTTCAGCATGGGCGCACACTTCTTTTATATTACTAACATTATTTATAAAAAGTTTTTTTTCATTAAAATCATGGTTATTTTGCTCAATCATTCTTTTTAATCTGTTTGTCTTTAATAAATATTCCCAATCCTTTTCATAACACTTAGTTTCAAAGGTAACACGATCTGCCATAGAATGATCTCCCCTTCTCCATAAATGGATAAAAGTAGATTTTATTCCAATCCAGGTTAATCATTTATATTTTCCTATATATTCCTTATTTTCTAATACCTATATTTTTGATTCAATAACGGCAGCTGCCCCGGCCACCGCTAAAATTAAGAAAATAGGAAAGGTTACTGGAAAATAAAAATAAATTAGAACAACAACAATAGAACACCATAAACCGCAGCACCAGTAGCAACTTAATATAGAACCAATAAAATGGCGGATACCCGTTCCTCTTATTTCAATATTTTGTACAAGTTCACCCAAAGCGTCTTTTTCATTTGAAGTCGTTACAAAAGGCTTCCTAATAATTGATGTGATGTCATCAAATACAATTAAATGGGTAAAACGGAATGAGGCTAATATAATTATTATCAAGTCTATCCAAGTTACATGAAACATTAAACTCCACTCCCCAACAGATTCAAGATACATAATCGGGGTCATTATATGTTTATTTTCTTGCCCATGTTACAGCATTTCCTTCTAGAAATTATGTTTTTACTATTCTAAATCTAATTTTTGGAGCCTATTTTTCCATAAGGAGTTACACTTAGTTTATTTTTCCATATTATATTAATGCAAAGTTAAGACTACTTTGAAAGGGAGATTTAAATGAACGAAAAGAATATTAGACCTATTCGGGGAAAACAAGTTTCACCTTCTGCCCCGCCACTGCATCCTAACCCAATTAGACCTGAATGTATTCGTGTAACAAAAGTTTATGACTGGGTTGTCCTAACGAATCGTGATCGGAATAAGGTTCCAATTCCTGAGGCATGCTTTGCAGAAATCGAAGCCTGCCGTCTTGCGGGAAATACTGTAACAGCTACCTGCGAAGAAGTACCAGACACCCGGACTTGCGATGTCGTCGGAGCTAGACCTGCCAATATCCCAGGGGTTACAGGTGCGAAAATTGTTACACTATCATTTTTAGTTAATATACGGATTCAATTCTTGTGTAATGGCACTCCTCTGCCAGGCTGCGATTTTGTTGTTCCTGTAAGTTTTATGGATGATGTTATCCTCTGCTACCCTGACGGAACGGTTATCAACTGTAACATTTTTGACGTTTCATGCACAGTCGTTTTAAATCAAATGCTTGGTAATATGGTTGTCATTGATGTAGTAATGTGTAAGGACATTCAAGTAGAAGCGGATGTAAAGCTTGAAGTGGAAGCAAAATTCTGTGGGCCGCGTCCAATAGTACCTATTCCTGAGGAAGAAGTAGTGTGCCCGCCAATTACTTTCCCTGAGCAATGTCCTAGCTTCTTCCCTGAAGCAAACTGCCTATGCCAAGGTGCTGCTGACTTTACCGGATTTACAGCAACGGGAGTTTCAGTAACTCAAGATGGTTCCGGTGGCGGAATTGTTCCTGGTCAACTAGATTTTGCAGCCCTCGTTTGTGATCAGTGCGACCGCTCTAATAGCAGCCTTGTGGTGAGATTTATTGAAGAAGCAACAGGTACTGCAACACCTGCACCTGGGAATGAAATTGATCGCAGCTTTACTTTCAGAGCGCTTCAATTCAACCAGCCAACATGCCCAGCCGGCACACTAATGGTAACTGGTACAGGGATTCTGACAATTGATGGTGGTGTCCCAGAAAACGCTGATTTTACTTTAACAATAACTGCAACAACTGCAACACTTACTATTTTGGGTGGATTAGATGTAGTTACTGTTACCCTCTCCCCAGCTACTACTCCTGGAGTTATAACAGAAGTAGGGCCATGCGGTCGATTCTAGATTGTCCCACCAATAACGAGACCATAAAAAACCGGAGGAAGTCAAAACTTCTTCCGGTTTTTTAACCGTAATCTAAAAGGAAAGAGAAATACTATTATTTGCCTTATATTCCAGACCTTGCTCTTGAAAGAAAACAAAACCTTCCACCTTTAGATTTTGTTGATTCTCCTCTTTAACAAGGTTAATACGAAAGTTTTGAAAAGATTCTATTTGACCGGGGAGTATTTCCAACGGTTTTATTGGGCATACCCAGATTTCACCCTTTTCCTCAACCTGTTGAAACCAATCTTCGTACATAAACTTCCACCCTTTTTCACTATTCAAAACTCCAAGTGTTTCAGCCACATTTGGAGGAACAAGTTGACCTGAAAAATTTATGTTTCCCTTTGGAGTCGTTCGAAAACAAATGATGGGATTTCGTAAAACTGATTCTCCTGTATTCTTAATAAAAAGGTTGCCATAAAGTAATATTTTTTCTGTTCTGCTCCCATCGAAAATAACTTGATAATCAAAAAACACTTCAGTATCAAAATTTTTTTTGTTACTTTTCTTATTTAAACTAGATAAATATCCTTTAGCAGTTGTTGGATTTTGAAGAACGGTGGTTTGAGGAATAACTGATTCATTTTTTTCTAATTTATTGTCATCATCCCTCTTTTCAATACTGCTTTTTTGGGTATTGAACAAGGAAAATTTGTGGAATGGAAGACAAGACAATAAAAATAATGGATAATTTGCTTGAAGTCGTGAAAGTATCCCCATTGAAATGATCATTTGGAATTTTTCAGTTACCTTTTTGGACGAAAATGAATGGTTTAATCTAGGCACTTTCATAATGAATTTCATATAAGGATCTGTCTCGGTAGGATTAACATGTGAACTGAATTCAATTTCAGCAGTTTTACATTCCTCCTTTAAAAGGCTGGAACAATTATGATTAAGCATTTTCAAATCATGAAAAACCTCCAGCTTCGGTCGATTGATAACCGGATCTTCTTTCATCTCAATGACGATACGTAAATCCGTTTTACCTATTGCCTGTGATTCTACGTCCCTATAAACAGTAGCCCCACAACTTCTTAGAAAAATTTGAACACCATCAATCACATCTTTGGTTGCTTTCTCAAAAATATGAGGTGGTTCCAATATTTCTTCCATTATTTCAATTGCTTTACCTTTAAGTCCAGGCAGTAAGTAAATTTTCCGATTTTCTTCATCCCAGTTAAATCTTATACCATTTTCCTTTAAAAATAAAAAAATAGCGGGAATGGACTCATATGGCAGCGTTCCAAACTCTTTATTTGCAAATTCAATCTGAACTTCTAACAAAGACATTTCCTCCTTTTTTCATCATCATTTAACCCTCCTTATTAGTCTTAAGTTGCTATTCTTTAAATTAGGCTGTTAATTTGATTTATTTCCGTTTCCATAAATGACCAACTTGCATAATTTATTATTGTAATTTAAAAAAGAAGGGATGAAATAAAATGGATTCTGAGAAGCTGCGTCGAAAATTAAGGGCTAAACTAGGACTCCCCTCCCCCAAACCAGCACAGTCAAAAAAATCCTCCTCAATTTTACAGGTTCAAGCGCCAAAAAAAGGATGCTGCGGAAGGTGATATTAAAATTGGAGTGACAAATGCTCCTTTTTTTATAACGAAAGCAATTCTTAAAGAAATGATTACTCATTGCCAAAATGAACTACCCTTTGAAGGATGCGGACTTCTATCGGGGAAAAATGGTATAGCAACTTCCATTTGGCCAATGGAAAACATCAGTTATAGCCCAAATTCATACTCCATGGATCTTAAACAAATTGAAGAAGTTTTTGATCTTATAAATAAGCAAAATGAAAAACTGGTAGGTATTTATCATTCACACCCTACAGATAGGGCCTACCCTTCCCCAGAAGATATAACCTATAACAATTATCCTGAAATAGCTCATATAATTATTTCATTCGCGCGCTCTTCCACTCAACCGGATGTGAGCTGCTTTTATTTAAGAGGGACCCGAGTAATTCCTTTAAAGGTTGAAAAAATCAAAGAATATAATATATAAATATCTCGCATCAATGTGCGAGATATTTATTTTCTTGGGAAAGGAAATCTAAACTTTACCATTTACATTGTATTTTTTTCAGATACTCAACATGATAATTTATACGTTTAAGTTCTTAAATTTATGACTACAAAAAAATAGTTTTACATTTACTTATGTACTTTCCTATATATATTGCATATATATATGATATGTGCAATAAGGAGGATAGGCCGTAAATAAAAAAGAGACAAACATTACAATCATTTTGATTGGTGAAGGATTATGAAAAGGAAAATGGAGGGGTGTGTCAACATTGTCAAAGCCAAAAAAGAAAAATATAAGTAGCGAATTCAATAAAAACTCGAGAGAAAATTATAATAAACTTACTGATATTCAACTACAGCAATTAGTAATTCACTTAAAATCCGAACTTTCCCTTTATAAAGACAGATTACAGGAATTTGAGGAAGACGACAAAAAAATAAAAAAAAGGGAAATTAAAAGGAAATTAAAAGACCTTGAATATATTTTACAAAAAAAGGAGGAAGAAAATCAGTCTTTATATAATCGAATAAAGGACCTTGAATATGAAATATCATCTTATAAGGACCAAATGCAGCAATCAAAAAACAATTATGAATTAAAAAATCAAAATAGTATTAAAGTTTATAAACAGCTATCAGAACGCCTAGAAGTAATGCAAAAAGAAAACGTTGAATTAAAAACACAAAATAATAAACATATAGAGGCTGAAAAGACGCTAAAAACTTATTATGAAACAATGAAAAAAGATATGGTTAAGTCCCTTGAACAAACAAAAAGAGATATTGAAAAGTTAAGAAGTGAATTGCATTCTTCTGAACAGACCGTAAAAAGTTTAAAGGAAAAAAACGACGATTTTAACATAACAGTTGAAAATCAGAATAAAATGATTAACGATTATTTACAAAAAGAAGAGCTTTATGAAGAGGAATTAAATGACTTATATCAAATTATTAATTCCTTGAAGGAAAAAGAAGAACAGGTGAAGAACGAAATTAACCAACTGAAAAAAAACAATGCGGTTATTAAATCAAAAGAAAAGCTGGAACATCAAAGAATTGTTGAATTAACAAATTTAGTCGATTCCTTGAAGGAACAAGAGAAAACCTTTTTAAAGGATATAAGCAATTTAAAACTAATCATTAAAAAGCATCATTCTAAAGAAAAACAGGATCAGCAGAAGATTAACGAATTGGCTGATTCCTTGAATAAAAAAGAGAAAACCTTTACAAATGAAATAAACAATTTAAAGCAAACTATTAATGAGCTTCATTCCAATGAAAAACAGGATAAACAAAAGATTATGGACTTAACCCAATTAGTTGATTCCTTGAAAGGTAAAGAAGACTCTCTCCTTAAAGAAGTAAGTAACCTAAAACAAACCATTAATGAGTTTCGTTCCAATGAAAAAAAGGATCATCAGAAAATTGCGGACTTAATCCAGTTAGTTGATTCCTTGAAGGAAAATGAAAACTCCTTTGTAAACGAAATAAACAATTTAAAGCAAACCATTAATGAGCTGCATTCTAACGAAAACCAGGATAAACAAAAAATTATGGACTTAACCCAATTAGTTGATTCCTTGAAGGAAAATGAAAACTCCTTTGTAAACAAAATAAACAATTTAAAGCAAACCATTAATGAGCTGCATTCCAACGAAAAACAGGATAAACAAAAAATTATAGACTTAACTCAATTAGTTGATTCCTTGAAAGATAAAGAAAACTCTCTCCTAAACGAAATAAGCAACCTAAAACAAACCATTAATGAGTTTCGTTCCAATGAAAAAAAGGATCATCAGCAAATTGCGGACTTAATCCAATTAGTTGATTCCTTGAAGGAAAATGAAAACTCCTTTGTAAACAAAATAAACAATTTAGAGCAAACCATCAATGAGCTGCATTCCAACGAAAAACAGGATAAACAAAAAATTATGGACTTAACCCAATTAGTTGATTCCTTGAAGGAAAAAGAAAACTCTCTCCAAAACGAAATAGGCAACCTAAAACAAACCATTAATAATCTTCGTTCAGATAGTATACTAGATCATCAGCAAATTGCGGATTTAACTCAATTAGTCAATTCCCTGAAAGATAAAGAAGAAAACCAGGAAAACCTTATTAACGAAATTAATAACTTAAACCTAACAATTAACGAGCTGCGATCCAATGAAAAGGTTGACCAAGAAAAAATCATCAACTTGACCCAATTAATTGATTCCTTGAACGAAAAGGAAAAAATGCTTGTAAACAAAATTGATGAGCTTCGCTCCAATGAACAAAGTGATCAACAAAAGATTACCGAGTTAACCCAATTAGTTAACTCCTTAAAAGATCAAGAACAAGGTCTTAAAAACGAAATTAATAGTCTGAGGCAAACTATAAAAGAACTACAGTTTAAGGAAGTGGATTATCAGAAAGATTTAGGTAGTTTAAATGAATCCATTAACTTTTTGAAGGATAAAGCAGAAACACTTCAAAAAGAAATGGCTAATTTAAAGCACACTATTTCTAATTATATTGAAGAAAATAAAAAGGTAAATGAACAAAAGGCTAAAGGAGAAGCTAAGTTACAAGAAGAAGCAAAATTGACAAACTCCCAAATACAAAATACAAAAGGATATGGAACTCAAAAAAAGGATAGTTCATCACAAATCACAAAGAAGCCTGTTAACCAAATGAAGGATAGTTTAATACAAAACTCAAAAAAGCCTGTAACACAAATGAGGAACTATGTAACACAAAATACGGCTCATAACAAGATAAACCATATCATTCAACAAAATCCCCAGTCCTTTAATCTTTCAGTTAATAATTCCAATATAAATACTTGGAACCAGGCCCAGCCAAGCTCTAATTACAACGAATTATCTAGTATTTATAACCAATTAGATAATAAAAAAAATCAACAATCTAAAAACGATTCATTAAATGCATTTCTACAAAAAAACCCTTTATATAGAGATAAGGATATATCGACCTGCATTGATCCATTCAAGAACTTTCGCAGCAACAAATAAAACAACCTGAGTCGGTACAATAGTAGTTAAAACAGAAATAATTAATTTGATGGGGAATTTCTCATAAGGAGGATCAAATGACTAATAGCCCACAGGTTTCCATTATTTTCCCTGTAAAGAATGAAGGTAACAATGTCAAACTTACACTTAATTCATTATTTTCTATTAAAACAAATTACCCGATAGAGGTTATTGTTGTTAATGACAACTCTGTTGACGGTTGCTGTGACTTTTTATCATCGTATAATAAAGAAGATATTGTGAAACTGGTCCACACAAACGGAATCGGTGCAGCGAATGCTAGGAACCTTGGAGCCAAAACGGCCACAGCAGACTTTCTTATATTTTGCGATGCACATTTAGAGTTTGAAGATTGGTGGGTTGATAATTTATTAGAACCTCTCTTTTCTGGAAAGACTGATGCGGTATGTGCTGCAATTGCTGCAAAGGATGACCCTAAAGCTATTGGCTATGGTCAAACCTTAACTGCAACTCTTCGCACAAAATGGAATCCAAAACGTTTGAATCTATTCGAAACAGCTATCTTACCTGGAGGATGCTTTGCTATTTCTAAAGCCGTTTTTGAGGATGTCGGCGGTTTTGAAACTGGATTTAAAACTTGGGGGTATGAAGATGTAGAGCTTTCCATTAAATTATGGCTTTTTGGTTATCGTTGTCATGTCCAGCCTAAAGTCAGGGTTATTCATTTATTTAGACAATCCCATCCTTATAAAGTCACCTTCGATGATGTAAATTATAATTTTCTAAGAATGGCCTATTCCCATTTCAATACAACTCGTATCAGAAAATGTAAAGAATTGATTTTCAATGAAAAACAAAGAGAACAAATTGAAGCCCAGGTACTTAAAGATGGGGTAACGAGGCAAAGGAAGGTTTACTTTCAAAAACGAAAATATGATGACAATTGGTATTTTAAAAAATTCAATATCCCTTTTTAAGGGCAAACCCTTCACTTTAAAATAGGCCTATTTTAGGAAAGGAGAATAAATGATATTTAATCAAAACAAAGAGAATAAATTGAAACCCGCGACCTCTATTATTATTCTTACTCGAAATTGTCTATCTTTTACGAAGGAATGTATTGCTAGTATTTTTAAATGTACAAGTGAAAATTTTGAATTAATTATAATCGACAATGCTTCTACTGACGGAACTGTCCAATATTTGCGCACTCTTCCTAAGACAACTGTGATTTCGAATAGAATAAACAAAGGATTTTCAGGGGGCTGTAATCAAGGCCTAAAAGCTGCAAATGGAGAAAATATCGTTTTTTTAAACAATGACACTGTTGTTACAAGAGGGTGGCTAACTCGATTATTAAAGTGGATTAATCAAGACGAAACCATTGGAATTGTTGGACCTCGTTCCAATTATATTGTTCCCCAGCAAGCAATAAATCCAGTTCCTTATAAAAGCATAAAGGAAATGCCCTTATTTGCAGCCAAATGGACTAAAAACCATTTTAGACAAGGGTATGAAGCTGACTATTTAAGCGGCCTTTGTATGGCTTTTAAAAAAGAGCTCGTTGATAATATTGGAGGATTAGATGAACGTTTTTTTCCCGGGTACTTTGAAGATACAGATTTTAGTATCAGAGCACGGATAAGCGGAAAAAAATTATGGGTTGCAAACGACGTTTATATTCACCATTATGGCAGCAGCAGTTTTAAGATTAATCGAAGCATGCAAAGGAAGGCAATATTGGAAAGTGAGGAAAAATTTAAGCAAAAGTGGAATATCACTAATTTAAGTGAAATTAATGAAGCTGTAGAACGTGAAAAACCCTTCAGAAAGGAATTTCATTACATTCCTTGCTGAAGGATTTCCTTTGTAATTACAGATATTCATAGAAAAATTCTGCCCCTTCGCCATTACCATTCTGTTGTATAAATAAATTTAGTTTCGTCCTATTTTCAATAGTTGATCGGATTCGGGTTTATCCCTAATTCTACTGTAAAAACCTAAACAATCCGAGCTCACGATTCCATTTACTCAAACGGTTAATACGATTTTCGTCGTATTCAGGAATACATGTGACCGTGGAGAACCTAAATCCTATACCTCTCTGGTTGTTCATCAATATTATTTTAGTTCGTATTACCATTTTCAAAACCTTGTCATCTTTATTAACTTTGTACAATTTTAATAAATTTTACATTGTCCTCCTTACAAAAGATTGATTTTGGGCATAGCCGCACTTTACTCTAAATCTCTGACACCTATTAATACTAAACGGCTTATAATTTTTAGACAAGCCAGTCTCTAGTTTTCCTTCATTTTGAAAACACCCACTTTTGAAGCAAGAGGTAAAATCACTTCAATCGTAGCCCCCCTTACTACTCAAGAATTTTTACACTCCTTTATATTTTCAATGATTTTTTTGAAATCTTCATTCCAATCCTGTACCGTTTTCCCTAACTTTCCAAACATATTTCGGAATACTCTTCGAAATTCCAAGGCCTGTATATATTTCTATCTCAAATTCCGTACCTAACAATGCTTCATAAGTCGCCTTTTCCTCTATATTAAATTACTAAAAATATAAACAAACCTTCTGTTTAGAACATATACTAATATAAAACATTGAGGTGAAATATGGAGTTTTTTGATCAGTTTACAATTAAAGAAGTAGAAATAAGAATTCAAAACAGAATTAATGACATCTTAAAAAACAATGATCAATCGAATTATGAAAAACTTCCTGGTCTCATTGAGGCATTAAAAATAATATTAGATTGTAAAAAAACAGAGAATTAGTTGTTATTAAAGTATTTCGTTTATTAATTTAACTCTGATAAAGCAACAATATAAGGCGACTTCAAAATTAAATATAATTTGCCGTCCTTTCAATCCTGCAAAGATAATCATCAAAGCAATTAGTTTATTTTATTTTGCAAAATCATGGTTTAGTGACAATTTTAAGAACTTATTTTGGGACAGCTGTGCTATTCTCCTTTTAAATATCTAGTTAGTTTGCTGTCTCATACCGTCATTACTTCTATTTCCAGCGTTTTAACTCCAGAGGAAGTCAGTATTATTCTGATATAGTAATTTGCAAGGCCTTAATTAGAAGATAAATTGATTTGGTTTTTAAAATTGTAAATTTAGTAAAGAGTTTATACAGCAAATATTACAGCTTTACTTTATGAACAAAAGTTCTCTCTGCCCATTTAATCTCCATTGCCTTCATTATAGTTATTCGCCCCACTACTTCCATCAAGTAATAGTTTTTACTAACCACGGAAGGTTTAAATGCTTATTTATTTGACTTAATCAAAAAATGTCTTCCTTAAAGTGGGTAATACAAACATTTTTCTAGATATAGCCCTAATTGCTATATTACTATGGTCCGTGGAGTTATCTGGTATATTTAAATTTATAATAAAGAATATTTATAATATGAGAGGTTTTCCAACGTGGAGATGATGTGTAAATTCAGAGTCGTTAGGCATCATCTTCATAATCACACTCTTTTCTAAAGGACTTGAGTCTTAGCATCCTACTAAGTTTTAATAACTATTTTCGGATCATCTTCTGGCACATTAACTATTTTGTTTTCTCTTTACATAAGATAATTCCTTCGCGGATTGCAGCTTTCCCCATATAATACCAATTTAACATTACCCACCACTTCTAACTCTAAACAAACTACAACGTCATATAGCACTGTTCCTTCTACTATTTTCGGTGTGGAACATGACACGTCGACGATACGACAAAATGCGTTCGTTCCTTTCGGATGACAAGCCACAATATCTTGTATAAAATGGATTGGTATTTCAAACTGATAAATCTTTTCCTCCTTACACAACAAAGTCGTCTCTAAATAAGAAAAGGAGGAAATTGTCAATTGTCGAACATTTGATACAGGCAGTTGCCTTTCTCCTACAATAAAACATTGACGTGCATTTTCCTTTTCCTTACATAATACCGTTATCTCCTTATTTTCCTGGAGGCATTTATTAATTAAATGTACCCCTTCTTTAGGTAACTGTAACCAATTCTTTTGATGGTTTGTAACTACCACCCAGTCAAAGACTTTTTCTACAGAAATACACTCGAGTTGGAGCCTTTCCATTTGCCTAACGTTTACTTCAAAGGAACACGTTACAGTATTCCTAGCAGCATCGGTAGCTGAACAAGTAACCTTTGTTGTACCAACAGGAAAGAAGGACCCAGAGGAGGGTGTACATAAAAATGTAGCATCTTGACAGTTGTCTGAAACCGTAGGATTAGGATAATTAACGATAGTGCCAGTTTCACCAGGTTCTACTGTTACTATAACATTATCAGGACATTGGATGGTTGGTGGCTCTGTGTCAATTACCGTAACCGTAAAGGAACATTGAGTTGTATCTCCACTTGAGTTTGTAGCTGTGCATGTCACCAGTGTAGATCCAACAGAAAAAGGTTGTGTCTCAGTGATTGAAACTGATTGTTCGGGAGGTGAAAATGTCCGGGTTCCTCCTGGATTACATGTAATTTCCGTAATGCCGCAGTCATTACTTCCTGCAGTAACCGTAAAAGTCACTGTAGCTGAACATTGGCCAGTGTCATTGTTCACGGTAAAGTCCCCGGGGCAAATAATGTAAGGATTACAAACTGGGAGTGCCTCCTCTAAAAACGGAATATAGTCTATATTCCCGACAATTGAACCCGGCGGTGGGCCGGAGGAGCTTCCCCACCAGTTGTCTACAGCGTTTAAAGCTGGAGTAGAGTTCGAATTGTAAAATAGCTCCCCATCAGGGTTGTTGAAGATATTGTTAAAGTTAACAGTAACACCGGTTGGGAGATTACGCCCTTTTCCAATATGAATGCCATAAGTTGTTCTGCCATCACCTATAACTCCATTATTATGAATGCAATTGTTTGTTATATTAATATTCCTAATATTAAAGTCAAGGAAAAGAGCACCGTTGTCACTTCTGCTTCTGTATATTTCATTTCCTTGTATTGTGGTATTACTTGTATAAAGTGTAATTCCATCTTGATTAACATCATGAACAATATTATTAAGGATGATTCCTCCTGTCGAGCTTACATCTGTTCCGCCACTGTCACCTAGCTTGATACCATCATTTACTTTAACATCATAAACAAGATTCCTTTCAATTGTCATATTGGTGGAATTGTATACATAAATGGCCGCATCTGGAGAATTAATAGCATGAACTTCATTAAAGCTAATTGTACTAGCCGTAGTACCACAGCAAAAATTAATGCCATCCCCAGCTGTGTTGTAAACGTGATTAAAACTAATAATTCCATTTGTTACATTCCGTAGTTGAATCCCCTCGTCCCCACTCGAATCATGAATAATATTATACAGAACTTTCGTTCGAAATTTTATCGGCGCCGAAGCCAAAGAATCAATTAAATCTCCAGTTCCTCTTCTTACTTCTAAACCGTTTATTGTCACATCATTGGCTGCAATTCTAAAGATGACAGATGTTGTAAAAGCCCCATCAACTATAGCCTCTGTTGTCAGATCTCCTGGAGAACGAGTTGTAAAACAATTCGGCCGAGGATCTACATTCGCTTGCGGACCAAGAATAGTGACTGGTTTATTAACGAGGATAGTGGAGATGGTTGGATATATCCCTGGTGCTACATGAACTGTACCACCAGGATCTACAGCATTGATACCATCTTGAATGGTAGAATATTGACTTGGCACAAAAACATCTGAAGGCAAATAATCCCCCCCTTTTTCAAAGCCATAACCAATACTATATTATGGATAAAAATAACTTAAGTGATTGTGTTAATGGGAAAATAATTTAAAATGGGCAAATGCTATCAAAATATTGTAACTTCTTGATCTTCCAACTGATGTTTTGAAAAATTCACCACCATAATCTCCTTGAATTTGTTTTTATTTTTAATTGCTTTTAATTTGATAACTTTCTTTATCCAAACTTGAATATTCTTTTATTCTCTTATCATTTTCATTAAACTTTTTACTTCATTAGCCCTGGTGTCATATAGCAAATTTTTAAAGATTATTGGTATCTTCAAAAACCCCACATAATTCCAGCTTTATTTATATTTTTGGGAGGTTTATAACCTTAACTGGAAACTTTATTCTACACAATCATGGACTTTTCTACATAATCCGAGAACAATTCTACGTACTTCTGCCTTATTTCTACAAAATTTAGAATAAACCGGTACATTAACCTAAACCGGTAAATTTGTCCTACGCAATCACGGGGTTTTTCTTCATTATCTGAGAACAGTTCTGCATACTGCATAATCCCGCTTTATTTCTATAAAATTCGGAATAAATTGGTTTGCAACAAATCAAGAACCACCATTTTACAGCGGATTCTTCTGAGGATCTGCCAGATATTCCCTCAGTGTTTCAACAAATGTCTGTAAGGCCTTAGTTTGATAGGTTGTATGAGTAAGGATGGAGAAATTCCTTTTGAAAGGGAGCCCTTTGGCGTTAAGGATACCAATATAGCCATTGGCAAGCTCTTTTTTAATTGTCCAGCTTGATAATAGACTGATTCCCAAGCCTGCTTCAACGGATTCCTTAATTAACTGCGTACTGCCAAACTCCATTGTTTTTTTCGGTGAAAACCCAAGCATCTGAAATAAATTTTCAGCCGCCTCTCTTGTACCTGATCCTTCCTCCCTGAGAATCCATATTTCATCTTCAAGATCCCGAATCTTGATTTCTTCATTATTACTTAGCAAATGATGATGAGGAGCCGCTACAATGACCATGCGATCCTTAGAAACCACCTCGGAATTAAGAATATCCTTATTATAGAATCCTTCAATAATACCGATATCCAGCTGGTGAGTTTTGACAAGTTCAATAATTTCTTTCGTATTCTGAATCCTGATAGATGGAGTAATAAGCGGATATTGCTCCTGCATTTTAGCAATTATATGCGGCAGGATATATTCACCAAATGTGTAGCTTGCCCCAATGGCAATCGGACCGCTTGCCTTATTTGTCAGATCATCCACCAGAGACTGCATTTTCGTATATAGCGCAATAATTTCTTTAGCATGATGATAGACAATTTCTCCTGCTTTATTCAAGCGGACATATTTATTACTTCTTTCTAAAAGCCGAGTCCCAATAGAATCCTCTATGGTTCTGATATACTGGCTGACAGCCGGCTGTGTCATATGCAGTTCTTCTGCCGCTTTTGAAAAGTTCTCCTTTTCCACTACCTTCACAAATACCTCCAAGTGCTGGTCCATCATTTTCCACCCCTTTTTTTGAATCTTTCCATGTATATAAAATTACTTATTATCCCTATTATATATCATTATTTTCCTTATGCACGCATCCGGAGTATGCTGTAAATAACAAATACAAAATTGACCAACTGAGGTGATCAAAATGGGAAGTCAGAATGCGAGAGTTCTAGCTTCGAATGAACAGAACGGACAACAGCAAAAAAAACCGGAGCAGAAATCCTCCTCCACTGGATTATGGCTTGGCGGTATAGCCTTTACTTTCTTAATTGCAGCGCTTGGTTTTGCCTTGGCAAAAGTACCAGGATTTGACCGAGTCGGCCCCCTTGCAAGCGCTATCGTCATCGCCATTTTTTACAGGCAATTTTTCGGTTATCCAGAAAAAATCCGTGCTGGGATTCAATTTTCAGCCAAAAAGTTATTACGATTCGCTATTATTCTATACGGATTGAAACTAAACATTGATATAATTATCAATCAAGGACTTGGACTGATTGCACGTGATATCTTCGTCATAGCCTTTGCCATACTGTTAACTGTCTGGCTTGCAAAATTACTGAAAGCCGAATCCTCGCTTTCACTAATGGTTGGGGTTGGTACAGGCGTCTGCGGAGCCGCTGCTATTGCCGCCGTTTCACCAATCATAAAAGCGAAAGATGAAGATACTGCGATTGGGGTAGGAATTATTGCTCTAGTTGGTACCATCTTCTCTATTATTTATACGATTCTAAGACCGATTCTTCCTTTATCGGCCATTGAATATGGAATTTGGAGCGGTACCAGCCTTCACGAAATTGCCCATGTGGCTCTAGCCGGTGCCCCTGCCGGCCCCGACGGATTAGCAATTGCTTTACTGGCTAAACTGGGCCGGGTATTACTGCTGATTCCATTATGTTTTATCCTGATGTATTGGATGAAAAGAAAAAGCTCCGGTGAAGCTGGAAATACAAAAATTGAATTTCCATGGTTCCTGATTGGGTTTATTTTAATGAGTTTATTCGGAAGTTATGTTCTTGGTAAATCGATTCCAGTTTCACCAGTGACGATGGACGGGATTTCAACAGCATCCACTTTTATCTTAACATCTGCAATGGTCGGACTTGGGTTGAATGTCAGCTTGAAAGACCTGCGTACAAAGGCATTCCGCCCGTTGATTGCCATGCTGATTACATCTGTAGTGCTTTCTATCATTACATTCTTCCTAGCTTAATAGATTTAGGGCATGGATGCCGCATCCGTGCCCTTTTTTGGCTTTTCTGTAAAATCTAATTACTTGCATAAAACCTGAATATACCTTACAATTATCTGCATAAATATTCAAATACTTTGATTTAAATAAAAGGGAGTCTTCATGATGTTTCAGACAAAATTAGTAGATTCAGAGTTAATTGACTGGACAATCCAGCAGCGCAGACACTTCCACATGCACCCGGAACTGTCAGGACAGGAATTTAAAACAGCCGCATATGTAAAGGAAAAGCTGGCTGAATTTGGGATTCCTGTTGACCCTCGCTTTTCAGAACCGAATGTAGTGGCTTATTTTAAAGGAACGGAAGGAAAAAAGACCATTGCACTTCGAGCTGATATGGACGCCCTTCCCCTTTACGAGGAAGGAGACAAGCCTTATATTTCTACCATCCCTGGTGTAATGCATGGCTGCGGGCACGATGGTCATACTGCTACATTGCTCGGTGCTGCCAAATGGATGAGTTCCAACCCGGATCAAGTAAAAAATAATATTGTCTTCATTTTTCAAAGTTCAGAGGAAGCTTCTCCAAGCGGTGCAAAACAGCTTGTAAAAGAAGGCGTATTAAATGATGTAGATGTCATTTATGGAATTCATTATATGTCCAGCGTTCCTCTTGGAAAAATTGGCTTTGCGAAAGGCTATGCTATGGCCTCAAGCGATGACTTCGATATCACCATTGAAGGCAAAGGCGGGCATGGCGGGTATCCGCATGAAAGTGTGGACCCTATTTACATTGCTTCTCATTTGATACAGGCATTTCAATCAATTATCAGCCGAAATTTAAACCCGCTGCATGCAGGGGTTATCTCTTTTGGCGGAATGCAGGCTGGGAATTCCTATAATGTCATTCCAGATAAAGTGAATTTGCAGGGCACCATCCGCGCGTTAACATTTGAAGGTGCTGAACTGATGAACAAAAAGACTGCGGAGTTAACGGAATCCATTTGTGCTGGCTTTGGCGCTAAAGGACATTATCATTTTATTGAAGGAACTCCGCCATTGTATAACCATCCTGAAGCATGTGAGACAGCAAAGGAAATCATACAGCAAACTTTCGGAGAAGAAGTATTTACCGAACTCGATCCAGTAATGGGGGCTGAAGACTACTCTTTCTACCTAAAAGAAAAGGTTGGCTGCTTTGTAAATGTCGGCATGCAAAGTGAAAAAAGCCAATACCCGCACCACCATCCAAAATTCGATATCGATGAAACCGCCATTCCGGCCGGAATCGAATTGATGCTCCAATTCGCACTGAAAGGCTAATGGACGCTAAGTTATTGGTGATGTCAAGTACCATTGGCAGACAAATCACGAATTTATCCGTTTTAGGTGGACAGTCATAAAAAAGTGACTGTCCTTTTTTAGTGATTGACTTTTCAAAAACATTTTTCCAATATTTAATTTAAAAAATATAGCTTTAGGAATTGAGTGATTTTTTAAAATAACCTATTATAGAATATATTGTCGACTATTTTTCGATTATAATCGCTAATCTTCCACAAAATGGGGATTTTCGTAAGTTGAGGAGGCTCTAAGAATGAAACTGAGCAGTGAGGAAATAGAAATATTAAAAATACTGGAAGAGGATCACAAATTGCCGGCGGCGACAATCGCATCCATGGTCATGAGTGATGAAGAAACCGTCCAAAATACCATTAAAAAATTAGAAGATCAAAAAATCATTATGAGCTACCCTACTTTAATCAACTGGAGTAAAGTAGAAGGACAGTCAAACATTGTTGCCATGATTGAAGTAAAGGTAACACCGAAGCGCGGTGTCGGGTTTGATGAAATTGCAGAAAGAATTGCCCGCTTCCCTGAGGTTTCTTCCCTTTACCTGATGTCAGGTGCTTATGATTTATCGATAACAATTGAAGGCAAAACGATGCAGCAAATTGCCAGATTTGTTTCTGAAAAACTTTCGACGTTCGAACATGTCGTCTCCACCACCACCCATTTCATGTTAAAAAAATATAAACATGATGGGGTTATATTTGAAGGAGGAGACGAAAAAGATCGCAGGATGGTGGTTACACCATGAAAAACGAATACTCATCCTATCTTTCACAAACGGCAAAAGAAATCCAGCCGTCCGGAATTCGTAAATTTTTTGATTTAGCAGCCAGTATGGAGGGGGTCATTTCCCTTGGAGTGGGTGAACCAGACTTCGTCACACCTTGGAATATTCGCGAAGCCACCATTTTATCGCTTGAACAGGGCATAACTTCCTATACAGCTAATCCAGGGTTACTTGAATTAAGACAGGAAATCTGTAAATACTTGAAAAATCGTTTTTCAGTACAATATAATCCTAAAAACCAGGTCATTGTTACCGTTGGAGCAAGTCAAGCTATCGATCTTGCCTTCCGCGCCATTTTAAACCAAGGCGAGGAAGTTCTGATTGTCGAACCTGCCTTTGTCGCATATGGCCCATTGGTTTCATTAGCAGGCGGTAAACCTGTGCCTGTTTCCACTTCACCGGAAAATGGCTTTAAAGTCACACCGGAACAAATTGAAGCAGCGATTACGGAAAAAACAAAGGCGATATTGATTTGCTCACCTAACAACCCAACCGGTACCATGCTGACAAAGGATGAACTGGCCGAACTTGCAAAAGTGATTCAAAAACATGACTTAATTCTGATTTCCGATGAAATCTACGCTGAATTAAGTTATGATGAGACTTTTACCAGCTTTGCAGCCATCGATGGCATGTATGAACGTACGATTTTAATTAACGGTTTTTCTAAAGGCTTTGCAATGACGGGCTGGCGTTTAGGATATCTTGCCGCTCCAGCGGAGTTTGTCTCAGTAATGCTGAAAATTTACCAATATACCACCATGTGTGCACCTCATATGCTTCAGATTGGTGCAATTGAAGCACTGCGGAACACTTTTAACGAAGTAGAAGAAATGCGAAAAAGCTACCAGAGAAGACGGAATTATATCGTACAGTCTTTAAACGAAATCGGTCTGGATTGCCATACACCAGGCGGCGCCTTTTATGTATTCCCATCTATTCGGTCAACAGGCTTAAGCTCAGAGGAATTTGCAGAAGAACTGTTGAAGGCGGAGAAAGTGGCCGTCGTACCTGGCAACGCCTTTGGCGAAAGCGGCGAAGGCTATGTCCGCTGTTCTTACGCTACTTCTATGGCACAACTCCAAGAGGCACTAAAACGGATGCAAAGATTTGTTGAATCCAGGAAAATGGTACTGCAAAAATAAGCATAAAATAATTTTTAAAAAGGGACAGCCGCCTGCACGCGCAGGCATGGGCTGTCCCTTTCCCTTTATAGAAACAAAAACTGGTAACCATCAAACAATCCAGCTTGTTCTTACCGTTTTTCAAAACGATAACATAGGTATCTTTTAAATCCCGCCAACATACTCAAGATTTAGATTCGACGTATCATCAAATTGAAGATTCTTTGGTATTTTCATATAAAGGATCGTTTGGCCTTCTCCTGAATGAGATTCGTGGCCGAATAGCTTTTCACCATTAAATTGTCTCACAGGAAATGTGTTAGTAAACTGTGCCAATCTTATCTTGTTTTTGGGTGAATTAGTGATAAGCAGTTGTCCATCTGCTATTTCCAGCTGCGGCGGATGCGCCAGTTTTGAAATGTCCAGATTATTGACTTCAGACCTTGTCATATAGAACCCGGCTTCGATGTGACCGTCATTTTTCTCCTTCCTTTCCACCATGACATTCACGTCAAAGAAAGTATCACTATTTTTCTTCATCTTCAGCTGATTGCCCTGAAAATCAAACTCCCACTTTTTATATAAAAAATTATCGTTAAACTCTTCAATATTTCCGGCCTGCGCTGCATGATATAAATCCATACTTTCCTTTTCCATCACATCAACGTTCACCTTTTTCAATTCAGTCATACTTTTATCCGGAAGGAAAAAGCTTACAATCATACAAATGATCAGAAAGGCAAAATAACCTGCGAAAAACCTGCTGACTTTTTTACTGTAAGCAGTATTGCCTCTCCTTATAGCACTTTTCCCCAGCTTTACGGTCAAACCAAAAACAATGCCGATAACTATAAGTAAGATCAGAATAGAATTAATTATCATGATGATTTAACCTCCATTCGATTGGACAAAACAAATGCCCCCGTAAATAACAAAGCTAAGGTGCAGATGACTTTAATGGAAAATAATGCAATGGATGGCTCCGTGAAAAAGAAGCGATAAAGCCCTTGAATAATAGCGCCCTCTCCCCTCATTCCATCCAGAAACACACCACCAATAAATACAACAGGAAGTACAAAAGCAAACAGCCGGTTTAATTGGACAAGCGTTCCAACCAAATAACCTAATGCACAAAACAGAAAAATATACAGAATCGATGCAAAGATGCCGGACAGCATATCCGTGATCGATGCTAAATCAGCCGGACCGCTGATATAAAGATCTTTTTTAAGCAGAGAAATCATTATTTTCACCAAAAAGGTTGATAGAACCGCTGTCACACCGCCAATTATGCTTGCCGTCAGAAGGAACAGCATATTTGAGAAATTACTGGTGATCCGGTTTGTCACGAATAGAAAATCATCATTTCGATATGCCTTTGTTGTGATTAAGACAGCCGTGATAAACCCCCACAGTATAGTAAAAGCAACCACTACGTCTGCAGAATAATAATGAAGCTCCAAATCAATTAGTCCGCCGCCGCTCCCCATCATACCGGTACCGCCTAATGAAAACAAAACAGCGATGACTTGAATCATAACCAGTGACATAAATACCTGAATATAGGCCTTAAGCTTATAAGCATACTGCTGCTTTACCATTTCAGGCAGGCTAACCTTTGTTAAAGACATCATCAATGCCCCCCTTGGTTTTACTTGTTAAATAGACACAGAGATTACTAGAACTTACGTGTGAAATACTTATACCAGCCACTTTCGCTTTCTCCAGCTCAACCTCTGTGAAATCATTTTTAACCACTACATAAAGATAATCAGGCACATCACTCTTTGAAAAAATAATTTCCCGGCCCTGTGTCCATTCTTTCACGACATGGGTCTTTCCTTGAAATCCTATCGCCCACTCTTTTAAATCAGCTATAGGGATATGAAGAAGTTCACGTCCCTCTTTGATCAGCAGAATATCTTCTATTAAATTTTCAATTTCCTCCAAATGATGACTTGAGAGAATAATGGTCCGTGGATAAGCAATATAGTCTTTAAGCAGTGCACGGTAAAAATCACTCCGGACTGCGGCATCCATACCGGTTGTAGGTTCGTCAAAAATGGTTAATGATGTTCTGGCAGCCAAGCCTAATATCATATTAAAGGTGCTCTTCATTCCTTTTGATAGATCATTGTGATACTGGGATGGGCGGAAGGAAAAATATTCAAACAACCGCTGGGCAAATTCCCGGTCCCAATTTTTATAAAATCCTGCCATTGTATCTAGTATTTCTTGAAGTGTTAACGCTGTTGGAAGGTTTAATTGATCGTGGATAAAAAGTACGTTGGCGGAAACAGTTAAATTGTTAAAAGGTCTTTCTGAAAAGACACGTACCTCTCCGGATGTTTGCTGAAAATAACCCGCAAGAATTTTTAAAAAGGTTGTTTTCCCTGCGCCATTACGGCCAATTAATCCGGTAATTGTATTTTCTTCTATGCTGCAGGAAAAATGGTTGAGCGCCATTTTACCGCCAAAGGTTTTTGTTAATCCTCTGCACTCTACTATACTCATTCCTTTTCCACCTCCACATTTACTTCTTTGATCATCGTGATTAACTCCTGTTTGCTTACATTCAGCCGATGGGCTTCCATTACAATTTCCTGGACCAAGCGTTTTAAGGTTTGGTTTTTCCGCTTGCTTAAAATCATGTCTTTGGCATTGCCTGCGACAAACATGCCTAGTCCGCGCTTTTTATAAAGAATTTGTTCTTCCGCCAATATGTTCAACCCCTTTGCTGCAGTTGCCGGGTTAATATTAAAAATGTCTGCCAGCTGATACTGGGAGTAGATTTTTTGATCACTATTGAAATTCCCATCAAGAATCTCATTCTCCAGCCATTCTGATAGTTGAATATAAATGGGTCTTGTCCCGTCCAGATTAAGAGCCATTCATTGTGCCCCCTTTCAATCTGACATAGTACATTACTGTTGTAATGTACTATACTATGTATGGAAAATAAATGCAATAGGCGATAGCTGTTTTCAAAAAAGTTTTGGTGGTACGGTATTATTCAAATGGTTGATGAGATTTTTGCACTATGGCTAAGATCATTGCTGCCAAAGGTTCGACCTATTTTAACGAATATTTGATTCAATCCTAACTTAGGCTTGGTGAGTTTCAACCAAACGTTCATTTGACTTTTTAGACATAAAGACAGCAGCCAAATGACTTTTATTCAAGATGGACTACCGCTATACTTAGAAACAAGATACATTTTTCAGGAGGAATGAGGCTTGGAGAGAACGATTAAAGATCAAATGACCTTACATAATGGTGTCACAATGCCGGAGCATGGCTTTGGCGTGTATAAAATGACCGACAAATCCGAATTGGAAACCGCCGTTCATAAAGCACTGGAATTTGGATACCGTTCGTTTGATACAGCACAAATGTACCAAAATGAAACTATTCTCGGTGAAATCCTGCATAATGGTCCTGTCACAAGAAAGGAACTGTTTATTACAACCAAAATAAATAATAGCAGCCAAGGGTATGACCAATCATTGTTTACCTTTGAAGAATCATTAAATGACCTGCAGCTTAGCCAGCTGGATCTTCTGCTTGTCCATTGGCCAAGCGAAAAACATTTTTTCGAAACATGGCGTGCCTTTGAGAGATTATATGAGGAAAAAATGGTGCGGGCGATTGGTGTCTGTAATTTTCAAATTCATCATCTTGAAAAATTAAAAACAAAGGCGAATATCATGCCGATGGTGAATCAAATCGAAATCCACCCTTATATGACTCAAAAAGAATTAAGAGGATATCTGCAAGAGGAAAACATTGCTGCTGAGGCATGGGGGCCGCTGGCAAGAGGAATGGTGTTAACCGATGAGACGATAGTAGAAATCGCAAAACGCCTCCAGAAAACGCCAGCACAGATAGTACTGCGCTGGCATTTGCAAAATAGATCTATTTTTATTCCTAAATCAAGCACCCCCATTAGGATTGAAGAAAACACTAATATCTATGACTTTGAACTTTCTGCTGAAGATATGGCCCGAATTGACAGTTTAAATAAAAACCACCGAACTGGGCCCAATCCCGATGAGATCTACCCAACCATTTAAGGTTTTTAGATGGACAAAAAGGCACCGTTCTTTTGATAAACGGTGCCTTTTCCCTTCATGGCGGACAAATGTCCCCGTGCGGTGCCTGACGCATTAGTATTGTTGATGTGGTTTATTCATCCATGCTTGAAAGGGAAGATAAGTGTTTTCTGGAAGGACCCGGTACATGGGGATACTGCGTTTATCCGGCGGAAGAGCTATTTGTTCATATATAAACTTATCTTCGAAGCCAATTTTAGATGCATCTTCACCTGTACAGGCGTAAAACACGTTTTTTAATCTGGCCCAATAAATCGCTCCTAAGCACATAGGGCACGGCTCACAACTTGTATAGAGCTCACATCCGGTCAGCTGGAAACTATTTAAATAATGGCATGCCGCCCGTATTGCCTGCATTTCCGCATGTGCAGTCGGGTCTTTTAGCGCTGTTACTTGATTGCGGCCCACACTGATGATTTGACCATTCCGAACCACAATTGCCCCAAACGGTCCGCCTCCGTAAGTAAGCACATTTTCAAGTGCAGCATCAACAGCCATCTTCATGTACATTAATTCGTTCATAGCTCCCCCCTAGTATCGTCATCTGATCCATTTACTACCAATGTATTATCTGCCCTAAGAAAAAAGAATGAAAAAAATGCAGAAAAATGGTGCCAAGCACCACAAAAGGACAACTGCCCTCTTGTAGTGGACAAATCTTTCAATTCGTCCACAAAACGATGCCTGACACCATAAATGACTGTAAAGATTATCTTTCCTGTACAGGAGCTTCTTCCCATGACTCTACATTTTTAAGTCCTTTAATAGTAGATTTGTGGAAGACAGGATTTTTACCATTTGCTTTTTGTTTTGTATAGTCACCAAGTGCTTTGAAAGCAATTTTTCCAAGCAGCAAAATTGCGATTAAGTTAATAATCGCCATTAAAGCCATGAACAAGTCTGCGAGATTCCAGACAAGGCTTAATTCTGCAACTGAACCGAAAGCGACCATGGCAACTACAGCAAGACGGTAAATAGTAAGCACAACCTTGCTATTTTTAATAAATTCAATATTTGATTGGCCGTAGTAATAATTACCGACAACAGAGCTGAAGGCAAACAAGAAGACAATTACCGTAAGGAAGATTCCAGCCCATGTTCCAAGTGAACCCTCAAGAGCATTTTGTGTTAACACAATTCCATTTGCTTCAGATGATTTATACATCCCTGATAATAAAATAATAAAAGCAGTGGCACTACAAATGACAAGTGTATCGACAAAAACACCAAGAGCTTGAATCAATCCCTGCTTTGCCGGGTGACTGACGGTTGCAGTTGCGGCAGCATTTGGCGCACTTCCCATACCTGCTTCATTGGAGAACAGCCCGCGCTTAATTCCGTTCATCATTGCCGCTGCAAATGCACCGCCGGCAGCTTCTTTTAAACCAAAGGCACTTTCAAAAATCAATTTAAATACATTCGGAATTTCCGTAATGTTAGTTAACATAATAAACAGAGCAAGTAAGATATATGCCCCAGCCATTACTGGCACCATCCACTCAGCCACTTTTGCAATCCGTTTTAGTCCGCCGAAAATGATGATGGCTGTAATGACCGCTAAAATAACAGCAATAACACCAGTACTAATTCCGAATGAACTGTGCAGCGAACTAGCAATTGTATTGGCTTGAACAGAATTAAAGGCTAGTCCGAATGTTAAGGAAATCAAAACGGCAAACGTGACTCCCATCCAGCGGGCATTCAATGCCTTTTCCATATAATAAGCAGGACCGCCGCGGAATGTATCCCCGTCTTTTACCTTGTAGATTTGTGCAAGAGTCGCTTCAACGAAGGCTGATGCGGAGCCAATTAAGGCAATCAGCCACATCCAGAAAACAGCACCTGGACCACCGGTTGTGATAGCAATTGCAACACCTGCAAGATTACCTGTACCTACACGAGAAGCCGTACTGATACAAAAGGCCTGAAAGGATGAAATCCCCTTCTTTTCTCCTGTTGCCCCCTCACCAAGCAATCGGAACATTTCTTTGAACATCCGAAATTGAACAAATTTTGTATTGATAGTAAAATATAAGCCCGATCCAATTAATAAAATTATTAACACATAAGACCAAAGCAGATTATTGGTCCCATTTACGAAATCTTCAATAATTTTCATAGTTTCACTCCCTTACCCAAAGAAAAATTCACTATTCTAATATAACAAATGTTCAGAAATACAACAATGTTTTAAATTCCCATCTACCCTATGAAATACTCCTGCCATAAAACAATTTCGTTCAAGCCATTTGCTCGTTCAGAGAGCCTTCCTAAGCCTTACATCTTAACGCTGTTTTTGAATTATTTTTTATGTATTAATAGTGTTTACGATTCAACCGTTTTTAATATAAATAGTTGTGTTATTGTTTAGAAACAGAAACTTATAAACCTTATCAAAAAAAAGAAGCGGTAAAACCGAAAAAACGGCTGTACCACTTCTTTTTACTGAAATTAGATACTAAGATGCTCTTTTTAAATGTTTAAATTGCCCTTTAGATAAAACTGTTTTTTCAAGGCGATATGCCATGATTCCTGCAAATACTGCGAGAACGATGTCCTTTGGCAGAGGGGGAATCATCCACAGCCAAGCCATTTCGTACGTAAAGCCTTCCGGAGCTGTGAACCACAATTTATATGCATAGTACATCCAATTTGTCCCGAATAGGTAATTGATCGTCATCCCAATCAGGGCCGCTGTAATAAAAGCTGGCATTGACTTTTTCTTTTCAACCATTTTCCCGCTGACAAAAGCAAGAAATATAAACGAGACAATAAAGCCAAATGTCGGACTGAGTATAGTTGACGGGCCGGCACCAAACTTTGAAAAAACCGGCACTCCTATTAAACCAACCAACATGTAGCTAATCATGGCAATCGAGCCTAATCGGCTTCCTAAAATTAATCCTGCTAGAATAGCAAAAAAAGTCTGCAGTGTAATAGGAACCCCGCCTACCGTTAGAAAAGGAGCAATGGTAGTAATATTTGCTCCAATACCCATTAAGGCAACAAACATTCCAATAAGAGTTATATCTAATGCTTTAAATTTCATCTACTCTCCCACCTTGTCGATATATTCCTTATTTTTAAGATAAATCGAACGAGGCAGTATTGTCAACCTATTTTTAATATAGGTTGACAATAGTTTTTTCCATGAGAGATTAGAAGACAGAGTTTTCAGCATTAATATAACCTGCTCCATAAACATTCGGGTCTTTATTCTTCCACATATCTGTCCCTTTTTTAAGCCTCTCTTTAATTTCGTCTGGTGTTGCACCAGGCTTGCTTTGCTTCATTAAAGCCACTACACCGGCACAAAATGGTGTTGCCATCGAAGTTCCAGAAAGAACGAAATAGTTCGTATCGACACGATTGGCTTTTTGCAATTTGTCTAAATAAGAATTAGGTGACCGTAGTGATATGATATTTACCCCCGGTGCCAGAATATCCGGTTTAATTTCTTTGTATAGTGTCGGCCCCCTGCTTGAAAAACTTGCCACCACATCATCTGATCTAGTCTCAAGTGTATTCTTATCATCAAGTGCTCCTACTGTAATCACTTTATCGCTAATTCCCGGGCTGGCAATGGTATTCGGATCGGGGCCTTCGTTCCCGGCAGCTACGCAGACAACAATCCCTGCTGCCCAGGCTTCTTCAACCATCTTCACCATTGGGTCTTCATTTTCACTGCCAAAATTTTGTGCTGAACTGCCCAATGACATACTAATGATGTCAATTTTATCTTTATTCTCGATGCACCAATCAACGCCCTGCATCACAGTTTCCAGTGACCCTGAACCGATTTTATCTAACACTTTTACTCCTATAAGGTTTGCTTCCGGAGCTGGACCTGCATATTTAAAGGAGGAGGCAGCACCGTCACCCGCAGCATCCCCGGCACAATGTGTTCCATGTCCATTATCATCATATGGATCTGTTCTTCCATTAACAAAATCTACGAAACCAGTAATTCTCCCGGCAAGGTCTTGATGGGGATAAATTCCTGTATCAATGACGGCGATGGTTACCCCCTTTCCCGTTAATTCTGTCCCATTTCTGCTGACAACTTTTTTCGCATGCGCGGACGGGACAGCGACATCTAGCAATGCTTTCACTTCACGGTTTAAATATACCTTTCTAATATGGTTACAGCTGGTTAAAATCCCTTCTAATCCATTCGGCGTCAAATCAGCACTGCAGCAGGAAATCCTTGAAAAGTCTCGTTTCAGGCCATTACGGGCATGATTTTTCAACACCTCTTTTACCTCTTGGCAGCCAGCCTGATAGCAGCCTTTTTCAAACTCAATAATAACGGATAGTTTCCTGCTTCGTTTAATGAAGCCTTCGAACATATTATGCAAAAAACAAGGGGTCCATTTAAATGGTTTATATAAATTCAGGATATTTTCCCGCAACGGTTTTTCAAGCTTGTGAGCATGGGCTCGTACCATTTGAATCATCGAATAACCAAACAATCTATCTCTCTCCTTTCATAACTTTTCTACCATGCTATGAAAATCGAAAAATATGGTAACGGTGTTTGTCCCACTCAACCAGGCTGAAGCTGCCCTAGTTTCGCAAATATTTCCGGTGTATTCTGAATGTTTACAGAAAATTTATAAAGCGGATTTATCTTCTTATATAAGAAGAAAATTGTTCAAAAAGCTTCAAGCTCTAAGATGCTAAGAAGAATATTTCTCCAGCTGTCGAATATAAAAAATAAAAGAGGATAGTCCAACGGAAAGGGGAATGGATTTGGAATCGATAAAGGTAATGATTAAGAAATTGATGGAGACAAGGTCAAGGCTATTAAGGGAAGTTACTGCACTGAGTTATGGAGAGCTCAATAGAAAGCCAAAGAAGAATGCATGGAGCATTGGGCAGGTATGCCACCATCTATATTTGACAGAAAGAGCTTTTACAGAGGCCATTATCTACGGTCTTAAAAAGAATACGATTCATAGCAATGAAGTAGAACCAAAACCAATCCACCTATTAAACGACCGTTCAAAAAAAGCAGATGCTCCCGAAATGGTCATTCCAAGTGAAACTGCTTTTGTCATCCAACAGGTAATCTTTATGTTAGAAGAATCGAGGGGAAAACTACTTGATGTCTTAAATAGAATTGAAGATGAATCCTCATTAAAAGAAAAAGCAGTCAAACACCCCGTATTCGGCTATCTCCCCCTCTATCAATGGATAGAAACTGAATACCTGCACGAGCAAAGACACATTGAACAAATTAAAGAAATTAAATCATTCATTCTGCAATAAGAAATAGTCAGGCACCTATATAAGGAGCCCAGTTACAGCATAGAGCGATCGCAGGTGCCTGACACAAAAAGCAAAAAAGAAAAGACAAGGGGCTGCACCGGAAGGAACACTGATCCACTCACCCCCATAAAATAGGAGTAAGAATCCATATTACTTCAACAAGAAGGGAAAGATGTGGTGGTTTTACTATGAAGACTCCCAGGCCGGACGGCCATTTATTTAAAAATCTTCAAGAAAGAAGGATGTCATTTGAACATGTATTTATGAGGATTAAAGAGTTTATGAATGCAGACCCAGGAGGAAACTTCCGTTTAATGGTGGGAACGGACTCCCAGGTTCATAAACGTCATACGGTCTTCATAACAGGAATTGTCATCCAAAACAAAGGAAAAGGTGTTTGGGCATGCATTAAAAAGGTCATTATCCCCCGTAAAATGACGCAGCTGCATGAGCGAATATCACTTGAATTATCATTGACTGAAGAAATTGTGGCATTATTCACTGAAGAGAAAAAAAACGAACTGATTGAAATTGTGCTTCCTTACGTTTATAAAGGAGCAACCTTTTCCATGGAGGGACATATCGACATTGGGGCTGAAAAAAGAAATAAAACAAGCGAATTCGTCAAAGAAATGGTTACCAGAATGGAATCCATGGGTGTCGAACCGAAAATCAAACCCAATGCCTTTGTTGCTTCAAGCTATGCCAACCGATATACCAAATAAATACCACTCCCCCACTACCTTTTTCACCCATTTTGTCTGCTCCAGATGGACAAATTATACCATTGTCTACGAAGGCTTCAGTCACTATAAAAGTTCCCCATAAAATTTTCTATAAAGGACTGACAGCACAAAGGCACCACATCTGCGGTGCCTTTGTGCTGTATTGAACAGATACTTCTATAGAGCTGATTCAACTTCGTCTGCCATGATTTTGACTGATTTTAGACCGCCGCCGCTTAGGTACCAGGTGTCAGCGTTTAAGTAGATAATTTTTCCGTTTTTATAGGCATTTGTTTTCTTTACAAGGTCATTTTCAATCGTTTGTTTGGCGTTAGATTCGCCGCCAATAGCAACATTACGGTCAATGACAAACAAATAATCTGGGTTTTTTTCCATAATGTATTCAAAGGTGATACTCTGTCCATGAGTAGAAACTTCAATATTCTTGTCAGCCGCCCCGAAGCCAAACACATCATGAATTAACCCAAAGCGGGAACTTGGTCCGTAAGCACTGACTTTTCCTTCGTTGGCCATGACAATCAGCGCTTTCTTATTTGCAGTTGAGATTTCCTTATGAACTGCCTCAATTATACCTTCAATATCTTTCATTTTTGCTGCAACTTGATCTTCTTTTCCAAAAACCTTCCCTACAAGATTCATATTTTTCTCAAATGAATCCATGTAATGGGTGTAATCAAAGTCAATAAATACAGTTGGTGCAATCTCTGCAAATTGGTCATATAATTCCGCCTGCCGCGCTGAGATAAAGATTACATCCGGTTTCATTGAATGAATCGCTTCAAAATCAGGTTCTTTCAAACTGCCGACATTCGTATATTTTTTATCCTTATATTTTTCGAGATATTTAGGAACTGTTGTCTGCGGGACACCTGTTACTTCAACTCCCAGTTCATCTAATGTATCTAAAATACCAAAGTCAAAAACAACTACCTTTTGAGGATTCGTTTTTACAACTGCCTTGCCATACTTATGTTCCACTGTTATTTTATCAGCCGATTCCGAACTTCCCGATGACTGATCAGCCGTGCTCTCATTTTTACCGCCGCAAGCAGCCAGCACAAGAATAATCGAAAAGACAACACTAAGCAGACTCCACTTTTTCATCTAATCATCTCCCTTAATTATGAATTAAAATATACACAGATACGGCATCCATCCATTTTTTGAATAGGAATATCCATATCATAAATTTCCTTTAAAGCATCAGACTGGATAATATCTTCAGTCGGGCCATTTTTCACGACTCTGCCATCCTTCATGGCGACAATCCAGTCTGAATAAACGGAGGCAAAGTTAATATCGTGCAGGACAATGACAACCGTTTTTCCAAGATCATCAACAAGCCGGCGTAAAATCTTCATAATCTGGACGGAATGTTTCATGTCCAGGTTGTTAAGCGGTTCGTCCAGTAAAATATACTCCGTATCCTGTGCGATTACCATTGCGATAAATGCGCGCTGCCGCTGTCCTCCCGACAGTTCATCCAAGTATTGGTCCTGCATATCCGTTAAATGCATATATTCAAGTGATTGATCCACAATCCGTTCATCCTCGTCCGTCAGCCGCCCCTTTGAGTAAGGAAACCGGCCAAAAGAAACAAGCTCCCTAATCGTCAGCCGGACATTCATATAATTAGACTGTTTTAGAATTGACACCCGTTTGGCAAACTCATTGGATTTCATCTTCCGGGCATCCGCTTTGTCGATAAGTACTTCTCCTGTATCAGCATCAAGCAGCCGGCTTACCATTGAGAGCAAGGTCGACTTCCCTGCTCCGTTCGGTCCAATGAAAGAGGTTATTTTTCCAGGCTGAATCGTAACCGATACATCCTCCACAACCGCCTTTTTTCCGTAAAACTTGGACAGTGAAAGAACTTCAATCATTGAGCATTCCTCGCTTTCAATAGTAAATAGATGAAATAGACTCCGCCGAAAAAGTTAATGATAACACTGAGTGTCGTGGAAAAAGTAAATACCCTTTCCACCACCCATTGACCGCCAACCAGGGCAATGATACTCATAATTATCGCCCCGGTGATTAATGTCCGGTGCCGATAGGTTTTGAAAAACTGGTAGGACAGATTGGCAACAATCAAACCAAAGAAGGTAATCGGACCGACCAGAGCTGTTGAAATGGAAATAAAAATGGCAACGATTATCAGCATTTGCTTAACAATGGTATCATAGGGAACTCCCAGATTAATGGCCGTTTCTCTTCCCAGCGACAATACATCCAAATATTTAATAAACCGCCAGGCATAAATCAGGACGCCGCCCACAATCACGACCGCCAGCCATACTAAATCTGAATTAATATTATTAAAACTTGCAAACATCCGGTCTTGCACAATCTGGAACTCATTCGGATCAATTAATACTTGAAAGAAAGTCGAAATGCTCGAAAAGAACGTTCCGACAATAATTCCGACGAGCAGTAAAAAATAAATCTGCTGTCCGCCTTTTTTGAATAAAAAGCGGTAGAGCAATAGTGCAAACATAATCATGACGGCAACAGATATCAAAAAGTTTACCTCTTTATTAACCGCAAGCATGTGTCCGGACCCAAGAAAGAATATAATCAAGGTTTGTAATAACAAATAAAGTGAATCAAGTCCCATAATGCTTGGTGTTAAAATTCTGTTATGGGTAATAGTTTGAAACACAACTGTTGCATAAGCAATGGTAAGACCAGTGATAACCATGGCAACGACTTTCACCACACGCCTTGGCAGGGCATAATCAAAGCTTCCGTTTAAATCATGGAATAGATAAATGGCACAGCATCCTGCAGCGATCAATGCAAGAACAGCCATTTTCATCGAGTTACGCATATTTTTTCCTCCGGAATAGCAGATATAAGAAAATGCCGCTTCCGATAACACCAACCATGAGACTGATCGAAATCTCATACGGGTAAATGACTACCCTGCCTAAAATGTCGCAGACAAGAAGGAAAATCGCACCAAGCAGTGCAGTATGCGGCAATGTTTTTTGTAAATGGTCACCTTTAAAAATAGAAATAATGTTAGGAATAATTAAGCCAAGAAATGGGATAACTCCCACGGTTAAAACGACTGTCACCGTTATCAGTGCCACCAGAATCAAGCCAATATTGACAACTCTCCGATAGGCAAGCCCAAGATTTTTTGAAAAATCCTCTCCCATTCCCGCAACCGTAAAACGATTGGCATAGAAATAGGCGATAATAATGATAGGAATGCTTATGTATAATAACTCATACCGGCCCTTCATGATCATTGAAAAGTCACCTTGAAGCCATGCCGACATATTTTGAATTACATCCGCCTTGTAAGCAAAAAAGGTGGTAATGGATGACAAAATATTCCCGAACATCAGTCCGACAAGCGGAATGAATATCGCGTCCTTAAACTTAATACGGTCAAGAATCTGCATGAACAAGAATGTTCCGGCAATGGCAAAGGCAAACGCTACTGCCATTTTTTCCAACATGGCTGCATTTGCAAAAACCAGCATCGAAACAAGAATCCCAAGCTTTGTGGCATCCAACGTTCCGGCCGTAGTTGGTGAGACAAACTTATTACGGCTCAACTGCTGCATAATCAATCCGGAAATACTCATTCCCGCACCGGCAAGCAAAATTGCCACAAGTCTCGGCAGCCTGCTGATCAAGAATATCTGCGTTTCCTCAGATTGCACGTTTAGCAAATCCAAAGGCGAAATACTGCTTACGCCAATGAATAATGAGACGGCTGACAGCACTATTAATGTAAGTAGTAAGTATCGTTTCTTCATGGCTTCCCCAACATTTCTTTTCCTGTCTTTCAATGACATTGAAAATCATTATCAACTAATCTTACAATCTGATTATATCATTGCCGGAATTTAAGTCAATGCTAATTGAGAATTTTTATCAATAATATTTCCAAATTGTGTGTATTATCATTCCCTTTTTATTCCTTTTTACCCCTATGAAAATATATTTTTGCCGCTCATAATGGACTTCCGTTGCCACATACATTCAACTTAGGAGGTGATGGGATTGAAAAAAGGGGTAACTGCTGCTTTTCTTTTTCTCATGATGGTATTTTTGAGCGGCTGCTTTGGCGACCCAATCCAGGATGATTTGGTGAATTATATTAATAATGAAATGAAGGATGCAGCGGAATACGAAAAAACGGCTGTTTCAGCTTATGAAAGTGTAACTGGTGCAAACTTTGTCGATGACCAAACACTTTATGACACCCTAATGAATGATGTGATTCCCAATTATAATTCATTAATTAAGGAGCTGGACAAGGCAAAAATTGAGACAGATGAACTGAGGGAAATTCACGAGATTTATATAGAAGGGGCCGATATTCAATATAATGCGTTCGCAAAGATTAAACAGGCCCTTGAGGAGCAGGACGCAAACTTAATTCAAGAGGCAAATGAGATGCTGGCAGATGCCCGCAAGCACATTCGTGAATATCAAACCAAGCTCGAGAAGCTGGCGAAAGAACATGACGTAAAGCTTGAGAAATAAGATTTTGCAGTTTTAAAGATGATTTCAACCCAACCCATTTTTCCACCGATGGGTACCTCTTTATTTACGCATCGGTGGTATTTTCATATAAGTTGCAATCCGCCAAACCCATTCCAAAGGTCCGTAATGAAAATACCGCAGCCAGAATGAACTGAAAATGAACTGGACGACATAGATAGCCAGGCATAAATAAAGGGATTCAAGGTATGTAATTCGGCCGAATAATTCAAACATATGTCCAGCGAGTAAGAGCAGTGCTGTCTGAGATACATAATTTGTCAGTGCCATCCGTCCATAGTTTTTTAATGGAAAAAATAGCAGCTTAAGGATGCCCTCCCGCTGCACAAGAAGTGCGAACGTCCCAGCATAAAAAGCCGACACAATCGGGCCGATGGTAATCCCGATACGATAAAAATGCTGTATTTCCGGTGTTTCAACACCAAAGTTTATCGGAGCATACTGGTTTTGGTATGCGATGCCGGCAATCGCAAGAATCAACATGATTCCTGTAAAAACAGCTGCCTTTTTTAGTGGAAATCTATCAAACACATGATACTGTCCAGCGGCGATTCCTAAAAGCATGAGCGGCAGTACCATAAAGATTTTGAAAGAAAAAAGGGCAAACACAAGCAGCATCATCAAACCAGCTATCAAATTTATCACTTTATCTACTTTATAAAAAGGAAGAATCAGCAGACCGCTCACTGCATAAATGGTCAGTGCTTCCCCTGGATGAAATTGCACATGAATTAAACCAAAGAGAAACAGGACAGCCATCCTTCGCAAAAACAGGACATAACCATTTCTCCCCTTGGCATTGGCCCGAGTAATGAAAATATAGAACCCTGCCCCAAATAGAAAGGTGAAAATTGTATAGAACCGGCCTTCCACAAATAAATACAAAAATCTCCAGTACGCGGCATCCGATGAATGTGCAGCCGGTTCGGGAATTCTAAGGAGCGGCCCTGCATTCACTAAAATAATGCCCATCAATGCAAATCCCCGCAAATAATCAAGCAGCTCAATCCTTCTGCTCAGTTCCAATTGTTTCACCTCCCGTCACTGTCTGACACTAATCCTGTCCATCACGATAGTAAATTAACTTTATCATAGCAAAATCTATCAACTCCCCGCTATTAAACGGCAAAAAAGCGCCTTGATTCCCCAATCAAGGCGCTTTTTTCATTCATTTATCGTATCCCTCATTATATGAATCCTTAAAAAACCATTAGACAGTTTCTAATACTGGCTGAAGCATCGTTCCGTTCGCTGCAAAATTAGTATGCCATGAGAAGGCTTTTTCCAATACGTGCGGCGTCTGTCCGCCTCTTGTAAGAGCTTCTCGGTAATATTCTCGCAGCTGTTCACGGTACATTGGGTGGGCACAGTTTTCAATGATTAATTCCACACGCTGTCTTGGTGCGAGCCCGCGCAAATCAGCATATCCCTGTTCTGTAACAATGACGTCCACATCATGTTCTGTATGGTCAACATGCGAAACAAACGGCACAATACTAGAAATTTTCCCGCCTTTGGCAATGGATTTCGTTACAAAAATGGCTAACCGGGCATTACGTGCGAAATCCCCCGATCCGCCGATTCCGTTCATCATTTTTGTCCCTGAAACATGGGTTGAGTTAACATTTCCGTATATATCTAACTCAAGTGCCGTATTAATCGAAATTAATCCGAGACGGCGGATAATTTCTGGATGATTGGAAATTTCCTGCGGCCGCATGATTAATTTGTCACGATATTTTTCAAAATTTCCGTACACTTGTTTCATCTTTTCTTCAGAAAGTGTAATGGAACAGCAGGATGCAAAGTTCACTTTACCGGCATCAATTAAATCAAAGACTGCATCCTGAAGCACCTCTGAATAGACTTCCAAATCCGTAAACTCTGATTCCAGCATACCGTGCAGAACAGCGTTGGCAACAGATCCTATCCCTGATTGAAGTGGTGCAAGACGTTCTGTCAGCCTTCCAGCTGCTACTTCCTTACGTAAGAAGTCCATTAAATGATTCGCCATGATCATGGTCTCTTCATCCGGAGGTACAATCGTTGAAGGTGAATCCTGCTGATTTGTAAAAACAATTCCCTTTACTTTTTCAATATCGACAGGAATTCCAATCGTACCAATACGATCATCCACTTTAGTTAATGGAATCGGACCTCTTTCCCCTTGTTTACCAGTATCATATAAATCATGGAGCCCTTCCAGGTTTACTTTATGAGACATATTGATTTCAATAATAACGGCTTTTGCATTTAAGGCAAAGGATAAAGAATTTCCTATAGACGTGGTTGGAATAACCATCCCGTCTTCCGTAATTGAATACGCTTCCAATATAGCGAAATCTACTGGGTCCATTACCCCCGCACGAACCAATTCTGCAGTATGTGACAAGTGTTGATCAACAAATAACATTTCCCCATTATTAATTTTGCTGCGCATGGTTGGGTCAGCCTGAAATGGAAGTCTTTTTGCCAGAATCCCCGCTTCCGCAAAAAGCTTATCCACATCGGACCCTAACGATGCTCCCGTATAGACGTTAACCTTAAACGATTCTGTTTCTGCCCGCTTTACTAAAGCAAATGGTACCGCTTTCACATCACCTGCACGTGTAAATCCGCTTAACCCCAATGTCATCCCGTCTTGAATCCATGATGCTGCTTCTTCTGGTGAAACAACGCGATCCTTAAGCCGCTGATCCCTTATACGATCCAAATTATTTTCCATATCCCATCCCACTCCCAAAATATGAAGTTACCATTATTTTAACGTAAAATAATAGGTTGTCAGCGATTTCAAGGATATATTACGTAAAATTCAGACAAACCAGCATTTTCGTATCCCGAGGCAGAATATTTTTACCTATCAGATTTTTCGACAAAGTCTGCTAACTATTTTAGAAAGATTAAAACCCTAACAGCCTGCGAAAGTAACTGGAGTAAGACTGGCTGACAGGTACCCGGTCTCCATTATTCATGGATAGAATAAAGGTGGAATGGGTATCAGGAAAAATTTCCTTAATATGTTTGACGTTCACGATAAACGACCGATGGCATCGAATAAAATGTTCCTTTGGCAGCACAAACTCAAATTCCTGCAGGGAATACTTATGAGTGCCGCAGTGTTCTTTTGCATGAACATAGGTCTTTTTTTCCTTTGATTCAAGATATAGCACTTGTGAAAACGGAAGCGGTATCCAGCCGTCATCGCTTTTAATTGTCACAACCAGCTTTCCGCTTGTCAATGCAGGAAATATTGCAGTCACGCACCCTTCAAGCTTTCCCTCATGGAAAAACGGAACGGCCATCCCATGATAGGGAATTCCAAATACATCACGGTCAATAAACTCCGATACCTTTTGTCCCGAGTGGACGGCCTTATAAGCAATCGTGCCTTCCTTTAAAACATCCCCGCGGCGGATTTTCAAATCAACCCGTTTGCTTGGTCGGTAATAAATATATTCATTGGTATTTGAAACCGCAATGGAAATCTCTTCCGAAAATAGTTCGCTAATAACGTCCAATAACGATACAACCGTAATACTCTCCATAAAAACCCCCACTTTGTTATACAACCTATCTATATCAACACAAACATGTGAATCACAAAAGCACAAAGAAAAATCATCGCGGCGGTTAAATGAAATTTGCGGCGGAAACCTGAAGCTTTTTTGTGCCGCAGCCAGCCGGCAAACAAAGTTAAACACAGCATGCCAATGGACAGATAGCCGGTCAGCAGTTTGAAATGAGCAAAACCAATTACCGGGCCGATTTGCGTTAAATTGATCAGTGCATGGCCGGCAATGACAACCGTCCCCCAAATAGCAATAGGAATATGCCATTTCATGAAATGCCGGGAAAACTTAGCCAAACGAATCTTTACTTTGCGGACAGATGTTTTTCGAATGACCAAAAAAATAAAATACATATTAATATTGATTAATAATAAGATAAGACCCACTTGTGCCAGAAGCTGTCCGGTTACAATCAGCGAGCTGTCATGCGAGCGGAAAATCCAAATATATACGATAGAAATCACAATTAGAAAAACATTCACAAACGTCCAAATCCGGTGATACAAAAGTACTGCCTCCTAGTTGGCCCTAAACCAGCCGATAGATTAAAAATCGTTCCTTTGCATCCCGTAAATAATCATGAGGCAAAATGATTTCCTTTTTACATTCAAAAGCCGTTTCTTTTTCAAGAAAATAAATATAATCATCTGATGGATAATACAGAATCAGTTCGATATCCCGCTCCGTGTTCTCAAAGGAAATGACTATATGATTTATGATACTCCTAAAGATTTGTATCGAAAATGGGTTAAAAAAATAAAACCGGTTGTCTAATGGGTCAATCTTATATTCCTCTGCCAAACAGCAATAAAACCGAATTCTATCCAAACGTTTTTTCGTTATTCTTCTATAAGATTTGCTATTTTCAAGCGCTGCTTTGTACAGTGTTTCATTCATTTCAATGCCTGTAACCGAAGCTTGGAAAAAATAATGAAGATAAAAGTTCAGCCGCCCCTTGCCACAGCCAAAGTCCACCACATGATCGGTCTTGTTCACTTCATATTCCTCAAATAAAAGTTCAAGCGCACTATAGGGTGTAGGCTCATATGGATAGTATCGAAGCGGCTTTTGCGCTGGTCCCTCTAACCGGTCTCCTCTTGTATTAATATTCAGCAATCTATCATAATAATGTTCTTTCATAATCATACTCCCAACAAAAGCTGTACAAAGGTTGACGACATCTGCTTGTCCTGAATGAATTTCTTATTTATTTCCTATAGTGTCATCCATCTTAATCCTTTTGGATAATGGTTTTTCAGTATATGATTAGAAAGCTTTCCCCATCCGATGGAATAGCCGTCAACCTCTACCAAGTACCATCCTTTATCACCTTCAAGACTAAGTGATTTCCTTTTAGAAAAGCAAGAATTTCAAGAGAATCCTTATCCAGGCTATATTTATGTTTCACCTGATCTCCTTTTAATGACATTGCCAGGGCATGGGATGGCTCAGACCGATTTTTCTTCATGGTGCCTAAATGCAGACCAGGAAGTATCACTTTCAGATTCTCAAAGGAAAGCATGCCATCAGGAACCAGATACAATTGATCGCCAAATAAGACGAACTCCCCCATTGGCACTTCCTTCAGGTTCTCTTTTGCAAACTCGAAATAACTTTTTAAAAGTTTCGGGATACTTCCTCTTTACAGGCTCCTCACCATCTATTTTTCTTAAAACGGCAATATAATGTCCTTCCCCTTTAAGCTGATGCGGCCACAGTCTGATTGTCTTTTCAATATTGGCGGCAGGTTCCGAAACCCATTCCTTTCTTCCAGAGCCAAAGCCTTCGTAAACCTTCACATCTTCTATTTCAAAATTTTGATTCTATTAAGTGAAAAAACATGTTTTTCGTAGGTTAGCTGCCGGTGTAATGGCTGTTGCGCTTACTGTCAGCCTATTTGGCGGGGCGAAGCAGGCGAATGCACAAGCGGCTTTAAACGTAAATGCTGATGGTGCTATTTTGGTAGATGCAGAAACAGGAAAGATTCTCTATGAAAAGAATGCTGACAGTCCGCTTGGAGTTTCCAGTAGTTGTAAGAATTGGCTGATTGTCCCCTCATTTTCTTCCGGTGAGAAGGTACAGGTTGAATAAACAAGTTTGCCCCCCGGAAGCAGCATTTCCCCGGCATGATGCAAAATATCAAGCTGCCATGCTGCACATTGCTCTACATTCTCTAAACTCCATTCCTCGCTGGCATCGTGGTCTTTACCGAACATCCCTTCACCGGAACATGGAGCATCCACCATCACTCTGTCAAAATATCCAGGGAACCTTTCTGCCAGCCTGGACGGAATTTCATTTGTAACCACAGCATATCTAATTCCCATGTACTCCATATTCTGGGACAAAACCTTCGCCCTCGCCGGATAGAGTTCATTCGTTAGTAAAAATCCTTCCTGATTCATTCTTTCCGCAATATGAGTAGTATTACCGCCAGGTGCGGCACATAAATCCAGCACCCGCTCCCCTGGCTTAGGATCAAGGATTTCCCGGCTGCCATCGCACTCGGCTCCTGTATATAATATAAACCAGCATCATGATATGGATGTTTGCCCCGCCGATCCTCAAACTGGTAATAAAACCCTTCTTTAACCCATGGGATTTTTGTTAAAGAAAAAGGACTTATGGTTTCGAATTATTCTATCGAAAGCTTCAAAGTATTTACTCTGAGCCCCTGCACTTTTTGATTCTCATAACTATTTATAAAATCTTCATATTCATCCTGTAGCAGCCGCTGCATTTTGGTTTGAAAATCTTTTGGTAAATTCACGCTGGATGTCACCTCAAACCTATCTTGAGTCATTAAGAATTATACCAAAATTTTTCAAAAAAATCGTCAATCCCCAAAAGCAAAAATTGGCTAAATCACTTGAACAACCTAGAAAATTCTGTTATATTACAATTAAGTAAATACTTCTTACTTCAATACCTTTTGAAGTGAGGATAGAGGCGCGAAAACCATTAGTACACTTTCAGAGAATAATGAGGTTCTATGACGGTTGTGGAAAGGGGAATTTGCCGAAGTATCAAGGAACTCATTGATCTTGATGCTGGTTCTGTGTTGAATAAGCGCAGGATTGTCATATAGGAAACTATATGGAGGGCTATCTCACGCATGGGAACTTGTTTTTTAAAATGTTTCTACTGCAGCAGCGAGGAGGTCCTTACTGCTGTTTTTTTGCGTTGATTAAGAAAGGCCTAACCACCTCTAATTTTTATTAAAAATTTTTAAAGGGTGATTATAATGAAATTCGGCCAAGTTTTAACCGCTATGGTTACACCATTTGATCAACAAGGCGAAATTGATATTAACGCTGTAAAGAATCTAGTAAATCATTTAATTGCAAATGGTACGGAAGGAATCGTTGTTTCCGGAACAACCGGAGAATCTCCTACCCTGACGACCGAAGAAAAAGTCGAGTTATTTAAATTAGTAGTGGAGACTGCTGCTGGAAGAGTTCCGGTCATCGCAGGCACCGGCTCCAACAATACAAGAGCTTCCATCGCTCTTACTAAAAAAGCAGAAGAAGCTGGCGTAGATGGTGTTATGCTCGTTGTACCTTACTATAATAAGCCATCTCAGGAAGGTCTCTATCAACATTTTAAAACGATTGCTGAATCCACACCGCTGCCAATTTTGCTTTATAATATTCCAGGCAGAACATCAATCAATATGTCTGCTGATACCATTGTCCGCCTTTCAGAAATTGAGAATATTGCGGCTGTCAAAGAGGCCAGCGGCAATTTAGACGCAATGGCAGATATTATTGAAAGAACGCCTGAAAACTTCTTACTATTCAGTGGTGATGATTCTTTAACACTTCCGGTTCTATCGATTGGCGGTGCTGGTATTATTTCTGTTGCTTCACATGTAATCGGAAATGAAATGCAGGAAATGATTAATCGCTTTAAGAGCGGCGATATCCAAGGTGCTGCTTCCCTTCACCGCCGTCTGCTGCCGCTTATGAAAGGTTTATTTGCGGCACCAAATCCAACTCCTGTAAAAGCAGCATTGAATATAACTGGAGTCCCTGTAGGCGGAGTTCGATTACCATTAGTACCTTTGACTGCAGAAGAGGAACAGACGTTAAAAGGTTTGCTTCCCCGGGTAACTGTATAACGTTTAAGCGTTGACCACGAAGGAATTTAGGACCTGCACATTCTGCGGCCCAAATATGAAAAAAGCCCCTGCCAAGCTCGGCAGGGGCTTTTCCTATTTAATTAAACATCGGAAGTGTAAAAACAATTGCCATTATAAACAAGATGGTTATATAGTTAACCGAACATAGAAACATGACATTGGCCCATTTCATATCATCTTTTGTAAAAAACCCATAAATACTTACAGCGAGCCAAGCAATATTTAGTATGGTAGCCAGAACCACAAACGTTATTCCAAGTGAACCAAGATAGAATGGCAGCGGCAGCAGGCAGGCAATATAAACGGCCATTTGCCTCTTCGTCATTTCAAAACCATAGACCACTGGAAGCATGGCAACGCCCGCAGCCTTATACTCATCATACTTTTTCATCGCAATGGCAAACGTATGCGGCATTTGGAAAACAAAAATGATCAACGCAAGCATTATTGGAACCACATGATTGCTAGGCTGCACAGCTGCCCAGCCAATTAAAGGTGTTACTGCTCCAGATATACTGCCAATTACCGTATTCATGGTATACCGGCGCTTTGACCACATCGTATACAAAATACAGTAAGTAAACCAGCCGATAAACGCATAAATGACCGCTTCCCAAGTAGTGAAAAGCAGCATTGCAAATCCAAGAATAGTAAGTACAATTCCCAACGTTAAAACGGCCTTTAATGAAAAATGCCCGGTAACCGTTGGACGATTTTTTGTTCGGTTCATGATCGTATCAATATCCACGTCATACCAGTTATTAATCACCAATGCCCCTGCCATCACCAGTGTACTGCCGATAATCGTCAGGAAGAATAAATTCAAATAACTACTAAATGATACACCGCTAAAATAAATAGCCAGCCAAAAACCTGTCACTACCGGAAGTGCATTAGCTATTAGAACAGGGCCTTTAAATAATAGTTTTAAATCATGAAAAATAGTTGAAATACTCCGTTTATCAGAAAAAGCTGCCTTCCCATCAAGACCTGGAGATGCAATGCTTTCCTCTCTCATTTTGTTACCTCCCCCAAAAATGGTCGGAAAATCTATAGTAAATGATAACATATTATGGACAACATATGCCTCATTAAGAATTGTTTCATTTATTTTCCTATTACTATTTTACCATATCATTGGTACTTGGCACGTCTTAAATAATTTGCCAAAGAAGCTGCTAATTATATACTGTTAATTATAATATATCAATAAAATCCTTCCATGACCTGCTGATTTTATGTATATTTCTTGACAGTTTCACTCTGCTTGGGTATCATTCACCCAACAAAACCAATCGGAATTATTACTTTTTTTTAAAACTAGGAGGGGATCAAGTTGAATAAAGTATTTGTGAGAACGGATGTACAGCAAAAATGGTTAGAGCGATTACAAGAAAAAGAATCGGAGTTTAGAAAAAGAGGAGTCATCGCAGATGAGGAGGCCATTTTTCCAAAAGAAAACATCGATGACTTGGTGAAAATGGGCTACCCCAGTATAACACTCCCTCAGGAATATGGCGGTGAAGGATTAAAAGTATATGATATGGTCCTTTTGCAAGAAAAATTGGCTAGTTTAGACTCAAACACAGCTTTATCAATTGGCTGGAGCCTAGGAGTAGTCGGTGAACTTTTTGAAAAGAAGATGTGGACGGAAGATAACCTGCAGTTTTTTGCAAAAGAAGTATCAAATGGTGCTTTGGTGAACCGGGCGGCCAGTGAAGCACAAACTGGAAGTCCAACAAGGGGCGGCCGTCCAGGGACCATTGCTGTGAAAAAGAACGGTGGGTGGCTCATTAACGGCAGAAAGATTTTTACCACGATGTCACCAGCCCTAACTTATTTTCTAACCTCTGCCTGGATTGAGGAAAAACAAAAGATAGGATTTTTCCTTATCCATAAGGATTTACCAGGGGTATCCATTGAGGAAACTTGGGATGTCATTTCCATGCGCGGTACCGGAAGCCATGATCTAGTGCTGGAGAATGTCACTGTGGAGGAATCAAAACTTGTCGAACTGCCTGATTATCCTAGAGGCTCACAGCTGAATGGATGGCTCTTGCATATTCCTGCCTGCTATCTGGGTATTGCTCAAGCAGCAAGAGATTTTGCTATAGACTTTGCCAGCCGCTATTCACCCAATAGTTTAAATGGCCCAATCAGCCAATTGCCTAATGTCCAGCAGCATCTAGGAGAAATTGAACTAGAATTAATAAATGCCAGACACCTGATCTATAGTGTGGCTGCAGCCTATGACGATAAATCGCGAAAAGAATATCTCACCAATGAACTGGGTGTAGTCAAACATATCGTAACGAATTCTGCCATCTCCATTGTAGATAAAGCCATGCGTGTGGTCGGAGCAAAAAGTCTCCAGCGAAGCAACCCGCTCCAGCGTTACTACCGCGATGTGAGGGCAGGCCTGCACAACCCGCCGATGGATGATATGACTATAAAGAAATTAGCGTTGGAAGCAATTGAACAGGTAAAAAAATAGGCATACCTTTTCGACATGCATTGCAATTAGCCGTATATAGCTGATATTTTCATCAGATATATACGGCTATATTATTTTCCATACTATTTAAGAAACTTTACTAGCACCCTTTATTTTTTTAAATTTACCAGACACTGCCTCACCTTTTGTAATAAAACTAACAAGAATGGTCACACAAAGATTCAACATTAATGCAATAGCGCCAGTACTGATATCATTTATAACGTGTGGTACGTTTGGCCAGAAAGTTGAAAGTTTTACACCAGAAATTGTTACATAGGCCACAACCAGCACTCCTATAATTATTCCAGCAATAGCTCCATTTTTATTAATCCAATGATTATTAGATAAGGTAAAAAACAAGCCCGGGGCTAATTGAACAATGAGGCTGTAAGACATTATGTTCAAAATAGCTAATGCATTTCCTCCTTTGATGGTTATTATTAAAGCGATGATAGAAAGACTTATAATAATGATTCTTGATACTACTAATAGTTGTTTATCGGAAGCTTTTGGAACTAATACTTTGTAAAAACTATTTGTTAAACCAACGGATGCCGCCATAAGCATTACAGAAGCAGGAACTAAAGCTGTTAATAAGCCAGCTGCACCAATAATCCCAATAATCCAAGGGTCAAAGGTTTCAACCGATAATCTTAAAAGCGAAAGGTCCCCATCAGCTCCTTGTAAACCTGGTATTTGTATAATTGCCGAAAAGCCTATAAAGAAAATAAAAAGTAATAATAGTGTATATAAAGGTAATACAATTGCATTTTTACGGAGCGTTTTTTCCCCATTAGAAGTTAAAACGACCATAAACGTTTGTGGCAATAAATAAAAGCCGATTGCATTTAATAAGACTGTAGAAATAAACCAAGATTGACTTAAGCCCTGATCAGCTAACGTTAACATTTCAGGTTTAATTGATTGAACAGACTCAAACATTGGCTTAATACCGCCAAAATAATGAAATGGAATATATAAACCTAAAAATATAACAACAACTATAATCAGGAAATCCTTAATGATAGCAGTCCATGCTGATCCATGTATACCGGAAATCATTACATATGTTGTGACAACTATCGCACCGATTACACTTGCCGCAACAGGAGGTATCGCCCCGTAGGAAGCCTCCGAAACTATAATTCCTAAACCTTTAAGCTGAATTACTATATAAGGAACAAGCGCTAAACTTCCCAAGACGGCTACAATCATTCCCATTGCTTTACTATTGAATTTAGAAGCAAAATAATCCGGTTGTGAAATAATTGAATTTTCCTTTGAATATCTCCAAATTTTTGGAACAAACCAATAAGATAGGACATATGCCAAGAAAATATATGCAGGAACATAGTATGCTGCTGCACCTTTTGAATATGCCCATCCACTACCACCTAAAAACGTAAAGGTCGTGTAAATTTCACCAGCTATTAAAAGGAATACAAATAACGTCCCGAAGCCTCTGCCACCTACGGCAAACTGCTCCATATCCATATCTTTTCCTTTTCTTGCTTGAATTCCTAAAAACAGGGCTAAAATAAGGGCGGCAAAAATGATGATTAATGCAATATTCATTTAACATCACTTCCTTGATTTTCAGGGTCAAACCTATACACAATGAATAAAGTAATTGAAGCTACAATCATCCAAAGCGCAACCCAAAATAACAAAAATGGCATCCCCAGTACATAAGGCTCAATTTTATTTGCATATGGCAGGAAACCCAAAAATCCAATAATAGGTATCAATAGTAAAAGTTTAATATAGTTCAAAAAAGGCCCTCCTCGTATAATAAGTTGAGATTCATCTTTCGAGGTAATTTCCAGTCTAGTTTGTTCTTTGATAACTTCGAAAAGCTGTTTAAGATAGCGGGGCTAGTCTCTGCTATCTCAAACACCTGATTTAGGGGTGGACTTTAATGTCCTAGATAATGCTTAGGGTCTTTTGAGGAAATATTGCCAATAAGGTACTACATAGGACAGCACTTGCCCATTTGAATTATGATTCCATAGCTAGAACCGTTTCTAAGATAACATTTACTGCCTTTTCACAATCTTCCCAAGTGGTCTGCTCCTCTTCGACATGGCTTTTTCCATTAATACTTGGGGAAAAAATCATAGCCGTTGGAATAAAGCTGGCAATGAATTGTGCATCATGACCCGCCCCGCTCACCATTCTTTTATATGAATATCCTAATGACTTTGCCGATTGCTCCAACATATTGCAAATATTTCTGTCAAACCAAACTGTATCCCTGTCCCATAGTTTGGTTGCTTTAACTTTACAGCCCTCATTCTTATTCGAAGTTGTAAGTCCTTGAATAATTTCCTCTACTTGCTTAATAATCGCTGGATTTTTATGTCTAGCCTCAAGGGAAAACACTACTTTATTTGGAATAACCGTATGAATATTTGGAAGTACATTTAATCTTCCCATTGTATACACTAATTCATCATCGAGTGCACTTATTTTTTGACGTGCTTCAGTAATTAAGTTATTGGCTGCAAAAAGAGCATCTTTTCTCATACTCATTGGAGTTGTTCCGGCATGATCAGATTCTCCTGTAATTTCAATATCATAGCAAACCATTCCAAGTACACATTCAACAACCCCAATTGTTAGACCTTCCTGCTCAAGAATTGGGCCTTGTTCAATATGCAATTCTAAGAATGCTGTACCTTCCTTTATACGCGACTCTTTTTCCCCTTCATAACCAATCGATTGTAATGCAGAACCAAATGTAATCCCATTAACATCCGTCTGTTGGTGCATCGCTGTTTTATCAAATTTTCCCGACAGAACACCAGATGCCATTAATGAAGGTTCGAATCTTGCTCCTTCTTCATTAGTAAAATTAACAATCGTAATTGGAATTCGCGGTTTAATTTCGTTTTCTACTAAAGTACGAACTACTTCTAAACCAGCCACTACACCTAGAATGCCATCAAAGCGACCGCCTTTTTTGACAGAATCCATATGTGACCCCACAACAATTGGCGGTTTGTTCTCAGTACCTTGCAATGTTGCGTAAATATTCCCCATATCATCAACTTTTATCGACATCCCCAATTCTTCGCAGCAAGAACAAAAATAATCTCTAGCTAAACGGTCTTCTTCCGACAACGCTAGGCGTGTGACTCCATTATTTTCAGTACGTCCAAAATTTGCAAATGCTTCTAATGTATCTTTTAAACGGACTCCATTAATTAACAAATGTTGTTGTTTCAAAATAAGGATCCCCCCCCAAAATTAAATCTTTAGATTAAATTTTATTTCCATCATTTAAATTTTGACTTTCGATGAGTGAAACGGGGCAAATTTGGAATACATATCCTTTCTGCGTCTACGGTCGTAAAAAGTTGTAGCAGCACCATTTTGACGGTTTTCATATAATTCGTCTAAATCTACTTCACCCGTTATGACCATATGCTCATTTAAATTCGCCTCAGCAACTACACCATTCTCACTCCAGGCAGTGTCACAAGGACTTAAGATAGAAGCTCTGCCAAACCCATTTTTTATGGGAGCACCCGGTTCACCAACCATAGGGCAATGTACAACATAGACTTGGTTTTCAATTGCGCGAGCTTGAGCGCAGTGCCTGACTCTCCAAAAACCATACTCAGTAAATGTATACGATGGGCAAAAAATAATTTCTGCTCCATTTCCACTTAAAATATGTGAAACTTCAGGTATTTCTATTTCATAACAAATAGCAATCCCTATTTTTGCTGGTCCAATTTGATACACTTTAAGGTCATTTCCCTCTTTTGTATGCCAGTTAGCTTCTGCGGGAAAAATATGAGTTTTTTTATGTTCAACAAATCTTCCATCCGAGTTAAAAATATAGGCGATATTATAGTAATCCTCTCCACGTCGTTCTAGATGGGAACCTGCAATAATTACCTGTGAACGTTTTTTGGCCAAGTCACTAAAAAAACCTTTATATGATTGTGTGAATTCATCTAGTTTACACATATCTGTTTCCCTAAACTTTTCTGAGTTAGGGAAAGTCGTTAATAAACCTACTGTCAAAAGTTCAGGAAACAGAACATAATCCGTATCCTCTGGCACATCTTTTATCAGGCTGAAAACCTGCTTTTTAAATCCATCAAAATCATTAATAGGCTCTACTTTGAACTGACAAGCGGATATTTTTATTTTTGTCACGTTTTCAACACCTTTCTATACATGACGATGCTTAACTATTTACAAACTGTTCTGCTTTGTATAAAAGTTCACCATCAATCATGGTAGCTTCTACTTTAATGTCCCTTATTCCATCCGGTTTGCATTTTAAAATACTCTCACTTAACACAATAAGGTCAGCCAATTTTCCAACTTCTATGCTCCCTTTTATTTTTTCATCAAAACTTGCATATGCACCATTCCACGTATATAACCTAATCGCTTCCATCAAGCTGATAGATTGATTAATTCCAACTTCTTTTCCTGATTGACTTTTTCGATTAACCGCAACATGTATACCTAGTAAAGGATGGTAATCGGTAACCGGCGCATCGGAACCGGCTGCTGCTACAATGTCCCGGTCAATAAAATCCCGGGCAGCATACATATAATTGACGCGATCCCCGTAATTGTGCAGATACGTATCTCCAAATTCGTATGGAAATGGAGGATTTGGAATAGGAATAAGTCCTAGATTTTTTATTCTATCCTGCAAATCCGGCATTGAAATACCGGCATGCTCAATTCGATGACGATGGTCTTCTCTTGGATATTCTTTAATGGCCCTTTCTACACAATTTAAATACATCTCAATTGCTTTATCTCCTTGCGCATGTACAGTTATTTGATAACCTTTTTTATGGGCTTCTCCTAATACTTGATAAATTTCTTCCTCACTATAATAAAGAATTCCTGAGTTTTCCGAATCACTTGTATATGGGTCACGGGTTGCAATGGTTGGTCCCGTACTACTTCCGTCAGTAAACAATTTTGCTGGTCCAACTTTGAATCTCTCATTCCCTGTACCAGTTACAACACCAGCATTTATCATCTTATGTACAAATTCATGTGAATTATTTAACGAACAAATGATGGCATATACTCGAATCCGAATATCTTTATTCTTAATAGCTTGCTGCAAGATCCGGAAACTCTCGGAACCATTTGCCCCTGCATCATGAACACTAGTTATGCCGGCTTGGATGAAATGATCGGATGCAATTTTTGCAGCCTTCAAAAGTTCACTCTCCGAATAACTAGCAATCTCACTCATTTCCATATTCGCTGCTTCGATTAGTTTGCCTGTCAAAGCTCCAATCGAATCCTTTTCTATCACACCACCGTTCGGATTTGGCGTATTCTCGTTAATGTTCGCCATTTCTAATGCCTTACTATTAACCACACTTATATGGTTACAAGTACGAGTTATGATAATCGGATGGTCTTCCGAAATAGCATCGAGTTCAGCAATTGTCGGAAATCGCTTTTCCTTAACAGCATTTTCGTTAAAGCCCCATGCCCTTACCCACTCACCTTTAGGCGTTTCTTTCGCTTTTTTTCTCAAATCTTCTAAAATAGCACCCACAGAATCTATATGTTTCGCTTTACAACTTACACCTAACTGATTAGCGCCGTATAACAGAAGATGAAGATGTGAATCAATAAATCCAGGTAGAAGCGTTTTACCTTGTAAATCAATTACATCTGTTTCAGTTCCAACCCAATCACTTACCCCTGCATTTGATCCCACATAAACGATACGGTTTTCTTTTACAGCTACAGCTTCTACAACAGATTGATCTGCATCTACTGTAATCACTTCACCGTTTAAAAATATAACATCTGCTTTCATATGCACATTCCTTTCTTTCTACTTTTTTAGATACAATTTTCATAGATTTCTTTGAAAATTTATTTACCTTAATAAAAAAGGTTATTCGAATGGTTATGTTTCTATTGGAAAGTTTTTGTTGAATATAATAACAATAGAAATGAAGATGAGTACCTGCACTTTTACAATAAAAGTTGAAATTTGAAAGAAGTTAGTTTGAAGTGTCACCGTTGTTTTAAAAAACTCAAGAAAGTTGAAGAGTGAAAGGTCTTTGATGTATTTAAGTGTAAAAAGATAACAATTACTCGTATAAACTGAGTGGCTTGACTTATGAAACGAAAAGGTTAAAAAGGAGCCACAAACCATTGGCATACTTGTTTAAGATTAACCGTAAGACTTTTCCACAAAAAAGCAGAGGATAGGATAGACATTCTATAAACATTTTAACAAAATAGTTAATGCATTGAATTTGTATATTACTCTGTAAATTTATTATATTCAAATTAGAAAGCGCATTCATTAGACATAATGTCAATTTATCCCCATGAATTTCTTAACATTAACGAAATTTAGAGGGCATCCCTTTTTTTGCCCCTTGTAGATATTTTTGCCTCCTCTAAACTTTTTAGATACCTTGGGAACATTTGAATTTACCCGCTATATGGGGAAAAAACATTTTGATTATTCTTATAATTTACTATATTTCCTTTTAAATGTAAAAAGGAATCCTCCCTATTCCTTTCGTCAGACTAATTATAAGCAACTAAATAATCTCCTTACACAAAGGATAGAACTTGCAGTATTAATAAGTTAACTTATTAAAGGCTATCTAAATAACAGACGAAGCACATGGATTCTATCCATGTGCTTCGTCTGTCTTCATAACACTGTAATTTGGGCTCCCTTCCTTAAAACGGAGATACATCCACAAATAAAGCTTAAAGAGCAATGGTCAAATAGAAATCTCAAGGGACCTGCATATTTGGGGTTATAATATGACTGTTACGCAGCCTTCTTTACCCTCATCTCCATTCGATCGCTTAAATAAGTTGACCCAAGGATAAGAATTCCTCCGATAATTTGGACCATATTCATACTTTCACTTAGAAAGATAGCTGCAAAAATAACGGCTGAAATGGGATCTAAATAACTTAGCAATGCAATTGTCTGGCCCTTTAAATCTTTTATAGAAGTGAAGTATAGAAAATAAGCAAATCCAGTATGGATGATACCAACAATCACCATAAATACGATGGACCGAACGTTTAGGCTTGAAAAATCCAGATTATCCTTTAACAGGACATATGGAAATAAAACAATAACAGCAATTAATAATTGAATCATAGTTGTTTCAAAGCCAGGCAGGTTCTTAATAAATTTATTAAATAATACTACACTTGCATAAAGAGCCGCTGCTGACAATCCGTACAAGATCCCAATGGTATGATTACCGGATGCCCCGCCGGAAGCGCCTCCCATATTAACTAAAAATAAGCCAAGCATGGCTGCTGCAATACTGATGACATTAAACAACCTTAATTTTTCTTTTAAAATAAACGGGGCCAATACCATCACAAAAATAGGTGCAAAATAATAGCTCAATGTGGCATTAGATATTGTCGTATAACGATAGGCTTCGAACAGCAAAATCCAATTAAAGCCAAGTGCTGCACCTGACAAAATAAGCAATACTGCATTTTCCTTTATGGCGCCATAAGATTTTTTTTGTTTAATAAGTAAACTTGCCCCAAGCAAAAATATGCTGCCTATCACTCCCCTAAATAAAGCAATTTCACTTGATGGTAAATTTATATTTTTTACAAATAACCCCAAACTTCCCCAAATCAGCATGGCGGTTAATAGTTTTGCCTTCCCCTTCACCCTTTTATCTCCCTTTCCACCTAAATTTGTATAGATTAATTTTAGGATATGTCGGTTTAAAAGGGAACTAGATATCGTCAAATTAAATGACGAAGTCTTATTTAAACAAAAACGGCCATTGTTGAACTAACTTCAAATCAACAGCATCCCATCTAAATCCAAAACCTCTATTTTTTTATTAGAAATCTGCCTGATATAGCCTTTATGCTGAAGATCAGCTAATTTTCGGCTGATCGTCTCTGGAGTGGTTCCCAAATAGGAGGCTAAATCCTTTTTACTCATTGGCAGTTCCAACATATTGAATTGACCTTGATCTTCCAGACATTCCGCTAAAAAAACGGCAATTCGGGTTTCGGCCTTTTCTGTAGCAAATCGAGTGGTCTGCCTTTCGGCTTCCTCTAGTCTATTAGAAAACTCCGTCAATATTTTTATTGATATCGATGGATACTTCAGCAGAAGTTCCTGCAGGTCTGTTCGATTGATCATACAAATTTGTGTCATTGCTATGGCTTCCGCATATGATTCGTGCGTTTCTTCTTTAAACAAAGCCAATTCTCCTGTAAAATCACCAGGATGCAAAATACGAACCAATTGTTCCTTTCCTGATTCAGATAACCGATAGATTCTTATCTTCCCTTTGTTTAAAATATAAAGGGAGTCCGACTTGTCACCAGCATGATAGATAATTTCTCCACGCTTAAAAGTACCGGATTTGGCTGTTTTCATGATTTCAGCCATTTGTTCCGTTTCTAAGTGATTAAAAATTGGAACGAGCGAAACGCACATTTTTTCATGCTGATGACATGCGTGCATATTTTCTTCCTCCACTATTTTCACACCTTTTCATTTATAAATTTTTGTAACTTTACTGCTCCCTCTTCTTTCTTATGATTAAATTTAATTAATCTCATGGCATTTAAAATGACGAGCAGTACGCTTGCTTCATGAATAAACATACCTGACGATAAATGAACTGATCCGAGCAGTACTCCAGCTAAAAGAACGAATACAATTGATACAGCGAAAAAGGTATTTTGTTTCATGTTGAAGATTGTTGCTATTGAAAGTGCATAGGCATGGGATAATTGCACAAGTTTATCTGCCATTAAGACTACATCAGCTGTCTCCATAGAGATGTCTGTGCCGCCTTCGCCCATTGCCAGCCCTATGTCTGCGGCTGCAATGGCCGGAGCATCATTTATCCCGTCTCCTGCCATTGCGACTACATGACCTTCCGCTTTTAATTTTTTCACATATTCAACTTTCTCCTCTGGTAATAATTCTGCATGAAATTCATCTATTCCCAGCTGCTCGGCAACCAATTGGGCAGTGTAGCGGTTATCGCCTGTCAGCATAACAATTTTCTTTATTCCATTATTCCTCATTTCATTCAAAGCCTTTTGGGCATCATCACGAATTTGATCCGCTATGGAAATAACACCTGCCAGCTTGCCGTCTATAGCTGCAAAAATTACCGTGTTGCCTTCTTTCTCTCTCTCGAAGCAATAGACCGACACTTCCCGCGGAATATCAATGTTTTCTCTCGTGATTAATTTACGATTTCCAATTACTAAATGATATCCTTCAATATCAGCACGGATCCCATTTCCTTTAACGACTTCTCCGCTTTCAACATCACTAGACAGATTTATTTTTCTAGCCTTTGCTTCCTTCACAATCGTTCGGCCTAAATGGTGTTCAGATATCGTTTCTGCTTGGGCAACAAGGCTTAGTAAATCATTTGTACTCATTTGTCCGAATACCTTAACATCCGTTACTTCCTGTTTCCCCATTGTCAGTGTTCCTGTCTTATCCAGTACAAGTGTATCAACTTTGGAGAATCGCTCCATTATTTCTCCGCCTTTAACAAGGATACCGTTTTTAGCTCCATTTCCAATCCCTGCGACATTTGAGACCGGAGCGCCGATGATTAGAGCTCCTGGGCAGGCAACTACTAGAAATGTGATGGCTAAATGGAGATCTCTTGTCTGAACGAATACGATAATGGATAAAAGCACTACAGCAGGCGTATAAATCGTTGAAAATTTATCAAGGAACTTTTCCGTTTTTGACTTTGATTCCTGCGCTTCTTCGACCAATTCAATAATTTTTGCAAAAGTGGTATCATCCCCTACCTTTTCAGCCATTATTTCAATATAACCATTATCAACGATAGTGCCGCTAAATACTTGATCATCCGCATATTTTGCAGACGGTATAGGTTCTCCAGTTACCGCTGCTTCATTTAAATAGGCATGTCCGGATAAAATCTTCCCATCCACCGGGACCTTTCCACCAGACCGAACAATGACGCGGTCCCCCTTCAGAACTTCCTCCACAGGGATGGTAACTGGAACTCCATCACAAATCACTTCTGCTTCCAGTGGTGCCATTTCTACAAGTTTCTTCAAAGATGACCGAGTTTTTTCCAATGTCCTTGCTTCAAGGAAATCTCCAAAAAGGAACAAAAAGGTGACGATTGCTGACTCAGTGTATTCCTGGATAAAAATTGCTCCGATTACAGCAATACTAACTAGAAGTTCAATACTAAAAGCTTTCATTGCTAATGCCTGATAGGCCTTGAGAAAAATAGGGACACTGGCGATAACTGTTGCGGCCAAAAGAGCCAAGTTTTTCAAGGTGGTCATCCCCATTACCCCAGTAAGAAAACCACTGGCAATAAAAAGCCCAGATATTAGTGCAATTTTGTTTTTATATTGGTGAACGAACGCGATCATATCAACATCCTCCCATCCCTTATCTTTACCTATATGCTAAGGTACTTTTAGATTTAAAGAATTGATGACAGTCAAGATTTGGAATCTTTATCATGATTTTGAGAACCTGGAGATAAGAATTTCATCTGAGTTTGTACTTATAAAGCGGTTATGAGGACGGGTAGCATTTAATTTTATCGGAATTTGTTCTCATCAAACGTCTATGAGGACTGGTAGCATAGTTTTCCTATTGGAACTGTCCTCATACATCCTCTATGAGAACTCGAAGCATTAGATTTTATAAGTATTTGTTCTCATGAAATGTCTATGAGGACTGGACACACAGATTTCTTATTGAAACTGTCCTCACAAACCCTCTACGAAAACGGAAGCCATTTGATTTTATAGGGATTTGTTCTCATGAAATGTCTATGAGGACTGGAAACACAGTTTTCCTATTGGAACTGTCCTCATAAACCCTCTATGAAAACGGAAGCCATTTGATTTTATAGGGATTTGTTCTCATGAAATGTCTATGAGAACTCGAAACACAAATTTCTTATCCAACCTGTCCTCATAAGTTCCTATAAGAACAGAAAATCAATCAAGCAACCTCACAAAAAATAACCCCTATCCGCTGCCAGCGAATAGGGGTGGGTTTAAGAACATCCCTTACGAGACTTTCGAAGAGAGCACTGGGTACCCTAATTTCGTAATCTTCATTTCTAATTCTTTTCCATTGACCTTTGATCCATCGAATTCAACCTTGACCTTACTTAAGCTAAACAACACCTTGGCAGATTCCACTCCTGCCGTCTTATTCAAAGTAGTCTCGATTTTTTTAATACAAGATGGACAGGTTAACGGATCCAATTGATAAATAGCTTTTGCCATGCTCATTTCCTCCTTTTCTTTTGTATTTTTAGTTTAAATTTTTTCAACAAGAAAAGATTTGATAGTCATCAAGTTTTTAAGATTTTAAAAAACATACACAATTCCGACCTAAATTTGTCAATGTTTAGGGATTTTCAGAGCCATCTATGGTGATAGAATGATGGTGAAAGGGAGAATAAAATTCCAAATTATTTAGGGGGAATGAAAACATGTTAGATATGTTTTCTAAAATTGTGGTTCCATTCGATAATTCTGAGTTAAGTAAAAAAGCATTAGAAATGGCTATTACACTAGCCAAGCAAGATGAAAAGATCACATTGGATGTTATAACAGCTGTAGATACAAATTCTTCCGTCTACGTATATGGTGCTTATACATCAATTGACCCCATACGGAAAAGCATGCTTGAAGACGCCAAAAAAACGCTTAACGATATAGAAAAGAAATTAAGTGATGTCCCTAATAAGACACAAACACATCTCTTAGAAGGAAGTCCAGGTAAATCCATCATTGACTTCATTAACAGAGAACAGCCAGATTTGGTTGTTATGGGAAGCCGCGGATTAAGCGGGCTGAAAGAAGTGTTCTTAGGAAGTGTCAGCCACTACGTGGTCCAAAAATCCCCACGCCCTGTGTTTATTGTTAAATAAAGGATATTTTCGTAACCTATGTTGTTATGCCAAGAAAAGCGGTAGTTTATTCAATTTAGGAATAAGCGGACTCTGCGAAAAAGCTGGATTACAGGATAGCCCCCTTGGAAGTAAAAAATAAGCGGAAGTTTTCCCGTTATTTCCAAAATTAAGAATTAAATAGTAAAAAATAAGCGGAGTTTTTTCCGTTATTCAATGAAAAGCACCCGATTTTAGCAGTTTAAAATCAAATAAGGGAAGTCCCTCCGTCTATTTCAGCTAATTAACATCCAATTTCCTAAATAAGGGGAATTTCTAGCTCTATTTTTTGAACGAATCTTAAAAAGGGAGCAAAAAGCAACAATCTTTTAGAAAAGAGCCTGAATAAAAAAAATAAAAATAGGGTCAGTCCCTGGCAAAGGGAACCGACCCTATTTTTTTATTTTTGATATTTTGACAATTTCGATGTAATACTTCCAGGCTTTCTTTCCTGTGTTCTAGCTTTTAAGTTTGAAGCCCAGTTGATTTTCGACTCATACGTCTGGGTAAACTCTTTGCTGACCAAACCTTGAAGTCGGTCCTTATTTTTCTCAATAGATTCCTCAATCGACAGCATTCTGCGGCTTGGGAACGATAGCCCTGCAAGAATGGTGGTTATAGTGGGATCTGTTTCCGTAATATAGGTACCCTCAAATAATTCCAGCGGTTCTCCAACCTGTTGGAAAATGGACGGGACATTAATAAGCTTTGACATTTTTTCAGGTCCTTCATAAATTAAACCTGCGCGAATAACGCCCGCGGATTCCAATGGGCAAAATGGCGAATTCAGCCATGATTGCTGTACTTTATTTGCCACCTCAGCTGAAGTCTTTGCATCTGTAATAGCCGCCGTAGAAATAATGGTTACTCCTCTTGTTGACAAGATATTCATTAAATCTGTTTCGTCAAAGTTTCCATAAAAAGAGCTTTTTCGTGTTACCTGGAGAACATGATTAATGCCTTCCATTACTTGTTGATTGGAGGAAAGATAAATTTGATGTTTGCTGGATTGTGGATTTTGTTTTCTCACTTGGTCATTGTCGACAAGAAATACTGAGGATAGTGATTCAATTCTTGAAATCTCTGTAATGCACTCTGTTGCATTGATTCGGTTGCCTGCTAAGACATTTCGGTCTGGCACAACCGCTATAGCACCAATATTAACGCCTGGCAGATTATCCAATAATAAGTCAATAAGTAATGGGCTCATTCCGGAGCCAGTGCCGCCGTCAGTAGAAAAAGCCACTAACAAAAGCCTTATGTTTTTAAAAGATTTCTGCACAAAATCAATCATCTCTCTGTAGTTGTCATTCACAGCTTTTAATCCTATGGATCGATTTTGTCCGGCGCCATTATATCCGGGGACAAAGAATTTTCTTTCCACCTTTGTATTTACTAAGCCATCCCGCTGGTTTGTATTGATCAATGCAGTTTGAAATCCCATTTGTGCTGCAATCTGTGCGATATTGCCGCCAGCCTGGCCTACGCCCAAAATTCCGATTGCTTTCACCTGATCACTTCCTTTCTTACTAAAATAATACTCAGATTTTATTAAATTAGACTTTGCATAAGAAAATTGTTCGGAATGGCAGCTGCTTCATGGACCATTTAAGGTCATTTTTCTTCTTTTTGGGCAATCCAGCCCTTCTCCATGGACCGTTCCACCATTTTTTCCTCCTCCTCGGGCAATCCATCCCTCTTGCATTGACCGCTCAGCCATTTTTTCCTCCTTCTCGGGCAATCCAGCCCTTCTTCATTGACCGTTCCACCATTTTTTCCTCCTTCTCGGGCCATCCAAGCCTTCTCCATGGACCGTTCCACCTTGCTTTCCCCCTTCTCGGGCAATCCAGCCCTTCCCCATTGACCGCTCAGCCATTTTTTCCTCCTTCTCGGGCAATCCAGCCCTTCTCCATGGACCGTTCCACCATTTTTGCCCCCTCCTCGGGCAATCCAGCCCTCTTGCATTGACCGCTCAATCATTTTTTCCTCCCCCTCGGGCCATCCAGCCCTTCCCCATTGACCGCTCAGCCATTTTTTCCTCCTTCTCGGGCAATCCAGCCCTTCTCCATGGACCGTTCCACCATTTTTTCCTCCTCCTCGGGCAATCCAAGCCTTCTCCATGGACCGTTCCACCTTGCTTTCCCCCTTCTCGGGCAATCCAGCCCTTCCCCATTGACCGCTCAGCCATTTTTTCCTCCTTCTCGGGCAATCCAGCCCTTCCCCATTGACCGCTCAGCTATTTTTTCCTCCTTCTCGGGCCATCCAGCTCCTCTCCATTGACCGTTCCACCATGTTTTCCTCCTCCTCGGGCAATCCAGCCCTCTCCATTGACCGTTCCACCATTTTTTCCTCCTCCTCGGGCAATCCAGCCCTTCTTCATTGACCGTTCCACCATTTTTTCCTCCCCCTCGGGCCATCCAGCCCTTCTTCATTGACCGTTCCACCATTTTTTCCTCCTTCTCGGGCCATCCAGCTCCTCTCCATTGACCGTTCCACCATTTTTTCCTCCTCCTCGGGCAATCCAGCTCCTCTCCATTGACCGTTCCACCATTTTTTCCTCCTCCTCGGGCAATCCAGCCCTCTTGCATTGACCGTTCCACCATTTTTCCCTCCTCCTCGGGCAATCCAGCCCTTCTTCATTGACCGCTCAATCATTTTTGCCCCCTCCTCGGGCAATCCAGCTCCTCTCCATTGACCGCATCAATCATTTTTCCCTCCCTCCCGGGCAATCCACCCCAATCAGTCTCCATTGACCTTCACTACCCAAATCCAACCCCATATAAAAAAGCAGAAGCCTGCATCAACAAGGCTTCTGCTTTTTCAAAAATTATTTATGATTCCTGTGCAAAAAGGCTTTTGTCCGTTCATTCTGTGGATTTTCAAATAGCTGTGATGGGTGGCCGGTCTCAATAACTTCTCCATTATCCATGAACATCACGCGGTCCGCTACCTCTTTGGCAAAGCCCATTTCATGGGTGACGACAATCATCGTCATATGCTCCTGGGCTAAAGCTTTCATCACCTGGAGCACTTCACCTGTCAACTCTGGGTCGAGCGCGGAAGTTGGTTCATCAAACAGCATAATTTCCGGATCCATCATCAGAGCCCTGGCAATCGCCACCCGTTGCTTTTGACCGCCTGATAGATTGGCTGGATAGGCATTCGCACGGTCGATCAGCCCAACCTTTTCTAAAAGATCTGTGCTGCGATTTTTGATTTCTGATGCCGGCTCTTTTTTTACCAGCTTAGGGGCAATTTCAAGATTCTCCTTAACAGTTAGATGGGGGAATAGATTAAAATGCTGGAATACCATCCCCATCCTTGATGTCACCCGCTTGATTTCCTGAGGTTTTGAATAAATACCATCCTTTACCAAGTAATCATCAGATATTTTAATACTGCCGCCGTTTACCTCTTCAAGATGAACGAGACTGCGGAGCATCGTGCTTTTCCCCGAGCCGGACGGACCTATCACTGCTACTACATCGTTTTTATTTACTTCAAAGTTGATTTGTTTTAATACATCCAGCTTACCATATGATTTTTTTAAATTTGATACTTCAATGAACGACATATGGATCACACCTTCCTACTCAAATCGAAACCGCCGCTCAATCCATTTAAAGAAAATGGTTAATATAAGTGTCATGATAAGATAAATGATCCCGGCGATTAAAAATGGAACTATTGTAAAGTCACGGTTGACGGCTGTTTCAGCAAAGTGCAAGAGTTCTGGAACAGCTACTGCATAGAGTAAAGCAGTATCTTTAACAAGTGTTACTGATTCATTTGCCACTGCCGGAAGGGCAATACGGAACATTTGCGGCAAAATTATCCGCGTAGTCATCTGCCATTTACTTAAGCCAAGAACTTGGGAAGCCTCATATTGTCCTTTATCGATGGCTAAAAGCCCTCCACGAAAAATCTCTGCAAAATAGGCAGCATAGTTTAAAATAAACCCAATACTTGCCGCCACAAATCGGTCCAGCACCAAATATTCCCCAATAACCGGCAGCATCGGCAGTCCGAAGCAAATGAACAGGAGCTGCAGCAAGAGCGGCGTTCCACGCATAATGTAAATATATGCCTGTGCAAGATAGGAAAGAGGTTTAAAGCGGCTTTGAACCGCAAGCGTTAATAGAAAACCTAGCGGGATGGACACACCAATCGCAATAATAAACAAAAGAACCGTCATTTGTGCCCCTTCCAGCATTGGCTTCAATATCTGGATTACATAATCGAATGACATATAAGTATCCTCCAAAACAAAACAGGGTTTCCAGAGGAAATCCTGTTTAACTTCATTCTATAATAGTTTTTCCCAAAACCTATTTTACTTTAATACCTTATTTTCGCCAAACCATTTTTTCGAAATTTCTGCGGCAGTACCATCTTGATTCATTTCATCAAGAGCTTTTTGAAGCTTATTCAGTAAATCTTCATTACCTTTTTTCACACCCACTCCATATTCCTCAGGAGCAAGGGACTCATCCAATACCTTAAAGGCGCCCTTTTCTTTTGACATATAGTAGTCAATGACTACTTCGTCAATAACAACAGCGTCTAATCGGCCGCTCTTTAAATCATTCAATGCTAGTACATTATCTTTAAACTCAGTGATGGTTTTAATTTTTGACTTAATTGGGTTCTCGTTTAAAGCATCAGCTGCAGATGAAAGTGACTGCAATCCAACTACTTTTCCTTTTAAATCAGCAAGTTTGGTGATGTTTGAATCGGCCTTTGTTACCACTACTTGGGCATTTTTCAAATATGGTTTTGTAAAAAGGACCTTTTTCTTCCGTTCGTCCGTAATCGTATAACCATTCCAAATAAGGTCAATCCGTCCGCTGCTTAGTTCAGATTCTTTCGTGCTCCAGTCAATCGGCTGGAATTTTGCCTTTTTCCCCATTTTTTCAACAGCTGCGCGCGCATAATCAATATCGAAACCGACAATATCGTTATTCTCATCCCGGAAGCCCATTGGTGCAAATTTATCATCAATCCCAATGACAATGGTATCATTGTCTCCTTTTTTCTCTGATGTTTTGCCTGAGCATGCAGTAAGCACTGACAATGCTGCTGCTAATATTAAAACGAAAGTCATTAACCGTTTCATCATTAATCCACCTTTTCGTTATTTGCTTTAGTACGTTAACATATTATCATACTAGCACATTATAACACTATAATATTTTAAAAGACAATATCTTTATCGGTAAAAACGGTAAGAACCTTTTCCTATATTGGAAAGGGCTCCCTCAGTTACTCCCCGTGATCATATAACGTTACACTTTCAATATAATTAATGAACCTCCGAAGCTCCCTTGCCTGGTCTCGGCCGATCTTGCCGGATTCAAACATACCGTGAATTTCAGACCGTTCAATATCCATCACTTTAAGCCGTAATCCTTCTTTTAGTTCTTCGTTTTTTTCATTATATCTTGAAGTTGACCTTTTTAATTGTTCTATAATCTGTTTATAATCAACGATGACAATGTTTACTGCTGCTTTCTTTTCAGTCTTTTTTGCATATTCCTCTAAAAATGTAAGCCCTGCTTTTACAGCTTTTAATTGAATTCCCCTGCTCAACTGTAATTTAGCAATTCTTTTTTCTTTATCTTTCCGATAATGGAGCCAAAACCTGCCCCAGGCTCGTTTTGTCAGCCCAATCAAGTACAGTGTCCTGGAACGAATCGTGTTTGACAATGCTTCCTGACGGTGGTCTAGTGATTTTTCAAATGTTTCAATTACCTCTTCATCCAGCTCCTTTTTTTCCATTAAATCATGGATATAATTCCGTTCTGCCTTTAATGCCAATAACCGAATGTCTGTTACCTTTTGTTGAAATTCATCTGAATACGCAGTTGTTAGATTCAAATGCGGATGGATTTTCTGGAACTTCCGCTTATATTCATTCATTAATTCGTAAGCTGCAAACTCATTCTCTTCATTTATTTCTTCCCTAATCTTTTTAATCGCTGCCAGTAAAATGGTTCGTTTTGCCTCATTGATATTAATATAATTACTTTCCTCACCCGATATCATATCACCTTTACTTAAAAGTGGAAGAAGGAAGGTTGCAGCAAGTAAGGTGAACAAAATGACGCCAGCTGCCAAAAAGAGAATTAATGAACGTTCCGGAAATTGACTCCCATTTTGAACAACATACGGAATTGAAAGAACACCAGCCATTGTCACAGCACCGCGCACGCCTGTCAAACTGGTAAATAATGTTGTTTTCATATTTGGCCTTTCCACATCCTCTGATTTTCCAAAATGGTAATCATATTGTGAAAATAGATACGTCCAAATAAACCGAATCCCCAGAATCACAACCCCAATCGCCAAAACATAGCCAATGATAAGCCAATTTCCTACATTCGGGTTAGCGACCGATTCCGCCATCGAGGATGGAATATTCAATCCTAATAAAAGGAATACTACACCATTTAAAACAAATAACACGAGCGACCAAATATTCTCTGTTAGAATCTGCTCCTCTGCGAGTATGACCTCTGTTTTCTCCCCAGCTATTGAATGAAAAATACCGGCAGCAACAACTGCAATTACACCAGAGGCATGCAGCAGTTCCTCAGCGATGATAAAAATGACAAATGGTGTCATAACCTGCAATAATGAGTGGAATGTAACATCGTTAATGCCTTGTTTACGAAGCAGGAAACGAATCCATGTAATAATGATTCCAAGCATAAGACCCGCTATGGCGCCAATCACAAACATATAGGAAAAATCAATAACCGCTCTATTTAGTGAGAAATACCCCGTTACTACAGCTGCAACAGCGTAGTTAAAGGCAACCAGTCCGGATGCATCGTTGATTAACGATTCTCCTCTAACCAAATTTAAAACTTTATCAGGAATATGTATCCGCTTGGCAATTCCATTTACAGCGACAGGATCGGTCGGCGATAAAATGGCTGCAAGTGCAAATGCGGCGGCAAGGGGAATGGTCGGGATCATCCAATGAATAAAATAACCGCCCCCGATAGTAGTAATTAAGACCAGTACAATGGCATTCCCAAGGATGGGCACCCTTAGATTCCACAATTCTTCCCGTGGAAAATACCTGCCATCGTTGTACAATAACGGAGCAACAAAGAGCAGCAAAAACCACTCGGTTTCGATTTTAAGTGTAAAATTCCGAAACAGCAGTGCCAGGATAACACCAAATGCAATTTGTGTTAAAGCCGTCGGGATAAAGGGAATGTAATGGCTGATAATATTGGATATCAGCAAGCAAAGCAGCAATAATAATACGGTCATTAATAGATTCATCACACCGCTCCCTTCTTACAAATACAGTTCTTATTATACCTTTCTTTGGTAAAAAAAAACTTGTTGGACGACTGTATTACCTTATTTGAAGGTCTCCACCGAAATTCATGATCTTTTAATAACTGCTTCATGAGATTTTAAGGATGATGCTTTATAGTGACAGTAAATACTAATCCTATTAGGGGAAGGTGCTAATGAAAGTGAAGATTAAGGAATATACTCCCATCATAATAACAGGAGTGATTTATTTTGCTTTCATTTTTTTGTATTTATTTTATCAGCCATATTATCACGAGTTGAAAGGTCATGATCACCATAATGGCGGCGGGATATTTAAACTATTAGGAAATGGTGCCATTTTAGCCGGAACACTTAGTTTTTCCTGGTATTTATTAAAGAAAAAACTAAAGTCTCCGTTTGGACTCATTAAAATAGCAGCAAAAAGAGTGCATAGTGTTCATACCTATGCCGGGTGGACGGCTTTGGCTCTTGTAGTTATACATGGTGGCTATTATGTAATAACTAACTTTAAAAAGCCTGATAATCTAACAGGCGCCGCTGCTCTATTACTGTTACTTTTTTTGGCAGGGTATGGGTTTAAGTTAAAAAGGAATACAAAGAAGAAAAAGGTACTGCGTTCTACCCACTTTATACTCAGCATCATGTGGATTGCCGCACTTCTTATTCATGGCGGCGGCTTTGTTATTGGATGCGGAGCGTCATTAGCAGTATTATTTGCAGGGATTACATGGCTGGAAAGAAGAAGTACGGCAGAGGCTTGAAATAAAAAAAGGCATTTTCACAAATAATAGGAAAATGCTTTTTATCATTTAAGAAGTAAGCAAAACTGTGCTTCCTTCTACATTGCCGATGAGCAAAACTCCCAAGATAGGATATCATGATTTTCAAAAAGCGCCCCGGTACCTGCTGAAAATCCAATGTAACCTTCTGAGGAACCGAGTAATAGAGGAATGTCAACAACTGCAGTAAGTGTCGGAACTGCAGGACGAACATTAGTGGTTGATACCCTCACCTCTAATATATTGGTTACAGGAGAATAGTCTACCCACGCAAACCAAACAGTACCATTATTTAAACGATCTGGGAGTGCAATACTTGTCGCGATTGAATTGACAGAGCCCTCGGTGTCAACACCAACATGATTTCCATTGGGATCCGCAAAACCAACATTTAAAAACGTATCAAATTCAACTCCTGCACTATTAGGGATCTCAAAGTAACCAATACCGCCGCCAGCTGCTCCTAAAGCTGTATTTGAATTGCTTTGGACCATAAAGACGATTCCATCTGCCCCTGGACCATCTCCAGATGGATCGTCTCCACCACCAGGGTCTGTCATCTGAAACGAAAAGAAAGTGCTGAAACCATTCGATAGTGGAAAAGTTTCAGTTGTGAAGGCACTTCCAGCCTGAGAAGTTGAAGCTCCTGTCAATCTTAAAACTGTCTGTCCTCCTGAGTTTATTGTCGTTGCTGAGCCATTAAGCGTCAGGTCGGAAGGATCTGAAAAATCATCAAACGTAAAGCATATAGGTCTTAATCCCATAATGTAAAAACCCCTTTGTTTTTTATTAGTTAACCAATCCCATAGTTTGTCCACACAAAACTTCACACACTATTTCAATTGTTTTACAAGTCATTATTAATTTATTTTTAAACTATAAAGGTTGATTGTGCGTTCACGTATTTTTAAAAATCATATTGAAAAAATACAAACAAAAAACCCAAAAAATTAAAACCCTCTTATTTGGATAAAGGTGTTGACAAGAAACCTTATCTCATAAGAGGGTTTTATGCAAAATAACAAAGATAAATACGCTCCAAAATAACCTAATTATATCCAGCATTACCTATAGACTGGAAGGACATCCTTCAAATGGCCAACTCCTTTTTTAAGTTCCGCAGAATGTGCGGTATGGAGTCTTTGATGGTGCCGGCAGTGTACAGTATTCCGCCTGGTCCGGTGTATGTGCATATGGATTGGATAGAACATCAAGGAGCCTTTTCATCACATTCAAATCATCTTGATTGACCGCAGCATCTAAAGCTTCTTCCACCCGGTGATTTCTTGGAATCACTGCCGGATTAGAGTTCTTCATCAACTGATGTGAGGCGGCTTGCGTTTCATCCTGTCTGTCTAGACGTTCCTGCCACCTTTTATGCCACTGAGAAAATTCCTTCGATCCCAGCAAACCTGTTTCTTCATGTCTATCAAATGTTAAAGCAAGGAAAGTATTGGTATAATCCGCACGATACTTCTTCATCAGCTTTAAGAGATCTTCCATTAAGGATTCATCCTGTTCCTCGTCATTAAACAATCCTAATTTTGCTTTCATTCCTATAAGCCAATTTGCTTGGTATTGCTTTCCATACTCTGAAATGGCCTCTTCGGCTAACTTGACAGCTTTTTTCTCATCATCGTCCAGAAGCGGCAATATAGCCTCAGCAAAGCGCGCCAAATTCCATCCTCCGATATACGGCTGGTTCCCATATGCATAACGCCCTTGTACATCGATAGAGCTGAACACTGTTGCTAAATCGTAAGTATCCATAAAAGCACACGGACCATAATCAATCGTTTCTCCGCTAATGGTCATGTTGTCGGTATTCATGACCCCATGGATAAAGCCAATCAGCTGCCATTTAGCGATTAGATCTGCCTGCCGCTTAATCAATTCCTTAAGGAAGGACAAATAACGATTTTGGGCCTCTTCAATTTCTGGATAATGGCGGCTGATTGCATAATCAGCCAAGGTCTTAAGATCCTGGACCGTACCCCAATTTGCAGCATATTCAAAGGTACCGACACGTAGATGACTGGAAGCCACCCGAGTCAGAATGGCACCAGGCAGTTCGGTTTCACGGTAAATAGTTTCACCAGTTGTCACTACGGCAAGACTGCGGGTGGTAGGAATGCCCAGCGCATGCATCGCTTCACTCATTATATATTCGCGCAGCATCGGTCCAAGAGCTGCCCTTCCATCACCGCCGCGTGAGAATGGCGTTCTTCCTGAACCCTTCAGCTGAATATCAAACCGGTCTCCTGCAGGAGTCATTTGTTCCCCAATCAGCATAGCCCTGCCGTCCCCTAACATCGTAAAATGTCCAAATTGGTGACCGGCATAGGCTTGGGCAAGAGGATGAGCACCATCAGGAACATGATTGCCCGCAAACACGGCCGCCCCATCTTCAGACTTTAACACTTCAGCGTTTAATCCCAGGGTTGCTGCCAGCGGCTCATTAAAAATGATTAGTTTCGGAGAGCGAACCGGTTGAGGTTTTTGACTAGAAAAGAACGATTGCGGTAATCGAGCATAACTATTATCAAAATTCCATCCCGGATTTTTATTTTCTTTCGTCATCATATCTCCTTCCTTTATTTGTCTTCCCTTAATAAGTATTCATTCCCATCTTGATCATTAAAGGAAAACATAGTTCCAAATGGCATTCTTAGCATTTCCCCAACTTCCACTCCATTTTCCTTCATTTTCTTATAGGAAGCATCAATATCCGTCGTGCTGAAAAGAATTGATGGATGTGAAACCTTTGATGGCTCGTGCTGCTCCATTGCCTCTTTGGCATAAAGAACTAAAGTGGTAAATTCATCCTCGCTTGGTCCAACCTCAATCCAAGAAAAGTCCGGACCCATTGGCTGTTCCACTTTTAAAACAAACCCCGCCTTATTTATCCAAAATTCTTTAGCCTCTTCCTGATCTTTTACATACACCGTTACTTCCAATCTTATTAATGATCATATAAACTTCCTTTCTGCTCACAACATAAAATTAGTTTATCAACCCCAAACTTTAAAAGCAATTAAGGGGCAGGATGCTCAGAAACGGGTTATTATTTGGATGCCAATGTTACAAAACCAAGGCAGCAGTCTGCACCAAAGGCCGCATTCTGGCTGGCTGCCTGTTTTCGTTTCTCATGACGGCTCGATTACCTTCCTTTCTAATCATATTACTCAATTATTCCTTATATATTTATAAGGTGTGTCATTAAGAAAGGAGTTGTGTAAATGACAGTGATAAAGTCGGGAGAGACTGCAAAACGTTCAGGACTTTATGTGGAAGTCGGACATGGCGGCGGCAAGGTAAAAAGAGCGCTATATGCACAGGTGAGACAAGGGGATACGTTACCTGAATTGAAACCCTTTACCGTAACAATTGAACACAAAGGAGATAAGAAAACTAGGACCCGGCAGCACCATTGGAAACTTGTAAAATAAAGTAAAAGGTGTTTGCCTGTCTGCAAACGCCTTTTGTTTAGATAGTGTTGGAAACAGATACACTTCTCAATCACATACCATCAGCAACAGCATCCGTAACCTCTTTAAAAGAAGGCAGTCCCGGCCTAATGGCTAATCGATTCTCGTAACCCTTCAGGTATAGGGAGCCCCGCGTCTCCAATGACGATAAAGTCTGTGCGGCGAAGATCGGTTAAACTTTGGTAATGTGTCAGTTAACATTCCATGGGCGTTTCATTTTACATGCTCTCCTCTACTTCTGTTCTGGCTGGCATTCCGCCTTGGGCACCAAACTTTGTAACAGATAGGGAAGCCGCACGGTTGGCAAAACGTACGCTTTCTTCAAAGTTCTTTCCTTCTGCCAATGCAACAGCAAAGGCCGCATTAAAAGTGTCCCCTGCACCTGTTGTATCAACAGCCTCCACGGTATATGAAGGAACCACCACTTCTTTTTCACCATCGTGGAAGCGGACTCCATTTTTACCTTCCGTAATAAACACTTTATTTGGATACTGTGCTAATGCCGAATGAAGGTCTTTATTTTCAAAAAGGACCGAAGCTTCTAATTCATTTGGTGTCATATAAGCTGCCTTTTCAATTACTTCCTTATTAATCTGCCTTGCAGGAGCCGGGTTCAAAAGAAGTGGAACACCACATTGATGACAGCTATCGCTTACAAATTCCACTGTTTCTTCAGGAATCTCCTGCTGGATCAGGACGATATCTGACTCACGAATAACATCCATCGCCTTTTCCACCAAATCTGGTGTGACAAAATTGTTGGCACCTTTTACCACAATGATGCTGTTATCACCGTCAGCAAGGGTAATATGGGCAGTTCCGCTTTCTGTATCCGAAACCTTTTCCATATAAATTGTAGAAACATGGTTCTTTTTAAAATTATCTAGTATGTCCTTTCCAAATGCATCATCACCAACACATCCAACCATATACATCTCTGCACCCAGCCGCGCGGCAGCAACGGCCTGATTGGCCCCTTTGCCGCCAGGCACTGTTTTAAACGATTCCCCAAGAATCGTTTCACCCTTTTCCGGCCTTTTCACAGCCGTTACAACTAAATCCATTGATGCACTTCCGATTACGGTTATTTTCGCCATTGTTCTTATCCTTTCTAGCCATGTTTGCCTTTCAATAAACGCAGCAGGCAATTGAATATTCTTTTTTCTCTATTATTTCGTCACTCATTATTTGTATTAATAGTTTTGCAGTCGCTCTTCCAAAACATATGCCTGCTTTCAAATCGTTGATAAAAGGGAAAAAGCAGCTAGCTTATTTCAAACGGACCTCTCAGAAGAGGAAGAGCGGCTAGATTAATCTTGATTTTTCTTATATATAGACCGTCCCGCTTTATTCGGCTTATAATTTAATTCTTGGATTGCTTTCTCGTATCTTCATGTACGGATCCTTTATCATTTAAGGCTCTTGAACCGTCGCTCAGATACTCCAGCTTTTTTCTCTGCATCTCGTATTGCAGCTATTCCTATCTCACCCCTTATGTGTAACCGATTACGCAAAAAAAAGAGTAACACAAACCTTTTTTTACATGCAACTGGTAAAGTACGCTATCAACATGTGCCTGCTTTTTTAGATTTATAAGTATGAAAAAGGGAAGTACAGAGTTTTTCTGCACTTCCCAAATCAATTTATCATGTTGAAATATAGAACTAAACTTTATCACACCAGAGATAAGCTGTTTTTTAATTAAACAACATATACAAAATAGCCTATAAATACTACACAAAGTACATACATGATTGGATGAACTTCCTTCGTTTTTTTCGTAGCAAACATGGTAATAGGGTAAAGGATAAAACCAAGGGCAATCCCTGTTGCCACACTATAAGTTAAAGGCATCATAATAATGGTTACAAAACTTGGAACGACGATGGCAAAACTGCTCCAGTTGATTTTGCTGATTTCTGTTGCCATCATAGCCCCAACAACGATAAGTGCTGGAGCTGTCACCTCGGGGGTAATAACAGACAGGACTGGTGCAAAAAACAAGGAAACCGTAAAACATGCGGCAATAATGACTGAAGTAAAGCCTGTCCTGCCGCCAACCGCAATTCCCGCAGTAGACTCTACGAATGAGGCTGTGGTGGAGGTACCCAATATAGATCCCGCAATACCTGACATAGAATCAGCCAAAAGAGCTTTCCCCGCATTCGGAATCTGATTATTTCTCATGAGACCAGCCTGGCTGGCAATGGCAATTAAAGCACCAGCCGTATCAAAAAAAGCGACAAACAAGAATGTAAAAATAACAGCAAGCATTTTAGGAGTAAAGATTTCATCTAAATGGCTGAAAACAACCCCAAATGAGGGCTCTAAACTAGGTATTTTTCCGATAATGGCATGCGGTGGTTTGATTACTCCAAAAATCATTCCAAGGATGGCAGACAACACCATTCCATAAAAAATGCCGCCCTTAACTCCCCTGTTTAAAAGAAAAATTGTAATGATGAAGCCGATAATGGCTAGTACTGTTGGCGCAGCTTTCAGATGGCCAATCGCCACAAATGTCGCTTCATCAGCCATCACAATTCCGGCATTTTTTAAGCCCATAAAAGCAACAAAAAATCCAATTCCACCGGCAATAGCATGTTTTAAATCTTGAGGAATGATATTAATAATTTTTTCGCGGATTTTCAATAAGCTTAATATCATGAATAAAACACCTGCAACAAAAACTCCCGTTAACGCTGTTTCCCAAGGTATTTTCATCCCGATGCAGACGCTGAAGGTAAAAAAGGCATTAATCCCCATGCTTGGCGCAATCCCAATCGGATAATTAGCAATTAATCCGATAAGCAGGGAACCAATGATGGCTGACAAGGCCGTTGCCGTGAATAATGCACCCTTATCCATTCCAGTTTGGCTTAAGATAACTGGATTGACAACGAGAATATATGCCATTGAGAGAAAGGTAGTAACTCCTGCTGCACTCTCCTGCTTAAAGGTAGTACCCCGTTCGGAAAATTGAAAGTAACTTTTCATGATGATTCCTCCGAATCTAAAAAAAAAATCCCCCGGCTTCTGCCGAAGGAGTCTGTGCAAAGGACAATCTTTACTCATTGCCCCCTGTAGACAGGCTATTTACGGCAGCCCGGTAGAGACGTTCAAGCCATATTCTTGAACTTATACAAGGTAAATCGTTATGAAATGAATAAAGGAATCGTATCAGCGATAAAGTTTGGAGTCAATAGCACAAGCCATTTTCAGCCTATTAAGTTAATTTGCTTAATGATAACTCCGTCTTTTAAAAAGTGATACTCATCAATTTTAGAGATTTACCCATTAAAATATTTTCTAATTTTTAATTTAACCCAAAGATTTTCATTTTACCCGCCGGCACTTTCATTTTTATATTCTCACTCGGCAAACACCATCCATTAGAAAAAGAAGCATGGATTCTCCCATGCTTCTAAGATGATTCAAATGGTTTTTGTCCGCCAAATTGAAAGCCAAGGGAACCGTTATATTTCCCAGCTTGACCGCCGACATGTGCACCCAAGCCGTGTCCGCCGCCTAAATGACCGCCTGCTTGGACGCCTAATCCTTTTTGTCCCCCTAAATGGCTTGCTGCATGAATGCCGAGGCCATTGCCTCCCCCGAGCTGGCCGCCCGCTTGAACTCCCAGACCTTTTGGACCCCCTAAAGAACCCAATGCATGGATATCGAGTCCCTGCCCTCCTCCAAGCTGGCCGCCTGAATAAAGGCCAAGGCCATGCTGACCGCCCAAATATCCGCCAACATTGTATCCGGCTCCATTACCGCCGCCTAAATGACCATTCGCATAAAAACCGCCTAACTGACTGCCTGTATGCCAATATCCCGGAGGCAGTCCCCCATAATATGGAGAAGGATATGGATAGGTATATTGATAGTAAGAAGGTGAATGGGGATAGGGCCTAAAACTTTGCATATAAGGACCTGCCATTGTGCAAAAACCTCCAATCAAATTCATGATTTAGTCTATGCACATCCATTGAATCATGACACTTGGACTATATTGAACCAGGCTTGGACGTTAAGATAAGAATATTGGGCATTGCAAAAAGAAAGCATGAGGAACACCCCCATGCCTTAATCTCTTTTTTCTACTCTGCCATCGCCATGCTGGGCAAATCTCCGCGCACTGCGCTCATTGACCACATCCATCGGTCCCCAAGGCCAGCCGCCGAATTGGTTTCTTTGATACTCGTTAAAGGCAGCACGAATTTCCTGTTCAGTGTTCATGACAAATGGACCGTATTGTGCTACAGGTTCTTTAATCGGCTCGCCTTCAAGGACAAGAATATAAGCTTCTTTGTCGCCATTGGTAATAGCAATTTCCTGATCTCCTGCTAGTTTTACCCGATGGGAAGCTGGGATAGAGGTCCCTTCTAGATGGATTTCTTCCCCTTCATAAAAATATAAATTTCTGTTCAATGTACTAGAAACCGCCGGCAAGGTAAACACTGCTTCAGGCTCCATTTTAATCAGATATATACCAACATGGTGGTCAGGGTCTTTTGCCCAGGATGCTGATGCGGGATCCAGGCTATTTTTCTCCTGCAGTCTGCCGGCTATAAGTCTGACCGTTGTTTTCTTCCCATTTGAACCAGTTGTTTCTGCTGTGGGAATGTCTTCAGCCCATAACATCTTATAATCAGGATCTGCTGTTTTATCTTTAGCTGCTAAATTCAGCCAGATTTGAAAAAGTTCAAGCGGATTACCCTTGTCTTGATGTACAAGCGGGAACATCTCACTATGAAGGCATCCCTTCCCGGTTGTCAGCCACTGTACATCCCCATTCCCATAGCGTCCTTTTGCCCCCGTTGAATCGAAATGATCGACAAAGCCTTCCAGAACAATCGTAACCGTTTCAAATCCTTTATGTGGATGGGCGGGAAAGCCCGGGACAGTTGAACCATGATACATTCTAAAACCATCTTTCATTGTGAAATCCTGTCCAATATCTCTGCCTTCTAATGATACAGCAGGTCCCTGCTGCTCATTTCCTTTAGGATAAGCATCCTTATGATGCATTGTTATAATAAACGGGTCTTCTGTCTGCCATTGAAACCCTAATGGTTGTACGCCAAGAATCTTTTGTTCTGACATAAATCATTCCTCCTTCATATATTTAAATCAGCTTTTACTTTTTAGAAACAAATCTCGTGTCTTGAACCCTGCTCCAAGAATTTTTTTCATTTCGTTGCGCCGTTTCTCTCTTGTTGCCTCTTGTTTGGCACTATATACATAACGGGCCCAATCTTTACGGTAACCAGGTGTAAGCGACTGATAAAAAATAAGTATTTCCGGTGTATCCCGTAATTCTTTTTCGATTTCCGGAATCATAGCCTCATAATCACTAACCTTTTGACTTCGCTTAGCAGCAGATGTATTCGATTTAGCGCTTTCCTTTAGGCCAACCACGGTAAATACATCATCTAAACCAACCATCCGGGAAAATTTAAGTGTGCTATTTGCAATATAACCTTCCTCGTCAGCCCCTAAGCCGCCAAATAAATCATCACGATGAATAAATGTTGGATACTCTTTATTTCCCTTTTTCGGATAGGCTAAGTAAATATAGCCGTTCTTATTAAGATATTGTTCCCTGATTATTTTATTTACAAGGGTTTTCAGCTGTTCCATATCTAACACAAAGGCAAAAACGAGATCATATGAGGGGCCAGTTAACTTGGAATCGTATTCCTTCAGGTCTGTAAAATAATCAGCACCGTCCGGCAGATTAATAACAGCTGCTTTTTTATATTTTTGCAGGTTTAATTTTTCAACTATTGTCTTCGCCATTTGATCACCTTAATAAGCAATTAGTCCTATCATTCAGTGTAAGAGTTTCAAGTTTAATAAGCAAATAGCCTGCTCTCAATCGTCTTTATTTTCACTGTCCGGATTTCGATTATACTTCTTGTTGAAAAAGTAACATATGATCTTAAAAATTCTAGAACTTTTCTATAAAAATAAACTTCTGTCTACAATTTGAAATATGATTATTTGATGCTGCCTTGAGGCCAATTTATTTCAAGTCTTTTCTAAAATTCTGGTCATCATCTAACTGTAAGTTTTGCTTTAAAAGCATTGCATGAAACTATGAAAGCACTACCTAAACTTCCCTATCACACTACAAGATCAACGTCATGTCTGGGTAAAAGAGCTTAAGAATCAACATTTGTTTCAAAGTATGTGACATAAAGCAACTTGTGTTGATAATGCAGCAATGGAGAGTTTCTTCCGCCTTTTAAAGGCTGAAACAGTCACCTTTATGCTACCAATCTTTTTCAAGAGGTCGATCAGGCAGCGACAGATTGGATTAGTTACTATAATAACGACTAAACTAAAGAAAAACTCAGTGGCAAGAGTCTTATAAAATACAGGCTTCTTACCACCGAGAAATCAGCATAATATTTGAGGCTGTTCATCTCCGTAAATTTATAGTGAAAATGGGCTTTTTCACTTCTAGCTACCTTGGTAGTCCCCTCCCCTTTTGTTATATGTTAACAAAGATTGCCTTTAAGTTAATATATTGTTGATTTAAGCTAATTTTGTTTTTCCAATTAATGCTGTTAGTTCAATACGCCTTATTCCATATAATGGACCTAAAATGGAAAATTAGCGCTTATCCTTGTTCAAGGAATGCGCCCTATTCTTACTAAGGCTACTACATAATGGTTTTTAATTGTTTTATTTTCCCTTATTATTCAAACATTCACTGCACAATTATTTCCCGGCAGTTGTAATTTTTACAGTTATGGAATAACTCTCACAGTGTTCAAATTGTATAACATTGATTTCACCTCAACACATAATTTGTTCGTATCGTCCCTTAACTTTTGTCAGTAACATTAATAAATAAAAGTGCTGCTAGTCAAGGCAGCTCTTCATGATGGGAATGATTAATTTAAATTGTTTTTCGGATTTCCCCGTTTCAAAACAAGTTGTATAGGCTTTGTTTAAATGTATGATTAAATTCTGTATAACTGGGCGATTAAAGCTTACAAAGTCTACTAGTTTCTTGACCCTCATAATCAGCAATATATTGAGCAAACAGTTGTTTATTGTCCTTTAAAGATTCAGTTTATATAAACGAGCATTTAAAATTTTTTCTAAGTAAGTTTTTCTTTCTTCTTCATTTTCTATTCATTCGTAACAGGTTAGATTCGATTTTATCCTTTCCTATTGCGATTACTAATAGTACCTCATTTACTAATACTTTTTCATCTTTTCTAAGCATTTACTATTTCTTAATAAAATTTCCTGGTACCTGGCAAGTAGGGCACAGACGGTTTTGAAGTTTAAATAGTGGATTTGAAATAGATGCCCTTCCATTATAAAGAGGGCACCCATGTCGGGCACAATCGAGTAGGAGGCTAATCATTATTTGATTCGCCGACCTCTCACACCACCGTGAGTACGGTTCCGTACACGGCGGTTCTAAAGTTTACAGTCTTACAGATAAATAACACTCAAAAAAACTAATATATTTTGCCCTTGGGAAAAATTTGTTAGGGTTTTATCCAAGATATAGCTGCCAGCAACACGCCAGCAGCTTTTCCTCGTGTTCGCCTATTCCCATGCTTTCCTTTTGTTGACTCCTAACTTCTTTAGCCAATAAAAGCAGGTACGAACCTTCTTCCAGCGTTTCCATGTTACCATACGCATGCGCCTTCGAATCCATTGGTCCCACTTTATTGTAAGGCCCTTCATATCGGCGAGCTTATAATAATTAACCCATCTACGCACTATTTGATTTAGCTTTTCTTTTCTTATTTCAACACTCATTCCATTACTTCGTCCTGTTAAAGTGCGGATTTTGTCTTTTAGCTTTTGGACACCCTTCGGCTGCACTCTAGACCGGCATTTCCCTTTAGATATATAGAATCCATAACTTAGGAACTTGATATTCCTTATATGTGTGATTTCTGTCTTTTCTCGATTCACTTTCAGCCGTAATTTCCCTTCTATGAATGGGAGAATAAGCTGGAATGTCCTTTCACAACTTCTTTGGCTTTTGCAGAAAATAACAATATCAGCGGCATAGCGTACAAATCGGTGATTTCTGGACTCTAGTTCCTTATCCAACTCGTTTAGCATAATGTTGGCTAGAAGTGGGCTTAATGGTCCACCTTAAGGAACTGAACTCCAAAATCTTTTGTTGTCTTTATTGGAATGCTCTTGCGGTGCTATCCAATCTGTACCATAAAGGGTAGTTCTCCCATTTGGATATTTTTCATTACACGGCCAGTGAATTCCTATCTTTATTAGATCAACCTTCCACGGAAAAATTGATTAATGTTGCCTCAATCAGATCTAAATGCTGTGTAAAAATGTAGCGTTAACTAATTGTAGTAAAAACAAATACAGTTACCATATGACAATTACACTATAAATCATGTAAAACGAGAACAATTTAAGGAGCCAAAAATAGGGAAAATACGTTATACTGGATGAAGAACTATCTTAATGATACAGTGAAATTTCCACTTCGACCCCACAACCAATCGAGCTTTTATGGGCAGTTATCCCCTAACTATGCTTCTTCGATTCCTCTAAGCCTTAGGATGAGATAAGGAGATTATGCCCGTTAATGCGCTATAAACACAAAATACGTAAATTGATATAGCGAACAAATTATACATGTACTGTACTGGAGGTTTCGTATGTCAAAACTGCGGATTGTCATTGCAGATGATCAAACATTGTTTCGTGAAGGTCTCCAAACTATTCTTAGTCTGGAGCAAGATATGGAAATTGTAGGAGCCGCCGGCAACGGCGAAAATGCGCTTGCGCTTGTTAAGCAATATCGGCCTGATCTCGTCTTGATGGATGTGGAGATGCCCGTCATGAACGGAATCGAATGCACTCGTATCATTAAGGAGCAATTTCCTTCCACTCATATCATTATCCTATCCACTTTCGCGGAAGACGATTATATTGTACAGGGGTTAGTGAATGGTGCCTGCGGATACCTACTAAAGGATCTTAACGCTGACTTACTGATTCAGGGAATTCGAGACGCGGCAACAGGCCAAATGATTCTTCCAGCCCCGATAGCTGCTAAATTAGCCGCCAAACTTCACCAAGTTTCAAGAAATGACCGTTCACCGGTTACAGGGCAGCGAAATAAACTGCAGGAAGAATTGACCGGTCGTGAGAAGGAGATCGCCGCTTTAATGATAAAAGGCTATAACAATAAAGAAATTGCCACTCGTTTATTCATCAGTGAAGGTACTGTAAGAAATTACATTAGCGTCATGTATTCAAAGATCGGCACGAACGACCGAGCTAAAGCTGTCATGGTGTTTCGTGACATGACTTTGGACGAATAATAGTCACGGCGACCTTAATGGAAAGCAAATATCCAATACACAATTCCAATCGTTCCCGGAACTGATGCGCATTGTTCCCTGTAAATTGTTAATTCGTGTAGCCATTGATTGTAAGCCAAATCCAAAACGTTCCGGTTGAACCGGCTCTCCATTGTTTTTCAAAGAAAAGAAGATATTCTCATCATTATGTTGAAGAATGAAAAGAAATTTGCTGCATTTTCCATGTTTGACCCCATTTGTAAGCCCTTCCTTGAGCGCCATGTAAATGGCGTTTTTCTGCATCATTGTAAGGTCTGGAAGCACAGCAATTCGGCTGTCGATATCAACATCGGCATTGTCTCGCATGTCTTGAATGACATTTCGCAATGATGTCTCTAAGTCATAGTTCCATTCCGCATCCTTTAACAAACGTACGGACGAACGAATTTCATCCAAACCTTTTCGGACTAGTTTTTGCGAAGTGTCCATTCGATCTACGGCCTGTTGCGGATTTTGTCCAATCAGCCGCTTGCCTGCCTCAATTTGAATGATCGTAGTGGTTAGGGTGTGTCCAACAATATCGTGGATTTCTTGAGCAATGCGATTTCGTTCTTCCAAAGCAGCAATTTCCACCTCTGCAGCTGCACTTTCCTTCATACTATCCACTAGTTTTTGATAAGTCTCCTCCAAATCCTTTGTCCGATCCGACACCCGCTGCTCCAATAAGCGGTTATCCCGTTCCAACTGTAGGGTTAACTGCTTTAATTCATCGGCATATGCAATTACCTGAAACTCTGACTCTAGGTATCTCCTCATGATAATAGCGGCTCCAGGTAAAATAATAGTAAAAGGAAGCAGCAGCTTGATTGTATTTTTTATCTCGACCATCGCAAAAGAGACCGACACATTTAGTAAAATCTCAAGTAAAAGGAAAACTGCTAATCCTGAAACAAACAAGATTAACTCGTTGCTTTTTTCCCTTCGTAAGGAAAGAATGGTTACAACTAAAATAAAAATACAACTTCCCGATACCAGCACCCCAAAAATGGCAAACACAATGGCCGAACTTGGATTAACCGTGATCGCAACGATAAAAGACAGCCCTGCAGCCAACAGCAAAAAGATGAGCCGAAGCACAGTTTTTCGGTAAACCGAGTGGGTCACCTCACGAAACAACAGCAGCAATAGAGTAATATCCAGTACTTCAAGCATATTAGCTAAGTAAAAATTGGTATATCCAGGAAAGTCAAAAATGAGTTGCTTCGAAAACAAATATGAAAAAACGGGCCAAATTGAGAAATGTACCATAACAAATAAAGCATAGTACAAAAGTAAACGTGGTGTACGTTTGTAAAGATATAACAACAACGAGATCAGTCCAACAACCAATAAACCCAATGCGTTCATCATGTCGACAATATCGGATTTAAATACATAGGTTAACAGCTGTGTTACTGTCCCCGTTGCAAACATAGAAGGCGCCCTGCCTTGCATGCGAATAAATATATCTTCGGAAGTACTTGGCACAGAAACCATGTTCCAATGTAAGAAATCCTTACGTAAATCTATTGTTTTAGGACTTCCATGGGTAAACGTGCGTTTACCATTCTGATAAACTTCATAGTAATTTGGAATAGGATAAAGGAATAAGCGTGCATCCTCCCCAGATAAAACGGAAGAGGAAATACGAATCCAGAAGAATCCCTCTTTGCTATTTATATGGTGTGTAAATGGAAGCCAATCCTGAGCTGAAAGGGGATTTTGGATCAAGCGAAAAATAGCATCGCCATCCCCTCGGGGTTCCAACCGGTATTGAATAGCCGAATCGGGGATCAAAGGCGAATTATTTGCCCCGCCAAAACGGCTTGCAGATAACAAACTTATGCACAAGATGAAAATGAGTATGCATACCATGGCCATCATGAAATAAATTCGTTTTCTCTGGAGACACACGTCCTTTATACTGAATTTCATTTTCCTATCCCCCCAATCTTTACTCCTATATCTTATTTAAGAATGATTGTCGTCGAGAAAAGCAACCAATAAAAGTGGTTAAAACATCGCAATTACTACCTTGAGCATAAAATTAATTTGCTTAAAGCTATCATAAAACTTCCTTTGTCATTAAAAATAGTGACAGCTGTCATATGACTGCCAATAAGTACAGTAAAAAGTTATGACATCTGCATGACTATTGTAACTACCGTACGTGACATCATAAGATTTATGATGCTTAAAGAGTAACTCCCATTGCAAATATAAGAATAGCCAGTCGCCCTTAGCTAGGAGCAGAGTTATATCCAAGTTTTAGGTTAATCAAGACTGGAAAAAGAACCCCATCATATGATATTCCATCAGTCAAATACTTCAAGATTAAAAGGGAGAGTACAACGAAATTTAGAATAAAATTACTTTATTTACCCCCATTGGAAATCTGTTCGGCGGAACTTAACTTCACCTTTACCTAAATGGAACTGATATAAATGCTTATAATTTTAAATACGTTGGAAGGGGATAGAAAAATGAACATACTATATGAAATTTTAGTCTTGCTTCATGTTCTAGCTGCCATTGTGGGGATAGGCCCGGCTTTTATTTTACCAGTCTTGGGCAAATCCGCGAAAACAGGGAGCCAACTTCGATTCATATTCGGAGTTATTCAGAGAATAAACAAGTTTCCTAAGACAGGTGGCATCACATTAATTGTAACAGGAATCTTATTAATGATTGTAGGAAAATTGGGGTTTTCCGTATTATGGCTAAATCTTTCTTTAATCCTATTTGTCATTATAGAAGTGATTATTATCGGATTCATTGAACCGAATATGAAGAAGATTGTCCAACTCGTCATGGCAAGTCAGGGCGAGAAATTCCCTGACGGATATGCGGAATCTATGAAAAGGATCATGCCTTTAGAGGGAACCGTACATTTGCTTACTTTTATCATTATTCTTCTAATGGTCATAAAACCATAAGACTTATGGAAAGCTCCTGCCATTTCTTGGTCATAGCTTAGGGGAATATAACAAAGGAAGGTGTAACCAGATTGAGTTATAAATATAGAAAATGCAATACGGAAGAAGACTTTGAACACTTTTCAGAGTTTTATGTAAAGCGAAGACATCACACAAATCCTCCACTTGGCCTTTCGTATATATTAACTGATATTAGTTTGCTAATCCAATTTGGACATATCATCCTAGGTTCTAATTTAAAAGGAGAACCCATTGGTTTTGTCAGCTATTTTTATGGAACTCCACAAAACGATTTTGAGGACCAAGAAACATTATTAATCAATGTCGCAATGGTCGATCCTAAATATAGGAATTCAAGGGCGTTTATTCGCGGTTTTCAATTTTTGATAGATTCTGTTCTAGAATCTGAGTATTCCATTGATTATGTAACTTTTTATGCATTTCAAGACGACCTTTTTTTGCAAAAGCTATACTCTCAGTTTGCAACCGTAATTACCGAACAAGATCATCCGCTAAAGAAGCAGGATGTTTATCGCGTATCCTTTAAAGATCTTTGTGCCTATTTAAAACCTTTCCGCAGGGAGAGGAGCGTTTCTTATGACCTATAAGTTTCTCATTGCGAAAGAGGATGATTTGTTTGAAAAATATTTATTTTATATGGTAAAGCATAGAAAGTCAATAAATTCTTATTTTACTTTACAGCAAATCTATTTATTTTTACAAAGCCATCGTACCAATGGGGGTGCGATTGTTGCATTGGATAATGCAGAAGACATCATTGGTGCGGTTGGGTTAGTGTATGGTCTTCCAGAGAATGTTTTTCAAAATAAGGAGATTGTCCGTATTGAATTGCTTCATGTGAAAGAGGAATATCGCCATACATTCCTATTTTATAGAGGGGTGAAAACGGTCATTCGCCATTTACAAGACAGCAAACCAACCGTAAAAGAAATTGAATTTTATATACCAAGCGGGCAGCCCCAACTGAGCAAGCTTTTAAATAAGATTGCCCCTTATAAGAATTCTGAGCAAACAAACTTTGGAGATGAAGATTATTATCATGTGCAGCTTGGGGATCTTTCTAACAAATTAGAAAAACTTGAAAGGAGGTGAAGATGATGAAAACAATGCAGATAAGATTTATGTTAGGGCCTTATGCTCCTATTTCCACAAAGCTAGCCGGCGGAACTACGCGCCGCTAAACCAAAAGGAATTCTAAGCTTTCAGGGCTCGCTGAAAAAGGGAGCCTTGAATTTTCAGAGTTCCTTTAAACTCTCCCGTTTTTCTTATCACTTTAGTTCGTTATTGAAGTAAATAGATAAAGGCAAACTTTCGAAAGATTGGGACGCACAGCTACAGGTCTAAGATGACTGAGTTACCTAAAATAGTACATAATTTTTGGGGGAATATTATGAATGAAAGTACTAGTGAAGAAGAATTAGATGAAGAATGGGTAGAACTTATTAAAATGACTCTTGATTTAGGAATATCAGCTGATGAAATTAGAACTTTTCTAAATAAGTCTTCTTGATCTCTACGAGGTCTTTTTTTTTTGCACACTTTTCATCAAATAATTAACTATCTTATAAACAGTAATCCTACCATCTAAATCTCCTCCTCCTGATTCTTGTTGGATAAGACCAAAGCTCCTCTCGATTGAAAAGGGCTTTTTCCTTCTTTTAATTCATTCCAAAAATAAATGTCTTAATCTTTTTGTGCCCTCAAATGCATAGCAGACATCCAGAACCTCATTCGTCCTTCATAAGCATGTGGAAAATAAGCATATTCCACAAAATCTGTATTTGGCAATTAGGAAATGCTATAAACTTCAGTATGTTTTATGAATGCAAAAAGAGCCTAAAACACGCAAGTAGTGCATAAAAACTTGCATATTTTAGGCTCTAAGCATTAATTCTCTATTGTGCTAAAGCACCCGTTTAAGTACATCATTTCACAAACTTAACTCCTACATCAAATATGATGAAGAGACTCTTCAATTCGATCCAACCATTCATTTACTAAATTATTGAAAAGCTGTGGTTGTTCAATTTGCAAATTATGACCTGCTTTATCTAATACAGCAAATGTTCCTCGTGAGTACTTGTTTATTAGATCAAGTGCATCTTTGTATCCAACAGAAGAGTCTTGTCTTCCTAAGAGGAATACACTGGGTTTATTAAAATCAGATTGGTCAATCTCAAAAGTAAACCCATATTTATTCTTTACCTTATTTAAAAACTTTTCATCTGCAATTTTACATCCGCTTAAAACTTCCTCATTGTATCTTAACCAAGTATACTCATCAAGAACAACATTATTGTTTCTAAAATACTCCAATTCTTTCTTCGATAATTTTCCAATAAATCTTTCATCTGATTTCAATATTTTATGTTCCTCAATTGTTCTTTTTTCAGGAAATGGAATAATAACAGGACAAATAAATGCCGCACCAAGTACTTTTTCTTTTTGCTTTTGAATAACGCCCCTAGCTAGGTAGCCGCCGTAAGATTCTCCAGCGATTAAGTATTCTTGGTTAGGAATTATATCTTGAATAAATTCTAAAACAGCATCCAGCATTTCATCAGAACTAGTTATGTCATTATAATTTTTTGTTAATCCCATACCCGGGAGATCAATATAAATACGTCTCCATCCATCCCTCTTTGTAAATATAGGTTCCATACATCCAGTCATTAATCTATGGTCGGGAGAATAACCGTGTATCATTAAGATTGGTTTACCTTCCCCAAAATCTTCATAATGTATTTCTGCTTGACTAACTTTGCAATATGCCATAATCCATCTCTCTTTCTTAAAAAGTAAAACAATCTTAGCTGAAATTATATAATAGAATATTCCCTGTGTTAAATTTCTTGTTCCACTAATCTGACCCGTTAGTGCAGTAAGCATCTCTTTACTAATTTGAATAAATATTAGTGTGTATACAGGTTTACCATTAAGTAATGATTCATTTAGAATAATAAACATACTGCCAAAACATACATCTGTTAATTGCCAGAAACAACAAAATCTTCATTTACATTAATAGGTTCAGAAACCTTAATTTTAAATTCTCTCATCTTACTTTTTAGCTGAACTAATTATTTTCGCAATTCCTTTAATTTTAATTCAATAAAATTCAATGTGCGTGTTACACTACAGTCTTTTTCAAGAATTTGTATCAAATATGTTGTGTAAATATAGTCAACGATAAGGTTCTCCTCAGCTTCGTGTATTGGCGCCTTCACTATGATTGTCTCCTCTTTTATTAAATGGTTGGAATCTAATAACATACACTAGTTTTTAGGATATTTGTTGTTTTAACTTTCCTATACATTTTGTTTTTACCTTATGCAATGAGGTTAATCAATCATGAAATTTTCCTTTTTTTATTTTACCAATCAGTTTATTTTCTTTGAAAAATAAACTGATTGTGCTTAGAATGTTAGAAAGATAATAAAACCCATCTCATTTTTATTCTAGTCCTCACTTAATCAATTAACTTTGTTATATTAAAAGCAAATTGGGATTAGCTAGTAAAAAAAGAAAATGAATAATATTTAATCGTTAGAATAACTTAAAACAACTTTAAATCAAAATGGAAATAAAAAAGCAGCTATGGTAACCATGGCTACTTTTTCTGTAAGTTTGAAACAAATTCAATCAAAGAATTGAGCTTTTCTTTGAGCTTATCGTATTCTGCTTTAAATTCTTCATATTGCTGCTTATCACTTTTCTTCTCAGTTAAAAAATTTATGACCTCGTCATAAGTCAAATTGCTTTTAGATATGTTGGGGGATTCCGGCTCTTTAACCTCATTAAAGTGGTCTTCGTTGTGTTTACTTTTCACTAAACCCTTTAAATCCATCAATTTCTTTACGGAGTTTCTTATTCCACCTGAACCCCACCGATCCAGCAGTTCGATTAATTTGGCAGCAACCGGGGCCGGAGCCTTTTCTACATTTTTTAAAAACAACTTTGAAATTAAACAAAAAGGCCAATCCCAGCTGTATAGGATTGAACCTTTTTATTCCCCTTAATGACTTAGACCTTGGCTTAGTTTTCCAGTAATCTTCTCAATTTCAACCTCAAACAATTCTGTTTTTGCTAAGGCTGGATACCCTTTTTCAAAAGACCATTCCGGTTTTCCATACTTTTCAAGCAGCCGGTCGTAAAACCATTCTTTTTTGGCATCATCTTCAATATGATGAATTTTTCCAAAAAGAACCACGCTGGTATAAACAAGGGCGGACTGGCAGGCATATTTTTTACCAGGATGTAAATCACCCATTTCACTCACTTCAATACAAATATTTGGATTCTGCTTAATATTTGTCCAGAAATGGCTTTCCCGTAAATTTCCTATATGAAGATACAGCTTTGTTCCTTCCTCATATACATACACAAATGGAATCACATATGGAAAGCCGTCCTCTCCTGTTGTTCCGACATGTGCTACTTTACCCATTTTTAAGAATTGATAGGCCTGTTCTTCAGAGATTTCCCGCTTTTTGTTCTGAATCTCTCCTCTCATCCCCGCTTCACTCCTTTAGCAATTTTCTAAATCAGTCCGGACAAACATTTCTTTAACTTACAAGCAGCAATGCTGCTGCAGCGATGGGTGTTATCACCATAGCACCCTTTAATACCGGCTGTGGTGCTAGTGATGTAAATTTTGCCCCGGCGTATGACCCAATCATCGTTCCGGCCACTACTTCAAATAATAGTTTAAAGTCCAGAAATCCTTGAAAATAGTATCCAACTCCCCCTGCCACAGCAATCGGTAAAATGACAAGCATGGTCGTTCCTACCGATTGTTTGATGGAAAGTCCCATAATAACAAGCAGGCCGATTTGAATGAACGGAGCGGCACCAATTCCAAAAGTTCCGGACATTAATCCGGTGATAATTCCAACAATTGCTGCGTTCCTCACAAAATCCCAATTCAATCCGGATTTTTCTAGGTTTCGTTTCACCATTGGCTTTTGAAAAATAAACAGGCGTACGACCAATATAACAGCTGATAAAAATAACATCGCTGCTGTTAACCAATGCAGTGAGTGTACAGGTATCATCCCTGAAAGCTTTGATCCTATATAAGAACAAATCGAGCCAAATGCACCTACAATAACACCTGTTTTAACAGAAATATTCCCCTGGCGAAAATGGCTGTATGTTCCGGACAACGTTGTAAACACCATTGCAGCAAGCGCTGTACCTAAAGCGGTATGGATAGGCACTCCAAACACAACGGTTAAAATGGCAATGATAAAACCCGATCCACCGGCTCCAATAAATCCTAATAATATTCCCATGACAAACATCGTCAGTGTTATAGCCATCTTCATCCCTCCCCCCTTTTTAGCATACCTCTAGATACCGTTCCAAGAAAAGTCTGACATATTCCCCTATTCAAAATAATTTATTTTACAAGGATACTTCCCTTCTCATTTAAAAAATTAATGCTAAAAACGCATTAATTTAATGCAAATTAACAATTAGAAGTTATGTAAAAAGGAGAGTATTATAATAAGAGTAGTTTAAAACTTATGAGGTATTAAAATGGAATGGGACCAGATCAATTATTTTCAAACCGTAGCAAAGGTTCAGCATATAACAAAAGCTGCTAAACATTTATCCATTTCACAGCCCGCCCTCAGCCGGTCCATTGCAAAACTGGAAAATGAATTAGGGGTGCAGCTTTTTGACCGGAAAGGCAGGAATATTTATTTAAATCGATATGGAGTTATGTTTTTACGGCGTGTGGAGCAATCCATTAAGGAAATCGAAACAGGAAAACAAGAAATCTGGGATGAAATTCATCCCGATTATGGAACCATTTCCTTATCCTTTATCCCTTCCCTTGGGATAAGTATTGTTCCTGAAATATTAAGTGCCTATCATAAAATGCATGCGAATGTGAAATTTCAATTACACCAGGCTTCCAACAAAGAAATTGTGGATCAAATCAAAGCAAGAAAAATTGACTTGGCTCTTATTGCACTGCTTCACGAAGATGAAGAGGTGATTTGGCAGCCCCTCTTAACCGAAGAGCTATTTCTGATTGTTTCTATCGACCATAAGCTTGCTGCCTATGATGAAATTGAACTGAAACGAATTCAAAATGAACCATTTATTGCTTTTAAGGATGTGAATGAGCTTCAGACCATTATAAATCATTTATGCCATAAAGCTGGCTTCTCTCCGAAGGTTGTATTTGAAGGAGAGGACATTGGAACAGTGTCTGGCTTAGTTGGTGCAAAATTGGGGGTATCCCTGGTGCCCGATATACAAGTGTTAGATAAAACCAAGGTCAAACTGATTCGGGTAAAAGAACCAATCTGCAATCGGCAAATTGGGGTCGCATCGTTAAAAGACAGTTATTCATCACCCGTTGTTGAACGGTTTATTCAATTTATACATCGATTTTTTCAAATCAAATAAAGTCAAACTTCTATCAGAGGGGAGTTCTTCTTATCCCCGCTGATGGTTAGTTGAACCAATCTGACCTTTTTGGGCTTAACCTCCTTTAACCTTTTGTACAAAAAGGGTTCTATAATGGAGGTTGTACTGCCTGTTAAGGCGGAATGAGGAGTGCGCATAAAAAATGGAATATGTTCAACGTGGAACAAGCACGTTTAAAAAAGTAAATTTAGCTTTATTTGCAGGCGGATTTAGCACGTTTGCCATCCTTTGGGGAACACAGCCGCTGCTTCCGGATATAGCAAAAGAATTCCATCTGTCTCCTGCGGTTTCAAGCTTAAGCTTGTCTTCCGCAACCATTGCTTTATCTGTCGGTCTCTTAATTGCTGGTTCTTTATCAGAAGTATTCGGCCGGAAATCAGTCATGACGTTTGCTTTATTTGCTTCAGCAATTCTGTCAATTTTAACTGCATTTACACCAAACTTTCATTTATTATTGGCAGGAAGAGTTTTACAAGGTATTACACTAGCTGGTCTGCCGGCTGTAGCAATGGCCTACTTAGGAGAGGAGATTGAGCCTAAAAGTTTAGGTATGGCCATGGGCCTTTATATCAGCGGAAATTCCGTTGGCGGTATGGCTGGGCGGATTATCAGCGGAATCATAACTGATTACTTTGGATGGCACATGGCATTGCTCGGCATTGGCCTCATTAGTTTAATTTCAAGCCTTGCCTTCTTGTGGATGCTGCCTAAATCTAAACATTTTCAGCCGCAGAATTTTAACATTAAGCATTTGACTGGTTCATTGTTCAGCCAATTTAAAGAACCTGGTTTATTTTACCTATTTGTCATTGCATTTTTATTAATGGGAAGCTTTGTATCCTTGTACAATTATATTGGTTTCCAATTGCTGAAGCCGCCATATTCATTAAGTCAAACCTTAGTTGGATTTATCTTTATCGTCTATATCGTCGGCACCTTCAGCTCCACATGGATGGGCATGCTGTCAGACCAGCATGGAAAAAGAAAAGTTCTGCAATTGTCACTCATGATTCTATTAGTTGGGGCTTGTATCACCCTAAACACGAATTTATGGTTTAAAATTTTGGGGATTGCTATTTTTACCTACGGGTTCTTCGCGGCTCATTCGATTGCAAGCGGCTGGGTAGGAAAAATCGCTACTCATGATAAGGCACAGGCCTCTTCCTTATATTTGTTTTTCTATTATGCCGGTTCAAGTATCGGCGGGACAGTCAGCGGCACATTTTATAGTCAATATGGATGGTACGGAGTAGTCTCTATGATTGTAGTGCTCGCGATTATTTCGATTGTCGTATCAATTCGATTAGGGGCCATCACCAATAAAAAGGTAAAGCTTGCTGCACACCATCAGGGATTAGGCAGCTAACCTAAAAGAAAAAGGGCAGCTGTTTTTTAAAAACAGAATTAGATTTGTAAATACAAGCCGAAAAGATTGAAGGGACAGTAAACAGACTATACAATAGTATATTTTCAATAATTAAAGAGGCAAAAATCTTAAAATATAAGAGTTTAAGATTTTTGCCTTTTTTTTCTGTATTTTACCTGACAAAGCTCTTCACAATAATGTTTGGAAACATTTCAAGCGCCTTAAAGCATCTGATATAAAGTTTCGAGTTTTTGTCTGCGCTCTATGCGCGCTTGGATGGCTTGGTCGATGGTAACGGCGATAAAACGGCATTTTGATTGCGGCCTTGATTGGGCAATGATGTCTAGATCTTGACTGATAACCGTACCAATCGTGATAAATCCTCCGCCAGTTGTCCCATCTTTTTGCAAGACAATGAGCTCTTCCTCATTTGTAAACAGTACAGCCCCGATTGGGTAGGCGATATCAACAACATTAGAAAAGCTATTTCCTGCGCCAAATGGCGGCATCTCGGAAAATGATACTTTTGGTCCTTTATAACGATATGCTACACGATCCGATTCATGTGATACAGTCCATTCGGAATTGAGAAATGTTTTTAAAGCCATGTCATTCATCAGGTAACCAGTAATTCCCATCGTGACTCGCAGTTCTTGAAAGTCAGTAAAGGCGGGGATATAGCCAGCTGGGATACTTTTCCCCACTCGAGGCGATGTTTCGAATAATGGCTCATTGATGCAAATTTTGTCACCAGCCTGGAGCTTTCTTCCTTGATAACCGCCAATCCGGCTTAATTCATAGGTCGATTTACTCCCCATAACATCTGGAACATCAATCCCCCCGGCAATACATAAATAACTTTTGACTCCGATTTTGCATGCCTTTAGTTTTAATCTATCGCCTTCTTGTACTTGATGGACTTCCCAGAAAGAAATGGGCTTGTTATTTAAATAAGCTTCCATCGGTGCGCCGGTCAATGCGATAATGTAGTTTTTGCGAAACATGAATTCGCCGCCAATTAACGTCATTTCAAGTCCGGCAGAATTCTCGGGATTTCCCACAAGAAGATTTCCAATCATATAAGAATACCGATCTGCCGCACCTGACGGAGGAACACCAAGATGATACTGTCCATGTCGGCCCATATCCTGTACGGTTGTCCAAAGTCCGGAATCTATTACTTCGATCATTTAGAAATCCTCCATGAACTCTCGAATATACTGCTTCCCTTTTTCCATGTATTCAAGCGGCGAGAACGTAAATTCCTTTATTTTCAAACGATACTCTCCGGCCTCTACTTCTCTCATAATCTGATGGTACTCAGATTCATTGACCGGACGATACTTCCAAATGTCCCCAGGCCGGGCTAAAAAAGCAGTTTCCTTTAAATCTGTCAATTGTCCTTTAGGATCAAACATAGGGACAGCCGCTCTTCCAATCAGTTGATAACTCCCCGGCCCGTTAACAGGATAAATGACATTGAAAGCCCCGCCTGTGCCTATGCACCGTTCAGGTGTTTCCGTTCTTGGACTATGGTATTTAGGTGCCTGCAGAACCTCGAAAGGCTCCTGCCCAAGAGGAAAATGCCAGGCAGTTCCCGGCAGAAAACCAACCATCGTAATTAAATATGGTGTCCCTGAGTGGTATTCGATAAATTCCTCCTTATCTGCAAAATGGTTGGCTTTCATTACAAATTCAAAGTTTGATAGTTCCGGCTCAGGATTACGATTGCGAAAACGATAGGAACATTCTCGTGATACAGGGTCATCATACCATGCAGGAATTTCAATGATTCTTGCAGAAAAATGCAGCTTCTTTGGATCACTCTTCGTTAAATCAATGTCTTTTAAACAGTCCAGTAAATTTTTTGCTGAAATAATATCTGGATTATAACGTACTAAATAGGAAGAATTAGCTGAAACAATATCAACGACTCCCGGAATTTCCTTTTTGCGTAATTCCTTTGTAATAGCCAATGCTTTAAAATTACTTTCAATTCGCATTTCACGCGATATTTCAGCATATATATATTCATCCCCACCGAAATGAAAGTGGGTTTCAGGCAGATTAAACATGAGGCTTCACCCTTCTTTCAAGTTTCAGCTTTTTTATCCTTCTGCTAAGGGTAGCGGGGCTCACTCCCAGTACCTTTGATAAGTGATCGGCTGTTGGATATTGCTGCATTCCTTTTTCAATTAATTGTATTTCTAGTTCTTCCACCGCTTCTTTAAGCGGCATGAGTTCTAGGACAAATAGTGAACGATTCCTTTTTTCCGATTCTCCATATAAACAATTTAGTACATGCTCCCGTTGAATCCATTCACCTTCTGTCAGCAAAATTAAGCGCTCGACAATATTCTGTAGTTCTCTTACATTTCCCTGCCAGGAATAGGTCTCCAGCACCTGAATTGCCTCAGGGGTGAAACTTTTTTTAATCTCATACATTTCGGCAAATTGCTCCAAGAAATAGATGGACAGTGGCAGGATATCTTCTTTACGATCACGTAATGCCGGAATACGAAAAGGAATGACACATAAGCGATAATAGAGATCCTCGCGAAATTTCCCCTGACTGACCATTTCGCGTAAATCCCGATTCGTTGCCGTAATAATCCGAACGTTGACAGAAATTGGCCGCAGCCCGCCAATTCTTGTAATCTCTTTTTCCTGCAGCACCCGTAATAGCTTTACTTGCATATTGAGCGGCAGCTCCCCAATCTCGTCAAGAAAAAGGGTACCATTATTGGCAACCTCAAATAAGCCTGCCTTTCCCTTTTTATCAGCACCGGTAAAGGAACCATTTTCATACCCGAACAGTTCACTTTCAATTAATGTCTCAGGAATAGCCCCACAGTTAATTCGGACGAAAGGCTGTTCACTACGTGGACTTGCTGTATGTATTTGCTGCGCAAATACTTCTTTACCAACACCTGATTCACCCTCTAGTAAAACAGTTGAATTATATTGCGCAACACGACTTATTTCTTTGACTAACTTTTCGATTTTTTTAGAACGATAGATTAGCCGTTTGTCTTTATCAATGAATTCTTGACGATTATGTAAAGATGTGTCAGTTTCACCATCTGATTGACCTTTAAAGGATGGAGCTTCAGGTGTAATATCCCTTGAAAGGACTACAATCTTTTCCAATTTCCCTTCATAATAGACAGGAGTTGCCACTGACCAAAATCTATAGCCCCCGTCAGAATCCTGGATGGCTGTCACCTTTTTCTTTTGCGTTTTGCATATTTCAAATACGTTTGGCTGAAAAACTTTCCTTTTTGTAAATTCTTCTACTTGCTTTCCGAGTATCTCTTCAGGAGACTCCGCTTTCCATAAGTGCTGTAAAAACGTCCCGGCAACCCGAATGATTTTCCCGCTGCCGTCAATGACGAGAATTTGTTCTTGGGAAGAGGCATAAACAGCCTGTAAATCAGAATTTAAATTCCGGACAAAATCTAACTCCTGGACAGCCTCTTCAAAAACTTCTCTTGAGAAAAAGACATGAACCAGCCCTGTTATCCGGCCATCTTCTTCCAGCGGATAGAAATTGCCGCTAATTTGTTTAAAATTAAGTGAAGAGTTAGCACTGACAATCGTTTTCCCTTCCATAACTGCAGCAATATCTTTGTCACTCGTTAGGAGAATTTTATAGTTTCGCCCAAGAAAAAAGGAACTGGAGATCCCGACTATATTCTCAGCGGTTTCATTCATAAATTCAATTTGATAATCGACATTGGTTTTAACAATCCCGACTCCTGCACCATGCAATAGTAGATTAATATCCTTTAATTTCAACGCATTGATAGTATGACGAGCCTCTTCTATCGAAGTGTAGCCAACAATTTGGTTCCCCTTATCTATCCCAATGATTAAAGTGGCATTGTGGTAAAATTCTACCGGTGATAATTGCGGTACTTTCAAAATATCATCTCGATAGGTAATTGGTTGATCCATATCTAAGGATTCCGCTAATTGGTGTAACAAAATTTCCTTTGTACAATAACCAACCAAAGACCCCTGATCTATTACAAAAAGAACCTCTTTATCATGGGAAGAAAAGTATGGAATCACATCACGAATCTTACGATTAACGTCCACAAAACTGGAAATTGGTTTTAAAAGGTCCTTCCAAACAATCAATTTTCCCCCTCCTACTCCAGAGAAAAAATTCAGTTACACTCATTATACTTCTTTCGCTTTGGAAGGGAAAACAAAATACTGAAAAGGCTAATTCTTGTGCCTATTCAGTATTTTTAGGTCTCTTTTAAGTTTCTAGTATATCTACTTTGCTTTTGTATGTTTGTAATCCCCATTCTTGATGATAATCCAGCTGCTAGAATTGCTGAGATTAATAGTGTTTGCAACATCCGTAACGGCCGTGACTGGTAACCAAGAACATCAATATACGGCAAGGGGGGGAACGCAGGACGGGCTTTAATGTTTCCTGATCCCTTTCTGAAACTAGGAAACTGTCTTAATAAAGGTTTTTAAAAACCTCTTGCTAGAGCTGGAAACTGCCTTTACTAGGGGCTCTTACAGCCATAGACCTCTTGATAGATCTCCAAACTGCCTTTACTAGGGGCGATGAAAGACTTAAAACCCTTGATAAACCTCGATACTGTCTTTCATAAGGGCGATGAAAGACTTAAAACCTCTTGCTAACTTCAAAACTGTCTTTCATAAAAACGATGAAAGACTTAAAACCTCTTGCTAACTTCAAAACTGTCTTTCATAAGGGTGATGAAAGACTAAAATCACTTGTTAGACCGTGAAACTGTCTTTCATAAGAGCGATGAAAGACTAAACCCCTTGTTAACTTCAAAATTGTCTTTCATAAAGGCGATGAAAGACTTAAAACCTCTTGCTAACTTCAAAACTGTCTTTCATAAGGGTGATGAAAGACTTAAAACCCCTTGCTAACTTCAAAATTGTCTTTCATAAGGGCGATGAAAGACTTAAACCCCTTGATAAACCTCGATACTGTCTTTCATAAGGGCGATGAAAGACTTAAAACCCCTTGCTAACTTCAAAATTGTCTTTCATAGAGGTGATGATAGACTTAATCCTCTTGCTAACTCCAAAACAATCTTTCATAAGGGCGATGAAAGACTAAAATCACTTGTTAGACCGTGAAACTGTCTTTCATAAGAGCGATGAAAGACTAAAACCCCTTGATAAACCTCGATACTGTCTTTCATAAGGGCGATGAAAGACTAAACCCCCTTGATAAACCTCGATACTGTCTTTCATAAGGGCGATGAAAGACTCAGTCCCCTTGATAGACCTGGAAACGGTCCTTCATATGGGCTCTTAATGACTAATACCTCTTGATAAACCCCAAAATTGTCTTTAATATGGGCTCTTAATGACTAATACCTCTTGCTAGAACCCGAAACTATCTTTAATTAATGCCTCTTAAAGACTAAAACCCCTTGTAAAACTTCAAACTGTCTTTTACCCAACAACCTAACTTTCCAATGACTCTAGCACAATATAAACATACTTTTAAAAACAGGGGCATTCTTGTAAAAAGATCTGCCCCCTAATCGATTATTTTATTTTTTAAAACAAAACAGCTTTTAACGCTCTTTCTGTATACACTTTACAAAGGTTTCTTCGATATTCTTCGGAGGAGAATAGGTCATTCGCGATTTCACCATCTTCGGCAGCATATTGGGACGCTTCCTTAATGACCGTTTCGGACAACTCCTGCCCTAAAAGTTTTTCTTCTACAGCCGTTGCACGATAGGCAACATCACCAACTCCGGTAATCGCTACTTTAGCGTAGTCAATCATATTATTTTCATCTACTCCAGCCACAACTGCTACGCCAATAACTGGATAACCGGATGCTGGATGAGAGAATTTCAAATAGGCCGATTTTGTGTGGGATGGTGGAATCGTAAATGAGATAGCAGTTAGGACACTATTTTCAGGCAGCATAGTGATAAGCGGCCCAATCACGAAACTTTCCATATCCATTGTTTCCGCGCCATCTTCACCCTGAATCATGATTTTGGCATCAAGCACATGGGCCGCCGCTGGCAGGTCTGCAGCGGGATCCGCATGAGCAATATTTCCGCCAATCGTTCCGCGGTTCCTCACCTGTATATCACCAATTTGCCGGACAGTTTCCGCTAATACCGGAATATGTTCTTTTACAATCTGGTTATTGGCCACTTGAAAATGAGTATTGAGGGCTCCTACTACAATGCGATTCCCCTCTTTGCGAACTTCCTTTAGCTCTGCAATTCGGCTAATATCAATCAAAGCCCCTGGCTCGGTTAAGCGAAATTTCAACAACGGTACCAAGCTATGACCTCCAGCAATCAGCTTTCCTTCCCCGTTCAATTGCTGTAATTGTTGAATAGCCTCGTCAATTGAATTTACGCGAACATAATCAAATTTAGAAGGTATCATCTTACTTCCCCTCGCTTTCTGAAATAGCGCGCCATACTTTTTCAGGGGTAAGCGGCATTTCAATGTCTTTTATTCCATATGGTTCTAATGCGTCCATAACGGCGTTCATGATTGCAGGGGTTGATGCGGTTGTTCCTGTCTCTCCAACCCCTTTAGCCCCAATCGGATTAACAGGGGACAAAGTTTCGGTAAAGGCTGTTTCAAATTTAGGGAAGAACCGTGCTTTTGGCATGGCATAATCCATGAATGTACCCGTCAAGTTTTGGCCATCCTTACTATAAACAATTCCTTCCCATAAAGCTTGACCTATTCCCTGGGCCAGCCCTCCATGTACCTGTCCTTCAGCTGTCAGCGGGTTAATGACACGCCCTACATCATCCACTGCCACATAACGCTTCAGTTCGATTTGTCCAGTTTCTTTATCCACTTCCACAACAGCAATATGGGTCCCAAATGGATAGACAAAATTTTCCGGATCAAAATAGGACGAGGCTTCAAGGGAAGGCTCTATCCCTTCAGGCAGATTCCATGCCATATTCGCTGATTTGGCAATTTCCTTGAATGTCCGCTGCAAACTTGGCGATCCTTTAACAGAGAAAATGCCTTCTTCAAATACAATTTCCTCAACAGATACTTCAAGCTCATGTGCAGCAATTTTCTTCGCCTTATCAATCACGCGGTCTGCTGCAATCGCGACAGAGGAGCCGCCAACTGCTACCGAGCGGGAGCCATATGTACCCCAGCCCATCGATACAGACTTTGTATCACTAAAAACCAGTTCAATGTCATCCATCGGGATTCCCAGTTTTTCGGAAACAATTTGCCCAAATGTCGTTGCATGTCCTTGTCCATGAGGGGAAGTTCCACAATAGACGGTAACGCTGCCACGCGGATGGACGCGGACTGTAGCATTTTCCCATATCCCCCCTTGGAAGCCGATACCGCCTGCAACCTTTGACGGTCCAAAACCGCATAATTCTACATATGTGGAGAAGCCAATTCCGACTAATTTCCCTCTCTTGCGTAATTCCTTTTGTTCTTCTCTAAATTTTTGGTAATCAACCATTTCCAATGCCTTTGTGAGCGGCTTTTCATAGTCCCCGCTGTCGTATACAAGACCTTGTGCATTAGTAAAAGGGAAATCCTCTTTTTGAGCCATATTTATTCTTCGGATTTCAACTGGATCCATTCCAATCTCTTTCGCAAATAGATCGATTGCCCGTTCTATCTGGTAGGTTGATTCTGGCTTTCCAGCACCGCGGTATGCATCGGTTGGTGTGGTATTTGTATAAACTCCAAACGTCTCACACGAAGCATAGGGAATTTTATAAATGCCCGTAATCATTAACCCAAAGTCAATGGTTGAAACACCTGGTCCCATTGTCGATAAATACGCCCCTACATTATGGGTATTGGTCACCCGAAGCGCTGTTATAGTGCCATCCTTTTGCCCGTAAATTTCAACATCAATGACTTCGTCCCGTCCAAAGTTGGCTGCTGTGAAATGTTCGCTTCGTTCCTCAATCCATTTTACTGGCCGGCACAAATCGCGGGCCGCAAAGCCTACAAGAGCTTCATCAGGGTAGACGCCGATTTTGCCTCCAAAGCCGCCTCCCATATCTGGAGAAATTACTCTTAATTTTGCCTCAGTAATATCCAGTACTTCGGATAAAACCATTCGGTGGATATGAGGGTTTTGGGAGGTACACCAAAGTGTCAGTTCACCGGTTCCTGGATTGTACCGGCCAATAGCGGCACGTGTTTCAATTGGACTTGGCGCCACCCGTTGGACATAAAAACTTTGCTTAACAGATGCCTCTGCTTTTTCGCAAACCTCTTCAGGAACAGTACCCGCTTTCCAATGAAATGCAAGATTGTTCTCGATATCATCATGGACAAGTGGTGCATTATCTTTTAGTGATTCCTTTTGTCCTACGGCTGGAGAAAGTGTTTCATATTCTACATCAATTAAATACATCGCATCTTTGACAGCATACCTGCCTTCCGCAATCACAAGGGCTACACCGTCACCAACATAACGAACACGGTCAATCGCCAGGGGATATTGCGGTGCTTCCTTTAAATCACAATCTGGAACATACCATGACGTAGGAACAGGTCCAATTTTCCCTTCAAGGTCTTTTCCCGTATAGATGGCGACAACGCCAGGTACCTTTAAGGCTTCTTCAACATTGATTTTTTTAATCACAGCATGGGCATGCGGGCTTCGTAACACAGCAGCATGCAGCATACCAGGGAGTTGAATATCATCCGCAAAACTGCCATGACCAGTTATCAGCTTCGGATCTTCTTTTCGCTTCAATCGTGTACCAACAACCTTTGTCATTATAAGCGCTCCTCTCCTACTAATTGAACTTCCGCTTCAGTTTCTCTCATAAGCTGTGCTGCATGTTTAACGGCATCCACAATAAATTGGTAGCCCGTACAACGGCAAATAACCCCTTCTAGACCTTCACGAATCTCTTCATCACTTGGATTAGGATTTTGTTGTAAGAGACCGACTGCTGCCATCATCACGCCAGGTGTACAATAGCCGCATTGCAAACCATGCTTTTCCCAAAAGCTTTGCTGCATAGGATGCAGATTCCCTACTTGTCCAAGACCCTCAACTGTTGTAATTTCAGACCCATCCGCTTGAACCGTCAACAATGTGCAAGATTTTACTGCCTGGCCGTCAACCAATACTGTACAAGCACCACATTGACTCGTATCACAGCCAATATGTGTACCTGTTAAACCAAGATTATCACGGATAAAGTGGGCTAAAAGCGTCCTTGGTTCCACTTCCGCACGTTTTTCATTTCCATTGATTTTCACCGTAACATTCACTTTTTCATTTCCCATTCACGGCACCTCCTAAAAGATTTCAATATATTTAGACCAGCTGTTTTGCCTCTTTATCAATTTCTTTAAAAAATTGCCCTAGCACAACTTTGGCCACCCCGCTCATGACGCGCTGCCCAACTGAAGCAAGGACTCCTGTTAATTTCACTTCTGCACTGCATTGCAAGCGAGTGCCTTCTTCTATTTCTTCTAAAAACATATTGGCATCGGCATCAATTTCACCAGGTTTCCCCTTACCTTTCACGAGCAGCCGATAGGATTCAGGCTCATTTTTATCCACTTGTCGGACATCACCTGTAAATATTCCTTTAACAGGCCCTATGCTGATGCCAAGTTCTGAAGCAAAAGCATCTTCCGCAACTTCAACAAATGATTTGCAGCCTGGTAATGCCCTTTGCAGCACCTCCTTATCTTGAATCGTTCTCCAAATCACTTCCCTCGGAATGCCTTTGAATGTATAAGTATGTTCAATATTCAATTACAACATCTCCTTTAATTGTTTATTTGAAATATTCAAATAATTTTTTACATACGTATTCCCTTTTTGGCTAAAAGGGAATATGTTTATTTCTATATAAAATGACTATCTTACAATAACAACTAATTTTTTTTAAAGGATTTTATGAATTGGGGCAACTTCAACATCATTTTGTTTTAAGACTTCAACAATCTTCTTTGCTAACATTGGAGCCCCCGGGGTATCACCATGGATACAAATCGTATCCGCCTTGATTGCTGCATCCTTACCATCGAAAGTTATAACACGTTCCTCTTTTACCATTCGGACAACACGCTGGGCCAGAGCATCGTAATCACTGATTTCTGAGCCTTTCCTTGTTAATATAATCGAGCCGGTTTCAGTATGCTCGCGATCGGAATAGACCTCTCTTGCAACAGGAACCCCCATTTTGATTGCCTCTTCCATTACTTCTGATTGATTAAGGGCAAAGATAATCATTTCAGGATCAATGGCATGAATTGTTTCCAAAATTGCCCTGGCCAATTCCTTATCTTCGGCTGCCTTCATGAATAAAGCACCATGTGGTTTACAATGCTGGATTCTCACCTTTTCAGCAGTACAAAACTCCCTCAATGCTCCTACCTGGTACAAGACATAATCCTTAATTTCTGATGGGGTGCATGTCATATATCGCCGGCCAAAACCTAAAAGATCAGGGAACCCGGGGTGAGCACCAATGCCAACATCATATTTCTTTGCAAGCTCCACTGTTCTTCTCATCACATGAGGATCCCCTGCATGGAATCCGCAGGCAATATTGGCTGACGTAATATAAGGCATAATTTCCTCATCATTACCTATTTTATAAAGACCAAAGCTTTCCCCCATATCACAGTTCAAATCAACTTTAACCATCATTTCACCTCTTCCTAAAAAGCAAGATATTTTCATTCATTCATAGAGTTCCTATTCGTGCATTAGTTTTTTAGCAATTCAGTGTTTTGAGTAATAAATTGTGTTGTATAATTGCCGCGTTTAAATTGGTCGTTCTTCATAATTTGTTCAAGGAGCGGAAGATTTGTCTTAATTCCTTGAACCTCCATTCCTTCAAGTGTTTTTTGCATTTTTTCAATAGCTTGTTCACGAGAGATGCCATGAACAATAATTTTTCCAATCATCGGGTCATAAAACGGAGTGACCTTGCTGCCGCTTTGAAAGCCAAAGTCATATCTTGTATCCTCATGTAATTCAAGTTTGGTAATCACTCCAGGGCTTGGGAAGAAAGTAACTGGATCCTCTGCATAAAGACGGCATTCAATCGCATGACCTGTTTTTGAAATTTCTTCTTGTTTAAAAGAAAGAGCTTCTTTCGCAGCAATCTTTAATTGCAGCTCTACTAAATCTAACCCTGTGATTTCTTCTGTTACGGGATGTTCCACCTGAAGGCGGGTGTTCATTTCTAGAAAGTAAAAGTTCTTATGTTCATCAAAAATAAATTCCATTGTACCGACATTCGTATACCCAATTTGTTTAACACCGCGAACTGCTGCTTCCAATAGCTGCATTCTAAGTTCTTCGTCTAAATATGGGGATGGGCTTTCCTCGATCACTTTTTGATTCCGCCTCTGAATCGAACATTCCCGTTCATATAGATGCATCACATTCCCATGGGAATCGGCAACAACTTGTACTTCAATGTGACGAGGCTGGGAGATCCATTTTTCTAGAAAAACCGTGCCATCATTAAAATAAGAATTAGCCATTTGTCTGGTTTTATCAAAGACCTTTGCTAATTCTTCCTGGTTATGTACAAGCTGCATCCCGATACCACCGCCGCCGGCACTTGCTTTTAACATCAGCGGAAACCCAAGTTCACCAGCAATTTTGATGGCTTCCTCAATAGAATCAATGCTTTGATCTGTTCCCGGTACAACCGGAACCCCTGCTTTTTGCATTTGAATCCGAGACTCAAGTTTGCTGCCCATAAGGCCGATTGTTTCTGCTGAAGGACCGATAAAAACAATATTTTCCTCTTCACAGCGTTTAACAAATTCAGGATTTTCAGATAAAAAACCATAACCTGGGTGAATAGCATCAGCATTTGTTTCTTTTGCTGCCTGGATTACTTTTTCTATATTTAGATAACTTTTTTTCGCTTGTGCCGGTCCAATGCAAACGGCCTCTGCTGCCTCACTTACATGTAATGACTCAGCATCTGCTTCAGAATAAACTGCTACTGTCTCAATGCCAAGTTTGTCACAAGTGCGGATAATTCTTCTGGCAATTTCCCCTCTGTTTGCAATCAGCACTTTTTTAAAATAGGCCATCTGTGCAATCTCCCTTCTTCTCCAAAAATAACCACTACAAAAATTATTGTTCTATAATGACAGCAACTTCTTGTCCAGCATCAATAAGGTCTTCATTCTCCACAAAGTATTGTGCAAGAACGCCATCATTCTCCGCTTTAATCTCGTAAAAGCTTTTCATTACTTCGACAAGTCCAATCACGTCTCCCGCCTTGACATTGCCGCCTTCTTTTACATATTCCTCTTTATCTGGTGCTGGTTTCCGATAAAACACACCCGGAATTGGTGATAAAACTGATTTTTGATTAGCCATTTTGTACTCCCCCTGCTTGTCTGATTATTTGCTCTTTTATTTGTTGGATTTTGTTTTGGTACTCTTTCCGAATTTCAAGTGCTTCATTGATATCAACCGCGACAAAGCGGACTTTATCATTCGTTTTGATTTGTGCCATCTTATCTAAATCAGTGCTGATAATCGTACAAATTGTGGCATACCCGCCTCCTGTTACCGCATCATTTAATAAAGCAATCGGCTCGACTCCATCAGGGACTTGTATCGAACCAATCGGATAGCCTAAATCCACAACATTTGAAGGATTACTCCCGGCGCCAAATGGCTGTTCACGCTCCACAAAGTTTAAGCGTTCGCCCTTAAAACGATACCCAACCCGATTTGCCTCTGGTGTGACTGTCCAATCAATTGAAAAGAACCTTTCTTTACTTTCTTCTGTTAGGCGATAACTACATAATCCAACAATAACCCGTACTTCGTGATGTTTTGAAAATGTTGGAATGAGGTGATCACTAATACGTGTTCCAACCGCAATGTCTGTTTCATTCTCCGTGCCGATTTTTAGCACATCTCCTGCTTGAAGCGGGCGGCCTTCATACCCGCCGATGCCGCATAAAGTGTAAGTAGCACGGGAATCCATTACAAGCGGTACATCAATTCCGCCGGCAACCGCAAGATAAACACGGGCACCCTGTTTAATAAAATCAAATGACAAAACATCTCCTGTTTTCACTTGCAGTGTTTCCCACATACCCACAGGTCTGTCATTGATTTTTGGCTGCATCACACCTCCAGTAACGGCGATGACTGCATCTTGTTGGAACTCAAGCACTGGTCCCATATAAGTAATCTCCAAAACTGCTGCATTCTCTTTATTGCCAACAAGCAGATTGCCAGCTATGTAGGAATACTTATCCATTACTCCTGATGGCGGCATCCCTACTTCGTAATAGCCAATTCTTCCGAAATCCTGTACAGTGGTTTGCAGACCAGGACTGTTGACTTTAATCATGCATACAACCTCCTTAATACCGACTCTGAGAACGCCTTCGGATTTTCAAGTACATCTTGTGGTTTAAACGTAATATCCTTCGTTAAATAACGGAATTCGCCGTTTTCCACCTGTTTTCGAATATCCTCATATTCGTCCATTGAAATGCTTCGATAACGGAAAACATCTCCCTGTCTCGGGAAGGTCATCGATTCTTTGAAATCATACAACCGCTGCTCTTTTTCAAAAATTGGCGCTGCAGCTGTTCCAAATAGTTGGTAACCGCCTGCACCTTGCACTGGGTAGATTACCGCAAATGCTCCACCAAAGCCAAAAGCTCTTTCTGGCGTAAAGGTTCTTGGGCGAACATATTTTGGGGCTTCAATTTGCTGTTCGTTTGGCACCATTTGATAACACCATGGTAATCCAGGCACAAACCCAATCATCGAAACCAGATAAGGACTGTCTGTAATCGCTTTAATCAACTCTTCCTTTGACTGAAAGCCATTCGTACGTGCTACATATTCAAGATCAGTCGATGATGGATCTTGATGTCGGTCGCGGAAACGCATTAATGCTTCATGTGTCCAGGGATCCTCAAATAAAATCGGTACATCAACAGCACGAGCGGTAATTTCAAAATTCTCTAACGAAACCTCTTCCTCAAGCTCTTTCAATTTTGCAATTAATGTATCAGGATGGATTACTTCAGGATTAAATCGAACCATATAGGAAGCATTGGAAGGACAAATATCTAAGATTCCTGGAACCTTTTCTTCTCTTAATGTCCTTGTAATGGCCATCGCCTGAAAATTAATCTCCAGACTCATCGCCTCAGATAATTCAACAAAAATAAATTCGTCACCGCCATATTCATAACGACTCAACAACCGTCACCTCGCAAAAAATATTTACACTATTGAGTATTGCAAATTTCATGCCAAGTTGTAATTTGCCGATTTATCAGACTATTCACGTGACTTGAAAGCTCATTCGCCTTTATTTCTTTCAAAAATGAAATTTACTCTTTCGTTTTTGAAAGATTAAATTCACTTTGATAGCCATAACCTCTTGAAGGGGCTAGACATTTTTCAAAGTAACAATATATAAATTCTGATAATATAAAGAAAAGGCCCAGTTTCAAATTTGAAACTGAGCCTTTTTCGTGAAATAGAATATGATTTATTAATAAACAAAGCTTCCTGAATGCATTTCTTTAACGGTCGTTTCCGGAGTTACCTGTACTCTCCAGCCAAATGGATCAGGTTTTGTTCCATTTTGAATTCCAGTTAAGGTATCATATAATTCCTGTGAAACTTTTCCGATTTCACCATTATTGACAACAAGTTTTTCATCGTTCCAGTAAAGTTCGCCAATTGGTGAAATGACAGCAGCTGTTCCTGTACCGAACGCTTCTTCTAATACACCATCTTTGTAGGCTTGATAAATTTCATCAATGGAAATCTTCCGTTCCGAAACAGGTACATTCATATGTTTTAACAGTTGAATAATCGAATCTCTTGTAATACCAGCTAGAATACTGCCATTTAATGCAGGGGTTACAACTTCACCATTAATTTTAAAGAAGATATTCATGCTTCCTACTTCTTCAATATATTTATTTTCTCTCCCATCTAACCACAATACTTGAGAGTAGCCAACTTTCTCAGAAATTTCCTGTGCTTTTAGACTGCTGGCATAGTTACCACCTGTTTTAGCTTCACCGGTTCCACCGACAACTGTCCGTACATACTGCTTTTCTACTGCAATTTTTACCGGCTTAAGGCCTTCTTTATAGTAAGAACCTACTGGCGATAAAATAATAATGAATTGATAGTTTTCAGAAGGTGCTACCCCTAAATGCGGTTCAGTTGAAATGATGAACGGACGAATATAAAGGGAAGTTCCTTCAGCCTGCGGAATCCAATCTTTATCAACTAAAATCAACTGCTTTAAAGCTTCTAAAGCCAGGTCCTCATCAATGTGAGGGATACATAACCGATCATTAGAATGATTCAACCTTTTGAAATTACGATCTGGTCTAAAAAGATAAATTTGATTATCTTTTGATAAATAGGCCTTTAATCCTTCAAATACAGTTTGTCCATAATGAAACACCATGGAGGAAGGGTCTAAGCTGAGCGGTTGGTATGGAATAATACGAGGGTCGTGCCAGCCCTTACCTTCTGTGTAATCCACTATAAACATATGGTCAGTAAAATTGCGACCAAATGCAAGGTGTTCAGGATCTGGCTTTGGCTTACGGTTCGTACTAAGGGTTGTCTTAATTTGTAATGCTGTCATTCTGTATTCCTCCTATGCTATACAACGTATTTCTATAGTAAATTACTGTTTAAACATAGAATACTCCCTTTGGGCAAAAAATGAAAGTTAAAATTCCGAATAATTTAAATGTTATTTTACATAAAACGTTTACAACCGCGGGAGACTCTCAGGTTAGCCTAAATTTAGTAAAATTAACCAAAGCAGCAAAGAACCCTACATCGGTATAGCTTTGTATTCCAGCTCATTATTGGACATTCTTTTTAAAAAAATATTTGTATTTAAGGTCTTTAAATTTTATATACTTTGGCAAGCTCCATTTAAAGCTCACTGACAGCATCCTTAATACCACAATGCCGATAAAAAGTATTGCTATTCCCAAAGGCCCAGGCAGCATAAATCTCTGATTGAAAGATCATTGGTTTTCTACTGGCCAAAATATCCCGAACTATTCCCCCGCCTGTTCCGGTTAAAGTTGCTGCAAGCGTTATCTTCCCAAAACAAGCAAATAGGCAGCACGGGCACCATGACAGCAAGCTGACTCACTTTTATTTTTTGAATTAAATGTACTTTTGTTTCTTCCAAAATTGCAGGGGATCAAAATCCGCTGAAGGTCAATCGTTTTTCCAGACTTACCTCTAACGGCAAATTTGAATTATTTCATCTTTGCGGGCTTCTAACATTCCTATTAATTACAATCCTCGCATAAATTTAATACTCTAATTGCGCAAATTCGAAACATTAGCGGTAACAAGTAAGCACTTCAGCTATTTTGCCAACCTTACAACCCTAATATTCTTTATTACATAAATAATATTCTTCATTTTTTTCATCGCTATTAAAACGGTGTCTTTTTCTCAATCATGCCTGCATTATAGAAAGATAAGCTGATGAAAACAGAGGCAGTATTGAAACCTTCCACATTCAAAACAGCTTGATTCATCCTTTACTGGAAATGGAAAAAGGCCCCAAAAGGGGTTAGCTGCCTTCAATTAAAATGAGCTGTGCCACATATTCCACATTTCTAGAGTGTATGTGGCAACAAATGGGTGCTGGTGTGTTTATCGACTTAGCTGTACACACTTTCCATTAGTCGGAGTCACAATGGGAAAATGAAAAGCATCGACAAAATTCACACTGTAATAACCATATTAAAGGACCTTGCCAGCCAAAGAATTAGCCAGCAATGCATCCTATAATAAATGCAAGGGATGAACGTTGATCCATTCTTTTTCATATTTACTATTTGAATATATCCCTAGGTGCCATCTGCACAGATATCATCACCATCTTTAATGAGGGCCGTTGCATTATCAATTCCTGCCACAGCCGGAATTCCGTATTCCCGATCCACAACTGCCCCATGTGGCATTATTCCCCTGACTTCCACCACAAATCCTTTTGCAGAATGAAAAAGCTTTGCCCATTCTAAGTCCGTAAATGGATGATATAAACAAGATAGTTTCTTCCTATTAAAAAACCGCCTCTTGATAGGCTTACCTTCACTAAGATGTTTTTCACTGCTTTTTAGCTGCTTCCATTTTGCCCTGGCGGATTGTTCGAGGTGCTCTGCTTTAGCCACACTGCGAATATGCCCTAATGTAAAAACAAGCAATGTCGGTGTTTCCTGCCATCTTGGATGGTAAATTTATTGTTTTCCAGACCCATCATCTTTCTATTTTATATTCTTGCAGGTTGACATCCTGTAAAATAACCCGCTGAAATTTCCTTGGACGCGGGAAAGGGGCAGTTGCATCAATTCCAGTCTTTGTTCCGATTCCGTTTATTGTCATCGGATTCAGTTCATGCCCTCTGGCGTTAGGGAGAAGGATTACTCCTTTGTCTGGATCATGACGTGTGGCAATGGCCCATTCCACATCCAGAGGATCATAAATGTTTACATCTTCGTCGACAACAGTCACACGACGCAGGGGAGGGAAAGCTGAAAATGTGGAGTAAATTGCCTCAATTTGGACGCCTTCTCTGCTTTTTTCGATTTGAACGACTGCATGATAAAAGCCACAGCCGCCATATGTTAAAAAAACACCTTTTACATCAGGTACCTGGCTTGAAACTTGGTGGAAGATGCTCGCTTCTGCCATTAATCCAACTGCATTGTATACTTCCCTTCCCGGCATAATCGCGTGAAAAATCGGTTTCTCCCGCCTGGTGACCGCCTTTACTTGAATGACCCATCTATTATCCTGTTCCGCGTAGTATCCTGTTACTTCTCCAAAAGGTCCTTCAAGCTCTCTTGTGTAAGGCAGGATTTCCCCTTCGATAATATATTGGGCGTCAGCAATTCCTTCTACCTCTACTTCTTGTGAGCGTAATAAACGCAAAGGCTCACCCAAAAGTTCACTTGCAACACCAAGTTCGTCCTGATCAAGGGAAGCGGCATTGCTTGGAGTAACAGCCGCAAAATGAACAGCTGGACCAACACCGTTATTGATGGTAACTTCTAACGGCACACCCATTTTTTCTGCCCGTTCATAATAGTCACGCAAATGGCGCCCCATATCCAACTGCATTGTCAACCGGTTTGGTCCTGCGACCATTAACCGCTGAATAGATGCATTTCTTACGCCTGTTTCAGGGTCCTTTGCAATGAGCACGCAGGAGTCCAAATAGGGACCGCCGTCTTTTAAAGCAAGCGTAGGGATTGGAATTTGTTTCAACATGTCTTCATTTTTATCTAGAATGACTTCGTTTGCAGGGCCACTCTCTACAACGATTGGATTGACAGGTCCTTTTTGCCAATTAGCCACTGAATCTGCCATAAAAAAAGGCAGGTTTTTTTCTTCCGTATTAAAAATCGCTGCAAGCACAGCCCTGTTCCAGTATAGGCCTGTGAATAATGGGGCTTTTGATTTGTGAGACAATGATTCAAAAAGTACAGCCTTCCCCCCATCAAATCGGCTCGCGACTCCTGCCATCTCATGCTTAACATTCACTATGCTTTTTACCGTAGTCAGCAGATTTTCCTCTCTTAAAAACTTTAGGATACCTTGCAAGTCTGCCAGGTTACGAGCTGCTAGATTAGCTGAAGTTTTCGTCTTATTCACAACATCTTTTAACTGCATTATGTACCCTCCTAAAATTCCATCAAATATACTGCAATACTAGAGAAATCACTCCTCACCCCACCGCTTAAATTCGCCTGTATCCAAGCCGAAAAGATCTAACACTCTTCCGACCGTTTGATCTACTATATCGTCAATTGTTTTTGGTCTTGTATAAAAGGCTGGTACAGGAGGAAAGATAATGCCGCCATTTTCCGTGACAGTCTGCATATTCTTAATATGCGTGAGGGAGAGAGGTGTTTCCCTAAGCATTAACACAAGCCTTTTTCTTTCCTTTAATACGACATCCGCAGCGCGGGTAATTAAATTATCTGTGATACTGTATGCGATTTGGGACATTGTTTTAATTGAACATGGGGCTATAATCATCCCCATTGTTTGATAGGAGCCGCTTGAGATCGCTGCACCAATATCTTTTACAGAATAATTCACATCTGCCAGATCCTTGAGTTCATGAATGGCCATGTCCGTTTCATATGCCAATGTCATTTGTGCTGACTGCGAAACTACTAGATGTGTTTCAATATCTAAACGTTTTAATTCTTCCAGTAATCTTACCCCATATATAATTCCAGTTGCTCCGGTAACCCCGATAATCATTCGCTGTCTTTTCATGGTCTTATTTCCCGCCTTATTTAAAAACTTCCATTTAAAATAAATAGTATCATATTTTATTAAATTAGTACGCGGCATTTTTCAACTCTTCTGAATTCTAGAGGTCTATAATCCTAATTCTGTAGATTTGTCTAACAAAGGTTATTTCCCTGCTTGCTTTGCTATTTAACTCTTTTTTGCTTCTTCAGTATTTCTATTATAATTGGTACACCCTTGCCAATTATCGTAAAAGGTGAGAATCATTTAACAAAACAGCTTCTCCAGCCAAAAGATGGAATTAGAATTAAATAAAATAGTAAATATTTAAAAATGTTATTACCATCCTTCTTACATATAAAAAAGCCCAGTCATTTTATAACAAGACTGGACCTTATTTTCATTTCTATTCCTTTTTTAAAACAAGCTTCGCAACGCATTCAACATGTACTGTATGCGGGAATAAATCAACTGGCTGAACAGCCTTTAAAGTATAGCCAAATGACTCAAGTTCCTTTATATCAGTTGCAAAGGTATCAGGATTGCATGATACATATACAATGCGTTCCGGTTTGGCACGCCCGATTTTCCTCATTACCTTCCCGCCTGCGCCAGATCTTGGAGGATCAAGAAGTAATAATTCCGGAACTCCGAAGCTTTCAAGTACCTCATCAATACCCTTCCTTGCATCCTTTGCTAGGAAGAATGTATTGTCAATTCCATTGTCTTTGGCATTGCGTTTCGCCGATTCAATTGATGTTTCGACGATTTCAATTCCAGCCAGTTTCCCGACTCTGCTGGCGAACGGAAGGGAAAATGTCCCTACACCACAGAATAGGTCAATCATTTTTTCCGTTTTTTTCGGCTGTCCCATTTCAACCGCCAAGTCAACCAATTTTTGTGCTTGTGTTGGATTGGTTTGGAAGAAGGTATCAAACCATAGACGGAAACGGTAGCCGCTCATTTCATCATAGATAAAATCCCGGCCGGACAAAATATGTGTCTCCTCTGATTGAGTACGGTCTGCCCAGGCTGTATTTTCAAGCCATAATAAGCTTTGTACTTGAGGGAACTTTTCCTCAATACGTTTTACTAAATCATCTGCTGCCTTTTTATATTGTGCATCTGGTGCCTCTGTTGCAAAAAGGGCCAGCATCATTTCTCCTGTTGCAAAAGATTGACGTACCATCAAATGGCGGAGAAGACCCTCATGAAGATCTTTGTTATAACCGGTTAATTGCTGGTTTTTTGCCCAATCAGCTACTTCCATTGCGGCCTCAACCATTTCTTTTCCGGCGATTAAACATGTTTCAAGTGAAATAATTTTTCGAAAGTTTCCTTGTTCATGCAAGCCAAGTGAACCGTCAGCTGCAAAGGTAAACTCCATTTTATTGCGATAGTTCCATGGCTCGTCCATTCCTATTGTATCCATTACAAGATTTGGATCAAATCCTTGAGACTCAATCGCCTGCTTTACATGATTCGTCTTATGTTTTAATTGCCCCTCATACTGCCAATGCTGCCATACACAGCCGCCGCATTTTTCGAAATGCGGGCATAATGGCACGATTCGTTCCGAATGGGCCTCCAGTATTTCTTCCGGGATAGCTTTTCTTCTTCTTCGGTCAGGCCTGTCAACTGTTACCCTTACTTTTTCACCAGGCAGGGTTTGCGGAATGGTCAATTTTAATTTTTTTCGGTTTCCTTGCTCGTTTTCCTGCCAAATCACAGCCTGGCCTGAACCTTTATCATCCAATCGGTGTATATCTGCAATCATTGTCTTTTCATTCATATTGTTCAAATTTCATACTCCTCTTTCATGAAAACTAAAGTCATTTATATAAAGGTCGAACATTTCTTCCACAATACAACACACATTATTTAAGTATAAAGGACAATTGCAAAAAATGAAATCCACCTATACCTAGCAGATATTAGCATTTCATGAAAGAATATAAAATAGTATGTATTAGCCATCCATCGAGATGCCGCCATCGACATCGCTGATTTCTCCAGTTACAAAACTAGACAAATCTGAACCATAAAATAAGATGACATTCGCAATTTCTCTGGGATCCGCCGCTCGTCCCATAGGGATCGATTCCAAAACTTTTTCTCTCTTTTCTTCTGTCATATTCATTGTCATGGGGGTATTAGTCAAGCTTGGACAAACGGCATTACAGGTGACACCGAATGGTGCTCCTTCCCTCGCGACTGCTTTCGTCAAGCCGATGACACCCGCCTTTGAAGCAGCATATGCACTTGTGCCCAGCAGCCCGCCTCCTCTTTTTGCCGCTACAGAAGCAATATTTACAATACGGCCATATCGGTTTTCTTTCATCGATGGATATAAGGTACTGATAGCAGCATATACCCCCGTTAGATTGATAGAAATGACCTTATCCCATTCTGCTTGTATTACCTCTTCAAATGGCATGGTGCTCACAATCCCCGCATTATTGATAAGAACATGGATTTGTCCATTGTCTTTAAGGATTTTCGTAAACATTGAACGGATTTCTTCGCTATCCCCCATGTTTACTTTGTACACTGAAACTCGATCTTTCCCCAGCTCTTCCCTGACCTTCACAGCAAGTTCAAGGTTTAAATCGACGATAATGGCATGTCCTCCCGCAGCAACAACACCTTCTGAAATGGCCTTTCCAATACCGCTTGCCCCGCCGGTGACGATCACATTCTTATTCCTAAAATCCATACCTGTCCCTCCAGTGACTGACAAAAATATTGAACTAATCTTTTTTTAGTTTACCATGAATTAATTTACCTTTTTGAATAATTGAAATTTTTTAATTAATATTTTCTCAATATCATAACAAAGCCATTTGAACAAAGTCCAAAATAAATAGAAAGGCCGCACCACTTTAGTAGAGGTAGTGCAGCCTTTCTTTTTACATGTATTAACTTACTTTTGTATTTGGTGTTAAGCTGCTGACTTTTCCGCGATTCTTCTTCTGTTTTGTTTTAGGCATCCCTTGACCCGGTGCCTTAATCACCATACCAATTAAGACGGAAATGATGCTTAAGACTGCAATTAATCAGCATTTCCAATGATGTGTACATTTAAATCCCTCTCATCATGTTCCAATATTCTATTGAAAGAGAATATAAACGGTAGATTTCTTAAAACTGCAAGACCTATTAATTATACTAATATATCTAATTTTGAGGACCTTCCCCAATTACAGGGGACTTTCTTTAAATATTACGATACTTAACTGGTCTTTCATCATTTTAAGGAAATAGTGTTTTATAGTCAAAATATAGTATTAAAAATTAAGATGGGGACTATCCGCACTTACGAATAGTCCCCGATGTATTCTGTATTTTTCTAGAAGTATTTTACTCCTTTATGAAACCTGTCCATTTAAAATTAGTTTGAATGTTACATCAGCCGCAAGTGAGGCTGAAACAACACAATATTTTTCCTTACCTAGATGAATTGCCCTCCAAACTTTTTTGGCCTCAATATTACCATCCACAATAAAAACAACTTCAATATCAGTAAGAGGTTTTGGAGGTTCTTCACCCCGTTTGCCATTTACTTCAATACGAATATTTGTAATTTGGTCTAAGTAAGGTTTTAATATCATGGTCACATCAATACCAATACACCCTGCTAAAGCACTAAGCAGCATTTCTAATGGAGTATTGCCCTTTCCTTCCCCGCCATATTGTTCATTTGTATCCATCTTAATTGGAAAACCAGATGGTACCTCTGCAGTAAATGATCTTTTTCCATTCCAATTAGCTGTAATCTGCATGAATTATTCTCCTTTTTGTTGGTTAAATAGATGACATGCAACCTGATGATTCTCAGAAATTGAGGTCCATTCCGGAACCACTTTGCTGCATTCTGGTTTTCTCAAAGGGCATCGTGTATGGAATGGGCAGCCCGCCGGCGGATTACGAGGACTTGGAATTTCTCCAGACAATACAATTCTTTCCTTTCGATTATTCGCGTTAATTTCAGGAATCGCCGAAAGTAATGCTTTTGTATATGGATGCTTTGGATCTTGAAAAAGTTCCTCAGTTTTGGCAATCTCAATCATTTTCCCTAGATACATTACACCAACGCGGTCGCTGATATAACGGACAACGGATAAATCATGTGAAACAAATAAATACGTTAATGACAATTGCTTCTGAAGCTGCTTCAATAGATTGAGAATTTGCGCTTGAATCGATACATCCAATGCGGATACCGGTTCATCTAAAACAATAAATCTAGGCTCCGATATTAATGCACGTGCTATCACGACACGCTGCCTTTGACCTCCGGATAATTCATGAGGAAAACGCTTTGCATGTTCCGGGTTAAGACCTACGACCGACAATACATGTTCTACCCTCTGTTTCATTTCCTGTTGAGAAAGACTCTTCATATGTGTTCTAAGCGGTTCCTCTAAAGAGCGCTGAATGGTCCATTTAGGATCGAGAGAACCATAGGGATCCTGGAATACAATTTGCATATTTGTACGAAGCTGCCGCATCTTTTTCTCATCTGCATGGGTTATGTCTTCACCATCAAATATAATAGTACCATCTGTCGGTTCAATGAGTTTCAATATCGTTTTACTTAATGTTGTTTTTCCTGAACCTGATTCTCCGACAACCGAAAATGTCTCGCCTTGCTCAATGGATAATGTCACACCATCTAAAGACTTAATCAGACCTTTTTGACTGCCTAATATCCCTTTTTTATAGGTATAATGTTTTTTTAAATCCTTAATTTGCAATAACATCAGTCTGTTTCCCCTCTATAAAGATGACATTTACAAGCAATACCCTCTTTTAACTCTATCATCTCAGGTTCTTCCAATTCACAAATTTCCATTTTCATAGGACAGCGTGGAGCAAACCGGCAGCCTTTTGGAAACTGATTGGGGGCAGGAACTTGGCCTTTAATGGTATAAAGTTCCTCAGAGGGATTGACAAACTGCGGTATTGATTTAAGTAGTCCTTGAGTATACGGATGTCTTGGGTTATTGAAAATTGTACTAACTTTTCCTTGCTCTACAATCTGTCCTGCATACATCACACAAACGCGGTCACATAATTCAGCCACAACACCAAAATCATGAGTAATTAAAATAATCGACATGCCGCGTTCTCTTTGGATTTTTTTCAGCAATTCCAGCACCTGCGCTTGAATGGTCACATCCAAAGCAGTTGTCGGCTCATCGGCAATTAAAACCTCCGGATCTCCTGCAATAGCCATCGCAATCATAATACGCTGTCTCATTCCACCTGAAAGCTGGTGTGGATAAGAGTTTACAATTTGCTCTGGCGCCGAAATGCCAACTTCTCTTAGCAAGTTAATTACCTCGGCTTTTGCTTCTTTTTTACTTTTTTTTCTATGCTGTAAAATCATTTCGGAAATTTGGCTTCCAATTTTAAAAACTGGATTTAATGCAGTCATTGGCTCCTGAAAAATCATAGAAATCTTACTGCCGCGGATTTTACGAAACTCTGAATCTGATAGCTTTACTATGCTTTGCCCTTTTAATTGAATATCTCCATCCGAAATTTCCGCTAAATCTTTTGGCAATAATCGCATGATGGATGAGGCTGTAACGCTTTTGCCGCTGCCCGACTCTCCTACAATTCCTAATGTTTCTCCCGCTTCAAGTGTTAAATTAACATTTTCTATGACTCTAACAGGCCCTGTTGGCGATGAAAACTCGATAGCCAGCTGTTTAATAGTTAATAAATTTGTCATCATTACCCTCCTGCTATAAGGATAAAAAGCAAAGGTGCCAGGCACCACGATACATGACTGATGCCGGACACCTCGCGGGAAAACCCCTTTGGCTGATTCATTATTTATAAAGAGACACAAAACGGATTATTTCATCCGGATAGAAGATATATCCTTTTACATCTTTATTAAATCCAGCAATTAAATTGCTTTCATATAGATATGCCCATGGAGCATCAGCCGTAACTTTTTGCTGCACTTGTTGATAAATTGCTGTACGTTTTGCTTCATCCTGCTCATTCATTGCTTGTGCTAATAAACTATCTACCTCTTTACTGTTATATGCTGCATAGTTTGAAGCACCATCACTTGCTAATAAAAAGCCATAATGATATGCAGGGTCATTAACTAATGATGTATATTTACCCAGGAATGCTGCTGCCTTTTTGCCGTTGATTGTTTCGCTGTATTGTGCAGGTGCAAGCAATTTGATATTCATTTTAACACCGATTTTTTCAAGTTCAGATTTTAGTATTACAGCAATATCTTCATAATCTTGGGTTGCAGAGCTTACGGTTAAATCAAATTCAAAACCGTTTGGATAACCTGCTTCTGACAATAATGACTTCGCTTTTTCTAAATCGTATTTGTAATTATAACCATTAGAAGTGTGGGCTGGTGATACATGCGATATTGAGCTTGTCATCTTAGCACCTTGACCATAAACAACATCATTAATGATTTTATCTTGATCGATAACATAGTTCATTGCCTGTCGGACTTTTACATCATTAAATGGTTTAAAGTTTGCATTCATTCCCATATACACGATTCTGTTTGTAGGTTGTGAACTGATAATCATATTGTCTTTAGCTGAAAGTTTTTTAACATCTTTTGCAGGAATATCCAATGCAACATCCACATCGCCATTTTCTAAAAACAACTCACGGTTTGATGCTTCTTTTACATACTTAATTTTGACTTTATCAGCCTTTGGAGCACCTTTCCAATAATTCTTATTTGCTGTAAAAACTGCTCCTGTTGCAGGGTCCCAGCTTTCCAACTTAAATGCACCAGAACCTGCGGAGTGTGTTGTTAGGTAATCGTCCGGATTGTTTTTCGCAACCGATGGATCCACAATGGAAAAAGTAAAAGTTGCTAAATACTTTAAGAATAAATGATTAGGCTTACTTAATGTAAATTTGACAGTTTTGTCGTCAATTTTTTCAACAGATTTAATATTTGATAGTTTATACAGGCTACCGCCTTCACCTTTTGTCTGAACACGTTCAAAAGAATATAAAACTGCATCTGCATTAACAGGTTTACCGCTTGTGAATTTTACATCATCACGCAGTTTAAATGTGTATTCTAATCCATCTTTTGAAATTTCCCATGATTCCGCTAAAGATGGTTTAATCAAATCAGTACGTCCTACTTTTTTTCCGTCCTTTTCTTCTGTACCGCTTGTAACAAGCTGATCATAAAGAGCGAATGCATAGGAAGCTGAAGTTAAATCCCCTGCTTCATGCGGGTCCATTGTTTGGCCTGAACCTTGTGAATAAGCAATTGTAATGGTATTATCACCCTTGCCCTCCTGGTTCGTTCCTTTTGTGTTTGAGTTTGCTTTTTGATTTGCATTTTCAGCACAAGCAGATAAAAGAAGACCTGCTGCCATAACAAAAAGCAATATAAAGATATTTGCCCTTCTTTTCATGTTAACTCTCCCCTGCTTTAATTTATTTTTTAATGATTGGCCATATGGATTAAACCAGTCAGACAATCCATCACCTAAAGAGATAAATCCTAAGATAACTGAAGCAATAGCTAAGCCTGGAAACGTAGTCATCCACCATTCCCCCGATACAATATAATCCCGGCCATATGAAATCATTGATCCCCATTCAGCTGTTGGCGGCTGTACTCCCAGTCCGATAAAACTTAAACTAGATGTCGTTAAAACAGCTGATCCTAAACTTAGTGATATTTGCACCAATAATGGTGCAATAGCGTTAGGAAAAACATGCCGGACTAATATTAATTGATGGGAAACACCAATTGCACGGCTAGCCTCGATGTATTCCTTTTCTTTAATAACTATGGCTTGCCCATACATTAAGCGGGCAAATTCCGGAACACTGACAACCGCAACCGCTATAAGGGCACCGGTTAAACCCGGCCCAATTGAAGCAGCAATCGCCATGGCTAAAATCAAGGATGGAAAAGCCAGCAGCATATCCATTATCCGCATAATTACATTCCCTAATTTACCGCCGAAATACCCAGCAACGGCACCTAATGAAATCCCTATGAAACTTGCAATACCTATAGCTGCAATTCCTGACAAAATCGTAACGCGGGCACCGTATATAATACGACTAAAAATATCCCTGCCGAAATTGTCCGTACCAAAAAGATACTCCCCATTTGGCGGAATTAACTTCGAAGCAGTATCAATTTTATTTGGATCATGCGGAGCGAGCCACGGCGCAAGAATAGCGAGTACTAACCATATTCCAACAATTACAACCCCTACAAAAGACATAAGCTTTCGCAATGCTTGTTTTCGTTTATTCATATCGAACCCTCGGATCTAACACACCATATAGCACATCGACAAATAAATTGATAAATGCATATAATACGGCACTTATTAGTGTCATTGCCTGAATTGGCGCATAATCGGATACTAATATAGAATCCGTTACATAGCTGCCAATACCCGGCCAAACGAAAATAGATTCTGTTATAACCGAACCACCAAGTAAATAGCCGAATTGCAGACCAATAACGGTGAGTGTTGGAATAAACGAATTAATAAGACCATGCTTGCAAATAACGACAAATTCTCTAATGCCTTTTGAACGGGCTGTCCGAATGAAATCCTGTTTCAATACCTCCAGCATACTAGCGCGTACCATTTTTGTAATGATAGCCATTGTTCCCAGGCTCAAACAAAATGCAGGCATAGCAAGATGCAGCAAGCTGTCCTTTAGGGCAACCATATCCCCGCTCAACAAGCTGTCAACTATGTATAATCCTGTAATTTGGGTTGGCGGTAAAATATCTTCGCTAATTCGCCCTGATGGCGCTGGCAGCCAGTTTAAGTTGGCATAAAACAGCATAATCAATAGTAAACCCAGCCAAAAAATCGGCATTGCAGTTCCAAAAAAAGCTAGTGCTCTAGCAACATAATCAAATATTGAATTTTTAAAAGCAGCAGCTAAAATACCCAATGGAATAGCAATAATAATGGCAAGGATGATACTGACTAGAGTAAGCTCCAGCGTTGCCGGGAATCGTGAAGCAAAATCCTCAATAACTGGATGACCAGTATGCCAGGCAAATCCTAAATTCCCGCTGGCTAATTGCTTCACATACTCCCAGAGTTGAACATAGATTGGCTGGTCAAGTCCATATTCCGCACGTACTTTATCCACATACTCAGGAAGTGCCTGCTCCCCCGCAATCATTAAGGCTGGATCACCAGGCAAAATCCTAGTCAAAATAAATGTAATGAAGGCAATTCCAAAAAAGGTTGGAATCATCATTCTAATTCTTCTAAGAATGTATAATAACAAATAGACACAACCTCCTTACATTGTTGTGATCAAGCTATTCGGCAAATAAGCCGAAAAACTCAAATTTTACCATTTTCTCCGCAAGTTCTTCAGGCGTGTGATTTAATAAAGTTGAATGCTCATCTACCGGTCCAAATAACCATCTTGCTATTGTTCCTTCGATTAGGCTCATTAAGAAAGCTGTACACATATGTACATCCATCATACTTGGCAGCATACCAAGTGCGATAGCGCTCTTGATATTATCGTAAAAAGCGGACTCCATATCCAACCTTGCTTGATGACAAGCTTTTTGCAGGCTCTCATCTTCACTATTTCCTACTAATAGTAGTTTCATAAAATAAGGATTTTCCTTTGAAAACACTAAAATATCAAACAATAAGCGTTTAGATCCCGCAACCATTTCTCCCGAAGTGCCAAGGCTTGTTCGATATCCTTTATGAATGACCTTTAAGAGCTGTTCCTTTCCAGACTTAACAATTTCGAGAGCCACCGCCTGTTTGCTCTTAAAATACCAATAAAAAGTCCCCTGAGAAACACCTGCTTCAGCAACAATATCCGATATTTTGGTTTTATGATAACCATTCTTTGCAAACAGTTCTTGTGCTACCAATAGCAGTTGTTCTCTTCTTAAATCATACCTATTTTCATTTCTGTTTGATATTATTCCCATCCCCTTTACTTAACTGATTAATCAGTCTAGTAATACATTATTATCTTATTGACTTACTCGGAATTTGTCAAACATTTTTATCAAAAATGATAAATATAGCAGCAGTGCTTCCACTTACCAATATGAAAATAGAGATTTATTACCTCCCACCCATTTTCTTCCTTATTTATGTTACGATATAAGAAACTAGATTATCGTGAAGGTGATAAAATGGAGGATGTATTAGAGATTGTTGTCCGTTCTACAGAAATTGATGTAAATGGACATGTTAACAATGCAAAATATTTGGAGTACCTTGAGTGGGGCCGGGAAAATTGGTATGAAAAAGCCGGCCTCTACTATGACAAATTTCTTCAAATGGGAATCCAAACGGTCACAGTAAATATCAATATTAATTATCGTAAAGAATGCAGACAGAACGACAGACTTACGATAAAAACACGGCCGGAAAAGGTTGGAAAAAGCAGTTTTGTCCTTTTGCAGGAAATCTATAATCAACATGGTGAAAAATGTGCTGATGCACTTGTAACTAGTGTGACAATGGATGCTGAGACAAGAAAAAGCCGTGAAGTTCCTAATGAATTACGAAAATTATTCCATTAAGCAGTCATGTAAAGCCAAACCGAAGTATATGTTTTCTTTTCAAAGCGACATTCCTGAATTGACAATAAAAAAGCCGGCTCTTCAACATGGTTGGTCTTAAGGACCTTCCACATAAAAGAGCCAGCTTTTTTTGCATCATTATCTAATTAACTTATGACGCCAAATAATCTTTTTCCGATTTATTCTCAGCTTGACATTTACTGTAATATTTCCCTTTTGTTAAAACAGCAAAAATAACGGTGAGAATAGAAGCTAAAATCGCGGCAAAAAAAGCAGCCGTACTTTGTAAGAACGTGCCCATGTATCCTAATGCAGCAATCGTGCCTAAAACACTTGCTGTAATTAATGGAATAACCCCAACAGGATTCCATTTATACAAATTCTCCTGTCTAGCCTCATAAAACCCCGGACCTATCTTCAATATTTTTTTCACCACTAAAGAGTCAGTGACTAAAATTGCAGCCCATGTCAACAGGAATACCCCTTGGAATGTCATGGCAGAATCTAAATGGTCCAGAATACCGCCCAACATCAAGGCCATAGAAATGACTCCTGCTACAACAATCCAAAATCGACGGCCAGGTTTAAACTTAAAAACATTCTCAAAAAAGTTAGAAAGTGAAAGTGATGCACTATAGATATTGGTAATATTGATCCTCAGCTGAGTCAATAAAGTAAATAGTGCTCCGCCCAACCCAAGGAGTGATACGATATATACACCCGGATTAGACTCTCCTAAACGAATGCCAAACCAAATTCCGAGGCCGCCCATCACCCCAAAGCAGAACACCTGCGGCACAAATCCAATCATCACTGACCCCAATTTAATATCTTTTGGTTTAAGGAAGCGGGCATAATCTGATGCAAGAAGAGCGGTTAACCCCATTATACCGTGCTGCATCCCGATACATAAAAGCAATGCCGTTCCACCAGCTTGAACTCCCTCAGGCATAAATGCCCAGAAATTTCCATCATAAACTGAAGTTCTGTTAAACGCTACTACAATCGTTGTAATTAAAAAGACACCGAATATTGGTAATGACCATTTTTGTAATTTATCCAGCTGTTTGATTCCAAACCAGTTTAAAGGGATAACAGCTGAACCAAAGATGATAATTAAAAGCCATACCGGGATTGAGGGGAGAAATTCATGTACAGCTGCAACTAATATCATCCCTTCAAATGCACAATACATGATAAAATTCGACGCATAAATAAACGAGGTTAACGAGGCACCGATGTATCCAAATCCACCTCTGGACAATAAATTGACATTCATACCAGATTTAGCGGATAAATAGGCGATGATTGTCCCAAGTATTCCAGCCACAATGATCGCATAAATAGCCGAAATAATGGCGTTAACAGCCCCAAATTGAAGTGCCATTACACTTCCCATTTGAAAGTAAAAAATTGCTGTTGCAATTCCAAAAGTTATGTTTGTAATACTAAACCAGCCCATATTCCTCTTTTCTACAGGCACTCTGTCAAATGAATAATCATCTTTCATTTCTTCTTTTGCTTTAGGATCTGTTTTCTGATCCGTTCTCATTTTACCATCCCTTTCTTTGTTCAATATTTCACAAATAGTTATATCTATAAAAATGATCAAAAGTTAACAATTCGTGATACTGCATACCAAAATACTAAGAAGTTTTAAAAAGTAAGAGGCCGCCATGTCCTCAACAACAAAGATTAAAAAAACCAATAACTCTAAATGCCCAATAAATCGGAAATGACGTGTCCCTATTAGACTGAACCAATATAGGATATCGTAAAAATGATTCATAAGGAGTGGGATAGAATCATTCGATCGTTACAATCAGATCTAAGAATAGCTTTTAAGTTTTAAGATGGAGGAAACTGTCAATTTCATCAGCTAGTGTAAGCTTGGGGATAGTTCAATCTAAAAAAAGAAAAGTTAAGAGGGATAAATGTGTTTTTCTTTAAAACAATAAAAAATGAGTGCAGAATCAAGCAAATTAGCTGCTCTCGGCTGAACTCATTCCCAATTTAACATTTAGTGTTGTTTAAGCCTGCATGGTGGTTTCCAAAAAAAGTTCATTGTTTTGGGATGAGCAAAGAAAATCCTTATTATTCCAAAGTATGGTTAGCAGAATAATAAAAATTTCAACTTTTAAAACCACTCATTATTATGTAAACAGTATAACACATTCAGTTTACATAATCAAATTGTTCAAGAAACTTTCAAAGTATGTACTGATAGACAATGGTAAAATGATAGGGACTAAGTATGAATAAATGAGGTGGCAGAAAGTGAAAACAGTCGTAGTAATTGGCGGCGGTATTACAGGGTTATCGGCCATGTATGAATTGCAAAAATGGAAGATAGCGAATCAATCAGATGTCAGGCTGGTTCTAGTAGAAACATCCGACTGCCTGGGCGGAAAGATTCGGACTGTTAAACAGAATGGATTTATCATGGAAGCCGGTGCAGATTCCCTTGTTGCTCGTAAAATGGAGTCTTTTCCCTTAATCAAAGAACTTGATTTAGAAAAAGAAGTAGTCTACAATGCGACGGGCCGTTCGTTTATTTACGTGGATGGAGAAGTGAAGCCAATACCAGAGGATGCTGTTTTCGGAATTCCTGCAAGCATTGAATCGCTGGCTGAAAGCACACTTGTTTCAGCAGAAGGAAAAGTGGAAGCCTTGAAAGACTTTTATACCAAAAATGAAACGTTCACCAAAAACGACTCGATTGGTTCTTTTCTCGAACATTTTCTCGGGCAAGAATTGGTTGAAAAGCAAATTGCCCCTGTCCTTTCTGGTGTCTATTCAGGAAAACTCAGCGACTTAACCATTGCATCCACCCTTCCTTATTTGCTTGATTATAAGAATGAATATGGGAGCATTATCAAAGGTCTCTCAGCTAATAAACAAAAATTCCAAGGCGGCGATCGGAAATTTCTATCCTTCCGTAACGGATTAAACTCATTAATTGACGCACTTGAAAATCAACTGAATGAAGTTGAAATTTTAAAAAATACAAAAGTCATGAAAATTGAGCAGGACCATAATCGTTACCAAATTGTCCTGCATAATCAGGAAATCATTGAAGCGGATTACGCAGTACTTAGTATCCCGAATACAGCTGCCGAAAACTTACTCGATAACCAAGATCTAAAAAATGAATTTTCCGGATTAAAAAATAGTTCACTGATTAGCGTGTATTTTGGCTTTGACCTTCCTGACAGCTTACTTCCTGCTGATGGAACAGGCTTTATCACCGCCAATACTGCTGAATTATCCTGTAATGCCTGCACCTGGTCCAGCCGGAAATGGGAGCATACATCAAAATCCGGTAATCTGCTTGTCAGACTCTTTTATAAAAGCGGTCATCCCTCTTTTGCTTCGTTAAAAGAAATGAATGAAGAGGAACTGCTTCAGGCGGCACTTGAAGATATCCGTAAAAGCCTTAAGATTAAGGCTCAACCAACAGCAAGCGAAATAACCAAATGGACCAATACAATGCCAAACTATTTGATTACCCATCCTAAAAGTGTAGCAGCGCTTGAGGATAAAATGGCAAATGTTTATCCTGGAATCATCCTTGCCGGCTGTTCTTATTATGGAGTTGGTATCCCAGACTGTATCGAAAACGGAATAGATTCAGCGCAAAAGATTATTCAAATGGTTTAAATGAGTAAAAATGGCATGTATCGAAAAAGTAACCCTCCGGATGAACCGAAGGGTTACTTTTTAAAAATCTTTTATTTGGAAACTGAATGCCTAGTACACATCACGTTGATAACGTCCTTGCTTCTGCAAATCTTTCAGATATGCTTCGGCGTCTTCGCGGGCCATAGCCCCTTCTTTTTCAATAATAGTAATTAACGCCTCATTGACGTCTTTCGCCATGTGTTCCTTATCTCCACAAACGTAGAAATAAGTTCCATTTTCAATCCATTCATATAATTCTTTGCTATGTTCAAGCATTTTATGCTGTACATATACTTTTTGATCGGAATCACGGGAGAAGGCAGTATCTAGTTTAGTCAGTACCCCATCCTGCTGGAATTTTTCCAATTCGCTTTGATAAAGGAAATCTGATGCTGCATGCTGATCCCCAAAGAATAGCCATGTGCGTCCGGCTGCATTAGTGACTGCACGTTCCTGAATAAAGGAAATGAATGGCGCAATGCCTGTCCCAGGTCCAACCATGATTACATCTTTATCAGATTCCGGCAAATGGAAGTGTTTATTCGGTTGAACAAAAACTGGGAGCGTATCTCCCTCTTGAAGACGTTCAGCACATAAAACCGAACAAACTCCTTTGCGGTCACGTCCATATGACGTATAACGTACTGCTCCAATCGTTAGATGAACTTCATCCGGATTTGCAGTTAAGCTGCTTGCAATAGAATAAAGACGCGGCGGCATTTTTCTTAATAACGACACAATTTCTTGAGCAGAAGCTTTCCATGGGCCGAATTCACGCAGCATATCAAGTAAATCACGCCCATCGCAATATTCCTTAAGCTGTGCTGCATTTTCAGCTGACACAAGCTTTTGCAGCTCTTCATTATCTGTAAAGGCTGCTGCCTGTTGTAATATCTTCTTATTTAAAAGTGTAATTTCACAATAGTTGGTCAGCGCATCCTTTAATGTCATTGCCTCGCCTTGCTTGCCAACAGTTACACTTGATTCGCCATCCCACTCCATTTCCTTCATAAGAGTACCCACAAGTTCCGGATCATTTGCAGGGACAACACCAAGTGCATCACCAGGTACATAAGAAAGGCCAGATTCTTTTAATGACAGCTCAATATGCCTTGTTTCCTTGCTTGAGCCTGGACCATTTAAATTAATATTCTTTAGTACCTTTGCTTGAAATGGATTTGTCCTTGAAAATGGTTTGTCACTTTTGGCATTCATGGGATTATCTACAGTAAGTTGCATATCTCTTTACCTCCAAAAGTAGTTATACTGCTAGGATAACACAAGATTGAATAATCGTATGTGTATTTTCACACTAAATTTCTTAAAAATTTTTACATCTTATATAACCATAATAAAAAGGCCTCTATTATTCAACATAAAGGATAAAAATTATTTTAACTCTTTCGTCTAACTCTTAACAGGACTGTTTCTTCTCTCTCTACTCTGCTATAATTTTTACATATTTATCCCTTTCAAAACTTACAATTAACTGGGGGCAATCTAAAGTGGCTGCAATGAAGGTAAAAATTACTCAGTGGGTTACCAAGAAAATGCAAGATGATCATATAGATTCTGAGGAGATGTCATTAAAAAACGTATTTCATTATTTTAAACTGGATGGATTTTGCGATGAGCCGGAGATATTCCTTGTTGCAACTTCATATGGAATTGAGTGGGGGTATAACACGTTCATTTGGGAAAGTCCCTCTATACCATTACCCACTAAAAAATTCACACGAAAGCTTCCTTGGAAGGACCTTCAATCCATGACAGAAGACGAGAAAAAGGAAAAGATTATCGATGAAACGGCTAAAGCCGTTGCTTCTAAAAAAAGAGAATATCGCAAATGCCGGTATTGTAATAGGAAAATGCACGCAAATGAATTTTATGATAAAAATACCTGTCTAGCATGCGCAGAAAAACATCTTGGCATTTACATTGTTTATTAGTTTATTTGTATAGTACCCAGGATGAGGTAATCGTACTTTGTGAAGGAGGTTACATATGAGGAACCCTGTTAGAGTAAAAAGTGCCTTTCTACTCGCTTTTCTCGTCATCATGTGGGGGATTAATTGGCCTATGACTAAATTTGCCTTAAATTATTCACCTCCACTATTATTTGCAGGGATGCGATTATTTTTAGGCGGACTTCTGTTACTTATTTTTGCAATTCCAAGATATAACTTGCTTCGTTTTAAAGAAACATGGCCAATTTACTTTGTATCAGCAATCTTAAATATTATTTTATATTACGGACTGCAAACTGTCGGATTAAATTATTTACCAGCAGGACTTTTTACGACCATTGTTTTTCTCCAACCCGTATTAGTGGGGATTTTCTCATGGATTTGGCTTGGTGAATCCATGTACGCCTTTAAAGCGGCAGGGTTAATATTAGGTTTTGCAGGTGTCGGTATCGTTTGTTTAGGTGGATTAGCTGGACATATTTCAATTACCGGTGTTTTGCTTGCTTTAGGGTCGGCTATTAGTTGGGCGCTGGGTACGGTGTATATGAAAAAAACATCTCAAAAAGTAGATGGAATTTGGCTGACTACGCTTCATATTATTATTGGAGGGCTGTTCCTGCTTGTCTCTGGAACGGGAACGGAAAGCTGGTCGTCTGTTTCATGGAACCTGCCGTTTACACTAACCTTATTATTTATCTCTATATTTGTGATTGCGCTTGGCTGGCTTGATTTCTTTACACTGATTAGTTCCGGGGATGCAAGCAAAGTATCAACTTATACTTTTCTAATCCCTATTATCTCTATTTTAGGGAGTTCCTTATTCCTGCATGAAAAAGTAACAATCAGCCTTTTCGCAGGAATCATCTTGGTTGTGCTAAGTATTGTGCTTGTCAGCGTGAAACCTAAAAAGGAATCTATTGGATTACAACTGCATAATTAGAAATATTAAAAGGCAAGGCCCAAAGGGTTATTTGCCTTTTTGCCTAACCAAAAGAACTCTGCCGAAATCTCCTGCTAGCTACCGTGTTAAAATAAAGATTTCCGACACGCAGCGGGCCATTTTCATAGAGATTGAGAAGAATCATAGAGTGATTTTGTCCGTTGCAATCATTATTCATATGTATTGGGAAAAATAACGGGACGTTTTTGTCCGTTACGCGCTTCATTTATGGAGAAACGGGAAGAATCATAGATTGATTTTGTCCGACACACTCATTATTCTTGTGTATTGGGGAAATTAACAGGGGGATTTTGTCCGTTACATTGCTTCATTTTGGAGTACGGGAAGAATAACTGGGCATTTTTACCTCTGCGACACATTATTCTTATATATCGGGAAGAATAACGGGACGTTTTTGTCCGTTACGCGCTTCATTCTTGGAGGAACGGGAAGAATCATAGTGTGATTTTGACCGAGTGTCTCATCATTCTTCTGAAACGGGTAAAATAACAGGCTGATTTTGTCCGTTACATGCTTCTTTTTGGGAGTACGGGAAGAATAACTGGGCATTTTTACCTCTGCAACTCATTATTCCTATGTATCGGGTAAATTAACGGGCTGACTTTTACCGTAGTTGGCACTCTCAGTCATGAGGATGGTAAGAATCCTGATCATTTTCCCCCGGTGCAAGTGATTACCAAAAGATTACCAAAAGGTTTCCTTATTCCAGGAATGCTTCTTGTTTTGAAACTCGTACCATTTCACCAGGAAAGTATTTCTTAAAATACTTTTCCACCTTTACATGTAAGTCTTGTTGAAACCACTCCGATAGTCCATGTTCTTCAAATAATTTTGGCATACCCAGCCTGTTTGAACGTTTGCCCATAGAACCATCTCCAATATGAAGAGTATCAATCCATATATGATCTACGATTCCATCTAAGGTCTTTGGAAACCCAGGTGTAAATGGCAATACGGGAGAAATGGAGGCTTGAGTAGGTATTCCCGCATCATGAACGTCTTTCAAAACTTTTAACCTCAATTTTATCCCAGGAGCGTATGGGGCAAATATCTTCTTTATATCTTCTCTATCTGTTTCAATCGTCATTGATACAAGGACTTTACATTTCTCCTTTAATTTAACTATTAGCTCAATATCCCTTCCGATGAGCGGCCCTCGTGTTTGAATTTGGAGAAAGTCAGGAGGATTTTCAATCATTTCTTCTAACAGCCCTCGTGTAATATTTGCTTTACGTTCAATTGGCTGGTAGGGATCTGTTGCAGAAGACATAAAAATGTTTACCGGTTTGTTTTTTTTACGAAGTTTCTTGATTTCATTCCGGTAATTTTCTGCAGCATTTGTTTTAATATCTACCCATTCTCCCCAAGGAAGGCCTTTGAATTTTTGAATAGGCATTTCTCTTACATAGCAATAAAGGCAGGAAAAGCCACATCGGCTATATGGATTTAAGGAATGCGTAAATCCAACATCTAAATACCCTTTTGCTTCAGTTAATATCTTCCTTGAAAGTATTTCATTTAATTGGATGCTCATCTAATCCCTCCTGTCTATACCTTCTATCTCACATAATTCCTCTTTTTATTTTACTTTAAAATAGCATTCACTTCTCTAAACAATCCTCCTGCCAGCAAATTACCACATAGTGAGCAAGAAAGAACCCTGAAATCGGAAAAGTTTATTTTCACAAAAACCGTGCCTGAATTGGAATGTTTATTCTATGTGAAAGAAATTAATCTTGCTGGTTACATAGAAGAAAAAGAGTAATGGGACAATATAGAACCAAAATCACTTATAACTCTTTATACCTATCAAAGAATTGTTTTATTCTAAATTTAGTTTACCCGGCACTTAGTTTGATACATTTATGAGATTTAGACAACTTATTCATAAAGGTAACCTTTCACATCATTTATTATCTTATTAAAACCTTGTTTAAGACCTTTAAAGCTTTACTTATACCTTTGTAATTATATAACTAATTTAGAAGAACAGAGTGTACTAACATTATTCCCCAAATTAAACTAAAGTGTAAATATAGTAGAACAAAAAATACTCGTTTTAAAAAATATTTTCCTTGCGTTTTTCGTTGCTGATAATTTAGTATACTTATTGGAACAACTTTTTAAACTCATCACCTCAAAAGTGTACATAATTAAAAGAAACTAAACTACAAGTTCACTACAAAAAAGAACTATTAACTAAAATAGGATTTTTTCCTTAAAAAAATAAAAACTAAAAAGGAGAGCACCAATGTATTCTACAAAACAACAAGGGAGTACCCAACGGAAACAACTAAGTAACGAGGAACTTTTTAACGAAGTGATTTCTTTCAGTAAGGAAGGGAAAATTATTACTGAAGCAATTAAAGCTGTATGTGAAAAATACCAATTAAACTTTGGTTCAGTCAAATCCCGCTGGTACAAGATACTTAAAGTGGAACCCTATAAAAACCGTTACCAAATTTTTTTACAGAGCCAGCAGTCATCTTTGTTCGTAAATGAGCAGAACTCCCCCAACATAGCCGCTGAGAGTAAAAGTATAAAAAACTGGGATTCTACTTATAATGAAACCCTTTTAAATCTATATATTAATAATTTTAACAACTTCTATCAAATTGTTAAGGATAATAAAGAAATTGTCTCAAAACTATTGGTTGTACAAGAGCATCAAATTGAAATAAATGAATATAAGAGCAAATTAGAAAAATATGACAGAGTTTTTGAAATTGCTAAACAAATCGAAGAGATAATTAAATAATCATCATTTTTATATCCGAATTGATTTAATAAATATTTAATCGTTTTTCTCGATTTCAATTAAATCTATTCTTACTTATGAACTAATTTTATGTTTCCTATTTTTATAGGTTGTTGAGATAATGGAGGTATTTAAAATGACTGTCGATGAGAAATTAATGGAGAAAGACGATATAAAGAAGTTAAACTTACCAAATGAGTTAATAGTGTATTTTACTGAGAGCTCACGTATTTCAGATAAACTGTACACTTCAGTTTTAAAAGATCTTGAAGATATTTATTTGTTATACTCAAGTTTGTACAACTTTAAAGTTTCTGAATTCTGCAGTTTCGCTATAAGTTGTATTGAAAGAGCAAATAAAATAGATAGTTTTCACTATTACCTTAGTAAGACTTTAGAAAATCACCTAGAACGAACTGAAAAAAATACCACTAATTTTGTGGATGATCCATCAAAATTTATCAAGTTAGAAACCAAAAAGTTCGAAGAGGTTACTAAGGAGGTTGTAGTTGTATATATAAACCTTGTAGATAGAATGTATAATGAGGAAACTATAAATCTCGCTGAGGTTTATGAGGCATTTGGAAAATTAGAATTTATGCTAAAATTAAACTTTGACGAATATCATAAAAAGCTTTTGGATTCAGGCCGTAATGTTTTAAATGCATACGTCAAGAAACTGCAGCAACACTCTGAACTAGAACATAATGTGTAAAGCAGGCCCCTTGGTTCCTGCTTATTCTTTTTTATCAGCCTAGCAGTTATCTCAATATGTGTAAACTCTAATATAATTTATCAACATTTTAAGATCTTTTTCCACAGAAAAGGCACTTTTTAATCTATTGGTGCCTTGGGTTACAGCTTTTGTTCAGCCCAATACTTTTTTGCAATCTCCGATTCTACCCCACATCCCATCTCGTGAAAAAGTAATTTTCCGTCTGAACCCCCAAAATGAAGGATTTTTGGTTTCAAAATGGCATTTTTGCAGCTTTATTACTGTTTTCACACATTTTTTCGGTAGTTAACATAATCCTTCCTCAAAATCTCCCCTCTGCAAAGTTGGGAAAGGCGAAATATGACAAGAATTTAAAAGAATTATGCCCTGAAATATTGGAAAAATATTATTTCGCAAAATCAGGGCTGGAATTGAAAATGTTTATTTCGGTTCGGATATTCGGGTTACATCGTAGAAATAAAAGCGAATGCGAAGAAATAGAAGGAATTTAAGCCCCTGCCATTTGCTTAACTTTCTTAAAAGGTATAACAATAAATTCATCCTAGATTAGTATTCCAGTAACAAAAAAGCCTTGTAGACTGTTAGCTGAGGAACGCCTGATTCCCTTAAATACAGCAGCCATGGAAACCAGATGAAGGAATTTGTTTGGGACTATAAGAAAAAAACGAAGGCCCCCCGATTTCAAACAGGGGGACACATCATTCTACTGTTCCCCCATCACATCAACATTGTTTTGCTCAAAGTTATCGAGCAATGCGCGAACTTCATCTGCTGACTCTGTGTTCATTAATTGATTTCTTAATTCACTCGCCCCTCGAAATCCTTTAACATATATCTTAAAAAAGCGATGAAGAGCCTTGAACGAGCGCAGCTCTAATTTTGAGTATTTATCATGGAGATCCAGATGCAATCTTAAGAGATCAAGCAATTCCTTACTACTATGGTTTTTTGGCTCTTTTTCAAAGGCAAATGGATTTTTAAAAATACCACGCCCAATCATAACCCCATCAACACCATATTGAAGAGCGAGCTTCAAGCCAGTTTGACGGTCAGGAATATCCCCATTGATTGTCAAAAGTGTATCCGGTGCTACCTGGTCACGAAGTTTCTTAATCTCGGGGATCATCTCCCAATGTGCGTCTACTTTGCTCATTTCCCTTCTTGTACGCAGATGAATGGATAGATTGACAATGTCTTGCTTCAATATGTGTGTCAGCCAATCCTGCCATTCGTCTACATCCGTGTAACCAAGCCTTGTCTTTACACTTACGGGCAGCCCTCCTGCTTTTGCTGCTTGTATTAACTCTGCCGCAACTTCTGGACGACGGATAAGACCGCTTCCCTTCCCATTTTGTGCCACATTAGGTACAGGACAGCCCATATTGATATCTATACCCCGAAAGCCTAGTTTCGCCATACCAAAACTCATTTGCCGAAAGTATTCAGGCTTATCCCCCCATATATGAGCTACAATTGGCTGTTCATCCTCTGTAAAAGTCAATCGCCCACGTACACTCTGAATCCCCTGTGGGTGACAATAACTCTCCGTGTTTGTAAACTCTGTAAAAAACACATCAGGTCTGGCGGCTTCACTTACTACATGACGGAAAACAACATCCGTCACATCTTCCATTGGTGCTAGTATGAAAAAAGGTCGTGGTAAATCACGCCAAAAATTATTTATCATAGTCAAATTCAAATCCTCTCATATGGGACACCTGGACAAGCACTGTCCCCCAAAATAAAAAGCAAGGATTTCCCTGCTTCTTTTCCACTTATACCGTGCTTTAGCACGTTTTATAAACTAACTATAGTAAATTTTGATCACTATACACTTTAATATTAACAAATAAAAAGTGCAAAGAAAATTAGGGAAGTTGAGGTAATTGGAGACAGAAGTATAGACTTATTGTCCAGGTTTCAGCGTTTTCATGGAAATACTACATATGGGGACAGTTTAACAAGCTCAATTTCTGGTAGAAATGACTCTGTATAATAAATCAAGAACTGGAAAAGATTTTATAGGTATGGTGTTAGGTGAGCTGAAGGGGTAAAACTTGTTTTTTAATAAATATGAAGAAAACGAGTACATACTTTCACAATTGACTTAAATGACCTTAACGTCTTTTAAGCTTTTAAATAAAATGGGAGGTTTTATACGTGAATAAAGTTGCGATTATTACCGGCGCTGGCAGTGGGTTGGGCCAAGCAACAGCAGTCCGTTTAGCAGAAGAAGGAGTTAACATTGTGGTAGTGGATGTTAATGAAAAAGGTGGAAATGAAACAGTTGAAATGGTGAAAAAATTAGGAGTTGATTCTATTTTCATCAAAGCTGATGTATCCAAACAAGAAGAAGTAAAAAATTATGTTGATAAAACAGTTGAAAAGTTTGGCTCCATTGATTATTTCTTTAACAATGCCGGGATTTCCGGCAGCGGTAAATTCTTCTTGGACACGAAGATTGAAGAAATCGACCGGATTGTTGGTATCAATCTAATGGGAGCTTTATATGGTGTCCGATATGTAGCCGAAGTCATGTTGAAAAATGGCGGAGGTTCGATTGTTAATACAGCTTCAAGTGCGGGTGTAATCGGTCAAGACTCTGTAGTGACTTATTCCGCGACAAAACATGGTATTGTTGGATTGACGAAGAGTATGGTTGCTGAATATGCAAAAGACGGATTACGTGTAAATGCCATTGCTCCAGGACCTACTGAAACACCTATGGTTAAAGCTTTTTACGAAGCGAATCCGGAAATGAAAGAAAATGCAACAGGTGGTATACCACAAAAGCGTTTGGGTAAACCAGAAGAAGTGGCTGAACTTGTTACATTCTTATTAACTTCCAAAGCACAGTATATCAATGGTGAGGTTATTCGGATTGATGGTGGATTCACCAACACAAAATAATTTTTGTGAAAATTTCAATAAAATACTATTTATAGCTTTCAAATTATAGGCAAACTTGAGTTTGCCTATTTATATAGGTTTTTTATTTGAATTCTAAGTGAGTTTTAATAAAACATTTTTATAAAAAATTGCAAAGTATTTGCTAGGGGATGAATCAAGTTATAATTACCTTTTGTTTTGAAAATATTCCTTTTATGCACTTAAAATACGCTTTGTTTTTTAGAATGAATTTGTATCTTAGCCCTTGAAATTAATATAAATTTCTTCATTGAAGGCTTAAGAAATATGCAAATATCCTTGTCCATCGAATGCAATTAAACCCTTATTCATTAAGTGCCTGCATTGGTACTATCCTCCAAGGCTTCGAATGGCTTGCTCTGAGTATATCTAGTAAATCTATAGCGCACAACACACACTTACCCGCCCATAATAATTCATGGTATCTTAAATTTACTAAATAGCCTTAATCATCCATCCATTATGGATTTGCAAAACAGATGGTGTCCTACTTGCTGCAGCCTTCACTGGCAAAACGAATAGCAACGATATTTCCTTTTACATAGTGAATTGCTTGATCTCCTTCTCTTACTTCGGTCATCCGTTTCCATGAATGTAGTACATTACCTTCTCTATCTTGTTGTGGTGACCAAATAATCTAGATCTTTCTCCTCCTAGTAAGTATTCCCTTGCATAACAATAAAATGGTTCAATTCGCTTCCCTCTAAACTATATGCCCATTTTTTTATTTTCTATAAATATACTATAGGTTCTATATTAAGTAACACCTTCTACCCATTATAACTGCGATTTGCTTAGGGCTAACTATTGGGTTAACCTCTATAAATGCAGCTGAATAAACAGACGCATCAGCTGGATTTGGTATGGCAATCCGAGCTTTGAGTAACACGTCCATTCATCCCCTATGCTTTCATTCAATATTATGGTTCGTATTATCGGATTGATCTTTGAAAGAATTGTAAAACTACTGGAAAGGAAGTTAACATAATGGCAGGTAGAGTCATTTTTTTATATAGAAAGTATAGTGGAAAGAATGAGTTAACAAAGGAGCATCAACAATGGAAAAAGCAATGTTAATTTCGAAAGTTTGTGATCTAATTGAATCAGGAGAGAAAGAATCGGGGGCAGAACTAATAAATCTCAACTATCCTTTTAAAAAGATTGATTATGTAAAAAGGCATTATACAAAAGCTTATATGTTAAGTATTTTTGTTAGGGATGGTTTTAAAGACCGATATAGTGGAGAAAAGCTATTATTTCCACCTGTACTAAGAATATTATCAAAAATCTATCCAAATGAATTTCCCTTTCATCCAAACTGGAAATATAATGAGTGTCATCCGGCCTATTGGGATTTATTACCTACAATAGATCATATAACTCCAGTTACATTAGGCGGAACAAATGAAAAGGGAAATTTAGTAACTACTTCAATGAAAAGGAACAGTGCAAAGTCCAATTTTACTTTAGATGAACTTGGGTGGAATTTATATCCACCTGGGAAATTAGAAAACTGGGATGGAAAACTAAGTTGGTTTATTAAAATTATTAAAGCCTATCCTCCTTTTTTGGAACATTCCTACATTAAGGAGTGGTATATTGCTGCACAAAAAATTAGAGGTTTGGAGGACTATTGAAAAAGCAGGTCCAACATAGAATCTTTTCCTGACCGTTTTCCCAAATAAATCAGCTCACGCGTACTCCTCCAGCTTAATAAAAAAACCCAATCCAAATCGGATTAGGTTTTTCTACGCGCCTTAAAGGATTCTAACCTCTGACCATACGTTTAGAAGGCGTATATTCCCAGCTGAGGTAAAAGGCGTATCAATATGCATGACGGAGAAGGAGAAATTTAATTTGGTTTCTCGTGACGATTACCCGACCTAACCCTTAGCAGGGGGCCTCATCAGCCTTTTAAGTACTTCCCAGTATAAAAAAATAGCTCCGCAGGTAGGATTCGAACCTACGACCGATCGGTTAACAGCCGATAGCTCTACCACTGAGCTACTGCGGAATAATAGAATTACATCATACTCAAAGCGTAATTCGTGTCCACACCTCAGTATGTAATCCAAGATGCCTCTTGGCGTGTACAACTAGACGACTATTCAAGAAGCTTTGCTCGTCTCTACCACTGAGCTGCTGCGGAATAAAAAATATTTTATTATAAAATGGTGGGCCTAAATGGACTTGAACCATCGACCTCACGCTTATCAGGCGTGCGCTCTAACCAGCTGAGCTATAGGCCCATATGGAGCGGGTGATGAGAATCGAACTCACAACAACAGCTTGGAAGGCTGTGGTTTTACCACTAAACTACACCCGCATTTTCATGGGGCGGATGATGGGAATCGAACCCACGCGTGTCGGAACCACAATCCGATGCGTTAACCACTTCGCCACATCCGCCATAATACAATTTTAAAAAGGTGGCTCAGGACGGAATCGAACCGCCGACACAAGGATTTTCAGTCCTTTGCTCTACCGACTGAGCTACTGAGCCCTATTAAATTAAGTTTCGATATAATGTCTTACTTTCAGTCCTCTGCTCAAAAAATCTTACGATTTTTTGAGCAGAGGACCGCAGAAGCAAATTCGATGAAGTAAGTAATCTGCTTTACCGACTGAGCTGCTGAGCCACACAAAATCTATATCAAAAGTAGGATAAACCCTGCTGAGTAATACGGACGATCCTGACGGGACTCCCACCTAGACAAGGTGGTGCTCTCCCACTGAACTACTTCCGTATTGTTATAACTAATTTAATGCGGGTGAAGGGACTCGAACCCCCACGCCTTGCAGCACTAGATCCTGATTCTAGCGCGTCTGCCAATTCCGCCACACCCGCATATTCAAAATGGTGAGCCATGAAGGACTCGAACCTTCGACCCTCTGATTAAAAGTCAGATGCTCTACCAACTGAGCTAATGGCTCATATAAAGTGCGAATCAGAGGACTTGAACCCTCGCAATTGCTCTACTATTTTATTTCATCATGGTGGAGGATGACGGGATCGAACCGCCGACCCTCTGCTTGTAAGGCAGATGCTCTCCCAGCTGAGCTAATCCTCCATTTACAGGATTTAAACCCTTGCTTCCGCCGTGAAAGAACAGTGTCTTTACAGCTTGACCATGGGCCATTATCAAAAACAAGGCAAAATAATAGCCCCAAAAGGGGCTTAGCCTGGCAGCGTCCTACTCTCACAGGGGCAAGGCCCCAACTACCATCGGCGCTGAGAAGCTTAACTTCCGTGTTCGGTATGGGAACGGGTGTGACCTTCTCGCCATTACTGCCAGACTATTTAATTTGAGGATTCATTCCCTCAAAACTAGATAATAGAGAAGAAGTTTGTTAAGAACGAGTTCGCTTTAATCATACAATTGTCTAGCTCCAACGTCTGTCGAAGTTGAACAGTCGCTTACGCTTTTCATTCTTGGTTAAGTCCTCGATCGATTAGTATCAGTCAACTCCACATGTCACCATGCTTCCATCTCTGACCTATCAACCTGATCATCTTTCAGGGATCTTACTTAGCTTTAGCTAAAAGGAAATCTCATCTTGAGGGGGGCTTCATGCTTAGATGCTTTCAGCACTTATCCCTTCCGCACATAGCTACCCAGCTATGCCTTTGGCAAGACAACTGGTACACCAGCGGTGCGTCCATCCCGGTCCT
>NZ_JAMBNQ010000110.1 GCF_023715155.1 Neobacillus mesonae
GCCTAATAGACGACGGTTGGACGCTCATGTACCCGGATACACTCAACGAGCAGACAATCCCGGCGGCGTTGCTGGGGTAAGGAGTGGCGCAGATGGTTACATTCAGCTTCTACAGCGGCCTGAAACTCGACGGTGCCTTGTACAAGCCGGTGATGAACTTCCTGCAGAAGCTCGCGGAAGATCCGGCCAACCCGTCGCTGCGCATTAAGACGCTCAACAATGCCGTGGACAAGCGCGTGCGCACCGGTCGCGTCAATGATCAGTTCCGCGCGGTGCTCTTCGAGCTCAAAGACTCCGAAACGCACCACTTCGTGCTCGTGGATGTCGATTCACACGATGAGGGCAATGCTAAGGCTGAGCGTCTAGATCCAGCACGGCTCCGCTTGACCGTCAACCCTGTCAACGGTCTCACTCAGCTGATCCAAGAAGAAGCCCCCGGCCCCGCGCATTCTAAGAAGG
>NZ_JAMBNQ010000111.1 GCF_023715155.1 Neobacillus mesonae
TGGCCAAACCGTCCAGCGACCCGCCGCTCGAAGTCGATCTGGGGCTGCGCCCTGAGGGACGTTCCGGCCCGGTGGCGCGAACCATCGCCAGCTACGAGCGCTACTACGACGAATGGGGCGCGGTCTGGGAGAAACAAGCCCTTTTGCGGGCCACTGTGTGCGCGGGAGATGTCGAGGTGGGGAAGAACTTTCTCACAGCCATCGATAAGTTCCGTTACCCGGAAGGTGGGGCCAGCGACGCGGAAATCAAAGAGATCCGCCGCATCAAAGCGCGCGTGGACAACGAGCGGTTGCCGCGCGGCGCCGACCGCGCCACGCACACGAAGCTCGGCCGCGGTGCGCTGTCCGATATTGAATGGACAGTCCAGCTGCTCACGATGATGCACGCCGATGCGTACGAGGAGCTGCACAACACCTCCACTTTGGAAGTGCTCGACTTCCTGGTCACAGATGAGGC
>NZ_JAMBNQ010000112.1 GCF_023715155.1 Neobacillus mesonae
TCCTTGTCGCGCACGCCGAGCTGGTCGATCAGTTCGCCCTTGACGTCGCCGAACGAGTAGTGGTTCAGCTTGTCCAGGTCCTTGTGCTCACGGCGCCATGCGAGCTTGACGAATTCGTTGTCCGAGCTGCCGCCGAGCAGGACGGCGTCGCGCTCTTCGAACTGCTTCGTGAGCTTCGCGAATTCGACGATTTCCGTCGGGCACACGAACGTGAAATCCTTCGGATAGAAGTAGATGATCTTCCACTTGCCCGGGAACGACGCTTCGGTGACGGTCTCGAACGCCGACTGGCCGTTTTCCTCGTGATTGTTGAAGCCCGGCTTCGCGGCTACGACGGTGAAAGCTTCGAGTTTATCGCCCACGGTTTTCATGCGGATACTCCTGTGTGAGTTGGGAAGAAGACTGAGTCAAGCTACCTCGGTGCTGCAACGATGATGTGACAGCATGGGCAAAAC
>NZ_JAMBNQ010000113.1 GCF_023715155.1 Neobacillus mesonae
CGAGGACTTAACCAAAGCGAAAAGCGAAGGCGACTGTTCAACTTCGACAGACGTTGGAGGGCTGGCACTGCAAATCCTGGTTTTAGGATTTGAAGGGACGGACCGAAACGGCCGAGAAGTTAGGAGCAGCAGCTAGACAAATCGAAAGGCGGAAGCGGCCGGTTAGCAGCGTATGGCCTGGAGGGCTTTGACTGAGATAAAGGAAACACGATGAGTGTAAGCGAATCGATGTTGACTTATCGTAGGGAAAAGACCGAAGGACACTAGTTGCTGGACGCTGGAGCTAGACAGCAATTCTTAAAGCGAACTCGTTCTTAACAAACTTCTTCTCTATTATCTAGTTTTGAGGGAATGAACCCTCAACAAATAAATAGTCCGGCGGTGATGGCGAGAAGGTCACACCCGTTCCCATACCGAACACGGAAGTTAAGCTTCTCAGCGCCGATGG
>NZ_JAMBNQ010000114.1 GCF_023715155.1 Neobacillus mesonae
GGTGAGCAGTAGTGCTTCGAGCTCGGCGGGGGCGACCTGGTAGCCCTTGTACTTGATCACTTCTTTGGCGCGGTCGACGATGTAGACGTGGCCGTTGTCTGCAACGCGAGCGACGTCGCCGGTGCGGAGCCAGCCGTCGTCAAGCAATGTTTCGCGGGTGGCCTCCTCATTGTTGAGGTAGCCCTGCATGACTTGCGGTCCGCGCACGAGCAGCTCGCCGGACTCGCCTTGCTCCAGGTCCTCGAGTGTTTCAATGTCCACGACGCGGCACTCGGTGTTGGGGACCGGGAAGCCGATGGAGCCGGGGTTAGTCTCGCCGTGGACACCAATGCACACCGCGGGTGAGGTCTCCGTCATGCCGTAACCCTGCACAAACGATGTTTTCAGGCGACGTTCGACGGCGCGCGCGACTTCCTCATCGAGCGGCGCCGCGCCGGAGAACAT
>NZ_JAMBNQ010000115.1 GCF_023715155.1 Neobacillus mesonae
TAACAAAGCCGTTATCGAAGTTATATTCACTACCAAAGTAGTGGCGTTTATTAGTGAACTAGAAAAGCGGTTTACCTCATACGACATAAGCCAAGTAGCACACCTAAAAAATAGATATGCGATACGGCTATATGAAAGTTTAATTCAGTATCGAGGTACAGGAAAACTAAACATAAGTTTAAATGATTTAAGGTTGCGATTGGGTTTACTAGAAAATGAATACTATCAAATGGCTATGTTTAAAGTACGAGTGTTGGACTTAGCGATTAACCAAATCAATGAGCATACAGACATCAAAGCGAGCTATAACCAACACAAAGAAGGGCGTTCAATCGTTGGGTTTACTTTCACATTCAAAGAAAAACCGAAGCCGAAAGCAAAAGGCGGTGAAGTCAATCGAGATGACACAACAGGCGACTTATTTAGCATTGATGGCATG
>NZ_JAMBNQ010000116.1 GCF_023715155.1 Neobacillus mesonae
GTTTGCAAGAAGTTAAGCAGTGTCACCAGAAAAGGGATTCTTCCATGGCACTGCCACCAGAAAAAATTGCTCAGCTTCAAGCAGCCCAAAAGACTGCCCAAGACCGAGAAGTTAATCAAGCAAAAGAACTTATAAACGCCCAAGACATTGGCTACACATCCAAACTCTTCGTCCAAGCATTATTTCCATACCGCAAGACCGACGAAGAAAAACGAGTCATAGAGACAGCACAAGGCCGAATCGTTGTCTACGCCGATGGAGGATTGCCCTACGGCAAATATCCCCGACTAATCATGGCCTACATCGTCACCCGTGCCGTGGAAACCGCAGGAAAGCTCAAAGCAGGCAAAATAGACCTTGAGCAAGCAGTCCGCATCCCTCTCGGACACTCCATGAACCACTTCCTCCAAGCCATCGGAGTAACTGGACGCGGC
>NZ_JAMBNQ010000117.1 GCF_023715155.1 Neobacillus mesonae
GTAGTCCACCGAAACGGCCAAGCCGATAAGGGAGGCTGCGGTGATGTACATGTTGGAAACATCGAGGAACGAAGCTAGCAGGGTTCCGATGCCTTGCGTTCCAATAAGGCAAGCGCCTGCAACCAGGAGTGTCACCAGCGTAGGACCGACAGCTCTGTAGATGAGCAGCAGAACCAAAATGAGAAGTGGGAAGGCGATGATCTCCGCCCGCAAGGCATCTTGCTGGGACTGAATGTTCAAGTCGTAGTCCAAAGCGGGGGCTCCAGTCACATGGCTCGTGACATCTTCTCCTTCCACTGCTGTCTCGACTCTGTCACGGAGGTCAGGGATCATGTTTTGAGTCGTCGTATTATCAGCCGCTACGCCGACTTGGAGGATTTGGGTTTTCCCTGAATCAGAAGACAATGAGGCGAGCGCACGCCCATCGAT
>NZ_JAMBNQ010000118.1 GCF_023715155.1 Neobacillus mesonae
TTTTGAACTCGTTTTGGGAAGAATCACCGGCTTTTTTTTACCGATGCTCTTGCTTTGATCTCGCTTCGGGAAGAATTACTGCCTTTTTTTACCCGATGCTCTTGCTTTGATCTCGCTTCGGGAAGAATTACTGCCTTTTTTTACCCGATGCTCTTGCTTTGATCTCGCTTCGGGAAGAATTACTGCCTTTTTTTACCCGATGCTCCCGTTTTGATCTCGCTTCGGGAAGAATTACCGGCTGTTTTTTACCGAAGCTCTTGCTTTGAACTCGCTTCGGGAAGAATTACTGCCTGTTTTTTACCGATGCTCCCGTTTTGAACTCGTTTTGGGAAGAATCACCGGCTGTTTTTTACCGATGCTCTTGCTTTGATCTCGCTTCGGGAAGAATTACTGCCTTTTTTTACCCGATGCTCTTGCTTTGATCTCG
>NZ_JAMBNQ010000119.1 GCF_023715155.1 Neobacillus mesonae
TCCGTGTTCGGTATGGGAACGGGTGTGACCTTCTCGCCATCACCGCCGGACTATTTATTTGTTGAGGTTTCATTCCCTCAAAACTAGATAATAGAGAAGAAGTATGTTAAGAACGAGTTCGCTTTAATCATTTATTGTCTAGCTCCAGCGTCCAGCAACTAGTGTCCTTCGGTCTTTTCCCTGCGATAAGTCAACATCGATTCGCCTACGCTCATCGTGTTTCCTTTATCTCAGTCAAAGCCCTCCAGGCCATACACTGCTAACCGGACGCTTCCGCTTTTCGATTTGTCTAGCTTCGGCTCCTAACTTCTCGGCCGTTTCGGTCCGTCCCTTCAAATCCTAAAACCAGGATTTGCAGTGCCAGCCCTCCAACGTCTGTCGAAGTTGAACAGTCGCCTTCGCTTTTCGCTTTGGTTAAGTCCT
>NZ_JAMBNQ010000011.1 GCF_023715155.1 Neobacillus mesonae
TTTTAGACATTTACAATGAGCTACATCCCCAGCGGGGATAAGCATGGAGGAGCCGTATGCGATGACCCGCACGTACGGATCTGTGAGAGGCGCATGAAATTTTTTCATGCGCCTACTCTATTTTTTGAAGAAAATCATGGATTATTTGGATGTGTATATTGAAGAGAAAAATAACAAAATCTAAATTTTAATGGAGGTGAAATTGAATGAAGAAAATGTTATATGGTGTTATTTGTTGTATGTTTCTGCTTTCTCTGACAGCATGCGGTGGAGGAAATGATAAGGACACAACACAAGACAATGACACCACAACTGAACAAACAGACAAAACAGAGGAAAAAGCACCAGCAACAAACACAGCTGCAGATGGTGAAAAAGTATTCCAAGGAACTTGCGCAGCATGTCATGGCGGTGATTTAAAAGGCGGTGTGGGTCCTAACTTAACAAAGATTGGTTCTACACACTCAAAGGATGATATTTTAAATATTATCCATAAAGGCCAAGGACAAATGCCGCCTCAAAATCTTTCTGATGCTGATGCTGATGCCGTAGCAACTTGGCTGGCGGCAAAAAAATAAATGAAAAAAACCAGAGAGGTAATTTTTAATGCCTACCTGGTTTTTTTATACCAAATTTTTGCAAAATAGTTCCCAGAGTGAAGAGAAAGTGTTAATATTATTCATAATAATTAGTCGCTGTAGAAACAATTTGGACTAATTGAATTTAGTTTTAAGGGAGACGAGCTTAGTATGGAATTAACAAGTGCAGAGAAAAAAGGATATTTCGGAGAATTTGGAGGGAGTTTTGTACCTGAAGATTTACAGCTTGTATTAAATGAATTAGAAAATCAATTTTTAAAATACAAGGATGATCCGGAATTTATTAATGAATATCAATATTATTTGAAAGAATATATCGGCAGGGAAAATCCTTTAACATTTGCTGAAAATTTAACTAAGCAAATTGGGGGAGCAAAAATTTATTTGAAACGTGAGGATTTAAACCATACGGGTGCCCATAAAATCAATAATGCGATTGGACAAATATTATTGGCAAAAAGAATGGGTGCAAAGCGTATTATTGCAGAAACCGGTGCTGGACAGCATGGTGTCGCTACTGCAACAGCTTGTGCAATGTTCGGCATGGAATGTGTCATTTACATGGGGAAAGTAGACACAGAACGGCAGGCTTTAAACGTATTCCGGATGGAATTATTAGGAGCAAAAGTTATACCTGTGACAAAAGGGCAGGGACGTTTAAAGGATGCAGTGGATGAGGCTTTAGATGACTTAGTCCGGAATTATAAAACTACTTTTTATTTATTAGGATCAGCAGTCGGTCCACATCCATATCCATCGATTGTTAAACATTTTCAATCAATCATTAGCGAAGAGTCAAAACGTCAAATCCTAGAAAAAGAAGGAAAGCTTCCAACTGCCGTTGTTGCCTGTACGGGAGGTGGAAGTAATGCCATTGGCGCATTTGCTCATTATATTGATGAAGAAGATGTTCGTTTAGTCGGTGTTGAGCCTGCGGAGGCCGCAACATTAACAGAAGGTGTTCCGGCAGTCATTCATGGATTTAAATGCATTACGATTCTTGATGAAAATGGCGAGCCCAAACCAACGTTCTCCATTGCAGCAGGTTTAGATTATCCCGGCGTCGGCCCGGAACATAGTTTCCTAAAAGTTAGCGGCAGGGCAGAATATGTGACTGTAACAGGACAGGAGGCATTAGAAGCATTCCAGATGTTAAGTAAGGTAGAAGGAATTATTCCTGCTCTTGAAAGCTCACATGCGGTTGCCTATGCAGTTAAATTGGCAAAAGAATTGACTCCTAATGATGTTTTAATTGTCAATCTTTCTGGGCGCGGAGACAAAGATGTTGAACAAGTTTTTGGCATGATAAACAAAAAATAACCATGTTTTTTTGGGCGATTCAATGTGAGTCGCCCTTTTAATTAGACATCATATGACATTTGTCATGTTTTGGGCATGACATGTATGTCTGCAAAGATCTTTTTTCTTCCACTATAATGTTAGTATCAAATAGTGGAAGGGAATTCTGTTCATGATGAATGATAAACAAAGAAATTTGCGAAAACAGATGGCTCCATATGAAAAGTCAAATAAAATAGCGAGTATTTGGCAAATATTAAATACAATTGTACCCTTTTTTGTTTTTTGGTTTTTAGGCTATAAAAGCCTTTCCATTTCATATTTCCTTACATTAGTGTTTGCTGTGGCTGCAGCAGGTTTCCTGGTGCGGAGCTTTATTATTTTTCACGATTGCTGCCATTACTCTTTCTTTAAGAGCCGGAAGGCAAATAAAATACTTGGCACATTAACCGGGATTCTGACGTTATTTCCCTTTAGCCAGTGGCAGCATGACCATTCTGTTCACCATGCAACCAGCAGTAATCTTGATAAGAGGGGAACAGGAGATATATGGGTTCTTACTGTAAGGGAATATATGGAAGCTTCTGCGTGGAAAAAGCTGCAGTATCGTTTATACCGCAATCCATTTGTCATGTTTATTTTAGGTCCCATTTATGTGTTTTTAATTAAAAATCGATTCAACCGAAAAGGGGCAAGATTGAATGAGAAATGGAATACGTATCTGATAAATCTATCCATCATGGCAATTGCAGGGGTAATGTGCTGGTGGATAGGATGGCAGTCTTTTCTGCTAGTAGAAGGACCTATCTTCTTGCTTGCCGGTTCTGCTGGTATTTGGCTGTTTTATATCCAACATACATTTGAAGATTCCTATTTTGAAGAGGATAAAGAATGGGATTTTGTTCTAGCTGCTGTGGAGGGAAGTTCCTATTATAAATTGCCTAAGCTGCTTCAATGGTTGACTGGTAATATTGGCTATCACCATGTACATCACTTAAGCCCAAGGGTGCCTAATTATAAGCTGGAAGAGGCCCATAATAATACTCCGCCGCTTCAGTATGTACCAACCATAACACTTAAAACCAGCTTATCTTCTCTGAAGTTCCATTTATGGGATGAACAGCAAAGGAAATTTGTTAGGTTTAGAGAAGCAGAGTCTTCCCTTAGAATAAATAGTATTAAGGGATAAGGACGTAAGGTAAACAACAGAAGGTGATTCATGTGAAAAAAGAATTGGAGCCAACTATAAAAAAGTATTTTACATTTCAAAGAAGTAACGGCATAGCTCCATATATATGGACAGTTCTTTGTATTTTGCCGTTTTACTTTATTTTTCAAGCACCTTCAACCATTCAAATCGTTCTTGGAATATTGCTCACATTAACCTTCTTTATTCTTTACCGGATAGCATTTATCTCAAAGGGCTGGCCGGTCTATCTTTGGACAATGATTTTGATTGCGATTTCAATTACAGCTACCAGCCTTTTCAGCTATGTTTATTTTGCTTTTTTCTTAGCTTACTTTCTTGGCAACATAAAAGACCGTGTTGCCTTTTTTACCTTATATTTTATACATTTATTGAGTACCTCCGTCTCCATCAACTATGGGATTGTTATGCATGAAAAACTATTTTTACAGCAGCTGCCCTTTATAATTATTATCTGGGTAAGTGTGATCCTCCTCCCTTTTAGCATTCATAACCGTAAAGAGCGGGGACAGCTGGAAGAAAAGCTGGAAGATGCCAACAAACGGATTTCAGAGCTTGTTAAATTAGAAGAACGTCATCGGATTGCCCGTGACCTTCATGATACATTAGGTCAAAAGCTTTCTTTAATCGGTTTGAAGTCTGATTTAGCAAGGAAACTGATCACCAAAAACCCTGAACAAGCTAAATGTGAATTAAAGGATGTACAGCAGACTGCACGTACGGCTTTAAGTGAAGTACGAAAAATGGTATCATCCATGCGCGGGATTCGGTTAAAGGATGAACTGCAGCGAGTTAAGCAAATGCTCCAGGCAGCCCAAATTCACCTAGAAATAGAAGGTGATTTTTCACCTAAAAAGATCTCCTTGTTAACCGAGAATATTTTAAGCATGTGTTTAAAAGAGGCGGTTAATAATGTCGTTAAACACAGCGGTGCAGATCATTGTGTTATTACCTTAAATCAGACATGGAAAGAAGTAGTGATGAAGGTAATGGACGATGGGAATTTTAATAAAATAGACGGGGCATTGGAAGATGGTAATGGATTGATTGGTATGAGAGAGCGTCTTGAGTTCATTAATGGGAATCTTGAGCTTTATACCAATGAAGGAACGACTTTAATCATAAAGGTTCCCAATGATGTTAAACCAGGTGTGAAGGAGGGAGAAAATGATTAAAATAGTGATTGCAGAAGACCAGCAAATGCTTTTGGGGGCCTTTGGATCCTTGTTGAATTTAGAAGAGGATATGGAAGTAATTGGGCTTGCATCTAATGGTAATGAGGCGGTAGCGCTGGTTAAAAAGCTAAGCCCTGATATTTGCATAATGGATATAGAAATGCCTGGAAAAACCGGGCTGGAGGCGGCAGAAGAACTGAAAGGATTAAATTGCAGGCTGATTATTTTAACAACCTTCGCCCGCTCTGGTTATTTTCAGCGTGCCCTAAAGGCAGGGGTGAGCGGGTATTTGTTAAAGGACAGTCCAAGTGATGAACTGGCAAAAGCAATCAGGAGTGTTATGGCAGGCAGGAGAATATATGCACCAGAACTAATGGATGATGTGTATGGCGAAGAAAATCCATTAACAGATCGTGAAAAAGAGGTGCTCGAACTGATTGCTGATGGGAAAAATACGAAGGAAATTGCTGAAGAGCTGCGTATAAAGACCGGAACTGTTCGAAATTATATATCCGTTATTCTTGATAAACTTGAGGTAAAAAACAGAATTGAGGCTATAACCCAATTTAAAGAAAAAGGCTGGTTTAAATAAGACTTAATGACCTTGTACAATACGCGGCCTGACCATTTAAATTAATGATCGGCCGCAATGGCTTCCCCTTCTAGGAACCCCTTTATATATTCAAATATCTCTATTGGCCGTTCCTCAGGGATAGCATGACCAGTCTCTTTAAGAACGATCAGTTCGGAATTAGTTAGATCTTTTTTGAGTTTTTCTCCAAACTTTAACGGTATGGATTTATCATGGTCCCCCCAAATTAATAAACACGGTGTTTTTATTTGATTGAGAATTTTACGTGGAAGGTCTCCCTCACGGTCACGAATCATTCTCGTCAGGGCTTTAAATATCTCATCCTTTAAAAACGGTTCCAGATATCCGTTAATCATTTCCTCATTAATAATAGATTGATTATAGAGGGCATCCTGCAAATTTCTTCTTACTCCTGTTCTGGCAAACCAATATTTCACAAATCGATCGAAATAAGGCAGATAACTAGTTAAAATCAGCGGGATTTTTGACCTTTTTAAATACGCTGAACTGCATAGCAGGATCGCTCTATCAGCAAGTTCCTGTCTTAAATGCAATATATTTAAAACAATTTGCCCGCCCATAGAGTGGCCGATAAAAATCATTTTTTTCAAATCAAATGAATCAGTTAATTTAATAACGGTTTCAGCTATATTTTTATAAGAATATACATATTGATTGCATTTTGCACTTTTGCCAAATGGGGGAAGATCAATAGAAAGTACCTGATATTCTTTTTTTAATAAAGAAATCAAATGGCGAAACGTAAACGTGGATGAAAGAAAACCATGAAGCAGGACAAATGTCTTGCTGGACGATGGTCTAGGATAGAATTCATAATAAACAGCTATGTTATTTACCGTTTTGTGACCGGAAAATACCTCTTGTTCCATTTATCCTTCACTCCTGAGTTTCATTAAAATTGATGAGATTAATGTACCCAATTTTTATATCTTTACACCATTCATGGCTGAAAAAAAGGCGTAAGGATAATGCAAGAAGCATTACCAAAATTTTTTTTAAAAAATTTTCAATAAAATGGTTGAATTTTCTGAAAAATACTAGTATAATAAAAAAAAGCTCAAGGAGTTGATTTCCAATGGAAAAGAAGTTACTTCATTCACCACAACAGCCAATTGAGATGACGGATTCTGAGTTTGCAGAGATGTTTTTAAAACATGCCCTTACCCAGTTTAAAAAGGAGAAGATTCTAAAGGAAATCGACAAGACACTAAAAGAAGGAAATAAGGCACGATTCCTTCTTTTAACAGAAGAATTGAAAAAGATTTCTTAATGGACTGCTAACAAATTTGACTTTGGAAATAAGGGACCCTGTCAAATTGGACGGGGTCTCTTGGCCTGTAGTTAAACTCTTTATATATGAAAAAGCTCTGCTGCAAAACCTCTGACAGCAGAGCTTTTTTGTCCCTTTAATGGATGTTATAGTCCTAAATTTTATTTGGGTCATTATAATGCAACGCTGTGCCTGCCTTTATCCATTTTCTTCTTCACAGCCTTAACAAGGATTCTAAATAGTTTTAATGAGCGCTGAAAAACAGGACTTTGGATAAATGTATACACAAACGTGGCAATAAATACTGGGCCGCCTAATAATAAGCCAATAATCAATACAAGGCTCTCAACGATTATTCGGGCATAACTGACTGATAATTTGGTCTTATCGGAAATAGATAACATAAAACCATCCCTCGGACCAGCGCCGATCCCTGCAGCCACATACATACCGCCGCCTATGCCGGTGATAACAATGGCACATAAAAGTATCAAATAATCAATCCATGTATTTGAGGCTTTTGGTAAAATGTCCAGCCATAGAAAAAAGTCCATTATAGGCCCAATAGATATGGCATTTAAAAATGTTCCAATATTAATATATCTTCTATCAATAAAGAAAGAGATTAGAATTAGAACGAGACCGCAAACAACACCCCAGGTGCCTATCGTAAATCCGAAATGCTGATAAAGTGCAACATTAAGAACTTCCCATGGGTGAAGCCCGATGTATTTTACCTTTACTGCGATAGCATTACCCAGTCCAAAAAAGATTAGCCCTAAAAAAAATAGTAGATACTGAAACAGTCTCACCCAAGTACCTCCTGCTTCTAACACATCAGGTTTTCTGAATTTTCAAATCTGCCATTTTATCATAAAGCACTCTTCCAATTTTTTCAATGATGAATGGCTGATTTAATATGAAAAAATAGTTATCTGAATGAAGAGCGAAATCATGAAAACCTTCTAAAATTGATTTTTTGACATATATCTTTTAAAAAGGCCTTTAAACATTCGAAGGTTCTATTATGATATGAAAAGAGGGGAAGCATGCCAAGCGGGACACATCAAGTTGAACTAGATCTTCCTATTGATCAAATTTGGAACTTTGTCAAGGATATGGATAATTGGGCTCCGTTAGTACCAAATTACATTCACCATGAAAAGATTACGGAAAGGCAGTCTACATGGGAATTTAAAAGTGATATCGGCCTGTTAAAAAAGAAAATAAGTTTAATCCTTGATATAACAGAATGGCAGGAGCCTAACAGAGTGAGCTTTGATTTAAAAGGAAAAAGCGAAAAGTACACTGGAAAAGGATACTTCGAGGCTAGGGCGATTAATGTAAACAGGACAAAACTGACTGGATTCCTTGAAGTAAATGCAACTGGGAAAATTGGGAATGTAGTAAATTCTAAATTGGAAGCAGCTCTCCCTAAAGCAGTGGAAGAAATGGCGGAAACAATTTGTACCACCCTTGGAAATTTAAAAAGCGTGTAACGGTCTTATAAAATAACAAACAGTACACAAACTCTTCAGATTTATTGCTGAAGAGTTTACTTATGAGGGGCAGACCAATAATAACCGTTAAAATCATGGTTCATTCGCACGTTTTTTTACTAAATTCTAAGGATAAATAACATTTAGTATTGGAAGCTGAATCTGAGTGAATCAAGCATCTAGGGAAGCCAATCAAGACAATTGGCGGCTTAAATTAGTTAAATGGATCACCATTATGAGTAACCAATGAGATGGGCTGCTCGAATTTAATTGTTAGAACAACACGCCGTCCCCTTACAATCCCCGCTTTCTATAAATCAGATCAAATCCATATACCCTTCAATAAATTTTTTTCCTTTTTGATGTACTCCGAAATTCCTTATGTGAAAAAATCATTAAAAACACCATTAAACCTTGTTAATACAATAAGATTGCACACGCTATTCGATAAGTGAGAAAGCGGGTGTGCTGCATTGTTAATCCATTGTTTGCCCTCCTAATGTAAAGTAGTTTTTGTTCCTTTACAAATTATTATGAAGGATGCCTATACCATCTATCTTGAATAGAATATCCTAAAATAAGGTGAATTGAGATTGAACAGGGAGGGGGATAGGAATGGATAGGCATAAGGAAAGCTGCTTCTGCTCTGAGATGCAGCAGCTTTTAGAGGAGCAGGGAAAACTGTCATTCAAAGATTTTCGCTTTGTGTGCGAATCTATAGGATATGACACAATCCCATTTATTCTCTCTAATCAAAAATGCCGCTTTGAAGCCTTTGGCATAAATGGAAAAGGCAAGTGTTTTGTTACTCCGGTCTTCAGGCTGGAAAAACTCGACACAAAACATTGCTGTGCAACCCTTTCACTTCTGGAACCTGTTGATATGGATGGCTGTCCGATTGATCTTTGTGAGGAAGTTTATTCATTGTTAAAAACGGATAATTGCCTAATCATTGATTTAAGTTGTTTCTGTGCAATTCAACCATTATCTCCTAAATTAGTCGACCGGCCATTGCCGATTATTGAACCAAAATGTTAAAAAAGGGTTCATAAAATTTACAAAATGTATCCAGTAAGCCTATTAAGATTGGGCTTATTCTTTTTTTGAAAACCAGGTAATTTGGATAAGTGTCTATCGCACATTTTTATTTTCATGAATAGGATATATTGACTCTAAAAAAGGAGGTAAAGTAAATGACTGCAGCAGGTGGATACGGAGCTGGATTCGCGTTAATCGTTGTTCTGTTTATTTTATTAATTATTGTAGGTGCTTCTTGGGTTGGCGGATTTTATTAAAGTATAAAGGGAGGTAACTATATGTTTGGATATGGAGGCTTCGGCTACGGCGGCTTTGGATATGGAGGGGGATTTGGTTACGGCGGCGGCTTTACTTTAATCGTCGTATTATTTATCCTCTTAATTATTGTAGGTGCAGCGTGCTATTACTAAAAAATTGAAAAAGGACCCGCTTGTCGTATCAAGCGGGTCTTTTGTATTTGGGTATCATTATTTCATCCAAACAATTTCTTCAACTTCAGATCCTTCTAAAGTTTCTTTTTTTAATAATGCCTCTACCAAGTTCTGGTATTGCTCTTGGTAACTCTGTATTAAATTCTCGGCTTTTTCAAGAGCTTTTGTAAATAATTCCTGCATTTTAGTTTCTTTATCTTTACTGATAAATGTTATTGTAAATCCGTCTTGGAGCATTCCGGTTTCAACCATTTGTTCAATAATCTGTTTAGCCTGCTGAACATCACCGCCGACACCGATACTATGCTCACCTAAATGCATTCTTTCAGCAACACCGCCAGCCAAGATCATGGCAATGCGGTCAAGTAAGTCACTTGTGGTGGATAAATGCATCTCTTTAGGAATTGGTGCTACATATCCAAGTGCTTCACCACGAGGAATAATTGTTGCTTTTCTAACAGACCCAGGTTTTGTTACAGAAGCAACAAGGGCATGTCCTGCTTCATGAATGGCAACACGGCGTTTCGTTTCAAGGTCCTGTAACGTACGCGAAGTACTTCCCAAAATGGTCCTGTCTAAAGCATAATCCAGGTCATCTTTCTCAACTACATCGTGTCCCATTCGTGCAGCTCGTCTGCTTGCATTTTCAAATAAAGAATGCAGTTCGGCACCTGAGAATCCCGAAGTGCTTTCCGCTAGTTCATCCAATGAAGCAATGACCTCAGGAGCAAGTGCTTTTCCTTTAGTGTGAATATCAATAATTTCTTTTCTTCCTTTTGTATCTGGAAGCGGCACTTGGAAGCTGAAGTCAATTCGTCCTGGGCGTAAAAAAGCATCATCAAGCATATCTTTACGGTTTGTTGCCGCTATAAAAAGAATTCCATCATTGGAATGGCCGCCATCAAGCTGTACCAGAAGCTCTGTCAGCGTTTTTTCCGATTCTTCACCGCCATGTGCTTTTCTCTTACCAGCTAATGCATCTACTTCGTCGATAAAAATGACTGCAGGCTTTTGTTTTCTTGCAGCTTGAAATAATGAACGGACACGGCTTGCACCGACACCAACAAATAGTTCATTAAATGCAGAACCGCTGGCAGAATAAAATGATGCATTTAATTCCTTGGCCATCGCTTGGGCAAGAAGGGTTTTTCCTGTCCCGGGAGGACCGTATAAAAGTATTCCTTTTGGCGGTTTTATGCCCAATCTTAGGGCACGCTCAGGCTCTTTTAATGTCGACAGCGTTTGTAGAATTTCCTCTTTCATTTCTTCACCGAGACCACCGACATCATGAAAACTGATGGTTGGAAGCGGCTGGGATTTGGCAACACTGTTTTTCATAGAGGTAAATCCAAACCCGCTCTTTGTTTTTCGAAGGGTAAGTGCTAACCCTGCCAATAACAGAACAATACCGCCCAAAATCCACTTTCCATATCTGCTGCTGGTTGTATAGGAGTAGTCAATATTATACTTTTCTACTAATTTACTAATCATTTGGCTGTTAGGCGGCACATGGGATGAATATTTTGCATTCTTCGTTTCAATATACAGGCTGCCGTCTGCTTGTTCAGTAATAGCGATTTTTTGACCATGCTGGTCTTGAATTAATTTATCAACAGAAGAAAAAGGAATAGAAATCTCATGACTTGTTGATTGAATAAACCAAATACTTCCGGCGATAACTATAATAAGCGCTATAAATAACGGAATAAACTTTGAAACAATTAATTTTGTACGATTCAATAGAATCATCCTCCTTAACCAGAGTCATAATTTATTATAAAACAGCTTCCAGAAAAATGGATGTGGGAATCGATGGAAGACATGCGTGAAGGGAATAAGTGGAAAAATATAAATATTTATCAACAATTAAATAAAGACCATTCATTGAAATATTGAAATGTTTACGAGTCAGCGTTAAGATTAAAATTATGGACAAAAATTTTTGTCAAAAGAGAGGAAGACATGATGGGTAACGATTTTAAACAAGAAGTATTATCACGCCGGACATTTGCGATTATTTCCCACCCAGACGCCGGTAAAACGACTTTAACTGAAAAATTACTGCTATTTGGCGGTGCAATTCGTGATGCTGGAACTGTTAAGGCCAAAAAGACAGGAAAATTTGCAACAAGTGACTGGATGGAAATTGAAAAGCAAAGGGGAATCTCCGTCACATCCAGTGTGATGCAATTTCACTATAATGATTTTCAAGTAAATATCCTGGATACTCCTGGTCACCAGGACTTTAGTGAAGATACCTATCGAACGTTGATGGCTGTCGATAGTGCAGTGATGATTATTGATTCTGCTAAAGGGATTGAGGATCAGACCATTAAGCTATTTAAAGTATGTCGTATGCGCGGCATCCCGATTTTTACGTTTATTAATAAACTTGACCGGCAAGGTAAGCCGCCTCTTGAATTATTGGCGGAATTAGAAGAAGTTCTTGGAATTGAATCTTATCCTATGAATTGGCCGATAGGGATGGGAAAAGAATTCCTTGGAATATATGATCGCTATTATAGCCGAATTGAACAATTCCGCGGCAATGAGGAAGAACGATTCATTCCATTAAATGATGATGGTGAAATAGAAGGAGAGCATGCTATAAAGACGACGGGGCTATACGATCAAACACTTGAAGAAATTATGCTCCTAAATGAAGCGGGAAATGAGTTTTCTGAAAGCAGGGTAGCAGATGGAACATTGACACCAGTTTTCTTTGGAAGCGCCTTGACTGCATTTGGTGTACAAACGTTTCTTGAGACTTATTTGCAATTTGCTCCATCGCCAAAAGCGCGTAATTCATCTATTGGCGAGATTGATCCATTATCTGAGGAATTTTCTGGTTTCGTATTTAAAATTCAAGCGAATATGAACCCTGCACATCGTGACAGAATTGCTTTCGTAAGAATTTGTTCCGGAAAATTTGAAAGGGGAATGTCTGTCAATATTCCTCGTCTAGGAAAGCAGGTAAAACTTTCACAGTCCACTTCCTTTATGGCAGAAGAACGCAGTACAGTTGAAGAAGCGGTGAGCGGTGATATTATTGGTCTTTATGATACCGGAACCTATCAAATTGGTGATACATTGACGATTGGGAAAAATGACTTCCAGTTTGAAAGATTACCACAATTTACCCCTGAATTGTTTGTGCGGGTTTCTGCCAAAAATGTTATGAAACAAAAATCATTTCATAAGGGGATTCAACAGCTTGTTCAAGAAGGGGCCATTCAACTTTATAAAACCGTCAAAACAGATGAGTATTTGTTGGGGGCTGTTGGGCAGCTGCAATTTGAAGTATTTGAGCACAGGATGAAAAATGAATATAATGCTGAAGTATTAATGGAACGATTAGGTTCAAAGATTGCCCGCTGGATTGAAAATGATGTAGTGGATGAAAATCTTTCAAGTTCCAGAAGCTTGTTAGTGAAAGACCGATATGAACACTATGTATTTTTGTTTGAAAATGATTTTGCCCTTCGATGGTTTCAAGACAAGAATCCAAATGTTCAACTTTATAATCCAATGGATCAGCATGAATAAAAGATGGCGGGAATTCCCGTCATTTTTATTTTTCTAAAAAAATTTGTAAAAAACTTTTAATAAACCCCCACAAATTTGTAAAGTAAACGTAATCTTTAGTGAAAAGGAAAATGCTTGCCCACAAAAGGACCAAATCGTATGGTATAATTGGTCGAATAGAGGTGAGCATATGCTGAGTTTATTGTTTTTGGCCAAAAAAAAGAAACCAACTTTAGAAGAAACCGTTGCCTTAATCCAACAGGGAGACACCTCTCTGCTTAATGAAGTGATTGAGGCGTATAAACCTTTTATTGCCAAGACAGTTTCTTCTGTATGTAAGAGATATATTTATGAAACTGATGATGAATTTAGCATAGGGCTGATCGCCTTTAATGAGGCTATAGAAAAATACTCAGCAGAGCGCGGAAGTTCCCTTTTAAACTTTTCTGAGATAATAATTAAACGCAGAGTAATAGACTATATTCGAAAGCAATCAAAAAATCAGCATAGCGTAAGTATTGACCTCACTAATAATGGATATGAAGAAGAGTCCCCAGGGATTGCTATTGTTAATGAGCTCTCCCTTGAAGATTATCAAAAAAAGAATGATGAAATACTTCGGAAAGAAGAAGTACTGCAATTTCAACAGGTACTTTCTTCGTTCGACTTAAATTTAAATGATTTAGTGGAACATTCTCCGAAACATGCTGATGCAAGAAAAAATGCAATACTGGTAGCTAAAACATTAGTGGAAAACCAGGAACTTAAAGAGTTGCTGTTTGAAAAAAAACGGCTACCTATTAAGAAACTGGAAAAAACAGTTGATGTGAGCCGGAAAACGATTGAGCGGAATCGAAAATATATTATTGCGATTGCATTAATTTTGTCTGGTGATTATGTCTACATGAAGGATTATATTAAGGGGGTGCTTGATACGTGAAAAAAGGAATAATAATGCAGATAGAAGACAGTTTTCTTACGCTTCTAACCCCTGAAGGAGAGTTTTTACGGGCAAGGAGACAAGATGGTGCCTATATGATTGGTGAAGAAATACTCTTTTATCCAATTGTAGACAATAAGAAAAATTCATCATTTATCCATCGCTTTAACCAATCTTTTCGGATGAAACCACTGTGGATTGCTTCATTTTTACTGGTGATTATTCTTGGTTCCTTATTTCCGGTTTATAAAAATGATAAAGCCTATGCGTATATGTCTATAGATGTCAATCCCAGTATAGAGCTTGGGGTTAATGACAAAATGCAGGTTATTGAATTAACCGGTTTTAATGAGGAAGGAAAAAAGATAATTTCCCGGCTTTCAAAATGGAAGAAACAGGACGCAGCTGAACTAATGAAATCTTTGCTGGCAGAAATGAAAAAAGCTGGCACATTAAAAGAAAACAAACATGTTATTTTCTCAACAGTTCGAACAAAAGAACGAAAGAATGATGTTGAGGAAAAACTTCAACAAGATATAAAAGAGATAAAAGAAACCATCCATTCACAACAATTGGATTTGACTGTACTGTCTGGTACAAAAAAGGTTTTGAAAAAGGCACATAAGCAGGGAATTACAGCTGGAAAGTATCAGTCAAATAAACAAAATATTAAAACAACCAATGAAAATCCCAAAAAGGAAAATAATAATACGCCTCAGTCGAATACACCTGTAGATATAATAAAAAATCAAAGTCAGAAACAAGATGGAAAAATAAAAAATTATCAGCTGGAAAAACAGAATCAAAATGATGGCAAAAAGATCCCTCCAGGGCAATCTAAAAAATTGGAAAGAAACCCTAAAGTAAACGTTGGACAGCAAAAAAAAGCAATAAATCAAGAAAGGCCTATGAAAAAGGATCAAGTCAGCAGTCTAAAAAAAAATGTAAAAAATTCAAATTCAAATCATATCAAAGAAAATCAAAACAAACAGATCAATAAAGTAAGACAAAATAACACAAAAGGCCGTGTGAAACAAAACAATTCCCAACAGAGCAATCATTTTAAAAACAATGGAAAACAACAAAGTCATTTTCAAAATAACCGCTCAAAGGAGAATATAAAGCAAAACACTCATCAAAGATATAAAGGAACACAAAACCCTCAGCACAAAAAATAAGAGTCCGGCATCCGCCGGACTCTTTTCCATATTTATTTAATTATGATTGATTTTGTCCTGATAATTGAGCTTGAGCTTGCTGGACTAATCTTTTTGTAATTTCACCGCCAACAGATCCATTTGCTCTGGAAACAGTATCTGAACCTAATTGAACTCCAAATTCTTGTGCTATTTCATATTTAACCTGGTCCAAATATTGTTCAATCCCAGGAACTAATAATTTATTGCTGCTATTTGCCATTATTATTCAACTCCTTTTCAGGTCAGAGAAATTTATCTCTGTAAACTTATTATTTATTAGCTGAGTTCATTTCATAAGTGGAAATGTTTTGCTAAATTAAGATTTTCTTCTTTGGAAAAAGATGTGTATGTGTTTTGCTTATTTTTTAGTCTGTTCCCTTACTAACATCTTTTGTTGGGTGCATGAATGGGACCCCTTGAGGTTTTCTTTTGCTTTCAAGTAATTCCCTGTTTTCGGTTGTATTCCAGCCAATATCATTTGTTGGATGGACCCATTCATCTCCTGACATGGTGGCTGGATCTGTTTCATCTGTCCAATTTTCCAGCGGTGAGTTTTCAGAAGCATATAAGCTGTCACCAATGACAACGCCGTGCTGATTGACAAATGGGGCCTTCATGTTAATGCCTGTCCCTTTAAAACTTGGAGCGTTTATTTGGTGTGGCAGTGTCTCGTCAATACTTATGGTTTTATCTAGTTTACGGTTACTTTTCTTTTTCATACTAATCACCTCTTTTATTTATATTTTCCCGAGAGCTGATACAATTTATTTATGAAAAATTAGGGAACGCATAATATAGATTTTTTGATTAAGAATAGAAAATGTAAGTTTAAAAAAAGGGGGATGTCTTGATGGCGAAGCGTAAGGCAGAGTTTGATGCTGTAGAAAAGTATACCAAAACACCGCGTAAAAACGTTCAAGAAAGTGAATTTTCAGCTGAGTTTACAGATAATAACAACGCAATAAGATTTGCTAATCGAAACTCCAAACAAGGGAAAAAAGGAAGAAGTTGAAAATGAAAAGGCGCCGTAAAATACCACCTCGGGTGCCAGTTGAGGAATTTTCTATTGAATATGGCGATGTGAATGGTGTTCCTCTTGTAGAAACAAAAAATCGTAATATGAAGAATACAGCTAAAAGAAAAAAATAAGCCGGGGACTAATCCCGGCTTATGAAAACTGTGGAAAAAATAAGAGTTTGTTCGTTCGCTGGATCAAAGAAAGCCAATAAGTATGAAGGATGCTGGACAATATTATTTGTGGATAAATACGTTCCTAAATCAAAGGAAACCTTCTCTATCATGGTATGCTTGTAAATTTCCTTCTCATCCAAATTTAGGTTAACAAATGTTTTGCCCAACAGTTCGGGATTTGCGATAATTTCACTGTAAACAGCTGAACGCTCTGGCTTGTTAAAAGATGGAATCCACCATGGTTTTCTTGGTTTGTATTTGTGATTTTTTAAGTAATCATATTTCATTAACCCCATAATAATATCAAGTTGAGCAATTGATTTTTTCTCAAGAAAGGATCTTAGGCGGCGGAATAAATCCTCCAGCTGATGTCCGATTCTTGACCAGCCCTGATCGTCCCAAAAGGTGCCAAACTCTTGAAAAAAGTCAAACGGAGTTAAAAATACATTTGTTACCAGATATTCGATTGTTGTATCCATACGATGGTCATTCCAATATTTTTCAAGTACATCCTCAACCTGTTTAATTCTTACAATATCTTCAAAAGATAGTACATTGTTGCTTAAAATTTCATATGGCGAATGGTCCATAAATAGATATTGATGTTCATCCGCACGAATCCTGACCCCGGTTCCCCTAAGCATTTTTAAAAAACCTAATTGTAATTCTTCCGGCCTCATTTCAAATACATCATTGAAGGTTTTTCGAAAAGAAGTGTAATCCTCCTCAGGAAGACCGGCAATTAAATCAAGATGCTGATCTATTTTTTGTCCTTCTTTTACCATGGTGACAGTTCTTTTAAGTTTTTCAAAATTTTGTTTCCGCTTAACAAGTTCATTTGTATAATCATTTGTTGATTGAACACCGATTTCGAAGCGGAATAGGCCCTTCGGAGCCTCTTGGTTCAGGAATTCAATGACTTCTGGACGCATTATATCTGCCGTTATTTCAAATTGGAATACAGTACCAGGAAGATGTTCATCAATTAAAAAACGGAACATTTCCATTGCATAACTTCTGCTGATATTAAAGGTACGATCGACGAATTTTATTGTTTTTGCCCCATTAGCCATTAAGTAACGAATGTCCTCTTTAATTTTCTCTCGTTCAAAATATCGGACTCCTACTTCAATTGAAGATAAGCAAAATTGGCAGCTAAATGGGCAGCCGCGGCTCGTTTCGATATAAACAATCCGCTTTCCTAGATTGGGAAGATCCTCTTTAAATCGATAGGGAGATGGGAGTTCTTTCAAATCCAGCTTATTTCTTTGTAATGTAGTCAATACTTGTCCATCTTTTCGATAAGCAAGACCCGGAATTTTTTCAAATGCCTTCGATGAGGATTCAATTTCTAAGAGTAATTGTTTGAAGGTTTGTTCCCCCTCACCAGTTACAATAAAATCAATTTCCGGATAATTCTCCATCCACCAGCAAGTGTCATACGTTACTTCTGGTCCACCTAAGACAATATAGACGGAAGGATCAATTTTCTTTAGTATGTTAACAACTTTAAGCGTTTCTTCGATGTTCCAAATATAACAGCTAAAACCAATGATATTCGGCTTTTGCTGAAAAAGGTCCGAAACAATGTTCAATACAGGGTCCTTAATGGTGTATTCCTTAATATGAATATTAAATTCAGGAGCAGCATATGCCTTCAAATACCGTATAGCAAGATTTGTGTGGATAAATTTTGCGTTCAAAGTGGAACAAATAACTTTCATAAAAAAAACTCCTTTAAAATGATAAAACAATTAAAATTATAGCCTATTTTGCTGAAAAAAGACAAAAGGTCACTAATTGAAAAAACACTACCCTGTTATAATACATAAATAAATCTGTTATATAAAAGGATAAAGATGGAAGTTCAGGTGTGACAAAGGATTAATGAGAATATAAAAAAGTGTATTAAAAAATACTATCAGGTGTTTAACATTTATCACAGCCGTTTTTGCTAAATTCCCCTACAATATCGATAAGTACTAAAAAATGTAATTCATTATGATGCCGTTGTTGAACGAAAGTGAGGGAAAGGATATTATGTCTATTTTACCAAAGAAAAACGAACTGGGTTTTTTTGAAATTCGTTTAGAATCGATTGGCGGCCTTGGGGCAAATTTAGCCGGTAAAATGCTTGCAGAAGCAGGGGTATTAAGCCTTGGTTTGAGTGGTTCGAATTTCTCGTCATATGGATCCGAGAAAAAAGGTTCTCCCGTAAAAAGCTTTATCCGTTTTTGCGATCCGGAAGTCGAAATTAGAGATCACAGTCCAATTGAACAGCCTCATATTGTTGGAGTTTTTCACGAAGCCTTATATAAAACAGTAAATGTTGTAAGCGGCCTTGATGCAGAAGGAATTGTCCTGGTAAACACTTCAAGAGATTTTGATGATGTCAGAAAGGATTTACAGCTTGAATATGGTACCCTGGCAATTATTGATGCCTTGTCCATTGCTGTGGAGGAAAAGACAAAAGTAAATACAGCAATGCTTGGGGCTTTATACCGAATTTGTGATTTCCTTGAACCGGAATCGATGAGGAATGTAATTCGGAAAACATTCACAAAGAAATATCCACATTTAGTTGAACCAAACATTCGTACATTCGATAGAGGATATAACGAGGTACAATTTAAAACATATGAAGTACCAGAAGGAGCTTCAGGTAAAAGTTTTACCCGTCCGCAGCCGCTTTTGGGATATATGACACAAGAAGCAGGAGGGGTTATCACTGCTCCAGCAAATAGTATTTTAAAAGATTTAAGCGGTTCAAGACAAGGATTTCTTCCAGAGTTCAAACAGGAAAAATGCATCCATTGCGCTGCATGTGACAATGTTTGTCCCGACTTTTGTTTTGTCTGGGAGGAAGGGGAAGATAAGCGCGGCAGAAAACAGATGTTTCTTAAAGGGATTGATTATCAATATTGCAAAGGGTGCTTAAAATGTGTTGAGGCATGTCCAACCGATGCGCTTGGCGATCTTCGTGAAATGATAGGCTATGCAGATGAAAATCGGGTAAAACAGAACTTTCCCTATGCGGCAGGAGGTAGATTCTAATGGCAATGGCAGAAAATCAAGTAATATCCCAGGGGACACGAGAGCAGGTTTCAACATTTGAATCGGGAAATGAAATGGCGGCAATGGCAGCTGCCCAAATTAATTATCACATTATGGGATATTTCCCAATTACTCCTTCCACTGAGGTTGCACAGTTCCTTGACCAAATGAAAACCCGCGGTGAACATGATATTAAGCTGATTCCAGCTGATGGCGAGCATGGTTCTGCAGGTATTTGTTATGGGGCTGCTGTCACTGGTGCACGTGTTTTTAACGCAACCAGTGCAAACGGATTTTTATACATGCTTGAACAGCTGCCTGTTCAGTCAGGCACCCGTTTCCCAATGGTACTGAATTTAGTTACCCGTTCAGTCAGTGGTCCGCTGGATATACGCGGGGATCATTCTGACCTTTACTATGCATTAAACACCGGCTGGGTGATTTTAACCGCAAGAACCCCTCAGGCAGTCTATGACATGAATATTATGGCACTTAAAATTGCAGAACATTCAAAGGTTCGCCTCCCTGTAATTGTTGCTTATGACGGGTTTTTTACTTCTCATCAAAAACGGCGGGTAGAATACTTTAAGGACCGGCGTGATGTTCAGCAGTTTGTTGGAGAATGCCCAACAAATTATAATTTTGCCAGGGATCCGAAAAAGCCAGTAACTATTGGTGCACATATGAGCGGTAATGATTTTATCAATAACCATTACCAGCAATCCGAAGCCATGTACAATGCTGGTGCAGTATTTAAAGAGACAGCCGAAGAATATGCGAAGCTTTCAGGCAGAGAATATCCAATGCTTGATTTATATAAAATGGAAGATGCTGAAGTTGCTTTATTTCTATTAAATTCAGCAGCCGAATCAGCTAAAGATGTAGCAGACCAGCTTCGTGCCCAAGGAATAAAAGCTGGCGTCATAAGTCCAAATATTATTCGTCCGTTCCCAGCCAAGGAAATCAGGGAGGCTGTTAAAAATATAAAAGCACTGCTAGTTGGGGAACGCGCCGATTCTTATGGTGCAAACGGTCCAAACCTAACTCATGAAGTGAAGTCTGCTCTGCAAGATGATAAGCATAATAAAACGATCGTGTTAAGCAGGGTATTTGGTCTGGGCGGTAAGGATTTTTATGCAAGTGATGCAAACAAACTTTTTGAAATGACGATTGAAGCAATGGAAAAAGGGTATGCAGAGAAGCCTTTTGATTATTACGGCCATATCCCGGGCAATCCGGAAAAGATTCTTAAACCTGTGATTTTGCCGCAGCATGGGGATGTATTTAAATCGGGTTTGATTGAAGTGAAAATGGATGAGGAAACAAATAAATTAAAGGTAAAAATACCGCCGCTTAGGGCATTGACAGGAAAGCCTAAACGAATTGCTTCAGGTCACGGGGCCTGCCCAGGCTGTGGAATATTTGCTGGTTTAGAACTCTTCTTTAAGGGGATTGAAGGAGATGTTGTGACCCTTTTCCAAACAGGATGTGCCTATGTTACAACGACCGGTTACCCGCATACATCACATAAACAAACGATGATGCATAACTTGTTCCAAAATGGTGCCGCAACTTTATCAGGCACAGTTGAAGCATTTATGGAATTAAAACGCCGAGGCGAAATACAAGTATCGGATGATGCCACATTTGTTATGATAACAGGTGATGGCGGTATGGATATTGGGATGGGGTCGGCAATTGGAACTGCACTGCGCGGGCATAAATTAATTATGCTTGAGTATGATAACGAAGGGTATATGAACACAGGCTCTCAAATGTCGTATTCCACACCAATCGGTCATATGACCAGCACTTCTGGTGTTGGTAAAACCCAGCAAGGTAAAGCATTTCATCATAAAGATACTGCCCAAATAATGGCAGCAACAAATATGCCGTATGTTTTCACAGGTTCAGAAGCTTTCCCGCAGGACTTAGTAAAAAAAGGTGCAAAAGCTCAGTGGTATGCACAAAATGTTGGAACGGTTTACGGGAAATTATTGATTACCTGTCCACTCAACTGGAAGTCCGATGATCGTTATGGAACAAAAATTGTGGAAGCAGCAGTAAACTCCTGTTTCTTCCCTCTTTATGAAGTAGAACAGGGTATAACTACAATCACTTATAATCCAGAAGAAAAAAACAAACGCATTCCATTATCTGAATGGCTTAAATACATGGGGAAAACAAAGCATCTATTAAAAGAGGAAAACAAACCAATTTTAGAGGATTTTGAAAAAGAAGTCGAAAAAAGATGGCAGCGCCTAAAAGCCAAGCATCAAAATCCAATGCTATAAAACCTCAAACGCAAAGCCAAATCGCTTTGCGTTTTTCTTTATTAAGAAAATTCTATTATAAAGAAATTAAAAATTACTATATACCAAAAAGGAATTTTCCCGCTTTATGTCGAATAGATTTAATATTATTGCTTGATATGGACGTTAGCGGGGGGACACTAAGTGAAAATGCAGTTCGGTCAGGAGAATACTATTCTTAATGGAAAAGAGAATGGGGAAAGGTTCTTACAAGAGAACCAGCAAAGATATAAACGGATATTTGATGATTCAATTGATGGGCTGATCCTTTGGGATAACGATTCACGGATTGTAGATATAAATCTTGCCGGTGAAGAACTCTTTGGCAAATCAAAAAAGCAGCTTATTGGTCAAGTATTATCGGACTTTTTCTTAACCAAGGACGAACAAGTGTCAGAAATCATCCATCATATCAATATGGCGTTAAAAAACCACCGTTACACTTCTACCTTTATTTTCGAAGATCAGGATGGCAATAGTAAATTTATTGAATGTAATTCTAAAATTAATATTACGGAAGGATTAAATTTTTCTGTTTTAAAAGATATTACTGAAAAAAATACGATGCAGGAACAGCTTCGAAAATCTGAGACGTTAAATGTAATTGGAGAACTTGCTGCAGGGATTGCTCATGAGATCCGAAACCCAATGACCGCATTGAAAGGGTTCATACAGCTGCTGGAAGGAAGTATAAGGAAAGAGCATTCCATGTACTATCAAGTAATCACAGCAGAACTCGAGCGAATCGATACCATTATTAACGAATTTTTGCTTCTGGCAAAACCTCAGGCTATACGGTTTCAAGAAAAGGATATTATTCAAATTATGAGGGAGACTATTGATTTATTGCATGCTCATGCAGTTTTATATAACGTACAATTTGTCACCAATTATGAGAAAGGAAATCTTCCTATTTTCTGTGAACCAAACCAATTAAAAAAGGTTTTTATCAATTTAATTAAAAATGCTATCGAGGTTATGCCAAATGGGGGCAAGATCTCAGTCACAATAAAAAGAATAGAAGATGGTCAAATCTATATTGCCATCCAAGATGAGGGAACAGGGATTTCAAAAGAGAAAATAAAAAAACTTGGGGAACCTTTCTACACAACAAAGGAAAGGGGAACAGGACTTGGCCTGATGGTAAGTTATAAAATTATTGAAGAACATAAAGGGAAAATAAGAATCGAAAGTGAAGAAGGAAACGGAAGCGTTTTTTATGTTACACTTCCGAGTGACCTTAATTCTGTCATCCAGGCTGAAAATAGTATGAATTAAAAAGGAGCAATCCAGCAGACAGGATTGCCCTTTTCTATGGAACAATCATTTAACAGTCGAATTTCTCTTTCCCTTCATATTTGAAATGTTCGAATTTCTCTTTACAACCCTTTATAAAAGTTATACATTTGTGACTAGAATTTCTTTTAAATATCAGAAAAACAGGTGAGGTCATGAAGCAATTTTCAAAATCAGATTTATTAAATAATCTTCCAAAACAATTTTTTGCAACATTAACCAAAAGAGCCAGCCAATACATTGAGCAAGGCTATGATGTCATTAATTTAGGGCAGGGCAACCCGGATCAGCCCACTCCAAAACATATTGTAACCAAGCTGCAGAAGGCTGCAGAAAACCCAATAAATCATAAATATTCTCCATTTCAGGGCTTTCATTACCTTAAACAGGCTGCTGCAGATTTTTACTTAAGAGAATATGGCGTTACGCTCGATCCAAATACTGAAGTGGCGATTTTATTTGGCGGAAAAGCGGGACTGGTGGAAATACCACAATGCCTGCTTAACCCTGGAGACACCATTCTTGTGCCTGATCCAGGCTATCCTGATTACTTGTCAGGAATCGCTTTAGCAAAAGCAGAAATGATTACAATGCCATTACGGGAAGAAAAAGATTATCTGCCAAATTATCAAGATCTTTCATCGGAAGATTTAACAAAAGCAAAATTAATGTTTCTGAATTACCCTAATAACCCAACTGGTGCTGTAGCAACTGAAAGCTTCTTTGAAGAAACAGTTAAACTGGCAGCTGAGCATGATATTTGTATTGTCCATGATTTTGCTTATGGTGCACTCGGATTTGATGGAATTAAGCCGCCAAGCTTTTTGCAGGTAAAGGGTGCAAAGGACGTTGGAGTCGAAATCTATACATTATCAAAAACTTATAATATGGCAGGCTGGCGTGCAGCCTTCGCTGTAGGGAATGCAAGTGTGATATCAGCAATTGAACTGCTTCAGGATCATTTATATGTCAGCTTATTTGGTGCTGTACAGGAGGCGGCAAAGGAGGCTTTGATTGGGCCACAGGATTGTGTAAAGGAATTAAATGATTTATATGAACGAAGAAGAAATGTCCTAATTGAGGGGCTGCGTTCAATAGGCTGGAATGTGACCGCACCAAAAGGTTCGTTTTTTGCTTGGCTTAAAGTGCCGAATGGCTATACATCTGAGGAATTTGCAACGATTTTACTCGAACAGGCTCATATTATGGTTGCACCTGGCATTGGATTTGGTAAATTTGGAGAGGGTTTTGTCAGAGTAGGGCTTCTTTCATCAGAAGAACGTCTTAAAGAGGCAGTCGGAAGAATAAAAAAACTGGGTATTTTTAAATAGAGCCCTTGCATCATACCTGCTGAAGTTATGTCGTAAAAACACGAAAATCATTCTAGAAATTGTCGAAAAAGAAATGTTTTGTCTACTTTTGCGAAGCTATTTACTTTTATAAAAAATCTGTCATAATTCTTCAAGTAGTCTATTTTTTTATCGAATAAAAGTAGAAGCTTAAGAGGCAGGGATTAAAGTGCAAGGATATAGTAATACTCAAACAGAAATGATAGAAGAAATAAAGGTCAAACGTGAATTAATGATAAAAAGTGCTAATAAATTTGGTTTTACCAGCGATGAAACAATTAAATACAGCCAAGAACTTGATGAATTAATTAATGAGTATCATCGTATGATGGGACAAGACTCCAGACCTTACGAAGAGGTAAAATTAGCTTTTAAGCAAACCATTATGATTTGGCCAAAAGTCCTTATTTGATATGGTGAAATTTATTTACACATCTTAAGTAATTAAAAGCTTCCCCAAGCACATTTGCGGTAAAATGGTCTTCTGAATTTTTAACATTACTAAGTAATAGGAAGACCAGCTGCCGCATTTTTTTCTTTTAAAAACCTCCAATTTCATTCATACCCAATCATATTTCTTTATGTGCCAAGCAGGTAATAAATGCAAAAATTATTTCTACTAACCGTTGAGTAAAAGGGAGGAAATTAATGACAATTGGTCGTTCTATCCTTCTAAAGGGAAAGCAGTAGAAGGCAGATAGCCGAGGTTTGAGGTCATCAATTCTCTGAAACAGAAAAATGTAAAACAGAGGGAAGATAGCCGAGGTCCATCAACCCCCTAAAACGGAAAAATGCAAAATAGAGGGCAAGTTATGAAATAATTCAGTCCTTGTTGCCATGCTTGTAAATAGTAGAAAAGGAAACAAAGGAAATTGAATATTCCCCAATGCGACTTATGATAGAGAAAGTACCTAAAAAAAAGAAGTGTTGTCTGGTTCATGACAGACAACACTTCTTTTTTTGAATGTGAAAGGAACATTGTTTTATAACTCCGATAATTGGAATCAGATTGAATAACGTTATCCCTCCTAATCATTTATCATGATTTTTATTCCATTCGGAGACCTTTTGATCTGAAGGCAGCAGAAAAGCGGTTAAACCAATTAAAGGCAGTATTCCCAGATAGGTTATCATTGTTTGCATTCCAATTAAGTCGGCAATAAATCCCAGCCCTACAGAGCCGACAGCCCCCATCCCGAAGGCAAGGCCAACTGTAAGTCCTGACATTGTTCCAATTTTTCCGGGAACTAATTCCTGAGCATAAACGACCGTTACTGAAAAGCTGGTCATCAAAATAAATCCCGTTAGGACAAGTATGATAAACGCCAGGATTGATGGAACATGAGGAAGCAGGATTGAAAGAGGCAACGTACCCAGCATTGAAAAGGAAATCACCGTTTTTTTACCGAATCTGTCAGCGAGCGGTCCTCCAAAGAAAGTTCCAAAGGCTCCTGAAACTAAAAAGGCAAATAAGAAAATTTGTGATTGTTTTATTGTAAGTGAATATTCCTGAATGCCAAAAAAGGCATAAAAGTTCGTCATCCCAGAAATATACCAGCTCCTTGCGAAAATGATGAATAAAACGATCACTAATGTAGTCTTGACCTTCTTTGATAAAGGATTCTGTTGGGCAGTTCCGGTATTCTTTTTCTTTCCCTTAGCAGGTGAGGCTGTTAATCTTTCGCTATACCATTTTGCGATATATGCCAATAAAATAACGGCAGCGGCGGCAGCAATCGAAAACCATGAAGCTCCAATTTGGCCTAATGGTACTAAAATAAGAGCAGTTATTAATGGGGCGAAAGCTTGGCCTGTATTACCACCTACCTGATAAATAGATTGTGCCAGGCCTCGCCTGTTACCGGCAGCCATATGGGCAACTCTTGAACCTTCAGGATGGAAAACCGCAGAACCAATCCCTATAAAAAGAACAGAAACAATAATCAATCCAAAATTCGGGGCAAAACCAATTCCCAATACACCGATAAAAGTAAAGGCCAGCCCAATTGGCAAGGCATAAGGCATTGGTTTTTTATCGGTGAAGATGCCTACAACGGGCTGCATCACCGATGAAACCATGTTTAAAGCAAATGCGATCATACCAAGCTGGGTAAAAGAAAGGCCCATCGATTTTTCCAAGATGGGAAACATGGCTGGAACTACCGCTTGGATTGCATCATTGAGTAAATGACAAAGTCCAATTATGAGGAGGATCTTATAAATAGTACCCTCAGAACTTTTTGGGATTTGCTTTCGGGGGAGTATCGCTTGTTGGCTCATAATAATCTCCTTTTTCTACAAATATCTCTGAATCTTCTATCACTATATATTACTACCATAAAGTTTATTTGAGAAATAGTTATTTTGCATTTAGAAACAAAAAACGGATTATGATCGAATCCGTTTTTTATTCGCAAGGGGCAGGGTAATTTCAACTGTTGTCCCTGCAGATACTTTACTTTTGATTTTAATCTCACCGCCAAAAGAATTGATAATTCTTTTACATATTACCAATCCAAGTCCAGTTCCAGTTTCCTTTGATGTATAGAAGGGGCGGAAGATTTTTTCTAAATCTTCTTCAGGGATACCTTTTCCGCTGTCAATAATTTCTAGTTTACAAGTTTCGTCGAATTTTTGGAGCCTAATTTGTAAAATTCCGGGGGACTCAAACGAATCAAAGGCATTTTTGGTCAAATTCAAGATGACCTGTTTTATTTGATCTTTTACACAATTAACAATTACTGATTGATGATCGATATGCCAAGAACATTCAATATTAAGGGCATTGCCTTCTGAGATTATCAGTGGTTTCAATTCATTTAGAGTTTCATTAATATTGACATGATTAAAGGTTTGTACTGTCGGTTTACCAAGGATTAAAAAATCACTGACAATTTCATTAATCCGTTTTAATTCTAAGTTGATGACATCAAAATAATAGCGATCTTCTTTGTCTGTATATTTTTCGCTTAGCAGCTGGATAAGCCCCTTAACTCCTGTTAGTGGGTTTCGAATTTCATGTGCTGTACTGGCTGCCAACGTTCCTACTAATTCCATTTTTTGGATTTCATTCTCTTTTCTTTCCTTCAGCGTATGAATACGTAATAATATGTATTCAATTAAGAGAAAGAGGACATGTGTAACAATGATGATAATAAATAATGACTGTCCAACATTTTTCGCAATCTCTTTTACGTCCCGGTCGGCAATTTTAACCTTAAGGCTCCAAGGCAATTGATTCATTGGATAAGTAATCCACTGGGACTCATTTTCTGCTTCTTGTTTATTCACATTCATTTGAAGGAGTGTTTTATCTCCATCTACAATAAAGATTTTCGTATCTGGAGTCAGCACTCTCATAATATTTTTCATGTAGTCAATCCTTAAATCAGCCATAAAAACCGCCAGCAATTCTTGCTTCTTATTTAGCACCGGTGAGGCTAAACTAATGACCCTCTGATTATTACCTAGAACCTCCACATGGTTTGAAATAATAATATCCTTCGTTTGGATGGCTTCTTTAATAAAAGACTTTTCAGGAAAATCATTCTGATGATAATGGGTATCTGTTCCGGTTAAAATCCGGCCTTGATTGTCAAGTAAAAACAGGCCGCTATATCGCGGGTCTTCTTGTTTTGCCTGCTGCAGCAGCGGCTCCATTTTTTCTGGAGTGTCAAAATTCTCTATTGCTGATAGAGATAGAATTTTCAAGCTTGTAAGTGTTTCACCAACAAATTGATCCCAGTTTTTCTGATAAATCGAGGCAATCCACCTGGCATCATCTTTTCTTTTTACATCGTTTTCTTTTAAAATTTGATTATAAAAATAAAGCCCTAAAAGGATGGTCGGAATAATTACGACTAGTAAATAAATTAAAAAATTTCCTTTATGAATTTTCATTTTCATGTAAATACCTCAAACAATAAATTCTGCTAAAATGTATTATACAATAAGAAATGGTGTCATACCTTCTTTTTCCAACTAAAATTGACAGGCAGTGGAAAATTTCTTATAATAATTTTGAAATCGAGATAAATAGATCTTACTTTAATACCGATTTTTTAATAATCTTAAAGGATGCGTTAATATGGAAAATGATTCAACAGCTAAATCTTTAAAACTATTTATTGTCCTTTCCAGAGCTTACAAAGCGATAAATGAACATGTAAATAAATTTATTCAATCCAATGGTTTAAATCCGACTGAATTTGCTGTTTTAGAGCTGCTGTATCATAAAGGGGACCAGCCCCTGCAGCAAATAGGCGCAAAAATATTACTTGCCAGCGGGAGCATCACATATGTAGTTGATAAGCTTGAACAAAAAGGTCTTTTAAAAAGGGTAGCATGTCCAAATGATCGAAGAGTCATTTTTGCACAAATTTCAGATGAAGGAAAGAATTTAATTCAAGGAATTTTTCCCGAACATGCCAAAAGAATAGATGAGCTTATGTCCAGCCTGACTGATTCAGAAAAGACGGAAGCCATTGAGTTATTGAAAAAATTAGGATTACCAGCAGGAAAATTTTAATACGGCTGACCAGCCGTATTTTTTTTATTCTTTTTGGAATAGGCTATGCATGGAACCGAAGGCGTTTGGGCTTTTCTAACTGTAAGTACTGAAACAGGATAGTATATAATAGAATAGATTGGAAATATAAAGAAAATAAAGGGGGCTTGACCCATGAGCTTTGAAAATTATACATACGTTCGTCCTGATTTGGCAGAGGCTGCAGCAAAATTTGATGAGGCGCTCGCGCGCTTTGAAGGTTCTGATACTGTCAAAGAACAAAGTGTTGCCATGAATGAAATTAACCAACTGAGAAATAACCTTGATACAATGTTTACTCTTTGCAGTATCAGGCATTCCATTAATACAAATGATGAATTTTACAAAGCTGAACAGGATTATATGGATGAGCTTGAACCAGAGATTGAAGGTTTAGTGACTAAATATTATCAAGCCTTAATTTCTTCTAAATTCCGTTCTGAATTGGAAGAAAAGTGGGGTCCTCAGCTATTCGCTTTGGCTGACAGTCAACTAAAGACTTTTAAACCAGAAATTATTCCTCACCTGCAAAAGGAAAACCGTTTGGTTACGGAATATACAAAACTTATTGCTTCAGCAAAAATTGAGTTTGAGGGGGGAGAGAAGACTCTTGCTCAAATTGACCCATTTATAGAATCAAAAGATCGTGAAATGCGTAAACGTGCTAGTGAAGCAAAGTTTGGCTTTTTTGCGGAACATGAAGAAGAGCTTGATCGGATTTATGATGAGCTTGTAAAAGTACGAACAGAAATCGCAACCGTCCTAGGATATAAAAATTTCGTTGAGCTTGCTTACCACCGGATGATGCGTACAGATTATAATGCCGAGATGGTTGCTAATTTTCGGAATCAGGTAAAGGATCTCATTGTGCCGCTTGCTTCCAGACTGAAGGAGCGGCAGCGGAAGCGTTTGGGACTAGACCAATTAAAATATTATGATGAAAACATTAATTATCTTTCGGGCAATGCATCTCCTAAAGGGAATCCCGAATGGATTATTGGAAATGGGCAAAAAATGTATGAAGAGCTTTCAAAGGAAACAGGAGAATTTTTTACATTCATGCTAAAAAATAATCTCATGGATTTGACGGCCAAAAAAGGAAAAGCCAGCGGGGGATATTGTACATATATCGAAAACTATAAAGCACCATTTATCTTTTCTAATTTTAATGGAACCTCAGGGGACATTGATGTTTTAACTCATGAAGCAGGGCATGCGTTCCAGGTTTATTCAAGCCGTCATTTTGAAATACCTGAATACTATTGGCCGACATATGAAGCATGCGAAATTCATTCGATGAGTATGGAATTCTTTACATGGCCATGGATGGAATTATTTTTTAAAGAAGATACCGATAAATATAAATTCTCTCACTTAAGTGAAGCACTATTATTTCTGCCATATGGTGTATCTGTAGATGAATTCCAGCATTGGGTATACGAGAACCCTGATGCATCACCCAAAGAGCGGAAAGAAAAGTGGCGTGAAATCGAAAAGAAATACTTGCCGCAGAAAGATTATGATGGCTTTGAATACTTAGAGAATGGAGGGTACTGGCAGCGCCAAGGGCATATTTATAACTCGCCATTTTACTATATTGATTATACTCTGGCACAAATATGTGCCTTCCAATTCTGGAAACGTTCAAGAGAGAATCATGAAAAGGCTTGGGCTGATTATGTTAAGCTTTGTAAGCTTGGAGGAAGTATGTCATTTACCAAGCTTATTCAGAAGGCAAATTTAATTTCTCCATTTACGGATGGCTGCATTGAGTCAGTAGCAGGAGTTATTGAAAATTGGCTAGATTCAGTGGATGATAAAAATTTATAAAAAAAAGCGAAGCCAACGAATTTATTGGCTTCGCTTTTTTTATTGATGTATTTTCACTGCTTCGTCAGTAACTTTTAGCTCTTCATTTTCCACAACAGCAGTAAGTTTTTTGGCATCGGGCTTGTCTAAGATATAATCAGCAATTTTATCTTCAAGCTGCTCTTGTATCACTCTGCGGAGTGGACGGGCACCGAAAATAGGGTTATAGCCAAGTTCAGCTAATTTTTCTTTTGCTTCAGCTGTGACGGACAATTCAATGTTTTGTTCATTTAAAGCTGCCATCAGATCACTAATCATAAGGTCAACAATTTTTAAAATATGTTCCTTATCAAGTGAATGAAATTCAATGATACTGTCGAATCTGTTCAAGAATTCGGGTTTAAAGAAGCCCCCAAGAGAATCAAGAATGCTTGCTTCCGCAACGGCTTCATTTGCCCCAAAGCCAACATGAATAGGTTTAACAGAGACACCAGCATTACTGGTCATGATGATAACCGTATCCTTGAAGCTGACCACTCTGCCCTGACTGTCAGTTAGACGTCCATCTTCAAGTATCTGCAGGAACATATGCTGTACATCTGGGTGCGCCTTTTCAATTTCGTCCAGTAAAATAATGCTGTAAGGGCTACGACGAACTTTTTCCGTTAATTGTCCTGCTTCATCAAAGCCGACATATCCTGGAGGTGCACCAATTAATTTAGAAACACTGTGTTTTTCCATATATTCACTCATATCGAGCCGAATCATCGAATCTTTCGTGCCAAATAGTTCTTCGGCCAGTGATTTGGTTAATTCAGTTTTACCGACCCCTGTAGGTCCTACGAATAAGAAGGTTCCAATAGGGCGGTTTTTCGCTTTTAAGCCTGCACGGCTGCGTCGGATGGCTTTGGCAATTTTTTGTACGGCTTGTTCCTGACCGATGACTTTTTTATTTAAGTTTTCTTCTAAATATTTCATTTTTAGCTGTTCATCTTGTTGTAACTTGCCTACAGGAATCCCGGTCTTTTGTTCAATGATATTTTGAATCAATGATAATGTTACGACAGGTCTTTCTGTACTGAAATCATTGTTTAAGGCTTTTTCTAATTTTGCTTCCTCATCACGAAGTTTTGCCGCCTTTTCATAATTTTCATTTTTAAGTGCTTCTTCTTTTTCAGCAGCAATTTCTTTTATGCGGCTTTCAATTTGATCATTACTTTTATAATCGGATGTGAGGTTTAATTTTGATCCGGCTTCATCTAATAAATCAATAGCTTTATCGGGTAAGAACCGGTCTTGAATATAACGTTTGGATAAAGTCACACATGCCCTGATGGCCTCATCCGTATATTTGACTTCGTGATAATCTTCGTATTTTTTTTGAATTCCTTTTAGGATTTCAATAGCAGCATTCACAGTTGGTTCTAGAACTTGAACTGGCTGGAAGCGTCGTTCCAATGCAGCATCTTTCTCAATTTGACGATATTCTTTTAATGTTGTTGCACCAATCACTTGTAATTCGCCACGGGCCAGGGCTGGTTTTAAGATGTTCCCAGCATCCATAGAACCTTCGGCAGAACCTGCACCAACAAGCAGATGAATTTCATCAATAAACAGGATGATATTTTTTCGCTCTTGTAATTCTGCAATAAGCTGTTTTATCCGCTCTTCAAATTGACCGCGGATACCGGTGTTAGCAACAAGTGAAGCAACATCCAATAAATAAATTTCTTTATTTTTTAGTTTAGATGGTACATCGCCTTCTGCAATTTTCAATGCGAGACCTTCAGCAATAGCTGTTTTCCCGACACCTGGTTCACCAATTAAAACTGGATTATTTTTGTTTCGGCGATTTAAAATTTCAATGACTCGTTTAACTTCTTCATCCCGGCCAATGACAGGGTCAATTAGACCGGCTTTTGCTAATTGTGTTAGATTGCGGCCAAAGTGGTCAATAAATCCGCCGCCGCCATTATGTGCAGGTTTATTTGCTGTTTCTTGATTAAATTGAGACTCCATATTTTGACTTAAAGGAGCAAAATGAAAGATATTTTCAAATGGAAAACCTTCAAATGGATTCATCTTCATTCCAAATCCTCCTCCTAATGCTTGACGTTCTTTCATATAGCAGGTTTGACATAATTTCATTTCTTTTCGCTGTCCATTTACATTAATAGAAAATTGTATATTTGCTTGGTTTTGATTGCATCGCTCGCAAAGCATATAAAATAACCTCCTCGTTATTTTCATTTGACTTTGACTAACTTTGACCTTATGGTTTCAGTATACTCTGACCTTCTTTGACTTTCAAGTCATTTGTTTGTGGTAAATACTAGAAATAAAGCTGGGCTCTAGGTTCATGCTTTAGAATTGAATGCTTTCATATCTTTTGAAAAATGCTCGTCATTGTTTGTCCCTTTATTCATATATTTGATGATAAGGGGGAGATGATGTGAAAAGAAATAGAAATTGGAATCAAGCCTTTCAAATCGCGGCGGTCTATGTAGGTACTGTAGTAGGTGCAGGATTCGCCACTGGAAAAGAGATAGTTGAATTTTTTTCCCGGTTTGGATTTTTTGGCTTTATTAGTATATTAATGAGCGGTTACCTATTTATCATGATTGGCTCAAAACTAATGAGGATGGCAGCTAAAATCGAGGCCAAATCTTATCAGGAATTTAATGAACATTTATTTGGAAAATGGCCAAGCAAAATTATTAATTTTTCAATGCTTTTTATGCTTATTGGCATTAGTGCAGTAATGCTTGCCGGGGCAGGGGCTGTTTTTGAAGAACAGCTGGGACTTCCTAAAAGTATTGGTGTTTTTTTAACCATATCTCTTTCTTATATTGTCATGCTTGTAGGTACAAAGGGATTATTTGCGGTTAACACCTTTGTTGTTCCAATTATGATCAGTTTCAGCCTATTATTAATGTTTTTATCCTTAAGAATGCCGAACTTTCTAGATCAATTTTTATATATCCCGCATGCAACAGACGGATGGAAGAGTGTAATTGCGCCATTTTCTTATGCTGCCTTAAATTTGGGGCTGGCACAAGCGGTTTTGGTGCCTGTTGCGACTGAGGTGAAGGATGATTGGACTATTAAATGGGGCGGAATTTTAGGCGGGCTGGGGTTAACGTTTATTTTGATTGCCAGTCATTTTACATTAATTATGCTGCCAAATTTGGAGTTATATGAGATTCCGATGGCCATTATTATGAAAAATTTAGCACCATTTTTTTATTGGATTTTTATTCTTGTCATTTATGGAGAAATTTTCACCTCTGTCATCGGAAATGTTTTTGGCCTTGATAGACAGCTGAAGCAATATATGGAGATACCTACAATACTGTCGGTAACTGCTATATTTTTTGTTTCCTATTTAATAAGCTTAGTGAATTATGGGACACTTTTATCACATTTATATCCTTTATTTGGTTATATTTGTATGACCTTTTTTGTCTTATTGTGGATGAAACCATTGGAACCAAGCTATAAAAAATAACCATCAAGCTGTTCATACGGAACAGCTCTGATGGTTATTTGAAAGGTAACATAATAAAAATTAATACATCAAAAATAATATGAGAAACAATGACAAGCGGCATGCTTTTTTTTCGAAAATACACGAATCCCCAAACTAATCCTGAGAAGAGGGAGGCAAGAATTAATAATAGTGAGCCTGAATAATAACTAACAGAAGCATATGCACATGCGCCGATTACAATACTTACAGCAGGAGAAAAATGTTTCATTAATCTTTTTTGAAAGAAGCCCCTCCAAAAAATTTCTTCACCAGGAGCTGCTACAAGAATTAATGCAAGATATTGCCAAAACAAGGATGGCGCAAACCACTTATATAATTTCCTAATCTCTTTGTCAAATGCTGATGGTAATTGCCCAATTAATTGATATCCCAGCCAGAATAAAGCATACAATATGAAGCCGGTAATGGCCCCAAAGAGGATATATTGAAAAAATGATAATTCATCGTCCACTTCACCTTGGAACATCGAATAGGCAATTAAGACTAAAATGGAACCAGTAAAGATATACCAAAAAATTACTTTTTCATGGAATGAAAAGTAAATAAGGATGTGAGCAAGAATCAATCCAAAGATAAGCCGAAAATCAAATGTCAGATTTTTAATCATAACTAACTCCTTACATATTTCAATACCCTGTATTTTAACAAATAATTTATTTAAAAGAAATGACATTCATCATTTTAACCAATTCTTATCATAAGAACATGTAAACAGGAAAAAATAATATGGAAAGGAGTGAGTCAGCATGAGTCAATCTAAAAGTCAGCAGGAACGGCAATGGACGGTCAGAAAACAAGATCAAAACCCTCATGGAAAGGTAAAATCTTTAAAACAATTAGCCAAAGAAACGGAAAACGGCAGATAAAATTAAAGGCCTTTCTACCTATGAATACTGAATAAAAAAAAGAAAGGCAGACCATCCTCTGCCTTTCTGCCAAACTATCTATAAATAAGCGCTTTCTTTTATCACCTTATAATTTTTGTGATTAACCACAGTCCGCTGATCCAATTCTAAATCGCGATAATTATCCATGTATGTTAGATCTACGATTACGGAATTTTCATTTACTTTTTCAACAATCCCTTGCAGGCCGTCGCGAAATTCAATAATATTACCAACCTCTGCTTTTTTCATTCCGTCTCTCTCCTTTTTCTACCAAAATTGCAAACTATTATTAACAGTTTGCCTCAAATTCTTGCATTCGTAAAGAAATAAATTTGATAATATAGTTAATTACTACTGATAATATAGATTATATGTTGAAAAATCAATAAAAAGTAAGAAAACGCTTGCAAAAAATAAAAATTTTTTTAGAACTGGCGTAAATTCGCTAAATGTAAGATAAAATTTATTCATAGGTGGTGTATAAATTGAATGAAGAATTTATCACGGATATTTTAAATCGTTTAAAGTCAGGGGAACTTTCGGAATACTATATAAAAAATGAGGATTTTATGGATTTTCGCCGTGTACTTGTACAAAGGGAAGACTTTAAACATTTTCGCGGAATTGGTCAAAGAGGCGGAGACGTATTATTTCAATATTTAAAAGAACCAAGAAGTTAGATAGAAAAATATGCGGTTAGGTGGGGAGATTGCTTGGAGAAGTATATATTGTCACTAGATCAAGGGACAACAAGTTCACGAGCTATTCTATTTAATAAGAAGGGGGAAATGGTTCATAGTGCTCAAAAGGAATTCACTCAGTATTTCCCGAAGCCTGGGTGGGTTGAACATAATCCCAATGAAATTTGGGGCTCGATTCTATCGGTCATTGCAGAAGTATTAACGGAATCAGGTATTAAGCCTGATCAAATTGCAGGGATTGGAATTACTAATCAGCGGGAAACAACGGTTGTCTGGGAAAAAGAAACAGGTGTCCCTGTTTATAATGCCATTGTTTGGCAATCTAGGCAAACAAGTGAAATTTGTGAAGAACTTAAAGAGAAGGGATATAATAACTTATTTCGAAGTAAAACAGGGCTTTTAATTGACGCGTACTTCTCTGGGACAAAGATAAAGTGGATATTAGACAATGTTGAAGGTGCGCGTGAAAAGGCCGATGCAGGTAAATTACTGTTCGGAACAATTGATACATGGCTGATTTGGAAGCTAAGCGGCGGCCGTGCACATGTCACCGACTATTCCAATGCTTCACGGACACTTATGTATAATATTCATGAATTGAAATGGGATGATGAATTACTGAACATTCTAACTGTACCTAAATCTATGCTTCCGGATGTTCGACCTTCATCGGAAATCTATGCCAAAACAGTTGATTATCATTTTTTTGGTCAAGAAGTACCTGTGGCAGGAGTGGCTGGGGATCAACAGGCTGCCCTTTTTGGTCAGGCCTGTTTTGAACAGGGAATGGCAAAAAACACCTATGGTACTGGTTGTTTTATGCTAATGAATACGGGAGAAAAAGCAGTCCGTTCAGTAAATGGTTTATTGACCACCATTGCCTGGGGCCTAAATGATAAAGTGGAATATGCTTTAGAAGGCAGTATTTTTGTGGCTGGTTCAGCAATTCAGTGGCTTCGGGACGGGTTGAGAATGTTTAAAGAGGCAAAAGATAGCGAAGTGTATGCAAAAAGGGTCGAGTCTACGGAAGGGGTATTTGTAGTTCCTGCATTTGTTGGACTTGGAACTCCTTATTGGGATAGCGATGTCCGTGGAGCAGTTTTTGGTTTAACCAGAGGTACTACAAAAGAACATTTCATCAGGGCTGTTCTTGAATCAATTGCATACCAAACGAAAGATGTTTTATCGGCAATGGAAGCGGATGCTGGAATCAAACTTAAAGCACTTCGCGTTGATGGCGGGGCTGTAAAAAATAATTTTTTAATGGAATTCCAAAGCAATATCTTAAATGTCATGGTAGAACGCCCGGTTATAAACGAAACCACTGCGTTAGGTGCTGCATATTTAGCAGGGCTTGCTGTTGGCTTCTGGAGCAGCACAGAGGAGATTAAGAAACAATGGGCAATAGATGAGCAATACTGTCCTAAAATGACTGAAGAACATCGAGAAAGCCTTTATAAGGGTTGGAAGAAGGCAGTTAAAGCTGCAATGGCTTTTAAATAAATTGAGCCTTCAATCAGCGGGGTAGGCTGCTGTCCGTTAATGAGGGATAAAAATTTCTCATATTGAAATAATCAAAACAATAATAATACATCAAAGGAGACCACATATACATGATCATTTTATGATTGTGTACCTGCTGGTCTCTTTTTTCTAAAAAAGGATAACCATACACCATGGCGAAATTGGAAAGTTTAAATATAAATACCATAAGGTTATTAAATGGATCAGCTTCTCTTTTAGGAGGAAATAAAATGGCCTTTTCAAATTTATATCGTCATGAACAAGTAGAAAAATTAAAAAATGAAGATTTTGATGTCTTAATTATAGGAGGGGGAATTACTGGAGCAGGGATTGCCCTTGATGGTCAAACAAGAGGAATGAAAATGGCGCTTATTGAAATGCAGGATTTTGCCGCAGGAACATCAAGCAGGTCAACGAAATTAGTTCATGGAGGACTCCGATATTTGAAACAAATGGAGATAAAAATGGTAGCCGAAGTAGGAAAAGAAAGGTCAATTGTCTATGAAAACGGCCCACATGTCACTACACCAGAATGGATGCTTCTCCCCATTCATAAGGGAGGTACTTTCAGAACGTTTAGCACTTCTATAGGTTTATGGATGTATGACTTTTTAGCGGGAGTGAAAAAATCAGAACGCCGAACGATTCTATCACCGGAAGAAACAATAGCCAAAGAACCTCTTTTAAAAAAAGACGGCTTAAAGGGAAGCGGCTATTATGTAGAATATCGGACGGATGATGCCCGTTTAACAATTGAGGTTATGAAGGCAGCGGCAGAAAAAGGTGCAGCTGCCTGTAATTATATAAAAGCTGTTAAGCTAGTCTATGATGAGAACAAAGTCATCGGTGCTCTGGTTGAGGATCAGTTGACAGGTGAGACCTATGAGATCCACGGGGAAAAGATTGTGAATGCAGCAGGACCATGGGTTGATGACATCCGAGAAATGGACTGCTCTAAAAAAGGAAAGACACTAAAGCTGTCAAAAGGTGTTCATATTGTGATTGATGGGAAACGATTTCCATTAAAACAAGCGGTCTACTTTGATACACCGGACAGCAGGATGGTTTTTGCCATTCCTAGAGATGGAAAGACCTATATGGGTACAACTGATACATTTGTAAATGAGGCAATACCAGAGCCTAAAATAACGACAAGTGACAGAAGCTATCTAATTCAAGCGATAAACTATATGTTTCCAGAAGTGAATATAAGCGGACTGGACATAGAATCAAGCTGGGCCGGGATTCGGCCGTTGATTTTAGAAGAAGGGAAAAAGCCCTCCGAAATATCAAGGAAAGATGAAATTTGGGAGTCTCACTCTGGTCTCATAACCATAGCAGGCGGGAAATTAACTGGATATCGTAAAATGGCGGAAACGGTTGTTGATCTGCTGGTTTCGAAATTTAAAATCGAGAGAGGAAGCTTTTTTTTACCCTGCCAAACCAAAAATCTCCCCATTTCTGGTGGAGACATAGTTGGTTCAAAGAATTTAACTGCATTTATAGAGTCCAAAATAGAAAAAGGAGTCGATTTAGGACTCACAAATTTGGAAGCAGGAAAATTAGCAAGAATTTATGGTTCAAATATTGATATCGTTTTTGACTTGTTAAAAGCAAATAAAGATGATGCCGTAAAATTTGATTTGCCTATTGTTATATTTGCAAAGCTTATTTATGCCATTGAGAAAGAGATGATTGCGACACCAATTGATTTTTTTGTCCGCAGGACAGGGGCTCTTTGGTTCGATATATCAATAGTAAAAAATTGTAAAAGTCAAGTGATCTCCTATATGGCTGACAAGTTTCTATGGTCTGATTCGGACATCAAAAAGTATACATTATCTATTGAGAAGGCCTTAAATGAAGCCGTTATTCCTGTTAACGGAAATGGATAATTTTTTCGTTGGGCTTTAAGAAATGGAAACCTTTAAAAAGCTGTTGTATAGACAGCTTTTATTTAATAGAAATTTTAGATGCATGACATCTAATTGTTTTTTTAGAAAAATATTATTTTTTCGTTCAAGGTTTCACAAATTGATATTTTTTAGTTGTATAGATAGGATAAAAAATGCTATTCTATCCTTTGTGAGAATGAAAATATATTTTCAAAGGCAAAATATGAGGAAGAGATGCCTCCAAATTATTAAAAGGAGTTCGGTTTAGATGGCAGAGAAACAGTTCACAGTTATTGCCGATACAGGAATTCATGCAAGACCGGCAACACTGTTAGTACAAACAGCCAGCAAATTTGATGCTGAAATAAATTTGGAGTATAAAGGAAAGAAAGTTAATTTAAAATCCATTATGGGTGTTATGTCATTGGGTATTGGTAAGGGAGCTGACTTTAAAATTTCTGCTGAGGGCAGTGATGCAGAGTCAGCATTAAACAGTTTAGAAGAAACTATTAGAAAAGAGGGTCTGGCAGAATAATGACTTTTTTAAACGGAATTGCAGCATCTAATGGGATTGCTATTGCTAAAGCTTACCTGCTTGTAGAACCAGATTTATCATTCGACAAAAAAACAATTGAGGATACTTCTGCTGAAGTAGAGCGATATCAACAGGCTATTGAAAAGGCTAAGTCTGAGCTTGAGGCTATACGAGATCGTGCTAAAGTGGATTTGGGTCCGGATAAAGCAGCAATATTCGATGCACATCTTCTTGTCCTAAGTGATCCAGAATTAAATAATCCAATAGAAGATAAGATTAAAACGGAAAATGTTAATGCAGAATCAGCACTAAAAGAAACTGCAGATATGTTTGTGACGATGTTTGAACAGATGGATAATGAGTATATGAAAGAACGTGCCGCTGATATACGTGATGTGACGAAACGTGTACTTTCTCATTTACTTAATGTACAGCTGCCAAACCCAAGCATGATAGCCGAGGAAGTTATTATTGTGGCAGAAGATTTGACTCCATCTGATACTGCACAATTAAATAGAAAATTTGTTAAAGGATTTACAACAAATATTGGCGGCAGAACATCACACTCAGCCATTATGGCAAGATCCTTAGAGATTCCTGCAGTTGTTGGCACCAAAACAGCAGTTGAGGAGATAAATAATGGTGATTTAGTCATCGTTGATGGTTTAAAAGGGGAAGTACATATTAACCCGACACCTGAGCTTGTTGAACAATACCGAAAAATACATCAAGATTATGAAAATCAAAAAGCAGAATGGGCTAAGCTTGTTAACGAAGCAACTGTCTCTAAGGACGGGCACCATGTCGAGTTAGCTGCAAATATAGGTACTCCAAATGATCTTAATGGAGTAAAAGCTAATGGCGGCGAAGGTGTAGGTCTTTACCGTACTGAGTTCTTATATATGGGAAGGGAGCAGCTTCCAACAGAAGACGAGCAATTTGACGCATATAAAGCAGTATTAGAAGGTATGGACGGAAAGTCAGTTGTAGTCCGAACACTGGATATCGGCGGTGATAAAGAGCTTCCATATTTAGACCTGCCTAAAGAAATGAACCCATTTTTAGGATTCCGTGCTATCCGCTTATGCTTGGAACAGCAGGATATTTTTAGAACTCAGCTTCGTGCATTACTCCGTGCCAGCACATTTGGAAATTTAAAAATCATGTTCCCGATGATTGCTACCCTTGATGAGTTCCGTTCTGCCAAAGCTATCCTTGAAGAAGAAAAGCAAAAGCTTTTATCTGAAGGACAAAAAGTTGCAGACAAAATTGAGCTGGGAATTATGGTGGAAATTCCTTCAACTGCTGTATTAGCAGACCAATTTGCTAAAGAAGTTGATTTCTTTAGTATCGGCACTAATGATTTAATTCAATACACAATGGCTGCTGACCGTATGAACCAAAGGGTTTCTTATCTTTATCAGCCATACAGCCCGTCCATTTTACGGCTTGTAAAAATGGTCATTGATGCTGCTCATGCTGAAGGTAAGTGGGCTGGAATGTGCGGTGAAATGGCTGGAGATGAAACAGCTGTACCAGTTCTTCTAGGGCTGGGTCTTGACGAATTTTCAATGAGTGCAACGTCTATTTTGAAAGCTCGTTCCTTAATTAAAAACCTGAATAAATCCGACATGGAGAACCTGGCTGCTGAAGTAATAAATATGCAGACAACCTCTCAAGTAGTGGATGCTGTGAATAAAGCAATTCAATAAAGTTTAGAAGTATTAGACCGGCTGTGTACATAGCCGGTCTTTTTGGGTTTTAAGACTTCTTTCAGAGTATTTCTTCTATTAATCCTGTATAATCTAAAGTACAAATAATCAGAGGGGGTTGAAGATAGTGGATCTAGAATTAAAAGGGAAAACGGCAGTCATATTGGCGTCAAGCCAGGGTTTGGGTTTTGCAATTGCAGAGCGGCTGATAAGAGAAGGAACTAACGTGGTCATTTCTGGCCGGAATGAGGAAAAGTTAAAATCAAAATGCAGTGAGCTTGAAACAATCGGGGCCGGGAAACCAACTTATCAAAAGGCTGATATTACGAATACGGAAGACATTAAACAGCTAATATCACATGCTGTTGAAACTTTTGGCTCAATAGATATACTCGTAAATAATGCTGGAGGTCCTCCTGCAGGGTCGTTTGAAGAATTGACAGATGAACAGTGGCAGGACTCTTTTGAATTAAATTTGCTTTCTTACGTAAGGACAATTCGAGAAGCTTTACCATACTTAAAAAAGAAAGGCGGGAAGATTCTAAACATTGCATCCTCATCAATTAAAGAACCGATTCCTGGATTAATTCTATCAAATACTTTCCGAACAGGAATTATAGGTTTGTCGAAAACGCTTGCTTCTGAATTGGCGCCATATAACATTCTAATTAACACAATTGCCCCCGGAAGAATTGCTACTGACAGGGTAAAACATTTAAATCAAGTAAATGCGGACAAGCTGGGGATTGACATCAATAAAGTGGAAGAACAATCGAAAGCACAAATTCCATTAAAGCGTTATGGAACTCCGGAAGAGTTTGCGAATGTTGCAGCATTCCTTTTATCTGATGCAAATTCATATGTAACAGGCAGTGCACTACTGGTGGATGGCGGTTTGGTAAAGGCAGTATAACATCATTAGAAGGCTGGCGCGAAAGACTCGTTTACGTTTATTACCAGATCTTTTTGGCTATGGTAGAAATATAAAGGAGTGTTTTACAATGCGTGAAAATAAACATGTGGTTTTTGTACTGCTATTTGTAATGACAAGCTCTTTCATATTAAATGGATGCAGCCAGTTCTTGTCTAATGAATCCATTGTCAATCAGTATGCAGATGCTCTTTTGACAAAGAATAATGAAATTCAATTCCGCTTCCGAATAAACAATGAAATTATTGATGATCACCAATTATATAAAGTAAAAGTAATGATTCATGATGATAAATTAGCTGCAGCAATTGGCAAACGGGAGATTATTTATGGTGAAGATCAGGTGCTAAATGGAGAATATATAGATGTAAAGGGGAAAAGTGAGCAATACATTTATATGAATCCAATCCCATTAAAAGAAGATTTGCATATATACGACCTCCAAAAAAAGATTGAACAAGATAATGCAGTATCCATAGAAATATTTAATAATAAAGAGGTCTTTGGACGAGTTTATTTAACAAATTTTTCTTCGGAACTTTAAAGAAGGCAAAAAATGAGAGGAGAGAAGAAAGATGACAAATGAAAATCATGTTATCTTAGGCTTTATTGGAACAGGTGTAATGGGGAAAAGTATGGCGGCTCATCTATTAGCAGCAGGCCATCCATTGATGGTCTACTCAAGGACGAAAGATAAGACAAAGGATTTAGTAGAAAAAGGAGCGATTTGGGCTGAGACCCCAAAGGAAATAGCGGAAAAAGCAACAGTTATTTTTACTATGGTTGGATACCCAGCTGATGTAGAAGAAGTATACTTAGGGGAAGACGGGCTAGTTCCTAATGGTACGGAAGGCAGCTATTTAATTGATATGACTACCTCAGCACCATCACTTGCAGTAAAAATTTATAATGAAGCAAAAAAAAGGGGGATTCATGCTATTGATGCACCAGTTTCAGGCGGCGATGTCGGTGCTAAGGAAGCAAAGCTTTCCATTATGGCCGGCGGTGATTCTGATGCATTTGAAACCATTCGTCCTTATTTAGACCTGTTAGGGACAAATATTGTTTATCAGGGTAAAGCAGGTTCCGGCCAGCATACCAAAATGTGTAATCAAATTGCAATTGCTTCTAATATGATTGGAGTTTGTGAAGCCATCATTTATGCAGAAAAGGCTGGATTAAATCCTGATACCGTTATAAAAAGTATTTCAACCGGTGCAGCTGGCAGCTGGTCATTGAGCAATCTTGCTCCAAGAATGCTCAATGGGAATTTCGAACCAGGTTTTTACATAAAACATTTTATTAAAGATATGAAAATTGCCATTGATGAAGCAGAGCAAATGAATATGGAAGTACCCGGACTCACTTTGGCCAAGTCTTTGTATGATCAATTGGCTAAAAATGGGGAAGAAAACAGCGGTACGCAAGCATTATATAAATATTGGAAAAATTAATCCCCATTTCTGGCAGGCATAAATCCAGAGTATCCATCTAACACTAGTAATAGATTTTCGAACCCGCCTTAACAGGCAGTAAGACATCCCGTCTAAGTGTTATAAGTGAACAAAGATGCTGGGTTGGGAGTCAACTGTCCGTAAACCGGGACTAACCATCAACGGGAAGGAGAAAACCCCACTGATGGATGTTTTACTATATAGGAGGAATGGATGATGGCCAAAAGAACAAAGAAAAACGATGCAAAGCAAAAAAATAAAAAAGGCTTTGACTCCGCAGTTTTAAATGAGGAATTTGCCCATGAAATGGGTGCTGCTGATACAAACAAGATTCACAAAGATAAAGCCAAAAAAGTAAAAGCGGCAAAAAATAATGGAAAATATACTGGACAATAAGCATAAGTTGACCCTCCTTAAGTTTTAGGAGGGTCTTATTAATATATTATTTTATTTCCATGTTTCAAGATATTGTTCCATCCGGTCAAGTCCTAACATCAAAGTTTCTCTTGAACAGGCAAATGATAAGCGGAAATAACCTTCCCCATATTCCGAAAAAGCACTTCCCGGCACCACAGCGACTTTTGTTTTTCTAACAAGATCTAAAGCAAAATCAAAACTGTTTAAAGTAATTCTATCAGGGATTTTAACAAAGAAATAAAAAGCACCTTCCGGTTTAACAGTTTCAAGCCCCATGGATTGTAACCGCTGGTAAACGAAATCTCTCCTTGATTCATATTCTTCCCGCATTAGTTTGGCATCATCAAAACCAGCTGTCAGCGCTTCAAGAGCAGCTTTTTGTGCGATTGAATTGGCGCATGATACATTGTATTGGTGTACCTTTAGAATATGTTTTGCTATATTTTCAGGGGCATATAAGAATCCAATACGCCAGCCTGTCATTGAATGGGATTTGGAAAGCCCGTTTATCACAATTGTTTTTTCTTTAACAAAATGTCCAATTGATTTATGTGGGCGGTCATATGTAAGTTCACTATAAATTTCATCTGCCAGGATAAAGATATCTTTTTCTTTTAAAAAGGCAGCAATTTCTTTTAATTCCTCTTCTGTAAGACTTACTCCTGTAGGGTTTGATGGATACGGGAGGACAATACAACGGGTTTTATCCGAGATATATGGCTTTATCATTTCTAAAGTGAAGCGGAACTGATTTTGCCGGGTATCCACATGTATTGGAACTGCTCCCATCATACGGATAATTGGTTCATAACCGGGATATATCGGCCCAGGTAATATAACCTCAGTTCCTTTTGCTAAAATCGTCCTGAAGGCTATATCGATGGCTTCACTTGCTCCTATTGTAACAATAACCTCTGTTTCGGGATGATAGTGTAAGTCATATTTTTCGGCGGCAAAATGGCTGGCAGCACGCCTTAATTCCATTGTACCGGCATTATGAGTGTATGTGGTAATGTCAGCCTCAATTGCTTGAATACCGGCTTTTTTGATATGTTCTGGTGTATGAAAATCCGGCTGGCCAATGGTAAAAGAAATAAGATCATCCATATGTGCTACCATGTTTGAAAATTTCCTAATACCTGAGATTTCAATGTCTTTAACTTGTTGATTAATTAAATGTTCCAATCTTGTTCATCCTTCCATTTTTAAAGCCAGGAGAATTTTCCTGGCTTCACCCATCGGCTTTAATTTAATATCTTTCCCCAAGTTTCTTAAATACTGGTTTTTGATAGGGGCGTTGATTTTTTCGATATCTTGGTGGATTCTCATGTTCCAAAATTCCGGTGTATGATTGTAAAATGGCTTTGGCGGAATTAAGGGACATTGATGCTTTTGGATTTCTTACACGACCATCAAGCTTTCCCAAATGGGGAAGGTTAACAAAGTCTGATTTCGTTGGAGGTATGTGAAAAAAATATCTGCCGCATTCCACCAGACAATCGGATTGCTGCTGGCTGTTGCGCGGATGTTCTGAAAAATGGAGTCCTATCTTTTTCGCTTTTCCTTCTTCAATTAGTTTCTTTAATGATTCTTGTTTTAATTTATACAAAAATTTGGGATTAATCGCAGTTTTGGCATGGCGATTAACAATAAAGACTGCTTGTGAGAGGTTTTCGATGGTTAGATTTTCGTTTCTTTGAGGGCGTTTCTGATCGGGATTCAAAACATTTTCTCCTTTCTATTATTTCAACCAACTATATTATACTTTTTTTAATGAGAATAGAAAAGGGTTAGTAAAATAATTATTAAAAATAAAAGAGAAAGTATATCCTTTTATGCTTTCTCTGATTTTAATGTAAAAATGGTCAGCTCTGGTTTGGATAGAAAACGAAAGGGAAGTCTGGTGGTTCCAATCCCCCTGTTGACATACAGGGTTAACTTTTGTTCAGTACCAAGTGTATATAATCCCTCCGGATATTTTTGTGCAAAAGGAGGCTTGATCAGTGCTCCTATGAAGGGCAGCTTTACCTGTCCCCCATGGCTGTGTCCGCTTAATTGCCAATCAATGGGATATTCTAAAGCATTATCAGCAAGGTCTGGTGCATGGGATAATAGTATGGTGAAATGGTGGTTTGGCACATTTTGTAATGCGGCAAGTAAGTCTGGCTGACCGAGCATCGCATCATCGATTCCGAGCAGATAAATACGGCTTCCATCCATAAGTCTGATGGGCGAGGATTGATTTAATAGGACTTCAAATTTTGCTTCCTCCATAATATTTCGATAAAGATCGGATCCATAGCCGCCATGATCATGGTTTCCGAAAATGCAAAATTTCCCAAGAGGGGCATGCAGGTTTTCTAAAATCGGAAGGAGTTGATTTATTTCTTTAAACTTATTAGGTTCGTCCATTAAATCTCCAGTAAAAAGAATGATATCCGGCTTTATCTGATTTATTCGATTAGCGAGCTTTTTAAATTGACTTAGAGTATATTGGAAACCAATGTGAGTATCACTGAATTGAATCATTTTTATTCCATCAAAGCTTTTGGGGATTAGCGAATGTTCAATCTTAATTTGCTCAATACCCAACATGGAAGGTTCAATTTTATTAGCGTAATAATAGCCTCCTGAGCTCAAGCCAAGTAAGGTAAGAAGCGAACCCGCTGTTCGTTTTAAAAAAGTTCTCCTCGTCGTTTTATTGGGCATTTTTTCAACCAACCTATACAAGTTTTTCGGGTCATAGTGAATAAGTGTATTGTCTTTAAAAATAGAAAATATTGCAAGCAAAAAGGCTCTTTTTGTTTATGTATATGCAGACAAGCAATCAAAAAAACCCCTTTAAGCAGGAATTTTATATCCTGCTCAAAGGGGGTGTTTTTTAAATATCCCTCTTTGAGACAAAAGCGTAAACAGAAAGTATAGAGGGTAACTGCCGTATGCCCCGATTAGCATCAAAGGTTTAGCGGCGTTAATCGGGAATAGCTGACAATTAGTGGGGATGGAAGTTTCCCCGGTGATTGAAATTTCAATTATCTATAACTTACAGCCCTTCTATTTAGTGCCTTCCATGAAGAAATAAACTGTTGTTTTCCTGCCTTTACTTGCTTTCTGCCGGATAACGGATCGTTTAAATAGACATAATTGGCATCATATCCGACAAGAACTACAACATGTAAATCAAGCGGTGTTTTAATATACGCCTTCCCATGATACCATCCCTCAGGCCGATCTGGCAGGCGGTAATCCCCGGTTGTCCAGATTACCACAGGATGTCCATTGGAAACATGGGATAATATACGCTCAAACGGCTGGTTAGTTAAATTTACAGCTCTCCCTGGGAGCTTTTGGTTAATCAAATCAATCATAGGTTTATCAAAAACGGCATAACCAGGCCTTCTCCCCGTCATATCCCCAACAAAACCATCCGCTGGGTTTCCCCAGCGCAATATATCTCCTTTGGGTGATTTTACAAGTGGATCAGGGTCCTTCCTTACCAATCGATAAAGTTCCATTTTATTGGTTTTTACCCCAGCATAGTTTAGCATCATAGCAAGGCTTGTTACTTCACAGCCATATTTCAACTCGGGATTTTGTTTGATTAACTTGACATTTAATAAAGCTGAATCTTTTTTTGAAGAACTATTTGTTGTCTGACTGTTTGTTTTTCTATTGCCGACATTTATTATTTGTTCATTAAGGTCTCCAATAGAATATTCCTCAATTTTTGATGGATCTTTGACATGGCTGGAATCATTATTTACGGATATCTTTTTTTCAATTTTTTTATTGACGGTGGGGCTCTCCTGCCCTTTATCAGTCTGGCTGCACCCTAAAAGCGGCAGCAATAATAGGAAAAAGCTGAGTTTTTTCAAAAATTGATCCCCCTATAAAGAGAATTGTTATTATTGTCTGTTTGTTTCTCATGCGCTATAATAGTATCCTTTTGGCAAAGAACAAGAAGTATTTGGCTTGCGTATGGTATAATGATGAATATCATTTTTTGGAGGTACTTGGATGGATGCTTTGGAAATTCTCTCTGATTTAGAAAATGTTTTTCCTTATTTCCAGCCGATTTTTAGTGCCGATGAACAGCTGGTTATTGCCTATGAAGTATTAGGAAGATATCAATCAGATGGTACAATCATTAGCCTGGGGCCTTTTTTTCAGGATGATCAAATTCCTGATGAATATAAATTCGAAGTTGATTTATTATTAGTTAATCAGGCCCTTGAAAAAGCACTGGAGCTTGATGAGGAGATAAGTATTTTTTTTAATCGTAATGCCGAGCTGCTTATGTATGGAAACGGAGAACCTTTTTTACAAACACTTTTGGATTTTGAAAAAAAAGGGGTAAACCTTAAACGGATTGTTCTAGAAATTTCTGATCGTAATTATGAAGGAGATTTAGATCAATTCGATCATCTTTTACAATACTACCGAACATATGGAATTAAAGTGGCACTTTCCAGTATGGAGAAGGGCAGTAACTTTGAACGGATTGCCGAGCTTGAACCGGATATTTTAAAAATTAATTTAGAGGCGCTGAAATCAACCGCAACCGGAGTGAACTTTAATGATGTATTATTTACGATTTCCCTTTTAGCAAGGAAAATAGGGGCCACCGTTTTATTTGAAAATATTGAAATGAGTTATCAGCTGCAGTTTGCCTGGAAAAACGGCGGCCGGTACTATCAAGGGTTTTATTTACATCCGCCAGCAGCAGAATTTGTCCCGAGGGATTTCTTACTGTACCGGCTAAAAGAAATGTTTCATGACTTTATTTCCTATGAGAAAAGAAAATTAGAGACCGTTTTTTCGACATCGGAAAAATTTCAAACAAAAGTTCATGAAATCGTTATGAAAAATAAAAAATTGGGCTATGAAGGTCTTTTCCAAGCAATTGTTAAGGAAATGGACCAAGCGGCATTCCGGATGTATATTTGCGATGAGGACGGCTTTCAGAAATCTGCCAATTATTTCAAAGATAAGGAAGGCTGGAATTTTCAGGGGGAATATAAGAATAAAAACTGGAGCTGGCGTCCGTATTTTTTAGAAAATATTATAAAAATGAGAAATGAACGGAAGGGAATCATGTCAGATTTATATAGTGACATTGAAACAGGTGAAACCATCAGGACATTTTCCTTTCCAATGAATGGAAGGGAGTATTTATTTATCGATATTTCCTATCAATACTTATATGAACATGACCAATTATTGTGAGATAATGCCTTATATTTGAAAAAAATTTGCTTGTTTTATAAATTTTGTTTGGACAAATAGGGTTCGTTATTTTATGCTTTTAATATTGACATGTAGATTAAGAAATAATTCATCAGGATAGAAACATGTCTAATGCAGAACATAAAGATAGAAAGTCGTATGTGTTTGAAAGGAGTCGAAAAGCTATGTCACAGCTTCAAGGTATAATAACAAGATTAAAACATCTTCAAGAACAATCTTTAAATGGAGAACCATCCCAGCGCTTTTTTGAAGTTAATGGGGAAAGAAAGTGTCAGGTAACCTTCCATCCAAAGACGGAAACATTTGAATTGGAAGTTTATAATGAAAAGGAAAAACCAAAACGTTATCAATTTGATAATATTGATATGATTACAATTGAAATATTTGATTTAATCCAATAGGAGCCTTAGGGTTCCTTTTTTTTGCCTTTTATGGGTTGAATATTTTCCCTAGTCCCCGATTACTATGTTAAAATAAACCATAAGAATACATTTATTGAGGGGTTTTCGACGATGATCAGTCTTCCCAGCGGGGAATTTTTAGAATTAACCATAAAAGAATTATTAATCCCATCTGAGCGGGTTGCACATGTTCAAGTGGGGAATAACCTTGAACATGCCCTTTTGGTGTTAACGAAAAGCGGATATACAGCAATCCCTGTCTTAGATCCGCATTATAAGCTTCATGGATTAATCAGTACACCCATTATCATGGATTCAATTTTAGGACTGGAGAGAATTGAATTTGAAAAGCTTGAGGAAAAACGAGTCGAAGAAGTCATGAAGATTACCATCCCAAGGGTTAAAATCTCTGCTTCAATCGAGGAATGCCTTGATTTACTTGTGAATCATCCATTTCTTTGTGTTGAAACAGATGATGGTTATTTCGAGGGAATTTTACCGAGAAGCACATTCTTAAACCAATTAAATAAAATCATGAAAATAAGTAAATCAAATGAGAAGGCTCCCAAATAGGGAGCCGTCATTTTTCATTTGAAATAGAGGTGTTTAAATGGGGGAGGCAGTTAAGAAATCTCTAAAGAGTAAAAAGCAGACAAAGAAGCATTTGGTATTGGCATCGGTTATGCTTGCCATGTTTATGGGGGCAATTGAAGCTACAATTGTGGCGACGGCGATGCCTGCAATTGTAGCCGATTTAGGCGGATTCACTTTATACAGCTGGGTGTTTTCCGCTTATTTATTAATGAATTCTGTTACGGTTTTAATTTACGGAAAATTATCTGACTTATTTGGGCGAAAGCCGATATTAAGTCTCGGAATTATTATTTTCTTAATCGGTTCTATCCTATGCGGTTTTGCAACAACCATGCACATGTTAATTATTTTTCGGCTTGTACAGGGATTCGGGGCTGGTGCAGTGGCACCAATAGCTACGACTATTGTTGGGGATATTTACACACCAGAAGAAAGGGCGAAAATCCAAGGATATCTTTCAAGTGTTTGGGGGATTTCCGCCATTACCGGGCCAGCCGTCGGCGGATTGTTGGTTCAGTATGTCAGCTGGAAATATGTATTTTGGATAAATATCCCTCTTGGAATACTTTCGTTAGTTGGCTTGTGGTTGTTTTTACATGAAAACATTCAGAAGAAGAAACATGAAATTGATTATTCTGGTGCCCTATTACTGACCATTATGATTTCTTCCATCATGCTGCTGTTGGTTGAAGGAGGAAACAGGTGGGCGTGGGGTTCCTGGCAGGCTTTAAGTCTGTCAGCTGTGGCTCTTGTCACAATATTTGGTTTTGTTTTCCAAGAACACCGTGCACGAGAACCTGTTATGCCGTTTTCAATCTGGAAAGAAAAATCTATATTTATTGCTAATATTTCTTCATTAACTACTGGTATTATGTTAATCGGTATATCCAGCTTCCTGCCTGCGTTTGTTCAAGGAGTTATGGAGAAGACTCCAATTGTTGCTGGATTTACTCTTACAACTATGTCTATTGGCTGGCCAATCGCTTCAACCCTCTCTGGCAGGCTGCTTTTAACGATTGGTTATAGAAAAACCTCTATTATCGGAGGGGTGTTTCTCATATTAGGTAGTGTTCTTTTTGTAACTATGACAGCTGCTTCAGGTCCAATTTGGGCAGCAATTGGTTCTTTTTTAGTCGGAGTAGGTATGGGGTTAACCTCAACCGCATTTATTGTATCTATCCAGAGTACTGTCAGCTGGGACCAGCGTGGCATTGCAACTGCTGCCAATATGTTTATGAGGAATCTTGGAAACACGATAGGAGCAGCATTATTAGGGGGCATTTTAAACAATCGGATGATGGATTATTTTCATCAAAAAAATGCAGCTCTTACGGTAGATGATGCTAATAGACTTTTAAAAGCGGAGGACCGTATTCAACTTTCAGATACTGTCCGTACAATATTACAAGACGGCTTAACCATTTCTTTGCATTCCGTTTATTATGTAGTGCTTGCTTTTGCCATTATCAGTATGCTGTTTATACTATTTATACCGAAAAAGAACGAGAGCTCTGTATGATGAATACAGGGCTTTTTTGAAAGGAGTAGTTGTATTTGTCCTCATTATCAGAATTTCAACTATTAGCTGTTCTGGCTCAAGAAATGAACATGAGAAAAGCATCTGAGCGATTATTTGTCTCCCAGCCTGCATTATCACAGCGGCTTCAAACAATTGAAAAAGAATGGGGAGCAAAGCTATTTATCAGATCGCAAAAAGGGCTGTCACTTACTCCAGCCGGAGAGTTGGTTATCGATTTCGTCAATGATGTACTTAAAAAGGAAGAGAAGGTCCGTGAGGCCATTTATTCACTTCAATCCGATGTTTCCGGCACCTTAAGAATTGCGGTAGCCTCTATCGTAGGTCAGAACTGGCTCCCAGAAGTTTTAAAGAAGTTTGTTGATAAGTATCCACAAGTGAAAATATCACTAATGACGGGCTGGAGCAGTGAGATTTTAAAGTGTTTATATGAAGATCAAGTTCATATCGGCATTATTAGAGGGACTCCGGATTGGAAAGGGCATAAGATCCATCTTTTTAAAGATCCGCTCTATTTAGTTGATAGAGAAATCAACAAACCTGAACAAGTATTAAATACAGATCGTCCGTTTATCCAGTTTAAAAGTGATTCGAATTATTATCAGGTTATTCAAGATTGGTGGATGAGAAATTTTAAAACCTCGCCGAAAAGGACGGTTGTTGTTGATCAAATCGAAACATGCAAGCAAATGGCTTTCAATGGAATTGGATATGCCATTTTACCTGCCATAACGTTAACCAAAGCTGGGCAAAGTATTTTTAAGATTCCTTTATTAGATGAAAATAATGAACCGGTTGCAAGGGACACATGGCTATTAGGATATGAGTCTTCTTTCCAGCTAAAACAGGTACAAGCATTTGTTGACCTTGTGAAGGAACATATATCGGATTCGAAAGACCAATAAGGTAATTTTTCTTGTGTTCGCTTCTTTTGTTTGTTAAAGTAATTTTTAGAAAGAATAGGGGGACAGTATGATGGATGCACATGAAATTATTTCTTTTATCCAAAATAGTAAAAAATCTACACCAGTAAAAGTTTATGTAAAGGGTGATTTAGAAGGAATTGACTTTGGCAGCAATTCTAAATCCTTTATAAATGGAACTACTGGAGTTGTCTTTGGAGAATGGTCAGAAATTGAAGCTTCTTTGGAAACAAATAAAGGGAAAATTGAAGACTATGTCGTAGAAAGCGACCGCCGTAATTCAGCAATCCCATTATTGGATACAAAGCATATTAATGCAAGAATTGAACCAGGGGTTACCATCCGTGATCAAGTGGAAATTGGGGATAATGCAGTTATTATGATGGGTGCAGTGATTAACATCGGGGCAGTCATTGGTGAGAAAACAATGATTGATATGGGTGTTGTGCTGGGCGGCAGAGCAACTGTCGGTAAGAATTGTCATATCGGAGCTGGAACGGTTTTAGCCGGTGTAATTGAACCGCCATCCGCAAAACCAGTAATTGTTGAAGATGACGTGGTAATTGGTGCAAATGCTGTAGTATTAGAAGGTGTTACCATTGGTAAAGGCGCCGTAGTGGCTGCTGGTGCTGTTGTAACCCAAGATGTTGAACCAAACACAGTAGTGGCTGGAATGCCAGCAAGAAAAATTAAGGATATTGACGATAAAACAAAATCCAAAACTGAAATTATGCAGGAACTTCGTCAAATCTAAAAAGATTAACAGCCTTGTTCAGTCTTAGGTTTAGTTAACCGAAATTAAAGTCATGCAATACTAAAACTGTTCAAAAGCGTGGAGCTATTCCACGCTTCTTTTTGAAGGAGTGAAAACATGAACCCTTTTGTAAAAATCCGCCGCGATCTTCACCAAATACCGGAACTTGGATTTCAAGAATTTAAAACACAGAAGTATTTATTGAATTACATAGATTCTTTACCTCAGGATCGTTTATCATTAAAAAAGTGGAAGACGGGAATATTTGTAAAAATCCATGGTTTAAATCCTGAAAAAACCATCGGATACAGAACAGATATTGACGGGCTGCCGATTCCGGAAGAAACAGGTTTACCGTTTTCATCCACACATGAAGCTCAGATGCATGCTTGCGGCCATGACTTTCACATGAGCATCGCATTAGGAATACTTACATATTTTACCCTTCATCCTGTAGACGATGATCTATTATTTATTTTTCAGCCCGCAGAAGAAGGTCCTGGTGGTGCGGAACCAATGTTGAAATCACAGGAAATGCGGGAATGGATGCCGGATATGATTTTTGCCCTCCATATCGCTCCAGAGTATCCAGTTGGGACGATAGCTGTTAAAGAAGGATTATTATTTGCTAACACATCTGAGTTATTTATTGATCTAAAAGGCAAAGGAGGACACGCAGCATTACCTCATCAAACCAACGATATGGTGATTGCAGCTTGTGCACTTGTCTCGCAATTACAAACAATTATATCAAGAAATGTGAATCCATTAGATAGTGCCGTGATTACGATTGGGAAAATCACCGGAGGAACTGTCCAGAATATAATCGCTGAAAATGCAAGGCTGGAAGGAACCATTCGGACGTTAACACCAGAATCCATGGCTAAAGTGAAACATCGGATTGAAGCGATTATAAAAGGAATCGAAACGGGCTTTGAATGTGAAACGAAAATTGATTATGGTTCAATGTACTATCAAGTATATAACCATCATGAGTTAACAAAGGAGTTTATGGATTTTGTCAGGGGAAATCCAGATGTTACGTTATTTGAATGTAAGGAAGCCATGACAGGTGAAGACTTTGGCTACATGTTGAAAGAAATCCCTGGGTTTATGTTCTGGCTGGGTGTTGATACACCATTTGGTCTGCATCATGCAAAATTAAACCCGAATGAGGAAGCAATAGAAACCGCTATTCGGATTATGACGAAATATATAACATTTAAAGGAAACCGAAGATTCTAGTCATAGTATCTGGTTGTTCAGTGCAGCCAGCCAACGAGAATTAATAAAAGCTGTTCGTTTCTAAAACGGACAGCTTTTTTTGGATGGTAAGCCCAAATAGGGATAATTTTTTAATTAGCTTTTTCCTATATTAACTCTTAAAAAAATGCTAAAATGATTCATTATGATACTGAAATTGTTGGGGGAGTTTTGGTGAAAAAAAGTTTTGCTGTTATCGGTCTAGGCCGTTTTGGAGGAAGTATTTGTCGTACATTAACAGACGAAGGAATGGAAGTATTAGCAATTGATGTTAATGAAGACCGCGTAAATGAATTTTCTATGATTGCTTCCCATGCCGTTGTCGGTGATACTACCGATGAAGCGGTATTAAAGAGCTTGGGAATCCGCAATTTCGATCATGTTATTGTAGCAATTGGGGACGATATACAGTCAAGCATCTTAACCACGTTAATTCTAAAAGAGCTGGGGGTAGCCCGTGTTACCGCCAAGGCACAAAATGATTATCATGAAAAGGTATTGAGAAAAATAGGCGCTGATCATGTCGTACATCCTGAAAGAGATATGGGAAGAAGAATCGCCCATAATATGACGTCCAGCAATGTTGTAGACTATCTTGAGCTTTCTGATGAACATAGTATTGTAGAAATCGTTGCAAATGAAAAGCTTGGAGGCCATACAATTATCGATATGGATATTCGTAAGAAATACGGCTTGAATATTGTTGCCATTAAAAGAGGGGAAGACATAATTGTTTCCCCGCTAGCAACTGAATTGATTCATGTTAATGATGTATTAATTGTAATCGGAACAGATACTGATATCGATCGTTTTGAAAAGAAGGTTATGGGATAAAAAAAGAGAAGCTAAAGCGCTTCTCTTTTTTTATACTTCCATTATAATTGGCAGAATCATTGGTCTGCGCTTTGTTTTTTCATATAGGAATGGTGCTAATGTATCGGTAATTTCATTTTTAATTTCCGACCACTGGCTTGTTTTTCGTTCCATAATCTTGTTTAAATGTTTTGCAATCAGGCTTTGTGCATCGTTAATTAAATCTCCTGATTCACGCATATAAACAAACCCTCGTGAAATAATGTCTGGACCGGAGGCAATTTTAAATTCCTTCATATTAATGCTGACAACTACCACGACAAGTCCTTCTTCTGAAAGAATTCTTCTGTCTCTTAAGACAATATTTCCAATATCTCCGACACCGCTTCCGTCAATATAGATAGAACCTGAAGGGACTTTTCCAGCAATTTGTGCAGTAGAATCTGAGAGTGCTAATACTTCACCATTATCCATAATGAAACAATTTTCCTCTTTTACACCACAGTCAACCGCAAGTTTTGCATGCATTATTTGCATCCGGTATTCTCCGTGAATCGGCATAAAGAACTTTGGCTTTATTAAACGGAGCATTAGTTTTTGCTCTTCCTGTCCGCCATGACCAGAAGTATGGATATTACTTAATTTACCGTGGATGACTTCTGCTCCTGCACGATATAACATATTAATAGTTCTGCTGACACTAATTGTATTTCCGGGAATAGGAGATGAAGAAAATACTACAGTGTCTCCGGGTATAATCTGTATTTGACGATGGGTTCCATTCGCAATTCTAGATAAAGCCGCCATTGGCTCGCCTTGACTCCCAGTACAAAGAATGGTCACTTTTTCAACTGGAAGACGATTAAGTTGTCCAGCATCGACAAAAGTTTCTTTTGGTGCCCTTATATAGCCGAGATCAAGACCGATATTAATTGCTGCTTCCATACTTCGTCCAAATACTGCAATTTTCCGCCCGTTTGTAACAGCTGCTTCAGTTACCTGCTGCAAACGGTGGATATTAGAGGCAAATGTAGCAAAAATAATCCGTCCATTCACTTTACGGAAAATATCTTGAATACTTTCTCCAACACGACGCTCAGACATCGTAAAATCCGGTATCTCACTATTAGTGCTATCAGATAATAAGCACAGCACTCCGTCCTTTCCGATTTCCGCCATTTTTGTTAAGTTTGCTGGCTCACCAACAGGAGTGAAATCAAATTTGAAGTCTCCTGTATGAACAATTTGTCCTGGAGGAGTTTTCACAACTATACCATAGGAATCTGGAATACTGTGGGTTGTTCGGAAGAACGTAACAGATGTTTTGCGGAACTTAATTACATCGTCTTCTTTAATTTCAATTAATTTAGCATTTCGCAGCAAACCATGCTCTTCTAGTTTATTTTTAATGAGTCCTAAAGCAAGCTTGCCTCCATAAATAGGAATATTAACCTGCCTTAATAGATAAGGGATACCGCCAATATGGTCCTCATGACCGTGAGTCACAAAGAGGCCTTTAATTTTATCCTCGTTTTTAACTAAATAAGTATAGTCAGGAATAACATAATCAATACCTAATAATTCGTCCTCTGGGAATTTAATTCCGGCATCAATTAAAATAATTTCATCCTGGAACTGTACTCCGTATGTGTTTTTGCCAATCTCGCCCAAACCTCCGAGGGCAAAAACGGCAGCTTGATCATTTTTTACAAATTTCATAAATTATCAAATCTCCAATACTTTAAAGTCTTCATTTTGCTGTTCATATTCCAAATAAGCTCCTTTTATTTCTTGAATATATTCAATGTTATATCCGCGATCCGCAATTTTTGAATAAACATCTCGAACTGATTCAGCTTTTAAGTAAAATGTTTTGGTATTCTCTCTAACCGGTACTTCCACTTTGCTCTCTTGATAATATACTTTAAAAATCATTGCAATCTCGCTCCTTATATAATCATAACTTTTTCTATTATATAAAACATTTGTATCTTTTTCATTTATTTTCTTTGGAATTATTATGACTATGGAAAAAACTATGTAAAAAAAACATCACTGGTTAAACTTTACAATAACGAAGGAGCCCTTCGCAACTTTGAAGGGCTCAAAAAGTTTTTAAGTAAAAGTTAAAAAATAAAATTAAACTTTAAGAATTTTCCAGTTTCAGTACTTAGGCTTCAGTGGTCTGAAGTCAACATTGGTATTTTGCTTGCACGGGATACTTGATAAACAGCTGCTGAGAGAATTTGCTTCACAGTGAACATGCCGTGCTTGGTCCAAAGGCGCCTTCGCATTTTTCGATTAAGCAATTGATTTTTTTCGTAATAAATCTTTCCACTGTCTTAAGAGCTTTTTCCTTAGCTTCTTTAACATAGTGGTTTCATCTCCTTAATTTTATTTTAAACTTTCCTTGTCCAAAGTGAAAGGTCTGCAATGACAAAATAATGAAATTCTTTTAGATGTGCTCTAAATCGCCGATCATATCTTGTTTTACTATTATTATATGATGAAAATATTTATTCTTTCATGGTTAATCATGGAATCAGAAAAGCTATAAATTGACTTTTCATTTATTATCGTATAGGGTTTTAAAGAGATTATGCAGGGAACTGTTTTTGACAGGGGAGAAAGTAAATGAAGAAAATTGTGTTTTTTGATATAGATGGGACATTACTGGATCATCAAAAAAATCTTCCTGCCAGTACAAAAAAAGCAATCGAATTGTTAAAGAAAAACGGCGTATTTGTCGCTATTGCTACTGGCAGAGCGCCATTTATGTTTGAAGGATTACGCAAAGAACTTGATATTGATTCTTTTGTTAGTTTTAATGGTCAATTTGTTGTTTTTGAGAATGAGGTAATTTATAGAAATGAATTATCTAGACAGGAATTAGAACGTTTTTTAAGGGAAACCGAGCAGAATCGGCATCCTTTGATATTTATGAATGAAAGCACTATGAAGAGCAGTGTGAAGCATCACCCTTTTATAGAGGAGAGTATGGCTGACTTAGGATTCTCTCATCCAGAGGAAGATGTTAATTTTTATAAAAAACATACTATTTATCAATCCTTACTCTTTTGCAAAGAAAATGAGGAGCAGCAATATATAAATAATTTTGAACGTTTTCAATTTATTCGCTGGCATCCGTTAAGTTGTGATGTTTTACCAAAGGGCGGTTCTAAAGCTGAAGGGATCAAGAAAATGATTGATCGCTTGGGATTTGAATTAAAAGACGTATATGCATTTGGAGACGGCTTAAATGACATTGATATGCTGAAGGCTGTTGGAACTGGTGTGGCAATGGGGAATGGAGTCTCTAAAGCAAAAGAAGCGGCGGATTATATTACAGCTGATGTCTCTGACAATGGTGTCTGGCATGGGTTAAAAGAGTTGAAACTTATATAAATAGAAAACCCGGTTCAGATTGAGCCGGGTTTTTAGCTGGTGATTTCAATGGCATCTTCAATTGGTTTAAAAGGATTCTTTTTATCAATATGGTCATAAAACATGATTCCATTTAAATGGTCAATTTCATGCTGGAAACAGATAGCAGGAAGGCCTCTTAAGCGGATTTTTACCTCTTCACCGTCCACATTGAAGCCTTTTACTGTCACTCTAGCATACCTTGGAACATAGCCAGGGATTGCTTCATCTACCGAAAGACAGCCTTCTCCAGATTTTAAATAGCTCTTTTCCACTGAATGGCTAATAATTTTAGGGTTGAAAAGGGCATAGCTATAAAGTTCACCCTTATCACCTGTTACATGAACAGCAATCATTCGTTTTGATACATTGATTTGCGGCGCAGCAAGACCAATCCCTGGACGCAAACCGTATTTTTTTGCGATTTCACTATCTTGGCTATTAATCACGAATTCCAAAAGACTGGTTAATATTTGCTTATCTTCTTCAGACGGCGGCAAAAGGACTTCTTCAGCCGTTTTTCGAAGTGTAGGATGGCCATCTCTAATGATATCCTCCATCGTTAACATATACGTTCACTCCTGTAATTCAAATAAAGTAATATGCAAATAGTCTACCAGACAATTTCCTAAATGTTAATAAAAGCGTCTGAATCGTCCGGTTTGAATTGTAAAACAAGACATGAATCGTTATAGTATAGAGTGGTAAGGAGGGGGCTGATTTCTAATGAAAAGGAAAGGATATTTTTTTACAATAATTGCAGCGATGTGTGTAATATTTTCGGGATGTTCTCAAAAAAATAACGCGGTTGAGGATATCTATCAGGTATTAGAAAAAACGGTTGCAAAAGAAAAGGTATTTGAGGAGCAGCAGGAACCGCTTGTCAGGTTAGAGAAGAAAGAAAAAGAAATGTATGATCAGATTATCCATTTGGGCATGAAACAATATGATCAAATTGTTAAGCTGTCTGATCAAGCCCTTTCTTCAGTAGAAAAAAGAAAAGATTTAATGGAAAAAGAAACAGAAAGTATAAAGGAATCTGAAAGTGAATTTCGAAAAATCGGAGAGCTTAAAGAAAAATTAGAGGATCCTGATTTAAAAAAAATCACAGAAGAATTATCCGATATTATGATGAAAAGATACAGAGCGCACGAAGAGTTATACAAAGAATATTCAGTTGCTCTTGAAAATGACAAAAAATTATATGAAATGTTTAAAAACAAAAATCTTCCATTGTCAGCTCTGGAGGAACAAGTAAAAAAAATAAATGTTATGTATAAACGGATTTCTACGGCAAATGAAAATTTTAATCAATTGACCGAACAGTATAATGCAAAGAAGGCAGCTTTTTATAAAAAAGCAGATTTAACGACAAAAAAATAATGATTTCAGAAAATCGGCTTATCGACAGTCGATTTTTTTCTATATTATAACAGTGCTTAAAAATGTGCGATTTTGTATAACAGCCTATTAAAAAGTAATAACACAGAGGAATTTAAAATATAAAATTTAATAAGTTTATCGTGATGAAAAATTATTAGGTTAAGTATTTGACGCATTTAATTGAATGATGTAAACTCAATATGAATTCGATAATTGTATTAATTTTTATCAGATAAAAATTGATACAGTTTTATCTGTTATAGGATAGTGATTTTTGGGTTTTAAGTTATCTTTTCTGTGAAAAGCTAATGAGTAATGATACCTAAATTCACTGTAAAAATGTGTAGAATCCTCCAGAAATATTGTTTATACTTTTCAATCTTTTTTGGGGCATTCTAACAAAGGTGGATTTTATTTTAACTTGAGTCTAAATAGAAGGGAAGTTGTGACCAAAATGGCTTCAAAAACGCAAAGCGCCAAGAAAGATGCAAAAAAGGTATTAGACGTTGTTGAAGAACAATTTCAAACTTTGCAAATTCTTAATGAGGATGGAGAAATTGTTAACGAAGCAGCAATGCCGGATTTATCAGATGAACAGCTTCAAGAACTGATGCACCGGATGGTATATACCCGAATCCTTGACCAAAGATCTATTTCCTTAAACCGCCAAGGAAGACTTGGCTTTTACGCTCCTACAGCCGGGCAGGAAGCATCACAGCTTGCAAGTCAATTTGCGCTAGAAAAAGAAGATTTTATTTTACCAGGATATCGTGATGTTCCACAGATTGTTTGGCATGGACTGCCTTTATACCAAGCATTCCTTTTCTCACGCGGTCACTTCCAAGGAAATCAAACTCCTGAAGGTGTAAATGTTATATCACCGCAAATTATAATTGGGGCACAATATGTTCAAACAGCTGGTGTTGCTTTAGGTATTAAAAAGAATGGAACAAAGGCTGTTGCCATTACATATACCGGGGACGGCGGTACTTCGCAAGGGGACTTCTATGAAGGCATTAACTTTGCAGGTGCATTTAAAGCTCCAGCTATTTTCATTGTTCAAAATAACCGTTTTGCGATTTCAACTCCTGTTGCAAAACAATCTGCAGCAAAGTCATTAGCTCAAAAAGCTGTAGCGGCAGGTATTCCGGGAATCCAGGTTGATGGTATGGACCCATTAGCAGTTTATGTTGCAACAAAAGAAGCGCGTGAACGTGCAATTAATGGAGAAGGCCCTACTTTAATTGAAACATTAACATACCGTTATGGTCCACATACTATGTCAGGCGATGATCCTACGCGTTATCGTACAGCAGAACTTGATAATGAATGGGAAAAGAAAGATCCGCTTGTAAGATTCCGTAAGTTCCTTGAAAAGAAAGGTCTATGGAATGAAGAAAAAGAAAATCAAGTAATTGAACAGGCAAAAGAAGAAATTAAAGAGGCAATTAAAAAAGCGGATGCGGCTCCTAAACAAAAGGTTACCGATTTAATTTCTAATATGTTTGAAGAAATGCCTTACACTCTTAAAGAACAATATGAAATTTATCAAGCAAAGGAGTCGAAGTAAGTCATGGCTCAAATGACAATGATTCAAGCAATTACTGATGCACTGCGTACCGAACTGAAAAAAGATCCAAAAACTTTAGTTTTTGGAGAAGATGTTGGTGTTAACGGTGGTGTTTTCCGGGCAACTGAAGGACTTCAAAATGAATTTGGCGAAGACCGTGTATTTGATACACCACTAGCAGAATCGGGTATTGGCGGTCTATCTATCGGTCTTGCATTACAAGGATTCCGTCCAATTCCGGAGATTCAATTCTTTGGGTTCGTGTTTGAAGTAATGGACTCAATTGCTGGACAAATGTCACGTATGCGTTACCGTTCTGGCGGTCGTTATCATATGCCAATCACTGTTCGCTCGCCATTTGGCGGTGGTGTTCATACGCCTGAACTTCACTCAGATAGCTTGGAAGGTTTAATGGCACAAACACCTGGATTAAAAGTGGTTGTTCCGTCAACACCATACGATGCAAAAGGTTTACTGCTTTCATCAATTCGTGATAATGATCCTGTTATTTTCCTTGAGCATTTAAAATTGTATCGTGCATTCCGTGAGGAAGTTCCTGAGGAAGAATATACAATTCCACTAGGAAAAGCTGACGTAAAACGTGAAGGAACTGATTTATCAATCTTCACATATGGGGCAATGGTTCATGAATCACTTAAAGCGGCTGATGAACTTCAAAAAGAAGGATATTCAGTTGAAGTTGTCGACCTAAGAACAATTAGTCCTTTAGATATTGAAACAATCATTGCATCTGTAGAGAAAACTGGACGTGCCATTGTAGTGCAGGAAGCGCAAAAACAAGCTGGTATTGCTGCAAATGTCATTTCTGAAATTAATGAACGTGCAATTCTAAGTCTTGACGCACCGGTATTACGTGTTGCTGCAGCAGATACGGTATATCCATTCTCTCAAGCAGAATCAGTGTGGCTTCCAAATTACAAAGATGTAATGGAAACGGCTAAAAAAGTTTTAACATTCTAATAGATAAGGGAAATAGACATGTGTTCTGTTTCCCTATTACTTCTAAAAAAACTGCCTCAAAAACAATTATTAGGAGGATGAGTCCCAGTGTCATTTCAATTTAAAATGCCTGACATCGGTGAAGGTCTGCATGAGGGCGAAATTGTCAAATGGTTTATTAAACCAGGCGATAAAGTAAACGAAGATGATGTACTTTGTGAAATACAAAATGATAAATCCGTTGTAGAAATTCCTTCCCCTGTTGAAGGAACAGTAATCGATGTATTAGTGGAAGAGGGGACAGTTGCAACTGTTGGACAAGTCCTTGTAACCTTTGATGCACCAGGATACGAGGATTTACAATTTAAAGGCGATCACGGTGAAGAAGAAGCTAAGCCGGAAGAAAAGGCAGCTCCACAAGCAGCTCCTGAGGTTAAAGCTGAACCTGCAGCACAAGCAGCTCCACAACCAGCTGTTACTGCAGCACCGCAAGCAGAAGTCGATCCTAATCGTCGAATTATTGCAATGCCATCTGTTAGAAAGTATGCTCGTGAAAAAGGCGTTGATATTCATTTAGTAGCTGGATCTGGAGATAACGGCCGAATCATGAAAGGCGATATCGATGCATTCTTAAATGGCGGAGCACAAGCTGCGCAAGAAGCAAAAGCCGAAACAGCAGAAACTGCTGTAAGCAAAGTTGAAGCTGCTATTCCGCAAGGTCAATATCCTGAAACACGTGAAAAACTCAGCGGAATTCGTAAGGCGATTGCAAAAGCTATGGTTAACTCTAAACATACAGCGCCTCACGTTACTTTGATGGATGAAGTGGATGTAACAAAACTTGTTGCTCATCGTAAAAAATTCAAGGAAGTGGCAGCAGGAAAAGGTATCAAATTAACTTACCTTCCTTATGTTGTTAAAGCTTTAACGAGTGCATTACGTGAATATCCAGTTTTAAATACATCAATTGATGATGCGGCAGGAGAAATTGTTCATAAGCATTACTTCAACATTGGTATTGCTGCAGATACAGATAAAGGCTTATTAGTTCCTGTTGTTAAAGATGCTGATCGTAAATCTGTATTCACTATTTCACAAGAAATTAATGAATTGGCAGATAAAGCACGCAGCGGCAAATTAGCTCCAGATGAAATGAAAGGCGGATCTTGCACAATCAGTAATATTGGTTCTGCCGGCGGTCAATGGTTTACTCCGGTTATTAATCATCCTGAAGTGGCCATTCTTGGTATCGGCCGTATTGCTGAAAAGCCTGTTGTTAAAAATGGAGAAATTGTAGCAGCACCCGTATTAGCAGTATCTTTAAGCTTTGACCACCGAATGATTGATGGTGCAACAGCTCAAAATGCCTTAAATCATATTAAGAGATTATTAAACGACCCAGAACTATTGTTAATGGAGGCGTAATAAAAATGGTAGTTGGAGATTTCCCAATTGAAACAGATACTATAGTCATCGGTGCAGGACCTGGGGGATATGTAGCAGCTATTCGTGCCGCACAACTTGGTCAAAAAGTGACCATAGTTGAAAAGGAAAACATTGGCGGAGTATGTTTAAACGTGGGCTGTATTCCTTCAAAAGCAATCATTGCAGCTGGACATCGTTACGAAACAGCAAAACACTCTGATAAATTTGGAATCACAGCTGAAAATGTAACTGTTGATTTTTCAAAGGTTCAAGAATTTAAAGCTGGTGTGGTAAAGAAATTAACCGGTGGTGTCGAAGGCCTATTAAAAGGTAACAAGGTAAATGTTGTACGCGGAGAGGCATTTTTTGTCGACAGTAACTCATTAAGGGTAATGGGTGAAAAATCTGCTCAAACCTATAATTTCAAAAATGCAATTATTGCTACTGGTTCACGCCCAATTGAACTTAAAACATTTAAATATTCTAAACGTGTACTTGATTCAACTGGTGCTCTTAATTTACAAGAAGTTCCTGAAAAAATTGTCGTTATTGGCGGCGGTGTTATCGGTATTGAGCTTGGCGGAGCTTATGCAAACTTCGGAAGCCAGGTGACTATTTTAGAAGGTGCCGATGAAATCCTAGGAACAGGTACATTTGATAAACAAATGGCATCTCTTGTTAAACGCTCTTTGAAGAAAAAAGGCGCCGAAATTGTTACAAAAGCACTCGCTAAAGGTGTTGAAGAAACAGAAAATGGCGTAATTGTAACATACGAAGACAAGGGCGAAGAAAAGAAAGTCGAAGCAGACTATGTTTTCGTAATGGTGGGCCGTCGTCCAAACACAGACGAAATGGGCTTAGAACAAGCCGGTGTTAAAATGAGTGAACGTGGAATTATTGAGATCGATAAACAATGTCGTACCAATGTTAGCAATATTTATGCTATTGGTGACATTGTACCTGGTCCGCAGCTTGCACATAAAGCATCATATGAAGCAAAAATTGCTGCTGAAGCTATCGCAGGACATCCCTCAGAAATTGACTATTTAGGTATCCCAGCTGTTGTTTTCTCTGATCCAGAGTTAGCTTCTGTTGGCTATTCTGAACAACAGGCTAAAGACGAAGGTATTGAAATTGTTGCAGCCAAATTCCCATTTGCTGCAAATGGACGTGCATTGTCACTAGACAGCACAGATGGTTTCTTAAAATTAATTACCCGTAAGGAAGATAATTTGGTTATCGGTGCGCAAATTGCCGGTGCAAATGCATCTGATATGATTGCGGAGCTGGGTCTTGCAATTGAAGCTGGAATGACAGCAGAAGATATTGCTATGACCATTCATGCTCATCCAACATTGGGAGAAATCTCAATGGAAGCAGCAGAAGTTGCTCTTGGAACACCTATCCATATTATTAAGTAATATCATGGAAAGTCCTTTCCGCTAAAAGCGGAAAGGACTTTTTTTGGCTTTTCTATGTTTAAGCGGAATACATTAAGACTTCTCGTAAATCCTAACGCAATTCCTCCGTGCATGGGGAAATTCAAGGATATCATTTAATGTACAGCAGGAGCAGAGGACAGGAGGTTTTCCCACAGTTCCAAAGCACCAGCAGGCTCCACAGAACAAGCTTGTGCCTGGAGTGCAATTCAACTGCTAAGATCTTCAACGATTAAGTTTAATAAAAAGAATTTTTAGGGAAATTAAAACATGAAATTGGAAATTACTGCAGAAGCCGTTCATATATATTAAAATAATGTGCTTTTAAAGTGGTGATGATATTGAAAGTCTATGTAGTAATGCTGCTGCAGTTTATGATTTGGAGCGGTTATACATTTATAGAATGGCTGTCAAAACATGATCAGTTGATTTATAAGGTTATCATGTTTTTTGTGTTCTTTTATTTGGCTTTTATAATAGGAAATAAAGTAACAAATTCAGCCAAGAAAACATTTTTTATTACAACATTAAGCTTAGTTGTTTATACATCCATACATTATACAATGGCATTGTTAATCCATTAAAAAAAGCTCCAATTAGGAGCATTATTTTCTGGGATAAAAGTACATGACTCTGCCATTAAACAGTTTGAGTTCACCTTGAAGCTTTTTCGCAAGGAATTTACAAAATTCATTTGCTTTGCCCTTATCTCCAAAACTGGATTGATCTGGAAGAGTAATTTGAATATAGTATTGTTCTCTTTCATCGCCATCTTCATTTTGAACGTTTTCCTTATCGACGCCAACTAAAATAATATTATACCTATCATGGCTGGATCGTAAATAAAACCAATTATCTTTTCCTTCTACCGTTTCTTTTATTTCATAAGGAAAAGCGGCGTTTTCATATTGCCAATCTAATTGATCACCTGTTTTTGACGTAATATTTTTATAATAAAGGAATAATTCCTTTACGTCTTCGACCGAAATTGTTTGTTTTGCAGATGAAGGCACAAGCTTTATAAATGCGTTTTCCGCCATCATCATTCCCCCCCATTAACAGATGATATTCATTCTTCTTCATTCTAGCATTGAATAATTTACCAAACAACTTATAATCTTTAATTTTTTGTGACCTTTCCATCTTAAAACTATTCCCCATCTTCACCAACTGAATGAAGGAACAGAACTCTTTTAAAAATTTAATTTATCATGACTTTGTTTTTTAATGTGACATACAATTTGGGCTTGAAAAATCAAATGTGATATATTATTATAAATCTAAGGATATTTCAAACGCTTTCATCTTAAAGATTTTATTTCCATTAAGTGTAAAGGGGATAGGAAATATGGGGACAATTGTATGTCAAACATGTAACTCAACTATTGATCATTTTGAAGATGAAAAGGTAACTGTTCTTTATTCAAAATGTGAATGTTGCTGCGGTCACCAAAAAGATAAAGAAGCGTAAAACATGATCAAGAATAAATAATAAACAGGATCCCTTAATCAGGAATCCTGTTTTTTTGTTAAGATTATCAGAATGTATAAGTTTTTAACTACGAGAAATGCCCTGCTCCACAAGGAAAGCTTTGACAGCATTAACATCGTATGAAGGAAGAGCGTTAGCTTTTTTAAAAAGCGTTCAGACAGTTTTCATCCTAAAAACAGCTCAATAAATATCTTGCGAAAATAATTCCCTTTAGAAGATAGAGGTAGAATCACCTGCTATCTTAAAAGTCAATAAGCGGTTTTCAGTACTTAGAATATTGACTGGTGTTAAGTCTGACCTGCTTAGAATAAATATCACAGGTCTGAAGGTGCTTGTGCTTCTTTCTTATTGAATAGCCTTATATTCTTTTATCACATGAATGGTTTTTAAATCATCGTCTTCAGGCCCCTGAACGGGAAGTCCTGCTTCAAGATTCTTCTTGATATAATGAAGGTTTTCTTTTGTAATAATCTCACCAGGTATAAAAATTGGAATTCCAGGCGGGTAAACCATCACGAACTCAGCAATAATTCTTCCCTCAGACTCTTCAAATGGAATGACCTCAGTCTCTGAATAGAATGCATCTCTAGGTGTTAAAGCCAGTACTGGAATTTCTGGCAATAAGACTTCAACAGGCTCAATTTTTTCTGCACGATGTTCAAATTCTTTGGCCAAGTCCTGTAATGCTTCGACTAATATATTTCCTTCATGCTCTGAATCACCAAATGTAATAATACAGAGGATATTATACAAATCTGACAATTCCACTTCGATATTATGTTTCTCTCTTAGCCATTTCTCCACTTCATAGCCTGTTAATCCCAAATCCTTAACCGAAATAATGAGTTTCATCGGGTCATAATCAAATGTAGCTTTTGTACCAAGTATTTCTTCACCTACACAATATAGGCGGTCAATTTCATTAATTCTTTTTCGAATGGAGCTGGCTAACTTAATGGTCCTATCAATCAGCATTGTTCCTTTTGTGGCTAATTGCTTCCGGGCAACATCCAGTGAGGCCAGCAGCAGGTAGGAAGTTGAGGTAGTAGTTAACATGCTTAAAATTGATTGTACATGTTTTGCCGATACCAGCCCTTCCCTTACATTTAAAATAGAGCTTTGTGTCAAAGAACCACCTAGTTTATGGACGCTGGTTGCCGCCATATCAGCGCCTGCCTGCATAGCAGACAAAGGAAGTTCATCATGAAAATGAATATGGACTCCATGTGCCTCATCAACTAAAACAGGTACATGATAAGAATGAGCAATCTCAACGATTCTTTTCAAATCTGCTGAAATACCAAAATAAGTTGGATTTATAACTAGAACAGCTTTGGCATCTGGATGCTGTTCAAGTGCCTTTTCAACAGAATCCGTCGTAATCCCATGAGAAATTCCTAATTCTTTGTCTATTTCTGGATGAATAAAAACTGGAATTGACCCAGAAAAGACTATCGCTGACATGACTGATTTATGGACATTCCTGGGAACTATAATTTTTTCACCTGGTCCGCAAACGGCCATTACCATTGTCATAATAGCCCCGCTTGTGCCTTGAACAGAAAAAAAAGTATGATCAGCACCAAAGGCTGCAGCAGCTAAATCTTGGGCATGTTTAATCATCCCTTTTGGATGATGAAGGTCATCCAGCGGCCCTATATTAATTAAGTCAATAGATAAAGCATTATCACCTATAAATTTACGGAATTCCGGATCGATTCCAGCCCCTTTTTTATGGCCGGGAATATGAAATTGAACAGGATTTTTTTTAGCATGTTTTACTAAACCGTCAAATAACGGTGTTTGATTTTGAGACAATTAAAACCACACCTCTTATTAAAAAATTCCCTTACTATTACAAAACAAATGAATTATAGCATTATTCTTTTGTTATGCATAGGACATTTAAATAAATTTGACTCCCTTTTATAAACTTTGATTTAGTTTTCCAAAATGAAAGGAAAATTACCCTTTTAAAAAGAAATAACTATTATCTATTTCTTTTAGGGGGATGTAAAAATGAACTGGAAAACAAGAGTGACGGAAATTCTTAACATTCAATATCCAATTATCCAAGGCGGCCTTGCCTATTTAGCCTATTCAGAGCTTGCTGCCGCTGTGTCCAATGCGGGGGGGCTCGGACAAATTACAGCAATGTCATTAGGAAGCCCTGATAAGCTAAGGGGAGAAATCAGAAAGGTAAAAGAATTGACGAAAAATCCTTTTGGAGTTAACTTCGCAATCGGTCAGCATGGAAGGGAATATAGTGAACTTCTGCAAGTTGCGATAGATGAAAAAGTTCCTGTCATTTCAATGACTGGAGGTAATCCAGCACCGATCTTTGAACAATTAAAGGGAACTGAAATTAAAACGCTTGTCCTTGTTGCTGCAAGGAGACAGGCGATTAAGGCAGAAAAGCTTGGTGCCGATGCCGTAATGGTAGTAGGGCAGGAAGGCGGCGGTCACCTGGGACGCGATGATATTGGAACAATGGTATTAATTCCACAAGTCACAGACGCCGTGTCAATCCCTGTTATTGCATCAGGTGGAATTGGTGATGGAAGAGGTCTTATGGCCGCACTAAGTTTGGGGGCAGAAGGAATTGAGATGGGGACAAGGTTTATTGCTACAAAGGAATGTGTACATGCTAGTGAAGTTTATAAAAATGCTTTGATTGAAGGAACAGAAACTGATACAGTTGTGATTAAGAGAACACTTGGTGCACCAGGGAGGGCAATTGCTAACAGCTGGACTGAAAAGATATTAGATATTGAAAAGAACAATGGAGGATATGAACAGCTGAAAGATTATATTAGCGGTAAAGCCAACAAACAGTACATATATAATGGTGCGGTAGATGAAGGTTTTGCCTGGGCCGGGCAGGTAATGGGACTTATTAAGGATGTTCCGGCCACATCCGAACTCTTTGAAAGAATAATTACTGAGGCAGAACAAATTCGGAATAAATGGGGAAAATAAAAAAGTGTTCAAGATTGAATAGAAGGTGAGTTAATGGAATATCAATACCCAATTGACTACAGCTGGTCGACTGAGGAAATGATTGATGTAGTGAAGTTTTTCGAAGCAGTTGAAAAAGCATATGAAACTGGAATAGAACGCGATCACCTTATGCAGGCTTATCGTCGTTTTAAAGAAATTGTCCCCAGTAAAGCAGAAGAAAAGACAATTTGCGGGGAATTTGAAGAAACAAGCGGCTATTCCTCATATCGAACCATTAAAAAGGCAAAGGAATCCGCATCAGGTCAAAGAATTATCATGGAGTCCTAAATAAAAGCTCCCGGCAGAAATAGTAAGTAGTTCCGATAATGTGGAGAAAATCTAAATTCGCAGCACAAATAACATTAGATTTCGCAGCATGAATAACAAGTAAATAACAATATAACCAGCACACAAAAAAGCTTGGGATTTCCCAAGCTTTTGTCTTTAATTTGTTTTTCTTGTTTAATTAAAGGAGAAGTTGTACAAGTTCATTAGACGCCAAGGCGAGTTTGATAGATAAGCGGAGAAATTTCTTTTAAATAGGAAATAGCACTGAAAATAGCTTAAATAGACGGAAGGATTCCGACTATTGACTCGAAAAACGTAAAAATGGGTCATTTTGCTTTGCTAAATCGGAAAACCTCCGCTTATATACCCCGAACCAAGCTCTATTATGCAGTCTAACCGAAAAATCTCCGCTTATTTTAATTATCTCTGGTTACCTGCTTAAGTAAAAAAACAACATAGCAAATTGCATACGAATTCACATAGTAATTAGCACGTTGACAATAATTATTGTCAATATGTTTTTAGGCTGCGATTTTGCTCTCTAATTAAAGTGGTAATATCTCATAATTGTTGATATTTAAGAGGAAAATAAGAGACCAAATCATATGCGATTTGGTCTGCTAATTAACATGCTATTTGGTATGTTTCTCCACCGAAACGGAACTACTTACAGAAATAGCCGGGAGCTTTCTCTTTATTTCAATCCTATGGCGAGTTTATATAATGGAACAACTTTATTAAACACAGTATCAATTTGTTCGATTAATTCCTTGGAACCGAGCTTAATGGTTTCTTCTTTAGTAAGTGTAAATCCACACAGCAATTCCGCTTTTTTAACCGAATACAGGCGTTCAAACATCTTTTTCAATTCATCTTTTGATAATTGTTGATGGTGAATGGTATCAGGTTTTGTATGATCTCCGGACCAAACGAAATCTTTAGGAATCTCTTTATATATTGTGGACGCCTTTTTCGTGAATTTTTCCCCAATTTCACTCTTTTGAGGCGCTTCATAGATAACTGCAAACCATATAAATAAGTGTGTGTTCCATAAGCCAATTTGAAAATGCGGCAGCATTTTATAGCCTCTGCGATTATTGGCAAAAGCAACCCATGTATCCTTGGGAGGATTGATCGTCCGTCTTGCATGTTTTGCAACATGGACAAACATTTCCTCTCCAGTTAAAGCAGATAATGTAGGTGCCAAATAGCTGCCTAATGCCTCCAATTTTGGACGAATCCTCGTCTTTAAAGCATCCATTCTAGGTTCAAGGCCATCTATTAAAAAAACATCAAAATCTTCATTAGTGAAGCCTGTAAATTCCATTTAAAGAACCTCCCGAACATCATTTGTCATTTATTGTAGCATAATCATACAAGACGTAGTAATTTGTTGCCTATCTAGGTAAATGCACATATTTGTTCCAACATTTCTAAATAGCTCATATTATACAGTAAAAGAATTATACGAAAAAACAGCGAGTCCTTTGAAAGGGGAGGAGAAAGTGAAACAATTGATGAATACTTCATTAAAAAAACCTGGTGAAAAGGAAAGAACTGCAGTATTGAGATTAGAGATGGACTATGAGTTAGCAACATTATTTGAGGCGATTGAAGAAAAGGATGAGAAAAAAATTAGACAGTGTAAACAAAAACTGGAGAAAATCCGACAAGAATTACTGCGATTAAAAGCTTTATAATATTGTTAAAAAGTATTTTCGTCTAAGGAGCAAAAAAATAGAATGAAACAAAAGAAAACTATGGTGATTTAAACGAACTCCATATAAGAAGGGGGAGTTCGTTTATTATTGGGCATAAAAATAGGAAAAAGTTGCCCGGCTAAGGAAATTGGATTAATCTAATAGTACATATTTCAACCGTTACGTTTCAAACTACATATATTAGAAGAAGAGATAGGACAACTTTTATTGGAGGATTATTATGAATTGGGATACGGTTTATACCAATGCCAGTCAATGGGTGAAAGAGGCTGGGGAAAGAATTCGAGCTTCTTTCCAGGAGACTTTAACGATTCGGACGAAATCAAATCCAAATGATTTGGTAACAGATATCGACCAGGAAATCGAACAATTTTTCATCAGTAAGATTAGGGGACAATATCCGGAACATAAAATATTGGGAGAAGAAGGATATGGCGATGAATTCGAACAACTTGATGGAATCGTGTGGATGATTGACCCAATTGACGGGACGATGAATTTTATTCACCAGCAGAGAAACTTTGCCATCTCGATTGGTGTTTATGAAAATGGCGTAGGTCAAATGGGAATTATTTATGATGTTGTTCATGATGAACTTTATCATGCTATACGTGGAAATGGCGCCTATTTTAATGATAAACGTATTTTGCCTCTTAAGGAAAGAAATGTGAAGGAATCCATTATTGCATTAAATGCAACATGGGTCATGGAAAATCATCGGATAAACCATGAATTATTAATCCCTTTAGCCCGTGCTGCAAGGGGAACCAGATCTTATGGGTCTGCAGCACTGGAAATAGTTTATGTTGCCACTGGAAGAGTGGATGCTTATATCTCCTTGCGCTTATCTCCTTGGGATTTTGCGGCAGGTGCAATTCTTGTAGAGGAACTGGGCGGGGTTATCACTAATTTAAGGGGAGAAAGGCTGGATTACTTATCAAAGGACTCGTTTTTTGCAGCAAGGCCAGGTCTCCATCAAGAAATTTTAACGGATTATTTAAAAAATGGTAAATGGTGAAAAAGAAGCCTGCATGGCTTCTTTTTCAATTCGCTTTTTACAACAGTCCATTTTCCCGCATTTTCTTTTTAGTTTTAAAACCCATACCCATAATGACAATTATTGCGGCTATACAGCCCAATATTCCTGATACGCTTTTTTCTGCAATTGCAACGCCAATTCCCATAATACTTGCTGCGGCTAAAAATGCATATATAAGCATCGGCCATTTTATTCTGTTCATTTTAATACTCCTTAAAATTCAATTTAATTATATTTTACCTAAAAAGTTTTTAGTTTTCCACTGTTAATGTGGTATAATGTTTTAGTTGTGCATGAAACTAAAAATAGCTGTTAAGTTTTTTATAAATAGGAGTGGAAAAATTTGAAAACAAGAGAAGATATTCGAAATATTGCGATAATTGCCCACGTAGACCATGGTAAAACAACATTAGTTGACCAATTATTAAAACAATCAGGTATATTCAGATCAAATGAACATGTTGAAGAACGTGCGATGGATTCAAATGATCTAGAAAGGGAACGCGGGATTACAATTTTAGCAAAAAATACCGCCATTCAATATAAAGATACACGGATTAACATTCTGGATACTCCTGGACATGCCGATTTTGGCGGAGAAGTAGAGCGAATCATGCGTATGGTGGATGGAGTTCTTTTAGTAGTCGATGCATATGAAGGATGTATGCCGCAGACTCGTTTTGTTCTTAAGAAGGCTTTAGAGCAAAACTTAACACCGATTGTTGTTGTGAACAAAATCGACCGTGATTTTGCACGCCCAGCTGAAGTAGTAGATGAAGTCATTGATTTATTTATTGAACTGGGTGCTAATGAGGAACAAATAGAGTTTCCTGTCGTATATGCCTCAGCCATTAATGGCACTGCAAGCCTGGATCCTGAAAAACAGGATGAAAATATGCAGGTATTGTATGAAAAAATTATCGAACATATCCCTTCACCAGTAGATAATAGTGATGAACCGCTTCAATTCCAAGTTGCTCTCCTAGATTACAATGAATATGTTGGCCGAATTGGAATTGGAAGGGTATTCCGAGGTACTATGCATGTAGGTCAGCAAGTAGCCCTAATGAAGTTGGACGGCTCTGTTAAACAATTCAGGGTAACAAAGATTCTTGGCTTCTTTGGTTTAAAACGTTTAGAAGTGCAGGAGGCAAAAGCTGGAGATTTAGTGGCTGTTTCTGGAATGGAAGATATCAATGTTGGTGAAACAGTATGTCCAATTGAGCATCAAGAAGCTTTACCAATTTTGAGAATTGACGAACCAACACTGCAGATGACGTTTGCTGTTAATAACAGTCCATTTGCCGGACGTGAAGGAAAATATTTAACATCACGAAAAATTGAAGAAAGACTTCAAGAACAATTACACACTGATGTCAGCTTACGGGTTGAAAATACTGATTCCCCTGATGCATGGATTGTTTCTGGACGCGGAGAACTGCATCTTTCCATTTTAATTGAAAACATGCGCCGTGAGGGTTATGAACTTCAGGTTTCTAAACCTCAAGTCATTGTAAAGGAAATTGATGGTGTTCGCTGTGAACCAATCGAAAGAGTACAAATTGATGTACCGGAAGAACATACTGGTTCTGTAATGGAATCGATTGGTGCCCGTAAAGGGGAAATGCTTGATATGATTAATAATGGCAATGGCCAAGTTCGGTTAATTTTCAATGTTCCAGCAAGAGGTATGATTGGGTATACAACAGAATTCTTAACCCTTACACGTGGTTATGGAATTATTAACCATACATTTGATAGTTATCAGCCAATGCTCTCAGGCCAAGTAGGCGGCAGACGTAATGGAGTACTTGTATCAATGGAAACTGGTAAAACTTCCACTTATGGTATAATGCAAGTAGAAGAACGCGGAACAATTTTCGTTGAACCTGGAACAGAAATTTACGAAGGCATGATTGTAGGTGAAAATTCCCGGGAAAATGATATTTCAGTAAATATTACGAAAGTAAAACATGCCACCAACGTTCGTTCAGCAACAAAAGACCAAACATCTGTAATCAAGAAGCCGCGTATTTTGACGCTGGAAGAATCATTAGAATATTTAAATGAAGATGAGTATTGTGAAGTTACACCAAAATCAATTCGTTTAAGAAAGAAAATCTTGGATAAAAATGAACGTGAAAAAATGGCTAGAAAGAAAAAATATGCAGAAATGAGCTAATGGAGGGTTTTAACATGGATGTTGGGGAACGGCTTTCATTCTTTGCTGCTTTATATAAAGTGGATGAGCAGCCTGAACTTGGTATGTGGCTGCTCTACCTTACCATTGTTGTTTTATCCATTATTGTTTATAAGTTAGGATTTGCAAAGAAACTGCCGCTTGGAAAAAACATCATCATATATACCATTTTAATTCTAGGCTGTTCCATTTTTACCTTTTTTGGTATTTTTCTTCCGGTTGGAGAAGGTTTAGTGGTTGCTGCATTGATTTTAGCTGTTTACAAAATTCGCTTGCATCAATCCAAAAAACAAAGAACTGAGGCAAAATAACGGAGGCAGGAGAAATGAGATCAGTACAGGATGTTATATATAATTGGTTGACGATTAAGGTGGTTTGTGATGAGCGTCCAGATGATACAGCTGCTTTGGAAACAAAAGACCATTTTGAAGAAGTGTTATCATCTGAATATAAAGTGTCTAATATTAAAATTACAAAAGATGATAGTATGTATTATGTTTCTTATGAGCTGGGAGATGAAAGCAAAAAAACACGTTTCCCACGAGAGTTAATTGAAATCATGCTGAACCAAATTAATCAAGAACCTGAAAAATACGTAAATTATACGGTTGAGGATTAAAAAAGCCTCAAGTTCTTCCTATTTGGAGGACCTTGAGGTTTTTTGTTTGCTTGAATTTAGTGAGATTGCACTTCTTCATTTACCATTCATCTTTGTCCGGTTTTGAACGGTATAGTTTGAAATTGCCTGATTCAATTCTGGCATTTGTTTTATCACTAATCCTGTCGTGACATTCCTTGCACATATATGTATGAATCGGACGATTTCGAAGCCGCTTAGCGATCACGGATTCATCGTCTATACTCTCCACTCTATCACAAATTACGCATTTTACTCGCATGAAAGGCACCTCTTTGAATTTAATTGCTTAGAAAGATTATCTTTACTATAACATGGGAAATCCGTGCATGGTAATATCAGATGTTAAACTTGATGAAAAAACGTCGTAGTAGTAATATGAGGATAACTGTTTTTATCAGAATGATGTATTGGAAAAAGGAGTTATTGAAATGGTAAACCAAGTGGAACCAAAATTAATGAAACCCTTGTTTGATGTGATGCAAAAAGAAAGGTTTGTTACTTTAGCTACAATTGATTATGAAACCGGCGGTCCTAATGTCAGTGCCATCTCTTGGATAGTAGCAAAGGATGAGAGTACTATCTACTTTGCAATTGATAACCGTTCACGAATTCTTGAAAATCTTTCTAACAATAATAAAGTAGTCATTAACATCATCGCAAATGAATCTACTTATTCTATTCAAGGCAATGCAATTGTTAAAGAAGAAAGGCTTCAAGATGTACCATTAAAACTTGCATTAATTGAGGTTTCGATTAATGAAGTAAGAGATGTTATGTTTTATGGATCAAAAATTGTTACCGAAGTACAATATGATAAGACCTATGATAAAAGAGCTGCCGAACGCTTAGATAAACAGGTCATGGATGCAATGAAAAAAGCTTAGTTCCCTAAGCTTTTTTCATTTATGATAATTTGATTGCTTTTCTTGTTCTTTTTCTAATTTATCTTTTTCAGGATTGGATAATTTTTTATCTGGCTCTTCAACAGCCCTTTTAGGATTGGGGGTGATTAAATCTCCAGGTATCTCCGGCATCAGTCGTCCAGCCACGTCGGCAAGCTCCTCCATTATGCCTTGAATAGGTCTGCCGTCTTTAATATCTGCTTGAATTTCCTTTAGTCGTTGGGTTGTGTCAGCATCTGCTACTACCACTGCATTGGCACCGTAAGGATCCTTCTTTAAACTTTCAGCCACAGAATATTTAATGGAGCCAACCTGTGAGCGGTCAATCTTAGCGTTTACATCAAGACCTACTATCGCATATTTGCCCAGCACAACAGCAGTGGCATCATTAACATTCGGGATGCTGGTTGCAAGCTCCACTAACCGTTTCGAAATTTCCTGGCCGGACTTACGATCGACATTTTCAATATAACTATTTTTAACATTGACTAATGAAGAGTCTTTACTTTCGTCAATTTGTTTATTGTTATTATTATTGCACCCGGTTAAGGTAAAACATATAACCATCAATATTAGGACCTTTTTCATTTAGAATCATCCTCCATCACCTTTTACTTCTTTTTGGCTGAAATAAACCTATATTCCGTTCACATTTATTGTGCGGAATGCCTTCTATCTTTATTCCAATAAACATATATTTTACCAATGTCCATCTATCAGGAGGTAGGCAACTCTCATACAGGCCTAACACCTTGACAAGCAGGAGGCGTCGCTTTGAGTAAAATATACGTCCTAGATACAAATGTATTATTGCAAGACCCGTATTCAATTTTTTCGTTCGAAGAAAATGAAGTTGTAATTCCAGCTGTGGTACTTGAGGAAGTGGATTCTAAAAAAAGATATATGGATGAAATAGGAAGGAATGCAAGACACGTATCACGATTAATAGATGGTCTTAGAGCTTCAGGTAAACTTCATGAAAGAATTCCCCTAGAAAATGGCGGAACAATTAGAATTGAACTAAATCATCGTTCATTTCACGAGCTGCAGGATATTTTTGTTGAAAAAACAAATGATAACCGAATACTAGCTGTGGCGAAAAATTTATTCTTAGAAGAACAAACAAAAGAGAATGGCAAGCCTGTCATTCTAGTTAGTAAGGATGCCCTTGTAAGGGTGAAAGCCGATGCACTCGGACTTGTGGCAGAGGATTTTCTAAATGACCGCGTAGTTGAAATCGACCATATCTATACTGGCTTTTCTGAAGTGTTTGTTCCTGTTGAGAAAGTAAAAGAGTTTTACGAAAAAGGGGAAATTCAGGTTACGGAAATAGGGCAATACCGGTTTTATCCACATCAATTTCTAATTATCAAGGATGCTCTTGGAGGTTCAGCCTCTGCAATAGGCATGGTTGATCCTTTCGGTAAAAAAGTAAAAAAGCTTGCTTTGAATCAAGAACATATTTGGGGGATTCATCCTAGAAATGTGCAGCAAACCATGGCAATCGAATTATTACTGCGCAAGGATATTCCGCTTGTTACTTTAATTGGAAAGGCAGGGACCGGAAAAACACTGCTTGCTCTTGCGGCTGGTTTAATGCAGACAGAGGATTTCAGGGAATATAAAAAACTATTAGTAGCGCGGCCGATTGTACCTGTGGGAAAAGATTTGGGTTTTCTCCCTGGGGAGAAGCAGGAGAAATTGAGGCCATGGATGCAGCCTATTTACGATAATTTAGAATTTCTTTTTAATACAAAAAAGCCTGGAGAACTGGATGCAATTTTGGCTGGTATGGGTTCAATTGAGGTTGAAGCATTAACATACATTCGCGGAAGAAGCCTGCCTAAGCAATTCATCATTATTGATGAGGCGCAAAATTTGACTAAACATGAGGTAAAAACCATTTTAACCCGTGTAGGAGAGGGCAGTAAAATTGTTTTGATGGGGGACCCAGAGCAAATTGATCATCCATACCTTGATGCCTATAACAATGGTTTAACTTACGTTGTGGAAAAGTTCAAGAACCAAATTGTTTCCGGTCATGTTAGGCTGCTAAAAGGAGAAAGATCCGGTTTAGCCAGGTTAGCAGCGGATTTACTTTAATAAAATGGGTGCCGATTAGGCACCCGATTCATCCAATGATGACAAAATTATTTTACAATAAATCCTGTTACGTTTTTAATTGGGTTTTGGAGATTTGAACCGTCTCCATAGTAAATATGAACTGGGCCATCAGCAGTTAAAGGTTTACCATTATCGGAGAACTTCAAGATTAATTCTTTAGCTGTCTCTATCGGAAGTTCCACTTCTCCGTCTTTTGACTGAATAAGAAGGAAAGAAGCATCTTTTTCAAGTTCAGCATTTTCGATGAATGGTTTAAATAGCATCCCAAAAGTTCCTGTTAAAACCTTTTCTTTAAGAAATTTCTTTTCAGTTTTTAATGTTGGCGGGAAAACGGCACCCTCCATAATTTCACGGTCCCAATGCTTAGAAACAGACTTTGTATATTCTTCTAATGAACGGTCTTCTTCTTTTTCCTTAACAAAATAGGTGGTTAAATCCAGCTTGCGGTCGTCAAAAATCCATGTGCTTGGATCAAGTGTTATAGAATATTTTGCCTTTCCAGAGATCGTTACAATTTTGTTCATCTTAATCCCCCCTAATAATTAGCCAATACTAGTATAGCTTTTTTTGGAACAAAATCATAATCTTAACTGTTTTCTTTAATTACCCTCATAATTCTTGCAATTTTCCATGATAACCGTTAAAATTTATAGATAAGTTGAATAATCGCTCTGAAATGGGGGGATCAATGTTGGCGTCTGAAATGATCGTGAATCACCAAGAAAAAGCATATGCCTTGCTGCAGGCTGACGCTGAGAAAATTTTAAAGCTTATCAAAGTGCAAATGGACAATCTCACGATGCCTCAATGCCCTCTTTATGAAGAGGTATTGGATACTCAAATGTTTGGCCTGTCAAGGGAAATAGACTTTGCTGTTCGATTAGGCTTGCTTGATAGCAAGGATGGTAAAGCAATAATCGATAAATTAGAAAAAGAAGTATCTGCGCTTCATGATGCATCCCTTAGGAAATAACGGGAAAACTCAAACAATTCCAATCGATTGTTTGGGTTTTTTATTATTTTTTACCAGCCTATTCTGAATATTCTATATTAAAATATTGTAACAAAATCACTTAAGGTCAAGTCACAGCGTTCATTTTCTATTATAATAGAATGGTAAAACCAATAATGAAAATGAGGACGTCTTATATGGGAAAAAAAATTCTAAGATCATATGATTTTACTTTAATCATCGCTATATTTTTATTATGTGCGTTTGGTTTAGTCATGATTTATAGTTCAAGTATGGCCTGGGCAGTTCAAAGGTATGATGTGCAGCCAGATTATTTCTATCAAAAGCAAAAGCTTTGGCTGGGTGGATTTCTAATAATCTTTCTTATATCTGCTATTATTCCATATAAGATCATGAAGTTTACAAATGTTCTAGTCTTAATTACAGCGGCATCGCTTATCACCCTGTTAGGTTTGTTTATATTTGGTGATGTAGCCGGCGGTGCACAAAGCTGGTATAAAATTGGTTCATTAAAAATCCAGCCTTCTGAATTCGTTAAGCTTGGGGTTATTATTTATTTAGCAGCTGTTTATGCCAAAAAGCAGGAATATATTAATCAATTTAATAAGGGTGTACTGCCTCCGCTGGCGTATTTATTTGTTGTATGTTTCCTGATTATCCTTCAGCCTGACTATGGAACAGCAAGCATTATCGCTCTTATTGCAGGAACAATCGTTCTTTGCTCAGGGATGAACTTTAAAAATATCTCGAAACTTTTAATAATGACACTTATTGTTCTATTGCCTGTTGCATTTGTTTTAAAAGGACATATTTTTTCAGAAAAACGTGCAAGCCGTTTTGCTGTTTTGGACAACCCTTTTGCTCCAGAATATGTCCAAAATGCAGGCTTCCATTTGGCGAATTCTTATATCGCAATTGGTTCTGGCGGTATTAATGGTTTGGGACTGGGCCAAAGTATTCAAAAACTTGGGTATCTTCCGGAATCACATACAGATTTTATTATGGCTGTTATTGCTGAGGAATTGGGAATATGGGGAGTCGGTTTTGTTATTCTACTACTCTCGTATATCGTTTTAAGAGGAATATATATTGGACTCCAGTGTAAAGATCCATTTGGCAGTCTGCTTGCTATAGGTATTTCCAGTATGATAGGAATTCAATCTTTTATAAATCTTGCCGGTGTATCAGGGTTAATTCCTCTTACCGGTGTTACACTGCCTTTCATCAGCTATGGAGGTTCCTCTTTATTAATGCTTGCTGCAGCCGCAGGGATACTTGTGAATGTATCGATGTTTGTTAAGTTTGAAAAGAAATACAAGAATAAAAATGGCCAAACTGTTAAAGGTACAGAGAGCCGCGATGGAAAAGTTCATTATATATAATCAAATGCCAAGGGCCTGTCTTGGTGCTTGGCATTTTAAATATACACATACACAAACAAAAGAGGTGCTTTCTTGTGTCAAGACAAATAAATAAAGTATTAGTTGCTAACAGAGGGGAAATAGCAATCAGGGTTTTTCGTGCCTGCACTGAACTGAATATTCGTACTGTTGCAATATATTCAAAAGAGGATTCAGGCTCATACCATCGTTATAAAGCAGATGAGGCATATTTAGTTGGTGAAGGGAAGAAACCAATCGATGCTTATTTAGATATCGACGGAATTATTGCTATTGCCAAAAAAAGCGGTGCTGATGCCATTCATCCAGGCTATGGCTTCTTATCTGAAAATATTCATTTTGCAAAACGCTGTGAAGATGAAGGTATCGTATTTATTGGACCTGCCTCAGAGCATTTAGATATGTTTGGTGACAAGGTAAAAGCAAGACATCAGGCAGAACTTGCAGGCATTCCAGTTATTCCAGGAAGCGGCGGACCTGTCCAAAGTATAAAGGATGTTGAAGTATTCACTGATTCATTTGGTTTCCCAATTATGATTAAAGCAGCTTTAGGCGGCGGCGGAAGAGGAATGAGAATTGTCAAAAGCCGTGATGAATTACAAGAAGCCTTTGATCGGGCGAAATCTGAAGCTAAAGCAGCATTTGGCAATGATGAAGTATATGTTGAAAAATTAATTGAAAAGCCGAAACATATTGAGGTTCAAATTATTGGTGATAAATATGGAAATATTGTCCACCTGTACGAAAGAGACTGCTCAGTCCAGCGCCGTCATCAAAAGGTAGTTGAAACAGCTCCTAGTGTTTCTCTTTCTGCTGAACTGCGAAACAGTATCTGTGATGCGGCAGTTAAATTGATGAAAAATGTCAACTATGTTAATGCAGGGACTGTAGAGTTTCTTGTTTCTGGCAGCGACTTTTATTTTATTGAAGTAAATCCGCGTGTACAGGTAGAACATACAGTAACAGAAATGGTTACTGGGATTGATATTGTCCAAACACAGATTTTTGTTGCAGAGGGACATGAATTGCATGGCCCGATTATTAGTATTCCTGCTCAGGATAAAATCCCGCTATTTGGATATGCAATCCAGTCAAGGGTTACCACAGAGGATCCGTTAAATCAGTTTATGCCTGATACTGGAAAAATAATGGCGTATCGATCTGGCGGGGGATTTGGTGTCCGTCTGGATGCAGGAAATGGCTTCCAGGGAGCGATTATTACACCATATTATGATTCATTATTAGTAAAACTATCAACTTGGGCTGTAACATTTGAACAGGCAGCATCAAAAATGGTTCGAAACTTGCAGGAGTTTAGGATCAGGGGAATTAAAACTAATATTCCATTCTTGGAAAATGTCGTAAAACACGAAAATTTCTTAAACGGCGAATATGATACTTCCTTTATTGACAGCACTCCGGAATTGTTTAATTTCCCAGTAAGTAAAGACCGGGGAACAAAAATGCTGAATTATATTGGGAATGTAACCTTAAACGGCTTCCCAGGAATTGAAAAGAAAAAGCGTCCAATCTTTGCTGAGCCAAGAATTCCGGCATTGCCATACGATTATCCAACCAAACCAGGAACAAAACAAATTTTAGACACTCAAGGTGCAGAAGGTTTAGTAGAATGGGTAAAAAAACAAAAGCAAGTATTACTAACGGATACTACTTTCCGTGACGCCCATCAATCATTGCTTGCAACTAGAATGAGAACAAACGATATTGGACATATTGCAGAACCAACTTCCAAACTTTTGCCTGACTTATTTTCTTTAGAAATGTGGGGCGGTGCCACTTTTGATGTAGCATACAGGTTTTTAAAAGAGGATCCATGGGAGCGTCTGCATACATTGAGGAAACAAATTCCTAATGTATTATTCCAAATGCTGTTCCGCGGTGCCAATGCAGTTGGTTATAAAAACTATCCAGATAATGTAATTCGAGAATTTGCCAAGCAGTCAGCCGCTGCTGGAATAGATGTATTTAGAATTTTTGACAGCTTGAACTGGGTTAAAGGTATGGAAACTGCTATTGATGCAGTTAGACAAACCGGAAAGATTGCTGAGGCAGCGATTTGCTATACAGGGGACATTTTGGATCCTTCAAGGACAAAATATAATTTGACATATTATAAAAACTTGGCTAAAGAACTTGAAAATCAAGGTGCACATATACTGGCTATCAAGGATATGGCTGGTTTATTGAAACCTGAAGCAGCTTACCGCTTAATTTCAGAATTAAAAGAAACAGTTGATATTCCAATCCATCTGCATACTCATGATACAAGCGGTAATCAAATTTTTACGTATGCACGTGCCATTGATGGCGGCGTTGATATTGTTGACACTGCTTTAAGTACAATGGCAGGCTTAACTTCACAGCCAAGTGCCAATTCTTTATATTATGCTCTTGAAAGCAGTGACAGAAAGCCGGCTGTTAGCATTGATGCCCTTGAAAAGCTTTCTCACTACTGGGAAGATGTACGTAAATATTATCAAGACTTTGAAAGCGGCATGAAAGCCCCTCATTCTGAAGTTTATCAGCATGAAATGCCTGGAGGACAGTATAGTAATCTTCAGCAGCAGGCAAAAGCAGTAGGTTTAGGTGATCAATGGGATGATGTAAAAGAAATGTATTCCCGCGTTAATCATATGTTTGGAGATATTGTAAAGGTAACTCCTTCTTCAAAAGTTGTCGGTGATATGGCACTATTCATGGTGCAAAATAATTTATCCGAACAGGACGTTTTGGAAAAGGGATATTCACTTGATTTCCCGGACTCTGTGGTTGAATTATTCCAAGGGTTTCTTGGCCAGCCTTACGGAGGATTTCCTGAAGAACTGCAAAAAGTAATTCTGAAAGGTAAGAAGCCGCTGGAAGTAAGACCTGGTGAATTATTGGAACCGGTCAATTTTGATCAGCTTAAAGAAGAGCTTTATCATGAAATCGGACGGCAGGCAACTGATTTAGAAGTCATTTCCTATGCCTTATATCCAAAGGTATTTTTGGAGTATAGAAAGACAGTAGACCAGTTTGGCGATGTCTCAGTTCTTGACACCCCAACATTCTTATACGGAATGAGATTAGGTGAAGAAATTGAAGTTGAAATTGAAACAGGAAAAACTTTAATTGTTAAATTGGTTTCTGTCGGCCAGCCTCAAGCTGACGGAACTAGGGTTGTTTACTTTGAGCTGAATGGCCAGCCGCGTGAAGTTATTATTAAAGATGAAAGCATCAAGGCAACCGTCGCCGCAAGGGTAAAAGGTGACCCTAAAAATGAAAGCCATATTTCCGCTACAATGCCTGGCACGGTGATTAAGGTTGTAGTAGAAAAGGGTGAAAAGGTTGAACGAGGTGATCACTTGATGATTACTGAGGCAATGAAAATGGAAACAACTGTCCAAGCCCCATTCTCCGGTGTGGTAAAAGATATTTACGTTACTAGTGGAGATGCTATTCAAACAGGGGATCTTATGATTGAACTGGTAAAAGAATAAACAAAAAGCTGCCGTTTAAACGATTAAAACGGCAGCTTTTTTTAATGATAACGTTTAGTTCTGGAAAATAAGAGGATAAAATAACTTAATATCCCAAATAAACAGGTAATGAATAATGCATGCAGCAAGGCAATATAAAGATTCAGCCTGCTGATAATAATAAATGCTCCAGCTGTAACCTGCATGCACACAAGAATGAATGAAATGATCCATCCCCAATATAATACCTTTTGGTGTTTATAATGGCGGATAGATAATAAGGCAGTATAACCAATCCATAGGAATAGGATTCCGGCAGCTGTTCGATGCCCCATTTGAACCCATTCATATAAATTCCCGGGAAGGGCGGGGCTGTCATTCAAACAAAGCGGCCAGTCCCGGCAAATTAAGCTGGCATTTGTATGTCGGACTAGTGCGCCTGTATAAATAACCAAATAACTATAAATGCTGATACCGATAATATGAAATCCCATTCTCTTATCGATTAAAAGCTTTTCAGCTTCAAATTTTTTATCTACTTCAAATATAAGCAGCATCAATAAAAAAACAGCAGCAAAAGAGATGAGTGAAATTCCAAAATGGAGGGCGAGTACAAAATCAGATTGCCCCCATAGAACAGCAGCTGCCCCAATCAAACCTTGTAATACTAAAAAGAAAATAGAAAGAATAGAAAGAAATTTAGTTTCTCTAATATGTCCAATTTCTTTCCAAGACCAAATAGATAAAATGACGACCATAATCCCGCCTAAACCTGAGATAAGACGATGGGCAAGCTCGATTATCAGCTTGGTATCAATATCAGTGGGAAGAAATTGCCCATTGCATAGGGGCCAAGATCTGCCGCACCCCATACCAGATCCGGTCTTGGTTACTAAAGCCCCTCCTAATAAAATTAAAATCATAACAATTGTAGTGGCTACCGCCAACCACTTTAAAGATTGACGCAAAAAATTCACCTTCTTACCATTAGTTCAAAAATTTGTATTTTGGATAATGTTGACAGTATAATGATTGCACAAGCATATTGAAAACCCTTATTCATCATAACGAATTCTTTATAAAAAGAACAGAATTTCATCTAATTATTTTTTTATTCCATTCAATATAAGAGCTTTAATAAATAATTTTTTATTTCAACTATTATTATAGTGAAAATAGTTGAAACTTTCATTAGAGTTTGTTAGAAATAAAGGTAAGGATTTATAATTTTTAGAATCAAAAGAAAAAATTAGGTGTTTTCCTCTTTTTCTCTATTTTTGTATTAGTTTTATGGGAAATATAAAAATATAGTAAAGATTTATTCTTATTTTGGGTAAAATAATCCCGTTCACAAATTAGACAAAAATTATTCAAAAAAAGTTCACAAAAATATCCCAAAGTGTGATTTAATATACAGAGAAAGTGTTGTTATAATCACGATAACTTTCTCTACTATTCTGGATACATAGGCTTCAGCAAAATAATTGTTGAATTTGAGTATTGTTTATTTGTTGATTGAGAATATTGGTATTAAGAATTAGGAGGAGAAATGGATGTCTAACTCTAAGGCTGCCATTGATGATCGTGCAGCAGCGGGATTACATGCTGATTCTGTTAAAACCTCAGCATGGAAAGATTTTATGGCCTTGATTAAAATCGGGATCGTAAATTCAAACCTTATTACCACCTTTACAGGTATATGGCTTGCACTTCATTTTACCGGCCAAAGTTTTTTAGAACATCTAGATGTTATTTTTTATACAATAGCAGGCTCCTCATTTATCATTGCTGGTTCCTGTGTTGTCAATAATTATGTTGACCGCGATATAGACCACTTAATGGAAAGAACAAAAACAAGACCGACTGTCACTGGAAAAGTTCTTCCATTCAAAGTTTTAGGATTAGGTATTTTTTTAATAGGATTAGGGACATTGTTTTTATTTTTTACCACTATAACTGCAACAGTAATTGGACTGCTTGGAGTTTTTAGTTATGTTTTCCTTTATACCTTGTGGTCGAAACGACAATTAGTTTCGAATACGATTATCGGCAGTATTTCTGGTGCTGTTCCACCTCTTATTGGCTGGGCAGCTGTTGATGCCAATCTTGATATGATTGCTTGGGCATTGTTTATTCTAATGTTTGCCTGGCAGCCTCCGCATTTTTATGCACTGGCTATGAGACGCGTGAATGAATACAGAGCTGCAGGAATACCGATGCTGCCAGTTGTGAAGGGGTTTAAAACAACGAAACTTCACATTTTGTTTTGGGTAACGGTACTTCTGCCATTACCAATACTTCTTGTTAAATTAGGAATCCCATTTCTAATTCTAGCCACCCTATTGAATATAGGCTGGCTCGCATTAGGGATTTATGGATATAAGATCAAAGATGACATAAAGTGGGCAAAACTAATGTTTGTTTACTCACTGCAATATTTAACTATTATTTTTGTGGCGATGGTTCTTGTTACATTAATTTAGTTTTGCTAAATTCTTTCCCAAGTTAGCTTATTAGGGAAAGAAACTACATACTTCTTTGATCAAACATTAAAAAGAAATTAAAAACGAAAGAGGGGTTTGATGAAGCTATGAAGAGGCTTGCAAAGTGGCGTCTGGTTTCGTTATTTGCGATTTTGGCGCTAGCGCTCTCCGGGTGCAGCGGGAAACCGTATCTTTCGGCATTAAGGCCGGCCGGTGAAGTGGCAGATATCCAATTTGATTTAATGAAACTAAGTACTTATATCATGGTTGGAGTAATTGTAGTTGTAATGGTGATTTTCGTCATTGTTTTTTTCCGTTTTAGAAGAAAAAAAGGCGATAACGGAATTCCTAAACAAGTAGAAGGAAATCATTTGTTAGAAATCCTTTGGACTGTTATCCCTATTCTTTTACTATTAATTTTAGCTGTGCCTACAGTTGCAGCAACATTTAAACTTGCTGATGTAAAAGAAATGGATAAGAAAAATTCAGATGCACTTGTTATTAATGTTCGTTCACATTTGTATTGGTGGGATTTCGAATATCCTGGACAAAAGATTGTTACCAGTCAGGATTTAGTTGTACCTACAAATGAAAAAGTATATTTCAACTTAAAATCAATGGATGTAAAGCACTCCTTCTGGATTCCAGCCGTTGGCGGTAAATTGGATACTAACACGGACAACATCAATAAATTCTGGTTAGTTTTCGATCAAAAGCGTGCGAATGAAGCAGGTAACCTATTCTATGGTAAATGTGCTGAGCTATGTGGACCATCACATGCCTTAATGGATTTCAAAGTAAAAGCTATGAACCGTGACGATTTCGATACTTGGGTTAAAGATATGCAGGCAGTGAAAGAACCTGAAAAGGCAACATCAGATTTAGCTTCACAAGGTCAGGAAATCTTTAATAAAAGCTGTATCGGATGTCATGCTGTAACACCACAAAATAAAATGCCTGATACTGCACGTGTTGCACCAAACTTAACGAACTTTGGAGAAAGATCACGTATTGCGGGTATTTTAGATCATAACAAAGAGGAATTAAAAAATTGGATAAAAAATCCTGAAACTTATAAACCAGGTAACGAAATGTCAGGAAAATATCCAGAGATGACTGATCAGCAGCTTGATGCTTTAGCTGAATATCTTATGGGCTTAAAAGTTCAGGATTAAGGGGAATCGGAAAGAAAGGGAGGTTAAATTGTGAGTACCTATGCTCAAAAAAAGGGATTTGGCGGTACAATATGGGACTACTTAACAACAGTTGACCATAAAAAGATTGCCATTCTCTATCTCATGGCAGGTGGATTGTTTTTCTTAGTAGGCGGAATGGAAGCAGTATTTATCCGTATACAGCTTGCTGTTCCAAATAATGATTTTGTTAGCGCTGGAACATTTAATGAAATTATCACTATGCACGGAACAACAATGATTTTCCTAGCGGCCATGCCACTGTTATTTGCTTTTATGAATGCGGTTATGCCACTGCAAATCGGTGCACGTGACGTTGCATTCCCATTTCTTAATGCTTTAGGCTTTTGGTTGTTCTTTTTTGGTGGTGTATTCCTAAACCTTTCATGGTTCTTAGGCGGAGCACCTGATGCAGGATGGACATCTTATGCATCACTTGCGGTTCATTCAAAAGGACATGGTGTTGACTTTTATGTATTAGGATTACAGATATCTGGTCTTGGTACTTTAATTGGTGGGATTAACTTCCTGGCAACCGTTATTACAATGCGTGCTCCAGGAATGACTTATATGAGAATGCCGCTGTTTACATGGACAACATTTGTTGCTTCTGCAATGATTTTATTTGCTTTCCCTCCATTAACAGTTGGTTTGACTTTAATGATGTTTGATCGTTTATTTGGCGCTAATTTCTTTGAAGTAGCCATGGGTGGTAATACAATTATTTGGGAACATCTCTTCTGGGTTTTTGGTCACCCTGAAGTGTATATTCTTATACTGCCTGCATTTGGTATTTTCTCGGAAATTTTTTCGACTTTTTCTCGAAAACGTCTGTTTGGTTACTCATCAATGGTATTCGCAACAGTCCTAATCGGTTTCTTAGGATTCATGGTTTGGGCGCACCATATGTTTACCACTGGTTTAGGACCTGTAGCTAATGCGATTTTTGCAGTGGCAACAATGGCAATTGGTATTCCAACTGGTATTAAGATTTTCAACTGGCTGTTTACAATGTGGGGAGGAAGTGTTAAGTTTACAACCCCAATGTATTATGCTTTCGGATTTATTCCGTCATTCGTCTGTGGGGGGGTAACAGGTGTCATGGTTGCTACCGCTGCAGCAGACTATCAATACCATGATACGTATTTCGTTGTTGCACACTTCCACTATGTAATTGTCGGTGGTGTTGTCTTGGCACTTCTTGCAGGAACACATTATTGGTGGCCAAAAATGTTTGGCACCATGTTAAATGAAACATTAGGAAAAATCACTTTCTGGTTATTCTTCATTGGTTTCCATTTAACATTCTTTATCCAGCACTTCCTAGGAGTTTGGGGAATGCCGCGTCGTGTATTTACCTACCTTCCAGGACAAGGATTTGATACATCAAATATGGTAAGTTCCATTGGTGCAGGATTTATGTCTGCCGGAGTAATTGTTTTATTGTTGAACGTGGTTATCACGCAAGTGAAAAATGTTAAAGTTGGTAATGATCCATGGGAAGATGGAAGAACACTTGAATGGGCAATTTCTTCTCCGCCTCCATACTATAACTTTAAGCAGCTTCCGCTTGTCCGTGGTTTAGATGCATACTGGATTGAAAAAATGGAAGGCAAAAAAGCTATGACACCGGCAGAACCTGTTGGTGATATACACATGCCAAATTCGTCCTTCATTCCATTTATGATTACTTTAGGCTTATTTATTGCAGCGTTTGGTGCATTGTACCATGCAGATGATAAGTCATGGGCTTTACCTGTATTAATCATTGGTTTACTTGTTACTTTTGGATCCATGTTGGTACGTTCCGTGAAAGATGATCATGGATACCATATTCATAAAGAAGAATTAATGGATGAAGAAAAGGGGGCTGAGGCATAATGCAAGCTGAAGAAAAATTTACGTACGAAACATGGCCTGCTTCGCCTGAAAGGGCCACCCTTGAAGCTAAAAATAAATTTTTAGGTTTTTGGTTATTCTTAGGGGGAGAGACAGTTTTGTTTGCCTCTCTCTTCGCAACTTATCTTGCATTAAAGGATAAGGTTCCAGATTCAACTCATGCATTGGCAAAAGATATTTTTGATCTTCCGTTGACACTAGTAGCAACAATGCTGCTATTAACAAGTTCACTGACAAGTGTTTACGCAATGTATCATATGAAAAACTTTGCTTTTAAAAAGATGATGGTTTGGCTTGGTGTTACGGTATTATTGGGCTTCGGCTTCTTGGGATCCGAGATTTATGAGTTTAATCATTATGTACACGAGTACCATCATACATTTACGAGCAGTGCGTTTTCTTCTGCATTCTACACACTTGTAGGCTTCCATGGTGCCCACGTAACCTTTGGTTTGGCCTGGATTATTTCGCTAATGATCCGCAACTCTAAACGTGGTCTTAACCTGTACAATGCTCCAAAATTCTATGTCGCCAGTCTATATTGGCACTTCATCGACGTTGTCTGGGTATTTATCTTTACGGTAGTATATTTAATGGGGATGGTGGGATAAAAATGACAAATCAGCCATTAAGCTCAAGTAATCCAAGAGTTGACCTTGAATATCGCCGCAAAAAAAATGCAGAGGAAATGCGCCATCAGGTGATTTCTTTCTCAATCATGATTTTCTTAACGTTCATTGCATTTGCGGCTGTAGCTGCTAAAGGATTTACGGCATGGTTTATCATTCCGTTCATTCTCCTTTTAGCTGTAGTTCAGGTTATATTTCAACTGTTTTATTTTATGCATATGAGCCATGAAGGTCATGAGGCTCCATCAATGTTTCTTTTTACGGGTGTATTTATGGCCTTCGTAATCGTATTAACTTTTATGACGATTATTTGGTGGTAATTGTTTGACAATCAGCCTCTAACGGCAAAATAAAAAGTGAAAATCGGCATAGTAATGCCGATTTTCTTTTTTACCATTTTGTATTCTTTTCTTTTGACGGGTATAATAGAGACGGGATGCTTATAACTAATTGAGGTGAGATTAGGTGCCGTTAAATATTTTTGGATTTAAAGCTCTTTGGAGCCCGTATTTTTTAACTATACTACTTGTTCTTACTGTGATATTTTTTCTTATCACCACTACGTTTCGTTCAAGGTTTAAAGATAGTGAACCGTTAACAGTTAGGCAGACTGTTTTATTTTTGACATCCATGATTCTTTTATATGCTATCAAAGGATCACCATTGGATTTAATGGGACATCTATTGTTTTCTGTCCATGGTGTGACAATGGTCATTTTAGTTCTCTTGATTCCGCCTATACTTATCAAAGCGATTCCGGTATGGCTTTGGAGAAGTTTGTTGAAAATAAAACCAGTAAATGCTGTTTTTACAATACTGACGAAACCGGTTGTATCCGTTCTTCTATTTAATGGATTATTCTCGATCTACCATATTCCATTAATATTTGATGAGGTTATGCAAAATCGCTATTATCATTCTGGTTATTCTATTCTTTTATTTTTAACTGCTTTGTTTATGTGGTGGTCCTTACAAAGTCCGCTGCCTGAGCAGCGTTCATTAAGCGGGATTAAAAAGGTGGCATTTTTGTTTGTGAATGGTATGCTGATGACTCCGGCTTGTGCAATGATTATTTTTGCAGATAAATCACTCTACGCAACCTATCACGATCCACATGTTTGGGGACAGGTTATGAGTCTTTGTGTCGGCACAAATGTATTCTCAAATTTAAATCTTAGTGGTCCCGAACTGTTTACTTCAATGAAAATTCTTGATGATCAAAGACTAGGCGGAGTTGTAATGAAAATTCTTCAAGAAATCATTTATGCGGTCATATTAGCACAAGTATTTTTTGAGTGGTATCGTAAAGATCAGGAAGAATCTGAAAAGGAAATTAATCAAATATTAAATCCTACACCCGTTAAATAAACTCCCATGTTTTTGGGAGTTTTTTTCGGATATAAGATATTATTTGAAAAAGTTTAGGAACTGCATTAATATTATTCTAAGATGACGAAAATGAGAGGATTAGTTATGAATTCATTGCCGATATTGCCGACAATAAGCACCACATTTATCGTTTTAAGCGGTATTACAGTTGCAATAGGCTGGTGGCAAATTAAACAAAGAAAGATAGAATCACATAAAAAAACTATGTTTTTTGCCGCAGTTTTTGCACTTGTTTTCTTTATTATCTATGCTTCAAGAACTCTTTTTATTGGGAATACTTCATTTGGCGGACCAGATAATATAAAAGTCTATTACACGACCTTTTTAATTTTTCATATCAACTTAGCCACCATTGGTGCAGTGTTAGGAATCTTATCTTTATATTCCGGCTATAAGAATAAGTTGTCTTTTCATCGCAGGCTGGGACCTTTTACAAGCATTGTCTGGTTCTTTTCTGCCATTACAGGGGTAGTTGTATACTTGTTGTTATACGTTTTCTATAAGGGTGGGGAGACCACTTCCATGATTAAGGCCATTCTTGGATTTTGATATTTATGGGAAATTAAAAGACGCATGAATTCATGCGTCTTTTAATAATTTTATTTTTAACTTGCAAACTTTTCAATTTCTGCTTTTACTTCTTCAAGAATTTTTTTGCATTGACTGACAAGACTTGCAGGGAAATGCTCATCTTCACCGTATTCAACACCATGTGGATAATAATGCTTTCCAAGAAATGGTGTCATTAATTGAATGGTAGCTTTGAAGATATCTACATCTCCATCAAGTGCATAGCCTTGGATGCGAAGATAAAAAGTTCCTTCTCTTAATTCAAATTTTCGATCGTATGTAACCCGCTCATAGTCCCATTGACCGGCACGAACTAAACCGTGTTCCTGCATTACTTCATCTAATCGGTTTAGATCAGCTTTAAAATTCTCAATACCGGTATTTTCAAATTTCATTTCGAATCCCTCCTAAAGACAATGCCAATACCCTAAAAATTATTATTGGTTATCTAGCAATATTAATTCATTTTAATAATAGATGAAAACGCCTTAACTTGCAATGAATTCATTTACGAATAATTCATTCTTGTAAGGAAAAACTATAACCGTCAAAAACAGAAAAAATTTGAGGTGATATAATGGAAAAAATCCGTGAAATTATGACGGAAGATGTGGAGTGTTGCACTCTTTTAGATAATGTATATGAAGTTGCTGTAAAAATGAAAGAATTAAATGTAGGGGCCATCCCTATTGTTGATAAGAAGAAATTAGTTGGAATGATCACCGATCGGGATATTGTCATTCGAGGGATTGCTGAAAAAAATCCGCCATCCTCAAAGGTTGAAAAAGTAATGAGCGAGGAACTGATTACCATTTCACCTGATGCGACCTCGAGGGAAGCAGTACAATTAATGTCGGAGCATCAAATACGACGTCTGCCTGTTGTTGAAAATGGAGAACTTATAGGAATTGTCTCTCTTGGTGATTTTGCAATAAGAGAATTAACCGATGATCAAGCAAAGGCGGCCCTGACTGATATTTCTGAGCAAACAACACCAATGCAGCATTAAAATTTTGTTAACAGGTACATTTCCGTACCTGTTTTTTATTAGATTGGCTATTTTTATCATGAAAGGAAATGATATAATAATCTTATCTATACATTATAGATAGCAGGTATAGAGAGGATGAGAGCCTCTGCGATCTTTATTTAGAATTTTAATTTTATCAGCAGTATTTTTAACTGTTGGTTTTTATATGAGTATAAATGAAGTACCAGATGAAAAGGTATTAATAAAGGAAGACCATACGATGGAAATGAACAAGCCATCGTCGTCACAAAAACCTGATTATAAACCAAGTAAAGACAATCAAGCCCATGCCCCAAAGGAAGGACTAGCCTTATTAATAGGTAAAGATGTATCAGCTGTAAAAAAAGAATTAGGTGAGCCCAATCGAATCGATGAATCATTATATGGATATCAATGGTACATTTATAATAAGGATTATAAACATTATTTGCAAGTGGGAGTAGAGAAAAATCGTGTTGTAACAATATTTGCCTTAGGGGAAAATTTAGATGTTGCTCCTTTTGAAATTGGGCAGCCTGTTGAGGAGATCTTTAACACTCAATATATTGATACAAACATTAATATTGATTTTAACCACAGTTCTTATCGGTTTGAACTAAATGATACGGATTTGAATCTTCGTCCGATTGTCCAGCTTGGTAATATTTATGTTCAATTATACATTGATAAATTTACTGGTATTCTTTCAAGTATACGTTTTTTAAATGCAGAGACTATGATCAAGCAGAAGCCCTATGAACTGGTCTTTACTGGTCAGTTGATTAAGCCTGAAGAACCAAGCGTGGAACAATGGAAGTTAATTCAGGAAGGTACTGAAAAGGAAATTTTTGATATTACGAATGTTTTAAGGTCCAGGTATCAACAACATCCGCTGCTTTGGGATACAGGAACGGCGGAAACAGCTTATATGCATAGTAAAGATATGTCGGACAATAATGATTTCTCTCACAACTCTAAAGAGTTCGGAAGCCTAACAGATCGCCTGGGCAAGGCTAAAGTAGTTTTTAAGTCAGCCGGCGAGAACATAGCTGCAAACTATACCGATGGACCGGCAGCTGTTGAAGGATGGCTGAACAGTAAAAGCCATCGGGAGACATTATTAAGTAAGAGTTTTACTCATCTTGGTGTTGGTGTATTTAAAGAATTTTATACACAAAATTTTATTCAAAAAGCGGAGAAATAATGGAGACACCCTATGAATGGACATCTCCATAAATCTCCGCTTTATTTTTTGGGAACAATAAAAAATGTTCCGGTAGCATGGGCGATTTTTTTACCATCACTACGGTAGGCTTCCCCAGTGATGACGAAAGTTTTTGAACCTTGGTGAATGAGTTCAGCTTTGCATCGTAAGGAATCACCTATACCAGGTGAAATATAATGAATATTTAATTGATTTGTAACGGCTGCAAAGCCTTCAGGCAATCGGGTGTTAGCTAAAGTCCCCATTACAGTGTCAAGCACCGTAGCAGTTATGCCGCCATGAAGTATTTCTAAATTATTATTTACAACTGGATTAAGCGGAATCGTGATTTCACAGCAATCCTTGTCACTTATTATTTCCATATGCAGCAGTTTTCCTAGAAAAGGGATAGAATGATGATCCATTTTATCTTTGATTCCCTCTAAAAGAAATTTGATGGCGTTTAATTCTGTTTCAGATCCATTTTCAATGCATTGATTAAGCAGCTGTCTTAGTTCCTCTTTCATTCTATGTACCTCTTTCGTTTATCCCGTATTACGGCCCGTAAAAGCACGATTGGTTCAGTTAACAATTAGTGCAGGATGAGAAAAACCCACACTGATTGAAGTTTCACTGTATATCTTTAGTCATCTTACCACTTTGAGGCAGAATAATAAATACGTTTAAAAAATTGGATTTTCACCTTTCTTGTTTTTTTTCATATTGTATCATAGGTACGATTACGGCAGAGGTGATAAAAATGACACAAAAAAAATTACACCCATCCGTCTTGAAATTTAAGGAATTTGTAAAAAATAATCCTAAACTTATACAAGAGGTTAGGAAAGGGAAAGCAACCTGGCAGGAACTTTATGAGGATTGGTACCTATTAGGGGAAGATGACAAACGGTGGGAAACTGTAGGGGTTGAAAGTGAACAGGAGGAAAAGCCGAATTCAGAATCAAAAGGCGATTTTATTTCCAATATTCTTGGGGTCGTGAAAAAAATGGATGCGGATCAAATGCAATCCCATCTAAATAATGTTAGTCAGGCTGTTGGAGCTATCCAAGGCCTTCTGGCCCAATTTCAAGGCAACAACGGCAGTGGAGGAGGAGCGGTAAGACCACCGGAGGGACCGAAGAATCCATTTTCATTTAGGCAGGATTAGTGAAAGGTGCGGGGAATAAACATGAGAAAAGAGGTATTAGAATATTTAGAGCGCCAAAAGGATTTAAAACAATTTGTTCGGGAACAGCCGCTTTGGTACCGCAAATTATCAAGAAATCCATATGATCTTCAAGCACTGGAAATTGCATCATTACATTACTACAAAAAAACAATCCCAGATCAAGTTGAAAAATTCACAAATGGAGTACAAATGGCCTCAATGATGTATTCAATGTTTCAAGCAATGAAAGATCAAAATTAGAAAGGACACATTTTAAAAGAATGTGGCCTTTTTTTATTCATGTTTTTTAAGATTAAAAATTAAATCGGAGGCGAACAATACAACCATAAGGAGTGATTTTACTGATGAAATTAATCTTTGTAATCCTATTACTTGGCATTCTTACAGGTATGCCTGAAGTTTCTGCAAAAGATAAAAGTAATATGCAAATAGACAATTCTGGTACACATAACTCAATTTTGCAAGAAGGTTCTATCCCCGAATTAATGGTTCAGCATAAGATAAAAGGAAATATTGTACTTGTGGAATGTATTGTAAATGGTATAACATTTCGCCAATCCGACCATAAAAACCAAAAAGTAGGAAAAATAATTGTCTGGATTGATGGACAAAGGACATCTGAGGTGGACGCTGCAGCGTTTATCATCAAAGGACTAAAGCCTGGTACACATAATATTAAGCTTGAGGTGGTTAATTTAAAAAATGTGCCATATGGATTGAATAAAGAATTCTCGGTGAGAATCTCTGAGTAATCCAGAGGAATTCGCTTTATCCCATTTTTCATGTTAAAATGAGAGATGGAGGTGGGCTTAAAGTGCTTGCTACTTTAGAAAGAGTACAATTATTAGAGTACGCCGAAAACTTAGCTAAAATGGTATTAGAGTCTGATGTTGTTCAAAACTATCGACTTTGTTTATATAAAATGCAAAATAACCAAGAAACGCAAAGAAAGATACATCGCTTTGTAATGCTAAAAGAATTATATGAAGAGGTGCAGCGTTTTGGAAAATATCACCCGGATTATAAAAGGGTGATGATGCAGATTCGGCAATATAAAAGAGAAATGGATTTAGATCCCAATGTTGCTGAATTTAAATTAGCAGAGAATGACCTTCAAAGTCTTCTTGATGAAATAAGTATGGCAATTGGCGGTGCTGTTTCAGAACATATTAAGGTACCGACAGGAAATCCATTTTTCGATAGTGGACATGGCGGCGGCTGTGGAAGCGGCGGCAGCTGCGGCTGTGGTTAATAATAGAAATCGGTGATTAGGCCGGTTTCTTTCTTTTCATTTCAGCTTTAAATTGAAATAGAATGTTTTGATATGCTAGACTTAATGTAAAGATGGTTTATTGAAGGGGAAACGTTATGTTTATTCAAAGACAAGGACTTGTTGTATGGCTTTATTCTTTAAAACATGCAAAAATGCTTAGAAGGTTCGGAAATGTCCATTATGTATCAAAAAAATTAAAATACGTCGTGTTATATTGCAATCAGGATGATATTGAAGACATTATGGAGAAGTTGAATTCTTTCTCATTTGTCAAAAAAGTAGAGCCGTCCTATAAGCCTTTCTTGAAAATGGAGTATGAGAATTCAACCCCGGATAAAGCAAAGGAATATGATTATAAAATGGGAATCTAAATGGTGAGGAGAAATCCTCGCTTTTTTTTATTTTTTTGATGGTAAGAATAGAATGGTGATATTCAATGCCTGCGGGAGTACGGGGGAACCACCACAATCCTTTAGCCCAGGTGCTTTGTTAACCGCCCGTAAAACCGTTTGAACCTTGAACACGCAAATTAATTGACAAAAGAGTAACAAAAAAAACCCTGCAGATCTAATCCGCAGGGTCCTTCTATATCCTCCTAAAAGGATAGAAGGCAAAGGGAGAGGAGAAACCGGAGGAAGAACTTATGGGGAAACGTAAGTCTTCTCCGCGGTTGGCAACAACATCCTCGAATTGATGTTGTTAATTACATTATTTCCACATCCAAGAAGCTTATACGTATTTTTTTTATTTTTCGCTTCAATGTTTAAAAATGACAATATCTCCCGTGGTTTGTCTGATTTTGTTAGATTATGATAGGATAAATAGGAAACATGATTTTTTAGAGTTTAACAAAGTGGTGATAATACATGAGAGTGGTTTCTGGTATGTGTAAGGGCAGGCCGTTGAAGGCAGTACCGGGGAATTCAACGAGACCAACTACTGATAAAGTGAAAGAAGCAATTTTTAATATGATTGGGCCTTATTTTGAAGGAGGCATTGGTCTGGATCTCTTTGCAGGCAGCGGTGGATTAGGAATAGAAGCTCTTAGCAGAGGACTTAATAAGGTAATATTTACTGACCGGGAGGCTAAGGCTGTCCAAACTATATATGATAATATTAAAGCCTGCAATTTTGAAGAACAGGCAGAGGTCTATCGAAATGATGCTGATCGTGCTTTAAAGGCACTGATGAAAAGAGAAATCCGTTTTGATTATATTTTTCTTGATCCACCCTATAAAAAACAGCAGCTTACTGCATTAATGGAAAGAATGGATATACATAATATCATAAATGAAAACGGATTAGTTGTCTGTGAACATAGTTTTGACGTAAAATTACCTCATACAGTAGGTAAGCTTGTACAAATAAAACACGAACAATATGGTATTATCGCGGTAACAATTTATTCAAGATTAAAAGGGGATTAAGGGGGAGATCATTTGGCCAGCATAGCCGTTTGTCCAGGAAGTTTCGATCCAATTACATATGGTCATTTAGACATTATCCGCAGGGGAGCCAGAGTTTTCGAAAAGGTATATGTTGTAGTTCTAAATAATTCGGCAAAAAACCCATTGTTTACAGTTGAAGAACGAATTAATTTAATCAGGGAAGTAACAAAAGAAATCCCAAATGTTGTAGTTGATGAATTTTCTGGACTTTTGGTTGACTATGCAAAAAGTGTGAACGCAACAGCCATTTTAAGGGGGTTGCGTGCGGTCTCTGATTTTGAATATGAAATGCAAATAACTTCAATGAACAGATATTTAAACGATCATGTTGAGACTTTTTTTATGATGACGAATAATCAATATTCATTCTTAAGTTCGAGTATTGTGAAAGAAGCAGCAAAATTTCATGGGAATATTACAGCACTTGTTCCGCCAATTGTTGAGAAAGAACTGAAAAAGAAATATAATAAATAATTATTTTGACAGCCAGGGATAGACATCTCTGGCTGTTATCATGTCTTCTTTAAGCGGAAAAATAGAATGCATACATATAAAATAAGAAAGGATAGTGTGATCAATGGACCTAATTCAATCATTTTTTGATAAATGTCATGGCTCCATGATCCCTCACCAAAAAATCCAACTGGCAGCACGTCTGCAGGCTGTTCTTTGTTATTTAAACGCGTATAAACAGGCTTCCAAAATAGTAAGGTAAACAAGCTTGCGAAAATTCCTTGAAGGATTCTTCCGATGAAAAACGGCTTGTAACGGATATCTGTTTGAGCCAAAATGCTAGCCACCTGGGCATGAACACTCAAACCGCTAAAACCTAATATAAAGCTTGTAATCATCGCTTGCTGCAACAATGTAGCAGCTCCAACATTGCTTGTCAGCTGGCTGCCTAACGTAATTTCAAAAATACCTGAAATAAAAGGTATACTTAACATTTCCGGAAAAGCGAGACTAGAGAACATCACTTCCACTATTTTCCCTAATGCTTCTGTAATATGTAATATATAAAGTATTTTGTTGATTACCGAAAAAATGATTATAAATCCGCCAACCATCAGCAATGTTTGAATAGAGGTATTGACGGCATCTCCTAGTAGTTTTCCGATTGGACGATTATCTTTTAATCTGGTTTGATGGAGGGTGGAAAGTGCTCCTCGGATAGAAATGCTGTTTTTCTCCTTCTTTGACTCCTTAGATGGTTCTTTTCCGAAAAATCGCATGATGATTCCAACACAAAAATTACCTAAGTAATGCGCAAGTGCTAAAATAATGCCTAATTGTGCATTTTTAAAAAAACCTACTGCAACAGCCCCAAAAATAAATAATGGATTTGAGGAATTGGTAAACGAGACCAGTCTTTCCGCCTCAATTTGCGATAATTGACCTTCTTGCCGTAACCTTGCCGTAAATTTTGCCCCTGCTGGAAAACCAGAAGCCAGACCCATTGCCCAAACAAATCCCCCAGCACCTGGTACGCGAAATAAAGGCCTCATTAATGGCTCAAGAAGAACTCCGATAAATTTGACAACTCCAAAGCCAATTAATAATTCCGATACAATAAAAAAAGGAAGAAGGGATGGGAAAACGATCTTCCACCACATATCAAGGCCTCTCCTAGAGGCTTCTAAAGACTCTTGCGGAAAAAAAATAAGCGATACAGCTAATATCGATACAGATACTGATAATACTACTGTTTTAAATTTAGAGCTAAACAAAATTATAGTCCTCCCTCCTAGAGGTGGTGTCACTAGTAAATTCCATAATTGAAATGTTAAAATAAGAATATTCTTTGTATAAAGCTTTGTGTATTGCCTGTCCCCATATAAAAGAAATATACTCATAGAACATTAATTTAGACCATAAAATTGAACGAGATTTCCTAAAAGCGAAGTCTGTTTTTCTTAATGAGGTTGGGAGGTAACATAAATGGAGTCCCCAAAAATTGGCTTGGCGCTTGGGTCTGGCGGTGCTCGTGGGTTTGCTCATTTAGGTGTCATAAAAGTTTTGAGAGATGCTGGCATTCCAATCGATTTAATTGCCGGCAGCAGCATGGGGGCACTTGTTGCATGTTTTTATGGAGCGGGAATTGACCTTGACCGATTATATACATTTTCGACAGCCTTTAAAAGAAAGTATTTTTTGGATTTTACCGTTCCAAAGATGGGCTTCATCGGTGGGAAGAAAGTTAAAGAACTCATTAGGATTTTTACACATAATAAAAATATTGAAGAATTATCGATTCCTATTTCTGTAGTTGCAACTGATTTATTAACAGGGGAAAAAGTTATTTTTACTAAAGGTCCCACAGCCGAAGCAGTAAGAGCGAGTATCTCGATTCCGGGGATTTTTGTACCGGTCAAATATCAAGGGAGACTTCTAGTTGATGGCGGTGTGACAGATCGGGTCCCCATCTCGGTTGTAAAGGAAATGGGTGCAGATATTGTCATTGCTGTTGATGTTTCAAGGGTTAAGAAAGGTGCCGAGATCACTTCCATTTATGATGTAATCATGCAAAGTATTGATATTATGCAAACTGAAATTATTAATAGTCAGGAAAATGCTGCTAATATTATGATTAGGCCCCCTGTAGAGGAATTTAGCTCTAGGGCCTTCACGAATATTGAAGAAATTATTAAGCTTGGAGAAGAAGAAGCGAAAAAGCATATTAAACAAATAGCAGCAGAAATCGAGCAATGGAAGGGAAGAACTTAGCTTGCGTAAAAAAATTTATTTTATTTCCGTTTTAATCCTTGTGATTATTCTAACTGGCGGAATGTATTTTTCTTTACCTTATTATGTTTCAAAGCCTGGTATGGCAAAAGAACTTTCACCCATCGTTACGGTGGAGGATGGTTATAAGGAAAAGGGGAATTTTATGTTAACGACTGTCCGTATGGGCAGAGCAAATATTTACTCTTATTTGGAAGCAAAAATGGGAAAATATGAAGAAATTTATCCCGAAGAATTGATATTAAATCAACAGGAAACAGAGGAAGAATATAATGTCAGACAGCTGCATTTAATGGCGTCATCGAAGCTGAATGCTATAGAAGTGGCTTATCGTAAGGCGGGTCTGCCGATAAATTATAAGTATAAGGGAATATATGTTATGCAGGTATTCCCTGGGATGCCTGCTGATGGGGCACTTCAGGCTGGTGACCGCATATATAAAATTGATGGAAAACAATTTTCCTCCTCAGAAAAATTTATCGAATACGTAGGAAAAAAACAGGCAGGTGATAAAGTTTCCTTAACTTTTACAAGAAAAAAGGCGGAACAGACAGTTACATTAACGCTTAAGCCTTTGAAACAAGACCCAAAGCGTGCTGGAATTGGGATTACATTAGTTGATGATAAAGAAATTGTGGTAGCTCCTGAAGTAAAAGTAAAAACAGATGATATTGGCGGCCCTTCAGCAGGATTGATGTTTACATTAGAAATTTATAATCAGCTGACAAAGGAAGATTTTACAAAGGGATACCAGATTGCCGGTACAGGTACCATTGATGTAGATGGAACAGTTGGTCCTATTGGAGGAATAGAACAAAAAATTGTTGCTGCTGATAAGGCAGGAGCAGAAATCTTTTTTGCACCAAATGAAAAAGGGGCAAAAGATTCTAACTACCGGGCTGCAGTGAAAACCGCCCGCGATATTAAAACGAAAATGAAAATAATACCAATTGATAATTTTAATGAGGCTATACAATACCTCGAAAAGATGCCAGTAAAAAAATAAGATGGTGACTCTTACACCATCTTATTTTTTTATAAGGCTCTATTCTAAAAGATTGTTGCTTTTTGCTCCCTTTTTAAGATTCGTTCAAAAAATGGAGGTAGAAATTCCCGTTATTTAGGAAATTGGATGTTAATTAGCTGAAATAGACGGAGGAATTTCCCTTATTTGATTTTAAACTGCTAAAATCGGGTGCTTTTCATTGAATAACGGAAAAAACTCCGCTTATTTTTTACTATTTAAGCTTCATTTTGCAAATAACGGGAAAACTTCCGCTTATTTTTTACTTCCAAGGGGGCTATCCTGTAATCCAGCTTTTTCGCAGAGTCCGCTTATTCCTAAATTGAATAAACCACCGCTTTTCTTGGCATAACAACATAGTTTACGAAAACAGCCTTTTATAAAGTGAAAATTCAATCAGCCTGGATAGTTTCCCTTTCCCTTGAGCTAAGGGGGGGAATTTTTCGTTAAGATGGTATAAAAATAGGCGGCTGTTTAAATTCTTGGAGAAGCATTTCCTTTCTTATATTTTTGGGGAACGCCATAGCGTACACACGTGCTGCTTTTATATCAGGTAATATGTCAGAGTTTTTATATGCCGATAATTTGGCCACAAGCGGCAGGCTGAAATGTTTTTTCATCTTGTTCAAATATTCTTTTCCTGTTGAGGTCATCCCTAAAAGTCTTAAGTATGCAGCATTTCCAGATAAGCTTTTCATCTCGGTTTTTTTGGAATTTGTCAGCACATGAACGGATAATCTCTGTAATCTTGTCCACGTATACCGTTTTGTTTTCATTTGGCTCATAAAATCTTGAAAATTAGTTGAAGTATGGGCTGCCTCAATTAATCTATTTTCAAGGCCTTCTTCTATTTCGTACACATTCTGAAGTTCTTCAGGGGAAGAGGTAATGAGCCGATATTGAAGGAGGTCCCAATAATCTTCCCAGCAATGGAAACGGCCAAAACGATGCTGATATTCTTGTAATAACATGTTAGTTGGCCCAGGAACATATTGTCCTATATTGACATTTTCTTTTTCTTTTGAAAAAATAGCTTTTCGGATACTTGTTGCACTTGCTATTGTTTCAGAGGCGAAATGCTCGTCATGGTAGTCTGCATTCTTTCTTGCTACAGTCAAGGGCTTCATCGTACTGCCATGCTCCTGCATCGCTTGTATATACTGAAAGCCGAGTATATTATTTGGCTTTGACAGATCTAAATACTTTTCCGAGTTTGGCAGCTGTTGAAATGCCAATGCAATAGCTTTCGGATAACTTAACCCTGTCTCCATAAAGTGTTTGATATTTTCATTAAAAACCTTGTGCTGGTCCTTTAAATATGCAATGGTTTCTAGAAAGTCTGAAATCTCCCCGCTCTCACTTCCAAAGCATAAAGAATTACATCCTGCTGCATTTAAAATCGAAACGGCTCCGTTTGCAAACGTCTCTGCTTTTTGAACAGCAAAACAATAAGGCAGCTCAAATACGATATCCACTCCATTTAATAAGGCCATTTGAGTACGATACCATTTGGAAACAAGTGCAGGTTCACCTCTTTGTAGGAAATTTCCACTCATTACTGCAATGACAACATCTGCCTCTGCCTTTTTTTTAGATGCTTGTAAATGAAAGGCATGCCCATTATGAAAAGGGTTATATTCAACAACTAGACCAACAGATTTCAAATATATTCTCTCCTTACCTAAATAATTTTTTATTATAGCAAAATTTTTATGTAAAGGTATAATGGTTGGAAAACGTTTGTATATAAGAGAGATGGATAAACTATTAATAATACTAAAATCAAAAACATGGTGTACTATTTCCAATGGCTTCTTCTTTCCTGTGTGTAAAGAAAAAATATTGACAAAAATTTTATCGAAGGCTATAATTACCTTTGTTGCCTTGAGGTGATTCAATTGAAATGGACGATTAGTCAATTACAAAAATATCGAAACAAGGAATTTTCGTTTGATGAAATCATTCAGTTTGATGATCTAAAAAAAGATGATCCAACTATAAGAGAAGTTTCTCCTATGCATATCACTGGCCGCGGAGATATTGACTCGACGAAAATAACCTTTCATTTCAAAATTGAGGGTTATTTAATTCTTCCTTGTTCTCGAACTTTAGTGGACGTAAAACTCCCAATTAATGTAGAAACAACAGAAACATTTCTTCTTCAGAATGCTGTTTATCAGGCTGATGAGGAAGTTCATCAAGTAAAAGGTGAGATGATTGATTTAAAGCCAATCATCAGAGAGATTCTTTTACTTGAAATACCGATGCAGGTTTTTTGCGAGGATGGCGATTCTGAGGATGCTGCACCACAATCCGGCAAGGATTGGGAAGTGATTACTGAAGAAGCAGAGTCCGAAAAAATTGACCCTAGACTAGCAGGACTTGCTAAGTTTTTTGATAATGACAATCAAAGAAATAAGTAAAGAACCACTTGCGGTTTCTTTAAACTTTATTTATACTCTTTAAGGAGGTGTTTGAAGTGGCTGTACCTTTTAGAAGAACTTCTAAAACTGCAAAAAGAAAACGTCGTACTCATTTTAAATTAAATGTTCCTGGTATGGTAGAATGCCCAAACTGTGGTGAAATGAAACTTGCTCACCGCGTCTGCAAAGCTTGCGGGACATACAAAGGAAAAGAAGTAGTTAACGACTAATAACAACTTTGATACAAAGCACAAGGTGCGTAAAGCCCTTGTGCTTTTGTTATATATGGAGTTTTGATCAAGTGAGGAGGAAGGGGAATTTGGCTTATAATATTGAAAAACATAAAAAAGGTTATTTATTGTTTACGATTGCAAGAAGTGAAAAAAGAAATGCAATCAATGAGGAAGTAATGGAAGGATTAACTCAGGCAATTAGTGATGCAGCAGCTGCTGACATTAAAGCGCTTGTCATTACGGGTGAAGGGGAACAAGCTTTTTGTTCAGGAGGAGATTTATCTGTTTTTCATCACCTTCGGACAAGGGAAGAAGTACTGCCAATGCTTACAAAAATGAGTAATATTCTATACTCACTATTAACTTTGCCTAAACCAACTATTGCATTGATTAACGGTACCGCAATAGGAGGCGGATGTGAAATAGCTTCTGCCTGTGATTTCCGCCTTGCGAGAAAAGGAGTAAAAGCTGGTTTTGTACAGGGAAAGCAGTCAATTACGACAGGTTGGGGCGGCGGTTCAATCCTTGCAGAGAAACTGCCTGCATCGAATGCGATGAATCTTCTAATGGGGGCGGAGCGACATACTACAGAATATTTACTTAAACAAGGGTTCATCCAACAGCTCTACGAAGGGGATTCCCTCCAAGCGTGTGAATTATTTCTTGAACATATGTTGGAAGCGGATGGTTCAGTATTGCAAGCCTATAAAAAATTATGGATTGCAAAGTGGGAAGAGTCGAAGCTTCGTGGAAGAATAGAAGATGAAGTGAAAAGATGTGCTGTTTTGTGGGAGAGTGAGGCTCATCATAACTATGTAAAACAATTTATTGGAAAAAGGTGAAAGTAAAGAAAAAATCGATAAAACACGAGCTTAGTTTAAGTCTATCTTTTCTAGTAGCAGCATATGAATGATAAAAACACTACTAGGAGGGATATTCTTATGACTTCAACCCGTCAAGATGCGTGGTCCCAAGATGAGGATTTGTTGCTTGCTGAGGTTGTATTAAGACATATTCGTGATGGCGGTACACAGCTGCAGGCCTTTGAGGAAGTTGGAAAACAGCTTTCGCGGACTGCAGCAGCCTGTGGTTTTCGCTGGAACTCATATGTAAGAAAGCAATACAAATCTGGCATCGAGTTAGCAAAGAAACAACGTAAAGAATTAAAATTGCAAAGTACCTCAATTAATGAAGAAGCTGCGCTAGAAGAAGAAGAACCAATAATTGAACAATCACCAGTGGTAAAAGAACAAAACACTGGAAAAATTACTTTTGCATCTGTCATTGATTTTTTAGAAGAACTCAATAAAAAAGCAGAATCCCAAGCCGAGATGGCATTAGAACGTGAAAATGCTGTTGAGAAAATAAAAGAGTTGGAGAAGAAGACATATTATTTGGCTGCTGAGAATGAAAGACTAACGAAAAATTTAAAAGCGATTGAAGAAGATTACCGTTCTCTCATTGAAATTATGGAGAGGGCTAGAAAAATGGTGGTTTTTCAAGAGGAGGAAAGGCAGCCAAAGGTAAAATTTCAAATGGACAAAAACGGTAATCTTGAACGAGTTGAAAAATAGCAAAAAGCGGACAACGGGTCCGCTTTTTGTATTACTCTTTATTGTTTTGTGCTTCGACACCTTCAGGATACCAGACAAGCGGGTTTTCACCAAGGTCACGTTCCATTTCGTAATCAACACTGGTGAAATTCATCTTTTCCCAAAATCCTCGGGATTGCATTCTTGGATTGGTCTTAAGTGGCAGTCCTAAGCTTTTTGCAAATTCTACAAGCTGGCTTCCAAACCCTTTGCCTTGATAATCTGGCAATACTTCGAGCTTCCATAATTCCAAATAATTTTGCGGCGGATAGAAATAGCGGTCGAATTTGGCATCGATTTGATATAAGCTCATCCGGGCAACAAGTTTGTCACCAAAATAAATTCCATAAAAAGGTGATTCGCTATCATTGTCGATAATATTTGCTTCAAGGTCTTCGAGCATAGAAAGTTCTTGAATTCCATATTCTTTAAATTTCTTAAACTCTTCCAATGTTTTAAAATTTATTTTTAATCTTTCCACCGTTGCTTTCATTGCGCCCCTCCTAAATTACCTTCTTATTTTCATATATTTTTTGTTTTTTTCTTGGCTTGAATACCATAAAGTGAATAACTTTTCATATTATTCAAAATGGATTATCTACATTATATTACATTCTTATAAAAAATTCTTCAAGTAAACACTCGGAAACGCTTACGAAAATGGAAAGAAATTTTTAATCAACTAGAAAAATCATGTTCTTGTAAAATGAAAATCTTTGTATTCATGGACAGTAATTTTTTCATCATTGTTTTTTACCATCACACGTGAATTATCTGATAAAATACCTGTAAAGACTTTCGATTAAATGAGGGATAATTCTATGAAGCTTGGCATAGTTGGTGCTGGATCCATTGGCTTGTTATATGCTGCCTATTTAAGCAGAAATTTTGATGTCATTATTTATACAAGAACTGAAGAACAGGCTCAAGAAATTAATAAGAATGGTATTCTACTAAAAAAAGAATCTAGAAGCTCTATTTCTTTTGTTTCTGCATTGCCAATAACAAGGTGGGAGGCAATGGAGGATCTCGCGATTATTACTGTAAAACAGTACCAGTTGAACGACATTCTTGAATCAATCATAGAAATGCATTCTGCCCCAGAAAATCTTCTGTTTTTACAAAATGGAATGAGCCATTTAAAACAATTGGAATATCTCTTGGTTCCGAATATTTATTTAGGCTCTATTGAACATGGGGCTTTGAGAGAAAATCCTTATACTGTTCATCATAATGGTGCCGGAGCAACAAATGTAGCTTTATTTAAAGGGAAATTAGACGCTTTACATTCTTTTATAAATTCTGCACCAGTGGAGTTTCCATTTGTTTTGAAACATCATTTTCATGAAATGCTGCTGAACAAATTAATTGTAAATGCGGTTGTTAATCCATTAACAGCAATCCTTCAAGTAAAAAATGGTGCATTAATGCAAAATCCCTATTATTTTAAAACTATGGAAAAATTGTTTGAGGAACTTTCCACCATTTTTAAATTTGAAAATGATTTGTCCTATTTTCAACAAGTAATGGACATTTGCCGAACAACCTCAGAGAATAAATCTTCAATGTTAAAGGATTTGGAGGCGAACAAGAGGACAGAAATTGACGCCATATTAGGATTTATTCTAACTGAGGCTCAGAAACATGGTAAGGAAGCTCCCTTGACTGAAAGTCTTTATAATTTAATTAAAGGGAAAGAAACCGGCGGAAAAGAGGTACTAAGATGACGGGAATTCTTTCAAATGTTCTGACCTTATTCTTTTCCATGCCGATTTTTGGTTTTTTGTTTATTTTTATGATTTATAAGCTGGTATCAAAAAATACCCGCAAATCAGTGCATAAAGCACTTGATTACACGACAATTTTATTTATTATTTCAGTTCATTTTTTAATTAAAACAATTTGGGGTCATTCTTTATTTGGCTTTATTCTTCTCATTATCATTGTCATTGCCATGACATTCGTCCTTGTTCATTGGAAAGTAAAGGGAGAAATTGATTATAAAAGAGTTTTAAAGGGTTTTTGGCGTTTTAACTTTATCTTCTTTTTCTTAGCCTATGTTGGTTTAACACTTTATGGTTTGATTTACCGGGCTGTGGTATTTACTTTTTTTACTTAGGCTCTGTTAAAAGAGGGGTGAAATTTTTAAAACCCTGTTGATTGCAGCGAAAGGTACGAAGAATCCTCGTAATTGCTAACGCAATTCCTTCGTGCGTGGGAGAATTCAAGGACGTAATTCAATGTCCTGCGGGAGTACGTGCCAGGGGAGACCCCGCAGACGTTAGCGCCGAGGAGCATCCACGGAACGCTTGTGCCTCCTTCTAAAAGCTATCGCTTTTAGTCGTGCGATACCCATGCTGATAAAGACTGCCTTGGGGAGTGAAAAACAACAGCCAAGTTTAACATAGCCTTTACTTAAAAAATTCTAGGCAAAGTTTTTTTTAAAATAGGCGGTGAATGGTATACTGCTAAAGAGAACGAATTTGGGTGACCAGAAAGGAAGTACATGAATGGAGATTTTAAATCTCTCTCTACCAGCAACCAATCGGTTTGCTTCAAATTATTTGAAACAATCTGCAGAAATTCTACCGTTTTTTCATTACCGGTATAATGATTCAAACGAAGATGTGAATCGTTTAACGGAACTGGGCGACCGGCAGTTTCCAAGAACAGAGGTTGCGGACCACATAAGAGACTTTATGAAGCAATATCCATCATCGGAAGCGGTAAATAAATCGATTGATAAGTTAAGAGAAAAAAATAGTGTGGTTGTCATTGGCGGTCAGCAGGCAGGAATTTTAACAGGGCCCCTTTATTCAATACATAAAGTCATATCCATTATTAAGTTGGCAGAACAAAAGGAAAAAGAATTAGGAGTCCCAGTAGTTCCAGTTTTTTGGATTGCCGGTGAAGACCACGATTTCCAAGAAGTGAATCATATAAATGTTCCTCTTGATAAGGACGTTTTTAAGTGGCAGTATCCTGAGAAAGTTTTACAAAAGAAAATGGTTTCAGAAGTCCAGTTGGATAAAGAGATTTGTCTTTCATGGGTGACAAATATTATTGAGACATTTGGTGAAACAGAACATACGAATTCTTTATTAGATTTTGCCCGTATGCAGGTATCCCAATCTACAACCTTTGTTGACTTCTTTGCTAATATTATTATGGAATTGTTTAAGGACGATGGACTGCTGCTGGTTGATTCAGGCAATTCGTCATTCCGACAGCTGCAAAAAGGGTTTCTAACCCAGCAAATTGAACACCATGATGCAATTACATTTTCATTATTAGAACAGCAAAAGCAGATAGAATCTAAAGGTTTTCCAATTACGATTGATGCTAGTGAACAATCTGCCAACCTCTTTTATTATGATCAAAAACGGCATGAACGAATTTTACTTGAGTATGATCGTGAAACCGACTGTTTTGTGGGGAAAAGTGGTGCAATTTCTTTTACTGCATCTGAATTGGTGGTAATTGCAAATGAGAATCCGGGATATTTGAGTAACAATGTGGTAACAAGACCCTTAATGCAGGAATTACTGTTTCCTACTATTGCCTTTATTGCGGGACCTGGTGAAATTTCTTATTGGGCCGAACTAAAGCTGGTTTTTGAACATTTCCATATCAAAATGCCGCCAATAGTGCCTCGGTTAAATATTACATTTTTGGACCGTTCAGTTGAAACAGATTTAACCGAATTAAATCTAGACCTCTTATCGGTTTTACAATTGGGAATTGCAGACAGCAGGGAAAGATACTTGGAATCTATAAAGGACCAAGAGATTGAAGAGTTATTTTCAGCTGCTAAAGAACAGTTGGTAAAACGGTATCAAGTGATAGAAGCCAAAACCATTGAGCTGGATCGCGGCCTATTACCGCTGTTGAAGAAAAATGAGTCTTATTTATTAAAAGAAATTCAATTTATGCAAACCAAAATGGAAGAAGCAGTACAACTGAAACATGATGTTGTCCTGCAAAAGTTTGCGCGCGTTCAATTGGCATTGCGGCCAGATGGCTTCCCGCAAGAACGAGTGTGGAATGTATTTTATTATTTAAATTGTTATGGTCTAAATTTCATTAGAAATTTAATGAAGCTGCATTTTTCCTTTGATGGATCTCATAAAGTAATCAAACTATAGAAAAACTCCACTCCATACAGTGGAGTTTTTTGCTGTTTTTGGTTAACAAGTTGATTTGAGCCAATGAAATAGTTGCGTTTAATACAGCCTTTTTTATAAAAATTTTCCATAATAAAAAAGGATTTTAAAGAAAAAGGGGCGAATACTTTAAAAATAGGTGGTGGAAAGTGGGGGAATGTGGTACATTTTTAATAGAAAGTGGGGGTAGTGGGTATGTTCATGGGTGAATACCATCACAGCATTGATAACAAAGGACGTTTAATAGTGCCCTCCAAATTCCGGGATGATCTTGGCGAAATGTTCATAATCACCAGAGGTTTGGATCAATGTTTGTTTGGTTACCCATTAACAGAGTGGAAGGTTATTGAAGAAAAATTAAAAGCATTACCTTTGACGAAAAAAGATGCCCGTGCCTTTACCCGATTCTTCTTTTCAGGGGCAACAGAGAGTGAACTTGATAAACAGGGAAGAATTAATATCCCGGCACCACTTTTGCAATATGCAAAATTGGAAAAGGAATGTGTAATTTTAGGAGTTTCCAATCGAATTGAAATTTGGAGCAAACAGATTTGGGAAGACTATTTTTCACAGTCTGAAGATTCTTTTGCGGAAATAGCAGAAAATATGATTGGCTTTGATATATAATGGAAAAGTTATATCAATATATGTTCTGTGGATGAGATTGGAAAAGGTGGTACAAACATGTTTAATCATACAACTGTGCTGTTAGAGGAAGCTGTTAATGGCTTAAATATTAAGTCAAATGGAATTTATGTAGATTGTACATTAGGTGGAGCAGGACATAGCTCCAGAATTCTATCACAGCTTACAGATGGCGGAAAATTATTTGCATTTGATCAGGATGAAACAGCTATAGCACATGCTAGGACGAAACTATCTGAATATGGGAACAGCTTTGAAATTATAAAAAGCAATTTTATTCATTTGCGTGAAGAGCTCGAAAGTCGTGGAGTTTTTAAAGTTGACGGTATTCTTTATGACCTTGGTGTGTCTTCTCCACAATTGGACACGCCTGAAAGAGGATTTAGTTATCATCATAATGCACCATTAGATATGAGAATGGATCAAGATTCACAATTTTCGGCTTATGATGTGATTAATGATTGGCCATATGAGGATTTAGTTCGTATATTTTTTCGATATGGCGAGGAGAAGTTTTCAAAGCAAGTTGCCAGGAAAATTGAAACTGCCAGGCAGATCAAACCGATTGAAACAACAGAAGAATTAGTTGAACTAATCAAGGAAGCAATTCCAGCGCCTGCTAGAAGGAAAGGCGGACATCCAGCCAAACGAATTTTTCAGGCTGTCAGGATTGCAGTTAATGACGAATTAGGTGTTTTTGAACAATCAATTGACCAAGCCATTCATTTATTAAAGCCAGGTGGAAGAATTTGTGTAATTACTTTTCATTCTTTAGAGGATAGAATTTGTAAAGCGGCATTTAAAAGTGCGAGTTCAACCCCCGAACTACCCCATGGGCTTCCAGTAATTCCTGACGAATACAAGCCTATATTGAAATTAATTACACGGAAACCGATTCTTCCCTCTGATGAAGAACTAGAACAAAATAATCGTGCGAGATCAGCGAAGCTCAGAATTGGAGAAAAAATCTAAAAAATAAACTGGAGGGGAAATGCGTGAGTAATCTTGCCAGGAAAATCGGAGAACAGCGGGTAGAACAAACTGTACAGGAAGAAAGAAAAATAAAAATAAAAAAGTCCTGGCTGACTCCAGGAGAAAAAATAATTGGAGTAGCATTTGCTGGACTGGTTTGTTTTGGTGCTGTCCACCTGATATCGAATCAAGCGGAAATTTATGAGATGAATAAGGAAATTCAAAACGTTGAAACGAAAATTAATGAACAGCAAAAGGTGAATGCTGATTTGCAAGTAGAAATAAAAGATTTAAGCAAATATGAACGAATTTATAAAGAAGCGAAAAAGATGGGCCTCGAGCTTAATAATAATAACGTCAAGGTAGTGCCTGCACAATGAACAAAAAACAGCCATATATGAATGTTGGAGCAGCGATATTGTTTGTGATATTCGGTCTGCTCTTTTTTGTAGTACTTTTTAGATACTTTTCTATTCAAATTACAGGGGAAGCAGCAGGTCAGCCGCTTGCTGCAAAAGCACAGGAGAAATACAGCCATCAAAGTGTCCTGCAGGCAGCAAGAGGAGAAATCTTAGACCGAAATGGAGAAATTGTAGCAGAAGATACGGCAGCCTATAAGTTAGTCGCCATTTTGAGTAAAAAGATGACAACGGATCCTAAGAAGCCAAGGCATGTAAAAAATCCTGAGAAAACGGCAAAGGAATTAGCAAAGTACATGGATATGGAAGAATCGGAAATTTATCAAATTCTCACAGATGGAATAAAGAAAAAAAGGTTTCAAGTAGAATTTGGGAAGGCTGGAAAGGATATCAGTTACGATATAAAATCAAAAATTGAAAAGCTTCAATTACCAGGAATCACATTTCAACGTGAATCCAAACGTTTTTATCCAAATGGAGTTTTTGCCTCCCATTTAGTAGGTTACGCGGATCAGATTGAACAAAAGGATGGAACTTATAAAACAGTCGGGAAAATGGGTATTGAAGAATCCCTAAATAAGGAACTGACCGGGAAAAATGGAAAAGTTAATTTTGATAGTGATGTATGGGGCTACATCCTGCCAGGTGATAAACAAAAAATCACTCCTGCTAAAAATGGTAATGATGTATATCTAACCATTGATAAGAAAATCCAAACCTTTTTAGAAGATGCAATGGATAAAGTAGCTAAAGAATATGAGCCGGAAAAGATAATTGCCATTGTGGCAGACCCTAAGACAGGGAATATTTTAGCAATGGGGCAGCGCCCGTCATTTCACCCTAAAACAAAAGAAGGCATCAGTGAGAGCTGGCATAATGAGGCGATTGAAACTTCCTTTGAGCCAGGTTCGACTATGAAAATATTCACACTAGCTGCTGCTGTTCAGGAAGGCGTCTTTAATCCAAATGAAAAATATATGTCCGGCTCCTATCGTGTAACTAAAAAAGACCAGCCTATTCATGATCATAATGGTGTTGGCTGGGGCAGTATTACTTATCTTGAGGGAGTGCAGCGGTCTTCAAATGTGGCATTTGCAAAAATCGCGAAGGAAAAATTGGGGTTTGATACATTTAGAAAATATCTATCGAAGTTTGGGTTTGATAAACCAACAGGAATCGATTTACCCAATGAAACCTCAGGGAAAATTATGTTTACTTGGCCGATTGAAAAATTAACAACAGCATATGGTCAAGGAACAGCGATTACACCGATACAACAAATTCAGGCAGCGACGGCGGTTGCCAATGATGGAAAAATGCTGAAGCCTCATGTTGTTGAAAAGATTGTTAACCATGATACTGGGAAGACGATTAAAAAAACCGTCCCAGAAGTGGTTTCCAAGCCAATTTCTGCTGAAACAGCAAAAAAGGTGCGGGATTATCTGGAGACGGTTGTTACCTCGCCTAAAGGAACTGGCGGCAGGTATAAAATTGATGGTTACAGTGTCGCTGGGAAAACCGGGACAGCCAATATTCCGGGACCAGATGGGAAATATTTGACAGGCGTCAATAATTATATGTTTTCATTTTTAGGAATGGCCCCTAAGGAAAACCCAAAATTAATTGTCTATGTCGCTGTTCAGCAGCCTAAATTAACGGGAATGGAGGCTGGGCAAGGTGCGATTCCGGTATCAGCCGTTTTTAATCCTGTAATGGAAAACAGCCTTCATTATTTAAATATCCAGCCTTCTAAGCAAGAAAAGACAACTTCCTTTAAGCTGGGCGATTATCAAGGGGAATCTGTTGAACAAACCGTAAATAGCTTAAAGGATGCCGGACTTGAAGCTGTTGTACTCGGAAAAGGGTCAAAAGTAACCGGACAGCTTCCTAAGGAAGGGACGACAATATTAGAAGGAGAAAAGGTGATTATTCAAACAAATGGGGAATTAACGGCACCAGATATGACAAATTGGTCTTTACGGGATGTAATGAAAGTTGCAAATATCGCAGGAATGAAATTAAGTTCCAAAGGAAAAGGATATGTTGTTGGACAAAACATTAAACCCGGTTCTTCACTCCGTCAAGGAGATTTTCTCATTGTGAATTTGAAAACACCGGAAGAGAAATGGGCAGAAGAAACAAAAGGTAAGGATGAAAAGCCTGCAAATGACAATACTGAACCAATGATTCAAGATTAATTTGAATCCCGCTCTTCAAGCGGGATTTTTTCTTTGGAACGCTTAGATCCGTTCTAGGTGAAAAAGTACAAGCATATAAATGAATGATACTGAAAAGGAGGATCATTCATACTATGCGTGTTTCCAATGTAACTGTCCGTAAACGGTTATTACTCGCTTTAATCGTCGGAATTCTCATTTTCTTAGTTATTGATGTCAGACTTGGCTATGTTCAGTTTTATTTAGGAGATATGCTGACTGCTCGGGCGAAAGATTCGTGGAGCCGAAATATCCCATTTGAACCCGAACGAGGACAAATAGTTGACCGCAATGGAGTGCCATTGGCAACAAATATTAGTGCCCCGACTGTTTGGGTTGTGCCAAGACAGATAAAGGACCCAGCCATGACAGCTGAAAAGCTGGCATCAGTTCTTGATATGTCAAAAGAAAAGGCATATCGGGAGATTACCCAGAAAGAGAGTATTGTGCGAATTAAAGAAGGAAGAAAAATTTCCCACGAAAAAGCGAAAGAAATCAGAGCGCTCGGTCTCGAAGGAGTCTATATTGGTGAGGATTCAAAGCGCCATTATCCAAATGGCAGCTATCTTTCTCATGTTCTAGGTTTTGCTGGAGTGGACAACCAGGGGCTGATGGGCTTAGAAAAATATTATGACAAAGAGTTGAGCGGTGAGCGGGGGTCGGTTCAATTTTACGCCAACGCCAAGGGGGAACGCATGAATGATATGGCAGATGATTATGAACCTCCAACCAAAGGGCTGGATTTAAAGCTTACGATTGATTCAAAGATTCAAACGATTGTAGAAAGGGAGCTGGATATTGCGAAGGCAAAATATAATCCTGATGGAATCATTGCGATTGCCATGAATCCAAATAATGGTGAAATTTTAGCCATGTCAAGCCGGCCGACATTTGATCCTGCCAAATTTCAAAGTGTCCCTCAAGAAGTATATAATCGGAACCTGCCTGTGTGGATGACTTACGAGCCAGGGTCTACTTTTAAAATTATTACACTGGCAGCAGCACTTAATGAAGGAAAAGTTGATTTAGAAAAGGAACATTTCCATGATTCTGGATCTGTCAAAGTGGCAGGTGCCACATTAAAATGCTGGAAAAGAGGCGGACATGGTGACCAATCCTTTTTAGAAGTGGTAGAAAACTCTTGTAACCCTGGTTTTGTGGAGTTAGGTGAAAGACTGGGGAAGGAAAAATTATTTAAGTATATTAAGGATTTTGGTTTTGGCCAGAAAACTGGAATTGATTTGCAGGGAGAAGGAACTGGAATCTTATTTAATATGAACCGGGTGGGTCCTGTTGAATTGGCTACCACTGCTTTCGGACAAGGGGTTTCAGTCACTCCGATTCAACAGGTAACAGCTGTAGCGGCAGCTGTCAACGGAGGAGTTTTATATCAGCCATATATCGCAAAAGAATTAGTCGATCCAGTGACACATGAAGTTGTGATGAGAAATACACCAGTGGAAAAAAGAAGAGTTATAACGGAGGAGACTTCTAAAGAAATTCGGCATGCACTTGAGAGCGTTGTGGCTCAGGGAACAGGCGGAAAGGCGTTTGTCGATTCATACCGTGTCGGAGGAAAAACAGGTACAGCTCAAAAAGCTCAAGGCGGAAGATATTTAGAAAATAATTATATTGTTTCATTTATGGGGTTTGCCCCGGCGGATGACCCGCAAATTGTTGTTTATGTAGCGGTTGATAACCCTAAAGGGGTGACGGCATTTGGTGGTACGATCAGTGCACCGATTGTTGGTAATATTATGGAGGATAGTTTAACTGCTATGGATGTGAAGCCTAGGAAAAAACAAATTGAGAAGGAAGTAAAGTGGCCGGATACTCCATTGATCAAATTGCCAGATTTTGTTGGTATGGAGAGAAAGGAGCTTCAACAGCAGCTGGTTAATTTAAGAATTGATGCAAGCGGTGAAGGGGATGTAGTTGTCAGCCAATCACCTGAGCCGGGAACTAAGCTTAAGGAAGGATCTAAAATTAGGCTTTACTTTGGAAAGGGAGATTAATGATGAAAGAAGGGGCGTCGGAATCATTTTTAGCGCCCCTTTTTTTCATATAATCACCATAACAAATAGCAAAAATATTTATTTTCATGTAAAATAAGATGGAACTTTCGTCAGGGGATTATTTTCCATTATCTGACTAAACATGTAAGGTCATGAGAGGATTTGAGAATCAATGAAATTACAGCAACTCCTTAAGGTTTTGCATCCATTAGTACCATATGAAGGAGTAAATCCAGAGATTTTTTCCATAGAGAACGATAATCGAAAGGTAAAAAAAGGGAGCTTATTTATTTGTATCAAAGGGTATACGGTTGATGGGCATGATTTTGCAGAATCAGCTGTTAAAAGCGGTGCCGCTGCCATTCTGGCTGAAAGACCACTTAAGCTTGATGTACCGATTATTGTAGTAAAAGATACTGCAAGAGCAATGGCAGTTTTGGCAGACGCCTTTTATGGCCAGCCAACACAGAAACTGCGGCTTATTGGCATAACCGGTACAAATGGAAAAACAACTACAAGTCATTTAATTGAAAAAATATTTGCAGACCAAGGGCAGCAAACAGGCCTGATTGGGACAATGTATACGAAAATTGCCAGCAGAAGGATTGATACGAAAAATACAACACCAGAAAGCCTGACACTGCAGAAAACATTTCATCAAATGGTTGAAGAGGGTGTTGAAACAGCTGTGATGGAAGTATCTTCACATGCTCTTGATTTAGGCAGAGTCCATGGCTGTGATTTTGATGTCGCGGTTTTCACGAATCTTACGCAGGATCATCTTGATTACCATAAAACAATGGACGAATATAAGCGGGCAAAGAGTCTATTATTTGCACAGCTTGGAAATTCATTCGATTTAAACAGCCCAAAATTTGCTATTTTAAATGCGGATGATTCTGCATCGGAAATGTTTCAAAGGTCAACGGCTGCGCTAATTTATACATACGGGATTGATCAAAAAGCTGATATCCAAGCGGCTGATATTCAAATGACTTCATCAGGGACAAAATTTAACATCGTCGTCGGAGAAGAAAAATATCCTATCCAGCTTCAGCTATTAGGGAAGTTTAACGTCTATAATGTATTAGCGGCCATCGCAGCAGCCAATGTATCTGGTATTCCAATCGGTAAGGCAATTGAATCGATTGAATCAGTAAAAGGGGTTGCGGGAAGATTTGAGCTGGTAAATGCAGGACAGGATTTTACAGTACTCGTTGATTATGCCCATACACCAGACAGTCTTGAAAATGTTTTAAAAACTATACAGCATTTTGCCAAGAAAAAGATCTTCGTGGTCGTTGGATGCGGGGGTGACAGAGACAGAACCAAACGTCCGTTAATGGCACAGATAGCCTGCCGCTATGCAACCAATCCGATTTTTACTTCAGATAACCCAAGAAGTGAAGAGCCATCAGCCATATTAAAGGAGATGGAAGAAGGGGTTAAAGGGGAAAATTATTTAGTAATTGAAGATCGAAAGGAAGCAATTAATACAGCGGTTAAGCAGGCAGAAGCCGGTGATGTAATATTAATTGCTGGAAAAGGGCATGAAACCTATCAAATTATTGGCGGAGTTGTTCATGATTTTGATGATCGGATTGTTGCTAGGGAAGCGATTGAGGAGAGATAAGAACCAAAATGGAAACTACAAACTTTACTTTTTCAAACAAAAAACTTCTTAATGAAAATGATGAAACATATGATATTGCAGTAATGGTAAATAAAATAATAGAAATTGAATCAATTTATTTAGAAAGGAGGGGATAAAATGCTGGAGCAGGTGATTTTTTTCACTATAATAATGGCCTTTCTCATTTCGGTTTTAATTTCGCCAGTTTTTATTCCCTTCTTACGAAGGTTGAAATTTGGACAAAGCATTCGTGAAGAAGGACCAAAGTCACATCAAAAAAAATCAGGCACACCAACAATGGGCGGAATTATGATTTTATTTTCGATCGTGATTACAACGATTGTCATGACAGGCAAGTTTTCAGAACCAACGGTAAAAACCTATTTACTGCTTCTAGTAACTTTAGGTTTTGGTTTACTCGGATTTTTGGATGATTTTATCAAAGTCGTTATGAAGCGAAATCTGGGACTTACCTCAAAACAGAAATTATTGGGACAAATTATTATTTCCGTTATCTTTTATTTAATATATAAACAAAAAGGTTTTTCTACAGAAATAAGTATTCCGTTTACGGATAATACGTTTGACCTTGGGTGGTTTTTTGTATTTTTCATTGTTTTTTGGCTGGTCGGTTTTTCAAATGCAGTAAATTTAACCGATGGCTTAGACGGACTCTTATCTGGTACAGCAGCTATAGCCTTTGGAGCATTTGCTGTTCTTGCTTGGAGCCAATCACAAATGGAAATTGCCATTTTTTCTGTTGCGGTAGTGGGCGCAGTGCTGGGATTTTTAGTATTTAACGCACACCCCGCTAAGGTATTTATGGGGGATACAGGTTCACTTGCACTTGGCGGGGCCATTGCGACGATTGCCATTTTGACTAAACTTGAATTATTGCTCATTATTATTGGCGGCATCTTTGTTATTGAAACTTTATCCGTTATACTTCAAGTAATATCATTTAAAACAACAGGTAAACGGATTTTTCGGATGAGCCCATTACATCACCATTATGAATTATTGGGATGGTCTGAATGGAGAGTTGTTGTTACTTTCTGGAGTGTGGGGTTAATCCTTGCCATTTTAGGAATTTATATCGAGGTGTGGTTGTAATTGAAGCAGATTGACGTTTATCAGCATAAAAAAATTCTTGTGCTAGGTTTAGCAAAAAGCGGGGTCACTGCGGCTTCCCTTTTACATAAGCTTGGGGCTTTTGTTACTGTGAATGATAAAAAGCCCTTTTCGGAAAATCCTGAGGCACAGGGCTTATTAGAACAAGGAATTAAGGTGATCTGCGGGGAACACCCAGTTGAATTGCTGGATGAAGGTTTTGAACTTATCGTTAAAAACCCGGGTATCCCGTATGAAAATCCCATGATTAAAGGTGCAATTGAAAAAGGTATACCAGTTATTACGGAAGTAGAGCTTGCCTATCAAATCTCGGAAGCGCCATTTATTAGCATAACTGGAACAAATGGAAAAACGACGACGACAACACTTGTCTATGAAATGATGAAGGCCGGCGATAAAAGTCCGTTAATTGCTGGAAATATTGGTACAGTGGCTTCGGGAGTAGCTGAACAAGCTTCAATGGATGATACAATTGTCATCGAGCTGTCCTCATTTCAGCTGATGGGCATTAAAACTTTTACACCCAAAATAGCTATTATCACCAATATTTACGATGCTCACCTTGACTATCATGGGAGCAAACAAGCATATATTCAAGCAAAGTCAAATATCACTAAAAATCAAACAGAAAATGAATATTTAATTATCAATGCTGACCAAGAGGAAACGATGGATATTGCAAGCCATTCAAACGCGGCAATTATCCCTTTTTCAACCAAAAAAATGCTGCCTGATGGAGCTTATATTCAAGAAGGCTGGATCATGTTCAGAGAAGAAAAGGTAATGCTGATTGAGGAAATAGCTTTACCAGGTACTCATAATCTGGAGAATATCTTATCTGCTGTGGCTGCAGTAAAGCTGGCAGGTGTTGATAATAATTCAATACAAGAAGTCCTTAAGTCTTTTACAGGTGTCAAACACCGGCTGCAATTTGTTGCGGAAGTGGAAGGACGGAAATTTTTTAATGATTCAAAAGCAACCAATATTTTGGCTACAATTAAGGCGATTACGGCGTTTAAAACTCCGGTTGTCCTGCTTGCTGGAGGGTTAGACCGAGGTAATGAATTTGATGAACTGATTCCATACTTGAACAATGTAAAAGCATTGATTACCTTTGGACAGACAGCATCAAAGATTGAACGGGTTGGAAAATTAGCGGGAATAAATGTTATTGAGCGTGTCGATAATGTTGACATGGCTGTCCCAGCTGCATTTTCATATTCAAAACCTGGTGACGTTATTTTGTTATCTCCTGCTTGCGCAAGCTGGGATCAATATAAAACTTTTGAGGTCAGGGGAGACATTTTTATCGAAGCGGTGCATAAGCTTAAGTAAGGGCTTGTCCAGAGAAATTCGGAAGTGCCTTGGTCGGCCTCAGGGCATTTGACCTCGGGGGGCTGGGCACTGGAGCTGGGCATATTAAAAATTCTGGTATCTGGATAGCCTTTAAACTTTAGCTCGAGGTGTATAGCGGTGCCGACAAAGAGAACAACTCCTGACTTTATTTTAATGATTGTAACATTTACACTGCTGGCGGTAGGACTCATAATGGTGTACAGCGCAAGTGCGATTTGGGCGGAATATAAATTTCATGATTCCTTTTTCTTTGCCAAAAGACAGACACTTTTTGCTGTTGTTGGAGTAGCAGCGATGTTTTTTATTATGAACATCAACTACTGGACTTGGAGAACATGGGCGAAAACTATTTTAATCGTTTGTTTTGTCCTGTTGCTTCTTGTGTTGATTCCTGGAATTGGAAATGTTCGAAATGGTTCTCGAAGCTGGATTGGAGTCGGTGCTTTTTCCATTCAGCCGTCTGAATTTATGAAGCTTGCCATGATTGCTTTTCTTGCTAAGTTTCTTTCGGAACGGCAAAAGCTGATTACTTCTTTTAAAAAGGGACTTATGCCTTCTTTAGGGCTGGCATTCATTGCTTTTGCCATGATTATGCTTCAGCCTGATTTAGGTACTGGCACTGTAATGATGGGAACATGTGTGGTTATGATTTTTATCGCTGGTGCAAGAGTTAGGCATTTTGCATTTTTAGGTTTGTTAGGAATTGCCGGCTTTGTTGGCCTTATTGCTTCTGCACCCTATCGAATTAAGCGGATTACATCATTCCTTGATCCTTGGTCTGACCCGCTTGGCAGCGGTTTTCAAATCATCCAATCGCTTTATGCTATTGGACCAGGCGGTTTATTTGGCCTTGGACTTGGAGAAAGCAGACAAAAGTTCTTCTATCTTCCAGAACCTCAGACAGATTTTATTTTCGCGATCCTTTCTGAGGAACTAGGGTTTATAGGCGGTTCATTCATTATTCTATTGTTCAGCCTGCTATTGTGGCGGGGGATTCGCATTGCATTAGGTGCTCCTGATTTGTATGGAAGCTTTCTCGCTGTCGGGATTATTGCAATGGTAGCAATACAGGTTATGATAAATATTGGCGTAGTTACTGGCTTGATGCCGGTAACTGGGATTACCCTTCCGTTTTTAAGCTATGGGGGTTCCTCCTTGACCTTAATGTTAATGGCCATTGGCGTTTTATTAAATATTAGCCGGTATTCGAGATACTGAAGGTTACCCTGTTAATTTGCAGGGTTCTTTTTTTGTAGGATGAACAATTTTTCACATTACAATTCAATAACATTATTTTTTCTAGGCTTTTTTTCATTAATATTTGTAGTAGAATGTGTTTAGCAAGATTATCGGGGTGAGAAAATGAAAATAGCAGTTAGCGGCGGGGGAACGGGAGGACATATATATCCTGCACTCGCTTTAATAAGGGAAATTCAAAAAGTTGATAAAAATGCGGAATTCTTATACATAGGTACTCAAAATGGATTAGAAAGCAAACTTGTTCCTCGAGAAAACATACCTTTTAAGTCTATTTATATTACAGGGTTTAAGCGGAAACTTTCCATTGAGAATATAAAAACAGTTTTTCGTTTTCTAAAAGGGGTTAAAGATAGTAAGAAATTTTTAAGGGAATTCAAACCTGACGTTGTAATCGGCACTGGAGGTTATGTATGCGGACCAGTTGTTTATGCTGCGGCAAAGCTTTCGATTCCGACAATCATTCATGAACAAAATAGTGTTCCTGGATTGACCAACAAGTTCCTAAGCCGTTACGTTAACAAGATTGCTATTTGTTTTGAGGAGGCAAAAGAGTTTTTCCCGCCGGTAAAAACGGTTTTTACAGGAAATCCTCGTGCTTCTGAAGTAATTGGTAAAGATGGAATCAAAGGGAGGTTGTCAGCCGGCTTAAGCGCAACAAAACCTGCTGTGCTAATTTTTGGCGGGAGCCGTGGTGCCAGACCGATAAATGAGGCGGTAGTCAAATCATTTCCGGAGTTATCCAGCAGACCATACCAGGTACTATATGTAACTGGAGATGCCCATTATAATGATGTAAAAAAAGAGGCGGATTTGATTGGCAATCCTGACAATGTGATTATAAAGCCGTTTGTTCATAATATGCCAGAAGTACTTGCTGGGATTGATTTAGTTGTTTCTCGTGCTGGTGCAACTACACTTGCCGAGCTTACTTCGCTCGGGATTCCAAGCATTTTAATTCCAAGCCCATATGTGACTAATAACCACCAGGAAAAAAATGCACGTTCCTTAAGTGAACATGGTGCAGCAGAAGTACTATTAGAAAAAGAGTTAACCGGAAACTCGTTAATCAATCACATGGACCGGATTATGTTAAATCCAGATGTAATGAAGGAAATGAAAGTAAAAGCGAAGGAAATGGGTGTTCCGGATTCAGCATCCAGACTTTATAAAGTGATGGAACAGCTGATGAAAGAAAATCAAAAGTAGCCTATTTTCGCTTCGTGCATAACCTAAAAATAACGGATAAATGAAAGTTAGGTGATATATATGAAGGAAATCACAGCGGAATTACAGGGATTAAATGTGGGGAAAGTAAAAGAAAATGAACCGCTTGCAAGCCATACCACGATTAAGATTGGCGGACCCGCAGATTTGTATATTGAGCCATCCTCGGTTGAAAATTTAACAAAGGTGATGACCATTATTAATAACCATCAGTTAAATTGGAGGGCAATTGGCAGAGGATCGAATCTGTTAGTTTCAGATAAGGGAATAGAAGGTGCTGTCATAAAACTCGGACCTGGGATAGGCCACCTTGACATTAATGGAACAGAAATTACGGTGGGCGGGGGACATTCACTAGTAAGTCTATCCACATTAATCAGCAGAAAAGGTCTCTCAGGATTGGAGTTTGCCAGCGGTATTCCCGGATCAGCAGGCGGTGCTGTCTACATGAATGCTGGTGCACACGGTTCAGATATTAGTAAAGTTTTAACAAAAGCACATATTTTATTTGCGGATGGGACAATGAAATGGCTCACCAATGAGGAGATGGAGTTTTCTTACAGGACTTCTATTCTTCAGAAGAAGCGTCCAGGGATTGTGGTAGAGGCTGTTTTTCAGTTGTCTGCTGGGGAAAGAAATGAAATAACATCCTTAATGCAAAAAAATAAAGATTATCGAAAAGTTACACAGCCTTGGAACTTTCCTTGTGCTGGGAGTATTTTTCGCAACCCCCTTCCCAACTATGCCGGGCAGCTAATTGAATCAGCGGGGCTAAAAGGGTATAGAATCGGCGGTGCTGAAATATCTTCGATGCACGGGAATTTTATTGTGAATGCCGGCAATGCTACTGCAGGAGACGTCCTGGCACTTATTCAGCATGTGAAGGATAAAATATACAGTTTATACCAAATAAAAATGGAAACTGAAGTTGAAATAATTGGGAGAAAGTAAAAAGAAATAGGCTCAAAAAATACAATTTTTGTGTTATAATTACTGATAATATTGAAGAGTCTAATTCGGAGAAAATCCATGACGGCATGATTCATCGTGCCGTTGTTTTCTCTTTTTTTTAACCAGTCTATTCACAAATGGACAAGCTAGTTTTATAGATTTAATCTGAACCACTTTTAGGTGGAGGAATTTTAATGGAAAAAGGTAAAATAGTTGCACTTGAGGACCGTATTCCAAAACTTAAGGAGCAAAGGCGGAGAAAAGCGAATAGACGGCTGGTTATCTTATTATTATTGTTTTTTATTATGATTGCTGGCATCGCTTATACACAATCACCTCTGAGCCGTGTAAAGTCAATCGTTGTAAAGGGAAATGAGGTATATTCCGACAAGGAAATTATACGCAAAAGCAGTTTGACGAATAATACAAATATTTGGAAAGTAAAACAGGAGGATATTTCCGCAAAACTTAAGGGACTGTCCGAAGTAAAAAGTTCAAAGGTTACTATTCAATGGCCAAACACCATTGTAATTAACGTGAAAGAACACAAAAGAATAGCTTTTGTAAAACAAGAACAATATTATTTTCCTGTAATGGAAAATGGTAAGGTTCTAAAAAACAAAAAAACTGAAATCATTCCGGCTAATTCTCCGATTCTTTTTCAATTTAAAGAAGGGACTGCCCTAATTGAAATGATAAAAGGCTTAGAAACTCTTCCTAAGGAAATTATCAATTCGATTTCTGAAATTCATTATACTCCAACAAAAACAGATCCTTATCATATTTCCTTATTTATGAATGATGGTTTCGAAGTGAGTGCAACCTTGAGAAGTTTTTCGCAGAAGATGGAACATTATCCCTCTATCATCAGCCAATTAGATCCTAGAAAGAAAGGAATTATTGATTTAGAGGTAGGCTCATATTTTAAGGCTTTTGAAGAAGAAGTGGAGGATAAAAAGGTTGAATAGGATGAAAGTACGGGGTAACCATGTTATTTTGTCCTTGGTCAGCCTTGTTCTTGGGTTTATTCTTGCATTTTCATATCATTTAACAAAAATGGAGAATGAAAAACCAAAGATGACGGATAAGCAATATGAACAAACCTTAGCATTGCGAAATCAATTAATCGAACAAGAGAAAACTAATCGCGAACTTCAAAAGGAGTTAAATCAAAAGCAAGAAAAGGTTCAAAAAAATGAAAAGGAACTGGCAAAGGAAGCACAGGTTTTTTCCAACTTGGCGGAGGATACCGAGAAATACCGATTATTTTTAGGTAAAGTAAAGGTGAAGGGGAAAGGAGTAAAGGTTACGCTTTCGGATGGAGCATATGATCCTGAGGAAGAAAATGTTAATAACTACCTAGTTCATGAACACCATATATTTAAGGTGATTAATGAGCTATACATATCAGGGGCCGCGGCAATTGCCATAAATGGCCAGAGATTGACAAGCCATTCTTATATTTTATGTAATGGCCCTGTTATAACAGTGGATGGCGTTCAAAATCCTGCTCCATTTGTCATTACAGCAATAGGAGATCCGGATGTACTTTCTTCTTCGTTAAACCTTACCGGCGGGGTGAAGGATCAGCTGGTAAATGATAATATCGTTTTTAAATTGGAGAAGGAAGATAATATTGTTTTAAATCCAATATTAGGTGGTTAATTTTATGTCCACGTTAAAAAAAAAGGCATGGTGAAGAAAGTGGACAAAGAAAAGGTTAGGCTTAGTTTTACATTAATTGCAACGGTTATTGGTTTTATGATTGCTGTTCAATTTCAAACCATTAAGAAACCGGATGAACGTGATACACGTGATATTTGGCAGCTTCGTGAAGCCTTGCTGAAAGAAAAGGAAATTCAAAGCAATTTGATAACTCAGATTCGCTCGGCAGAGGAAAAACTTGCTGCTTATGAATCCAAGCGAGAACAAAGTAAAGAACAGGCGTTACGTTCTACTTTAAATGAATTAAAAAGCGAGGCAGGTTTGACAGAAATAACCGGTCCTGGTTTAACGATAACAATTGAGCCGGTTATGGAAGATATAAAACTAGGAAGTCCTATAACCACCGTGGTTTCACCTGATTTGCTTAAAAGGCTGCTAAACGAATTAAATATGTATGAAGCAAAATATGTTTCTATCGATAACCAAAGGATTATTAACACCACCGTAATCAGGGATATAAATATGGAAACAAAAATTGACGGTCACACGATTAAAAAGCTCCCGATCGAAGTGAATGTGGTTGTTAACGACCAAAGTACTGCCGAAAAACTCTATAACCGTATGAAGGTATCTCGAGCAAGGGATGAATTTTTTATAGAAAGTTTACGGCTTACGATTGGTAAACCAAAACTAGATGTTACGGTTCCCGCTTATGAAAATTCAATTAGGATTAAATCAATTGAACCGGTAAAAGAAGGGGGCGGTTCTTAATGTGGCTGCCGGTGGCAGGGTTAATTATCGGAATCATTTTAGGATTGTTAACTGAAATTCGAATCCCGGAGGAATATTCCAATTATTTGTCGATTGCTGTGTTAGCTGCATTCGACACATTATTTGGAGGGATAAGGGCCTACTTACAAAATATTTATGATGAAAAGGTCTTTGTTTCAGGTTTCTTTTTTAATATAATACTGGCTGCAAGTTTAGCTTTTCTCGGTGTGCATCTTGGTGTAGACTTGTATTTAGCTGCCATATTTGCATTTGGCGTAAGGCTGTTTCAAAATATTGCCGTAATTAGACGAATATTATTGACTAAATGGTCAACAAACAAAGAAAAGTTAGAAAAAAGTTGAAAATTTTAAAGGGAATCATTCAGTTGTGACGAATAATTTTATATGATATGAAATAATAGAACTTAATTAAACCAAAGGAATTGTTGTTCAACTGAAAGGAAATCTTAAGGAGGTGCCAAAGAATGAACAGCAATGAAATATATGTTAGTCTTGACATCGGTACATCCAGTGTAAAGGTTATCATTGGTGAAATGGTCAATGACTCGGGGAAAGGCTCATTAAATATAATTGGGGTTGGCAATGTAAAATCTGAAGGCTTACGTAAAGGGTCAATTGTAGATATGGATGATACAGTTCATTCTATTAAACGTGCAATTGAACAGGCTGAGCGTATGGTTGGTTTAGAAATTAACGAGGTCGTAGTGGGGATTCCGGGCCACAGTATACTGTTGCAGCCGTGCCACGGAATTGTTGCGGTTTCCGGCCAGAATCGTGAAATCACCAATGAAGATGTAACCCGTGTAATTGAAGCTGCATATGCTGGCTCTATTCCGCCGGAAAGAGTAAATATGGGAGTAATCCAAAGGCAATTCATTTTAGATGGAAAAGATGAGATTAATGACCCGCGGGGAATGATTGGTGTTCGTTTAGAAATGGATGGCACCCTTGTAACAGGCACTAATTCCATTCTTGCCAATATCATTCGCTGTGTAGAGCGTGCTGGTCTTAATTTTTCAGATATTATTCTTCAGCCTTTAGCAGCGGGTGATTATGCATTATCCAGGGATGAGAAAAATCTTGGTGTTGCCTTAATTGACATAGGCGGAGGATCTACTACGATAGCCGTTTTTGAAGAAGGATATTTAAAAGCAACAAGTGTTATTCCGGTAGGCGGAGATTTACTTACAAATGATTTATCAAAAGTGCTGCATACTTCTACTGAAAATGCAGAAAACATTAAGGTTAAATATGGACATGCTTTCTATGATCATGCATCAGAAGATGAGTTTTTCAGTGTTCCAATTATCGGGAGCGATCAGCATCAACAATTTAATCAGCTTTATGTAGCTGAAATCATTGAAGCACGTATGGAAGAAATCTTTGAGCTGGCTGCAAAAGAATTAAAACGTTTAGGCGTAAATGATCTGCCGGGAGGCTTTGTATTAACAGGCGGAACGTCAAATATGCAGGGAGTATTGGAACTAGCTCAAGATATGTTTAAAAATCCGGTCCGTATTGCCAGGCCAGACTATATTGGTGTAAGAGAACCTCAATATACCACCGCTGTTGGTTTAATTAAATATGCATACAAGAATGCTAGATTACCAGGCGGTACTGCCAGTTCTCAAGCAAGTGTTTCTGAACCGGCCGAAAAGAAAATACCAAAACAACAACAACCTAAGGCAAAAGCAGAAAAACATCCAGAAGATAAAATGTCATCGAAAGTAAAAAAATTCCTTGGTTACTTTTTCGAATAAGTATTAGCGAAAAAGGAATATCGACGAATTAGGGAGGATTTTTCATGTTGGAATTTGATACAAATTTAGACTCTCTTGCAACCATAAAAGTAATTGGAGTAGGCGGCGGCGGAAATAACGCAGTAAATCGAATGATTGAACATGGTGTTCAAGGTGTTGAATTTATCGCTGTTAATACAGATGCTCAAGCATTAAATCTCTCAAAAGCGGAAGTAAGAATGCAAATTGGTGCAAAGATTACCCGAGGTCTTGGAGCAGGTGCAAATCCTGAAGTGGGGAAAAAGGCTGCAGAAGAGAGCAAAGAACAAATTGAGGAAGCATTACGCGGAGCGGACATGGTCTTTGTAACTGCCGGGATGGGCGGCGGTACTGGAACAGGGGCGGCCCCAGTTATTGCGCAAATTGCCCGTAACTTAGGCGCTCTTACTGTTGGTGTAGTTACCCGTCCTTTTACCTTTGAAGGTAAAAAACGGGCAAATCAGGCATCCGGCGGTATTGGTGGAATGAAAGAAGCCGTTGATACCCTTATTGTCATTCCTAATGACCGTCTATTAGAAATTGTTGATAAGAGTACACCAATGCTTGAAGCATTCCGTGAAGCAGATAATGTTCTTCGACAAGGGGTGCAAGGTATTTCTGACTTAATTGCAGTACCTGGGCTAATTAATCTGGACTTTGCTGATGTGAAAACAATTATGTCTAACAAAGGTTCAGCATTAATGGGTATTGGTATGGGTACTGGAGAAAACCGTGCGGCAGAGGCTGCCAAGAAGGCAATTAGTTCACCATTACTAGAAACATCTATTGATGGTGCACAAGGTGTCCTTATGAATATTTCAGGCGGTGCAAACTTAAGTCTTTATGAAGTGCAGGAAGCCGCTGATATAGTTGCTTCTGCATCCGACCAGGAAGTAAACATGATATTTGGATCTGTCATTAATGAGGATCTTAAGGATGAAATTATTGTAACGGTTATTGCTACTGGTTTTAGTGAAGAGGTGCTTCAGCCAAAATCAGTACGTCCTTCCTTTGGACAAGCAAAGGCACCGGTTAACAATGTAAAACGTGAGCAAAAGCGGGAAGAGGCACCACAAGAACAAGTCCGCCATAATAATAGTAATTCATATCAAGAAGATACATTAGATATTCCAACGTTCCTGCGGAATAGAAATAGAAGAAGGTAAATAACAAAAGCGGAAGTTCCTCAATGCTTAGGTAAGCGAAAACTTCTGTAATAAAATCTAATACTATTTTTTCAGTTAAGGCATGTCTCTATATGGGATTATGCCTTTTCTATTTTTTGTAGGCTCTATTCTAAAAGATTGTTGCTTTTTGCTCCCTTTTTAAGATTCGTTCAAAAAATAGAGGTAGAAATTCCCGTTATTAAGGAAATTGGATGTTAATTAGCTGAAATAGACGGAGGAATTTCCCTTATTTGATTTTAAACTGCTAAAATCGGGTGCTTTTCATTGAATAACGGAAAAAACTCCGCTTATTTTTTACTATTTAAGCT
>NZ_JAMBNQ010000120.1 GCF_023715155.1 Neobacillus mesonae
AAGGGGTCGCAGGTTCGAATCCTGTTTTCCCGACCATTTATAGTATTGGGGCCTTAGCTCAGCTGGGAGAGCGCCTGCTTTGCACGCAGGAGGTCAGCGGTTCGATCCCGCTAGGCTCCACCAAAAAATATATTGACAAGTTGTTTTTTATTTGTTAATATATATAAGTCGCTTTTTGATATGATTGTTCTTTGAAAACTAAACAAACAAAAAACGTCAACAAACAATAATTATTCATCTCTTGAATGAGATGAAGCCAACGTAACTTTTATGAGCTAATCAACTCAACTTTTTTGGAGAGTTTGATCCTGGCTCAGGACGAACGCTGGCGGCGTGCCTAATACATGCAAGTCGAGCGAACTTTTGGGAGCTTGCTCCCGAAAGTTAGCGGCGGACGGGTGAGTAACACGTGGGCA
>NZ_JAMBNQ010000121.1 GCF_023715155.1 Neobacillus mesonae
GTCCAGGGCATCGAAGCTCTGCGCGCCAACGAGATCACCGTGACCAGCCTGCAAGAACTCGAGCACACCCCCGCAACTACGGAGGCGAAGTAGTGGTGCGTGCGCCTTTTGGTGAGCGGCTCGCCGCCGCAGGCGACGACTTCGGTCGGCTCTGCGTCGGCATCGACCCGCACGAGTCGCTCCTGCGTGACTGGGGCTTGAGCTGCGACGTCGACGGCCTGCGAGAGTTCTCCCGCCGGTGCGTGGACGCCTTCGTCGGCCACGTCGCGTTGATCAAGCCGCAAGTCGCCTTTTTCGAGCACTTCGGCGCGGCGGGGTTCGCGGTGCTGGAGGAGACGTTGGAGCAGATCCGCGAAAGCGAGAGCTTGAGCTGCGCCGACGCGAAACGCGGCGACATTGGCTCGACG
>NZ_JAMBNQ010000122.1 GCF_023715155.1 Neobacillus mesonae
CGTCGCGACCGTGCTCGGCACGCTCGCCGCGATCGGCCTGACGAAGGCCGATTTCCGCGGCAAGGGGCTGCTGATGGCCGTGCTGCTGTCGCCGATGATCGTGCCCGTCGTCGTGGTCGGCGTCGGCATGTACCTGTTCTTCGCGCCGCTCGGGCTCGCGAATACCTACACGGGGCTGATCGCCGCGCACGCGGCGCTCGGCGTGCCGTTCGTCGTGACGACGGTGGCCGCGACGCTGCAGGGCTTCAACCAGAACCTCGTGCGCGCGAGCCTGTCGCTCGGCGCGAGCCCGGTGTCGACCTTTTTCCGCGTGACGCTGCCGGTGATCGTGCCGGGCGTGATGTCGGGCGCGCTGTTCGCGTTCGCCACGTCGTTCGACGAAGTGGTCGTCACGCTGTTCCT
>NZ_JAMBNQ010000123.1 GCF_023715155.1 Neobacillus mesonae
ACTTAACCAAAGCGAAAAGCGAAGGCGACTGTTCAACTTCGACAGACGTTGGAGGGCTGGCACTGCAAATCCTGGTTTTGGGATTTGAAGGGACGGACCGAAACGGCCGAGAAGTTAGGAGCCGCAGCTAGACAAATCGAAAAGCGCAAGCGTCCGGTTGGACGCAGGAGCTAGACAATAATTGATTAAAGCGAACTCGTTCTTAACAAACTTCTTCTCTATTATCTAGTTTTGAGGGAATGAATCCTCAACAAATAAATAGTCCGGCGGCGATGGCGAGAAGGTCACACCCGTTCCCATACCGAACACGGAAGTTAAGCTTCTCAGCGCCGATGGTAGTTGGGGCCTTGCCCCTGTGAGAGTAGGACGCTGCCGGGCAAATAAAAAGACAATCTATA
>NZ_JAMBNQ010000124.1 GCF_023715155.1 Neobacillus mesonae
CTACGACGTTGTGGGTGATGCTCAGACCCCATATCGATTCCGCACCGCTGTCGCTCATCCCGGACGGGCTGTTTACAGGAAGTGTCTTATCGAACATCAGCGCCCGCTGCGCGTCGGCGAAGTGGACCACTTCGCTCTGGGCCTCTTCCTGCAGGGTGAAGAAATAAAATATCCCCACCTCTGCCAGCAGGCGCTGGATAAACGCCAGGTCGCTCTCCTGATACTGATTAATTTGCTCGCGCCGTGGATAGTGTTGCTTGAGATTAAACTCATACTCCCAGTCATGCAGGTGATGTTCCTGCAATACCTGCTCTACCACCTCCGGTACCGATTTGTTGACGAAAAAACGATGGCTGCGAAACTGTTTATCCAGCAGGGAGAGAAACGGCTGGAGGG
>NZ_JAMBNQ010000125.1 GCF_023715155.1 Neobacillus mesonae
CGAGAGTAAAAACCATAAAAAGCTTATACAACGTCATATTTGGGAGGCTTATTTAGAAGAGGCAGAACATCTACACCACAATGATGAAATCAAACAGATATATGCGAGACGCAAGGAGACGATTGAACGTGTCATTGCAGATGCAAAGGATAAGCATGGTATGCGATGGACAACCCTACGGGGTCTAAAAAAATTGTCTATGCAGGCGATGCTTACGTTTGGCTTCCATGAATTTGAAAAAATTAGCAAATTGGACGTGGAAAATGGTTTGAAAGAGCTCAAACTAGTTGATTGGAGTGGATGGTGTTTGACTCCTGGGGGATTAGCGTTACAGGCGAGACCCCGCAGGAGTGTCAGCGACGAGGAGGCTCGGCGAACGCCCCCCGGAAAGCA
>NZ_JAMBNQ010000126.1 GCF_023715155.1 Neobacillus mesonae
CCCATTCGGAAATCTCCGGATCAAAGCTTGCTTACAGCTCCCCGAAGCATATCGGTGTTAGTCCCGTCCTTCATCGGCTCCTAGTGCCAAGGCATTCACCGTGCGCCCTTTCTAACTTAACCTAAAAATTTAAAAAGAACTTACAATAATGATGTCTTGTTATCGTTATCTAGTTTTCAAGGAACAAGTCTGAGAGATAATTCTCTCAAAACTAAACAAACAAAAAACAATCAAACAAACCTTTTTTGTCAGGCTCTTAGTCCTGCTTATATCCTTAGAAAGGAGGTGATCCAGCCGCACCTTCCGATACGGCTACCTTGTTACGACTTCACCCCAATCATCTGTCCCACCTTAGGCGG
>NZ_JAMBNQ010000127.1 GCF_023715155.1 Neobacillus mesonae
CAACCCGGTATTTTGTCCTTCATCATGCCGATGAAAGACATTTTTACCTCTCCAACCCGAAATTTTGTCCTTCATCATGCCGATGAAAGACGTTTTTACCTCTGCAACCCGGTATTTTGTCCTTCATCATACCGATGAAAGACATTTTTACCCCTGCAACCCGGTATTTTGTTTCTCATCATACCGATGAAAGACATTTTTACCTCTGCAACCCGGTATTTTGTCCTTCATCATGCCGATGAAAGACATTTTTACCTCTCCAACCCGAAATTTTGTCCTTCATCATGCCGATGAAAGACGTTTTTACCTCTGCAACCCGGTATTTTGTCCTTCAT
>NZ_JAMBNQ010000128.1 GCF_023715155.1 Neobacillus mesonae
CTTTTAGCTAAAGCTAAGTAAGATCCCTGAAAGATGATCAGGTTGATAGGTCAGAGATGGAAGCATGGTGACATGTGGAGTTGACTGATACTAATCGATCGAGGACTTAACCAAAACGAAAAGCGAACTCGTTCTTAACATACTTCTTCTCTATTATCTAGTTTTGAGAGAATGAAAAAATCAAAATTTCTCTTGAAAAAAACAAAAAAGACATTATAATAAAATAGTGTCGATTAAATAGTCTGGCGGTGATGGCGAGAAGGTCACACCCGTTCCCATACCGAACACGGAAGTTAAGCTTCTCAGCGCCGATGGTAGTTGGGGCCTTG
>NZ_JAMBNQ010000129.1 GCF_023715155.1 Neobacillus mesonae
GTTACTATCAGCTTGAACAAGATATCGAAAGTATTACAGGGCACTTAGTTAAGCTAGTAAAAACGTCTGTAGAATACGAATGGCTATCAACGGTTCCAGGGCTTGGAGATACCACGATTATTGACCTATTAGCTGAAATCGGAAGCTTTTCACACTACGAAGATCCACGCCAACTAATCAAACTCGCGGGATTAACATTACGTGAAAATTCCTCCGGGCAGCATAAAGGGCATAAAAGCATCTCCAAACGGGGTAGAAGAAAGCTGCGGGCCCTACTTTTTCGAGTGATGATGCCCATGATTCGCCACAATGAAGCCTTTAGAA
>NZ_JAMBNQ010000012.1 GCF_023715155.1 Neobacillus mesonae
AGAATATACAGACCCTTTCAAAGGGTAGCAAGTAATACCAATACCCTTTAAGGGGTGGCAAAAGCGGCAAAGGCAATAGAGGCTTGAATTAAATGAAAGCCAGCGCCTTTAGACGCTGGCCGGTAATTAGGCTTATAGCCGTTGTTCAAACCACCCGTTGGACGGGTGGTCATGATTGCGAGCTTTCTCCTTTTTGATTTGAAGAAGACGTCATCCCTCCTGATAAGACGAATTTCATAGCATCCTCCGGTTTTACATCGATAATTTCCACCTGCCCTTTAGGGACCAAAAAAGTGACGCCTGCGACTTGAAAGGTTTGTGGAATATAGACAGCAACATGGTCTTTTAACGGGCTGTAAAAGCCGTCTAATTCTTCAGAAGTAATAAATCCAATACTGCGCATTTCAGTTCCAGGAATCATAACAAGAGCAACCTTGGAAAAGGATTTCTTTTCACCTAAGAATGACTGGATGGTGTCTTTAATAACGGAATAAATGGTTTTGACAACAGGTATTTTTTCAAGCAGGTAGTCAATAAGTTTAATGATTTTCCCCGTAAAATACTTCGTCGACATCCATCCTAAAATAGTGATTAAAATAATGGTCGTAAGTAATCCAATCCCTGGGATATAATCACCTCTTAAGTAAGGTCTTAATGAATTTCCCAGTATACCATCCAAAAATAAAAAAGTTTTATAAATAACATAAACAACTAAAAGGATGGGGACTATTGTTAGAATACCATTAATAAAGCTTTTTAAAATTGTTTTCATTTCATTCACCCAATTTTTATAATGTCCTATAAATAATATAGGCGGATGCACATTCAGGTCAAGCACCTACTACATAAAGTAACAGAGAAAAGACACAATCTTTAGAGGAGTGAATGCTAATGTATGGACTTGGCGGATATGGTTATGGAATGGACGGATGCTGCGGTTATGGGTATCCGGCAGCTGGAGGCTGTGGTTATGGCGGCGGCTTTGGATTCGGATTTGGCGGTTTTGCGTTAATCGTTGTATTATTTATTCTGTTGATTATCATTGGTGCAAGCTGGGCTTATTAAAGATGAAAAATCAGAGGCTGACTCATTTGAGAGTCAGCCGTTTTGCTGTGTAAAACAGGCCGTTTTATGCGGCACCTATCCAATAATAACTTTTTCCTTCGGGTAATGAATTTTTTCTTTACTGCCTTTTCCCCTCAGCATTAGAAGGCAGGTAACAATGCCCACCCTTCCAATAAACATAAGAATGATAATTAAAATCTTTCCAAACCAAGTTAAATGCGGTGTCAAGCCTAATGACAATCCGTTCGTACCGAAGGCTGAAGACACTTCAAAAATAACCTCGATGACAGATCCTTGCTCGGTAATGGAAAGGATTAAAATGGATGCTAAACATAAAAAAGCCCCTGTACTCAAAACTATAAATGATTTAATTACATCGTCCTGCTTCAATTCTCTTTTAAATATTTTAATGGAACTCTTTCCTTGTGCATAAAAAACAATCGCTAAAATGACAATCGCAAATGTTGTGGTCCGTATTCCACCACTGGCACTGCTTGGAGATCCGCCAATAAACATTAAAAGAGACATAAAAAGCTGATTACTAGGAGTGAATTCATTGAGATCTGTTGTTGCAAGTCCAGCGCTTTTGGATGTAATTGAATGAAACAATGAATAATAAATGGAATCATACCAGCTTTTATGAGCAAAAAAGTGATGAATATCCAATAGATAAATAAAGACAGCCCCTAACAAAGTAATGATAATAAAGGTAAAGGTGGTCAGCTTTGTAAACAAGGTAAAATGAAATTTTTTCTTATCTTTATATGTAAAAATAAATTCATACACTTCGACAATAACTGGAAATCCTATTGCTCCAAAGATAATTAATAACATAATCACAAATTGAACGAAGTAGTCATTCTGAAAAGGAATCAGCGAATTTCCGGTTATATCAAATCCGGCGTTTGTTGCAGCACTTATAGCGGCAAAAAATCCGTGTTTAAACGCAGTAATACCGCGATCGTAATCATCCAGAAAACATAGGCCTAAAGTAATTCCCCCGACAATTTCAATCGTAATAAAAATAACAAAAATCCGTTTTGCCAGCATGACTAATCCGGCAAGATTGGATTGATTCTGATCAATCATGATGAGCTGTCTTTCTTTTAATCCAACCTTTTTTCCAATCATTACCCAAAGAAAAGTGCTTAAAGACATGACCCCAAGGCCGCCTAACTGTAAAAGTAAGCAGAGCAGAAAAATCCCAAAATTATTGAAAGTATCTTTAATCGAGATTACAGTCAACCCGGTGACACTGACGGCACTTGCAGCTGTAAATAAGGCATTAATAAAACTAAGCTCGGTATTTGGCTTTAGAAGGAAAGGAATTTTTAGTAATAAGGTGGAAATTACCAATGCTGAAAGATAAAAAATCACAATTAGTTGAAATGTTGATAATTCCTTTGACTTATTTTGAATTTTTTTAATTGTACCCATATTTATTTCATTCCTCATATATTCTAAGTGTTATTTTATAATAACATAGGAAAAAGTAAAAGATTGACTAATAATACAAAATTTCTTGGTGAGTAACAGGCATCTTGTGCCTGTTTTTTTCTTTGGGCAGATGAAAGAAACAATAAATTGAATCATATAATTTTGATAAGGTTCATTTTTTTTAAATTACACTGGTTTTAGAGCCGTATCTTAAGGTGCAAAATTTATACTTATCCTTGCAAAAGGAAGTGAAATCTTGTGAAACGTTCTTTTTTAATTAAGCCCATTTTGGATGAGGAATATCCGGTCATTGATTACGGAAAAGGCATTTATTTATTTGATATTAATGGCAAAAAATATTTGGATGCAGCTTCAGGCGCGGTAACAGCCAATATTGGCCACGGTGTAAAAGAAATTATTAATGCCATGGATGAGCAGGCAAGAAAGGTCTCGTTTGTTTATCGTTCCCAATTTACTAGTGAAGCAGCTGAAGATTTGGCTTTGAAACTTGCAGAAATGATGCCTGGAGACCTTAATTGGAGTTTTTTTGTTAACAGCGGTTCTGAAGCTACTGAGACAGCGATGAAAATAGCTATTCAATATTGGCAGGAAAGGGGAATTCATACAAAGACAAAAGTGCTGTCCAGATGGGTAAGTTATCATGGAATTACAATGGGAGCACTTTCTATGTCCGGGCATACAAGCAGAAGGGCCCGTTTTGTATCTCTTTTGGAGGAGTTTCCGGTCATCAATCCCCCTTATTGTTACCGTTGTCCCTATAACCTTAAAGCACCCTCGTGTCAATATCCCTGTGCACATGAACTTGAAACTGCCATTCTAAGATATGGGGCAGAGAATATTGCTGCTTTTATCGCTGAACCAGTGATTGGAGCGGCAGGCGGCGCAATTGCACCACCAGAGGATTATTTTAAAATTATTAAACAAATTTGCGAGTCAAATGATATCTTATTCATCGCCGATGAGGTCATGACTGGTTCTGGGCGTACAGGGTTTATGCTTGCTTGCGAACAATGGGGAATTATTCCTGATATAGCCGCATTAGGAAAAGGCTTAGGTGCTGGTTATGCACCTATTGCTGCTGCTGTTGCCTCTGAAAAGGTCATGGAGCCGATTTTGGCAGGTTCAAAACAGGTTATGAGCGGGCATACATTAAGCGCAAATCCGCAGTCATGTGCCATTGCTTTAGCTGTTCTTCAATATATTGAAAGTAACAAAATTATGAGTCAGGTAAGATCTAAAGGAGATTATTTAAAATTAAAGCTAGAAAGCTTACAAGAGCAATATTCATTTATTGGCAATATCCGAGGTAAAGGACTAATGCTTGGAATTGAATTTGTTTCGGACCGTCAAACAAAGACCCCATTTCCACGCAATGCTTTCATCACACAAAAAATAGTGAATCTGGCGAAAGAAAAAGGATTAATCGTCTATCCTGCAGGTTCTGGTATTGATGGGGTGAATGGAGATTCCATTATTATCTCCCCGCCGCTGACTATTACAGCTAAAGAGATAGATGAATTGATAACCCTATTAGATGAAACGTTTAAAACATTTAGAACGAATGAATCTGGTATGGCTGGTGTTACCTAATGAAAAATAGATTTGAAAAGATGACGACGTTAGAAAATGTCCTTAAATTTTTTCATGATGGAATGACTCTTATGTTTGGCGGCTTCGGCGGGGTTGGGTCTCCGCCGACAATCATTAACGGCATCCTTGAAAAAGGAATAAAGAATTTAACATTAATCGGTAATGATACCGGATTTCCACATATTGGAATAGGCCAGCTGGTCAGTCAGGAAAGAGCAGCAAAGGTTATTGCGTCCCATATTGGCTCCAACCCTTTTGCCGGCCAAATGATGCATGAGGGAAGGCTTGAGGTGGAATTTTCACCTCAGGGGATTTTAGCCGAAAGAATTCGAGCAGGTGGGGTTGGTCTTCCGGGGGTCTTATCTGATATTGGGATTGATAATGAAATTGTGAAGAAAGGCAAAAACATTATTCAGCTTAATGGGAAGGAATATCTTGTAGAAACAGCGTTAACAGCAGAAGTATCCATCGTATATGCAAAAAAGGCGGATGAATATGGCAATTTGATTTATGACAAAAGTGCTCGTAATACTAATCCTCTGGTGGCGATGGCAGGAAATATTACCATTGCAGAGGCAGAGGAAATCGTTCCACTCGGCAGTCTGGATCCTGAAGAAATTGTTACCCCCGGCGTCTTTGTCGATTATGTCATTCCATCTAAAGGGGTGAATTGGAAATGGGCATGGGAATAGAGATTCGGAATAAATTGGCCAGGCGTGCCGCTGAAGAAATTAATCACGGTATGGTAGTCAATTTAGGGATTGGAATGCCATCGCTGGTTCCAAACCACTTACCCAAAAATATAACCGTAATGTTCCATGCGGAAAATGGTATTACCGGGATGGGCCCTAGCCCAATTAAAGGAGAAGAAGATGAATATCTCTGTAATGCCGGCGGACTTCCTGTCACTTTAAACACGGGAGGGTCCTATTGTGACAGTGCTGCAGCTTTCGCAATGATCCGTAAAGGCAGGGTGGATATAACAATTCTTGGGTCACTGGAGGTTAGTGAAAAAGGGGACTTGGCAAATTGGATTGTTCCTGGTAAAAAGGTGCCTGGGATGGGTGGTGCCATGGAGCTGGCACAAAAGGCAAAAAAAGTTATTGTTCTGATGAATCATTGTGATAAGCACGGAAATGCAAAGATTGTAAAAGAATGTACATTGCCATTAACGTCAAGCAGATGCGTTAATCTGATTATTACAGAACTTGGGGTTTTTGAGGTAACCAGCCAGGGATTGGTGCTGACTGAACTTTTTCCTCCCTATGATATGAATAAAGTAATGAAATATACAGGCTGCGATTTCCTAGTCAGTGATGAGTTACGAAGAATAACCTATTAACCACTATAAAGGAGTGGGATTATTGAAGGACGAAGAAATCAAAATCAGGTCATGGCTAAAGGCGAATCGTGAAAAGGGAATTAAACTGTTAAAAAAAATGGTTCAAGAAAATAGTACGAGAGGAAACGAAAGCAGCACTCAAGCTGTAATTATTGAAAAGTGCCGTCAGCTTGGGTTAAAGCTCGATATTTGGGAAATGGGCGGAGATGAGTTAAAAAACCATCCAGCATTTTTCTGTGACCGTGAGAACTTTGAAGGAAATCCAAACCTAGTTGCTGTGTTAAAGGGAACAGGGGGCGGCAAATCGATTATTTTGAACGGTCATATTGATGTAGTTCCAGTTGGGGATGAAGCAAGTTGGAAACATGACCCTTTTGGCGGCCATATCGAAGACGGCAAACTATATGGCAGGGGTGCAACCGATATGAAGGGGGGGAATGCCGCCCTAATACTGGCGATGGAATCAATCATTGCAAGTGGAATTGAGCTGAAAGGCGACATAATTTTCCAAAGTGTGATAGAAGAGGAGAGCGGAGGAGCTGGCAGTCTGGCAGCAGTTTTGAGAGGCTACCGGGCAGATGGAGCAATCATTCCAGAACCGACCAATATGAAAATTTTTCCAAAGCAACAAGGATCTATGTGGTTTAGAATAACCATACCAGGAAAGGCAGCACATGGAGGAACTCGTTATGAGGGTGTAAGTGCTATTGAAAAAGCAGTTTTAGCAGTTAAGAAGTTACAACAACTAGAGAAAACAAGAAACAACAAAATTACTGATCCGCTTTACAAAAGCATCCCAATTCCGATACCTATTAATATAGGAAAAATTTCAAGCGGCGAATGGCCATCATCCGTCCCTGATGTGGCTGTAATTGAAGGAAGAATGGGTGTAGCACCTGATGAAAACATGGAAGAAGCACAGCTTGAAATGGAATCCTGCATTCAGGAACTAAATGAACAGGATGCATGGCTGAAGGATAATCCTATTAAAATTGAATGGTTTGGAGCTAGATGGCTGCCAGGAAGTTTGCAAAACGATCATCCATTGATGAATGACCTTGTAAATAGTTTTATAGAAATTAAGGGAAAAGAACCTGTTATCGAAGCGAGTCCATGGGGAACAGACGGTGGAATATTATCAAATGTTGGCCATACACCCACTGTGGTATTTGGTCCGGGAGTAACAGAAGCGGCACATGATGCTGATGAGTATATTGTTCTTGAGGATCTATTTTCCGCAAGCGAAATCATTGCACTGACTATTTTAAGATGGTGCGGGAGTGGTTCAGAGTAATAATTTTGCAGAATCGGAAGGACCTTGGAAAAACAGTAAACGGATAAATTTTACGGATGCGCTTCTTGAAGTATGTCTGGCTTATTTCCTGGCCAGACATTTTTTTAAGAAGGACTTATGATAAAAATGAAAGGGGAGAAATAGATGATCCAACTGCCGGTTGTAACTTGTCTGCAGGAACATAAGTATTTTATGAAGGTTTGCCATGATCTTTTTAATAAAAGAATCCGTGTAGATGACTATCGCGGTAATATTCGTTACGTATTACAAAAGGCTGAGGAATTAGTACACGAACAGCAGATAGAAAAGCTGATTATTAAAGGGCGCTTCGAGGATACGATATCTTTTTATGAGCAGGGATTCCAGCCTGAAGTTATGGTGGACGGGTATTTTCTCGGCAACGATGCTTGGTTTTTCTCGAAATTTTTTACGTCAGAACGCAAAAAAAATGACCATTGGATGACAGAGGACCGGATTATTCAAAGTGTTTATCAATTATCCCCAAATGACCAAAGAAATCATACTCCCAAGGAATATGAATTAAAAAAAGCGGAACCAAATGATGCTGAAAAGTTATCCGCTCTTTACAAGCAGGTTTTTCAAATTTACCCGACACCGTTAAATGATCCAGAATATGTGAGAAAGACGATGGAGGATGGGACGATCTATTATGCCTTCTTTTTTGAAGGGGAAATTGTCAGTGCTGCTTCGGCAGAAATAAATTCGTTTTACAAAAATGCTGAATTAACAGATTGTGCAACACTGTCAACACATCGAAAGTATGGCTTGATGAAATTATTATTGCAGGAGCTGGAACAAGAACTCATCCGAAATGGTATATTTTGTACCTATTCGATTGCAAGATCCCTGTCATTTGGCATGAATGGTGCCCTTTATCAGCTTGGCTACAAGTACCGCGGCAGATTAATGAATAATGTCTATATTTATGACAAACTTGAAAATATGAATATGTGGGTAAAGAATCTGGCAAATTGCTAAAATTCCGGCTCTTACTGCCAATTTTTCGGCGCCTCATCAAAGTAAAGAGGGTGATAGCTTGGGCCAACTTACCGTACTGACTCAAGAGGTATTAGCGGCCATCCTAAAAAGTATTGATGAAGGGATTCACGTGGTAAATACAGAAGGAAGGACGATTTTTTATAATGAGGTGGCGGCCAAGCATGATGGAATGGAAGTTAAAGAGGTATTAGGGAAACATCTAATTGCAGCATTTCCATCACTAACGGAAGAATCCAGTACTTTGTTAAAGGTGGTTAAAACAGGTAAACCAATCTATAACCAAACACAAGTGTATGTAAACGTGCATGGGACGAGAATTGACACCATGAATACAACACTGCCTATTTTTGTTGAGAATGAAATTATTGGCGCTGTTGAAATCGCCAAAGATTATTCTCGCATGAAAATGCTTGCCGAACGTTTATTAGATCTTCAAAAGGGTTTCAAAAAAAGCACCAGAAAAAGAACGGCAAGGCAAATTAATTATACATTAAATGATTTATTAACGGTGAGTCCTCCTTTTTTGAAAATGAAGGAAGAAGCAAGAAAACTGGCAAAATCTGATTCTCCTATACTAGTGTATGGAGAGTCAGGTACAGGAAAGGAATTATTTGTTCAAGGAATTCATCACGAATCACTTAGGGCGGACGGGCCATTTATTGCTCAGAACTGCGCTGCTATTCCTGAAACATTGTTGGAAAGTATATTATTTGGAACATCAAAAGGGAGTTATACTGGTGCAGTGGAACGAAAAGGATTATTTGAACTTGCTGATGGGGGGACCCTTTTTTTGGATGAATTACATGCAATGCCGATTGAGTTACAGGCAAAACTGCTTCGTGTTCTGGAAGACGGCATCATACGAAGGGTAGGTGGATCCGAGAATATTATTGTGAATGTCCGTGTCATTGCAGCGGTAAACATGCATCCAAGAAAAGCACTGGAAGAGCAAAAACTAAGATCTGATTTATATTATCGTCTTAATGTATTTACGTTTTCCCTCATTCCACTAAGGGAGCGGAAAGAAGATATCCGGTATTTGACTAATTATTTTATGGGATTTTTCAATAACCAGCTGCGCAAAAACATTCAAGGAATGGAGGACAAATTAGAATTATTCTTTATGGATTATTATTGGCCCGGAAATGTTCGTGAATTAAAGCATACAATTGAATATATGATGAATATCTGTGAGGAAGAGAAGCTAGGTTTCAATGATCTGCCTGTTATGTTAAAACAGCAGGCATCTCCCATGCGGAAATTGAAACAAAAGCTCGATAGTCTGTCGCTTAGAAAGAATGTTGATGAACTGGAAAAAACGCTTATTGGAAAAGCAATGGAACAAGCAAATGGGAATATTAATCAGGCGGCAAAGCTTTTGGAGGTTCCTAGACAGACATTACAATATAAACTCAAAAAATTTTCTATTTAAGGTGCTGAATTTTCGGCACCTTTTCATTTTTGTATTGAAGAATACCTGTTAAAAAGTTAGTAACTATGTTGATTTAGGGCTGATAGCGGTATGTTTGGAGAGTAAATCAACGTTCAAGTACTGGATTAAACAGTTGGCACAATTCTTGCATTATTTAGTAAGTAAGAAAGATTGGAGGAACTGATAGTATGAAACAATTTTTATATAAGCCAAAAAGGCATTGGAAAGATATAGAACTGTGGAAAGATGTGACGGAAGAACAATGGAATGATTGGCTGTGGCAGTTAACCAATACGATTCGAACTTTAGAAGACTTGAAAAAAGTCATCAATCTTACTCCAGATGAAGAAGAGGGTGTCAGAATTTCAACAAAAACCATCCCTTTGAATATCACCCCATATTATGCTTCTCTAATGAATCCTAATGACCATCGCTGCCCGATTCGCATGCAGTCAGTGCCTATTTCAAAAGAAATTAATAAAACAAAATATGATTTGGAAGATCCGTTATACGAAGATGAAGATTCACCAGTACCAGGATTGACGCACAGATATCCGGACCGGGTGTTATTTCTGGTCACCAATCAGTGTTCAATGTATTGCCGGTACTGTACAAGAAGGCGTTTTTCAGGACAAATCGGTATGGGGGTTCCGAAAAAGCAGCTGGATGAGGCCATTTCGTATATTCGCCAAACACCAATGGTAAGGGATGTATTAATTTCCGGCGGTGATGGACTTCTTATCAACGATAATATTTTAGAATATATATTAAAGAATTTACGTGAAATTGACCATGTTGAAATTATTCGTATAGGCACCAGAGCACCCGTTGTATTCCCGCAAAGAATTACCGAAAATCTTTGTAATATCTTGAAGAAGTATCATCCAATTTGGCTGAATACTCATTTTAATACATCCATTGAGATTACAGAAGATTCGAAGCGAGCCTGTGAGATGCTGGCAAATGCAGGGGTGCCGGTTGGAAACCAGTCTGTCATTCTGGCGGGTATTAACGACAGTGTCCCAATTATGAAAAAACTCATGCACGACTTAGTGAAAATTCGTGTTCGACCATATTATATTTACCAATGTGATTTATCTGAAGGTATCGGCCATTTCCGTGCCCCAGTCTCTAAAGGACTTGAAATTATTGAAGGCCTGCGGGGCCATACGAGCGGATATGCTGTGCCAACCTTCGTAGTAGATAGTCCTGGCGGAGGAGGAAAGATTGCTCTGCAGCCGAATTACCTGATTTCACAAAGCCCCGAAAAAGTAATCCTCCGGAATTTTGAAGGAGTCATCACCTCTTACCCTGAGCCGGAAAACTATGTGCCAGGAAGGGCGGAGGATTATTTTAAAGAAATTTATCCGGACATGGAGGAGAAGAAATCCCTTAATGGGATAGCAGGAATTATGAATGATGAACATTTTAACCTTGTTCCGGATGGCTTATCGAGGCTGAACCGCAGGAGTGCATACCATCAAAATCCTGAGCATCGAACCTTAAAGGACAAACGGAGTAAAAGGGATGAGTTAAAAGAGAAGAAATATCAGGCTTTAATACAAAAGGAAAGTCAACATGATACAGCAGCAAAGAAAACAACGGAATAGAGGTGGGAACTTTGACTTTTACATGCGAATGGTGTGGTAGTTTAAACGTAAAAAACGTTCCTGGCTCGGTATTTTGGGAGCTTCCGGATGGGACCCGGGCAATCGAAATAACTGAAACTCCAACCTTTAACTGTTCAGATTGCTCTATGATTTACCAAAGTGAGGAGGTTGTAAAAGAAATAGAAAACCAATTATTTTTAGTTGATTGCAAACAAATTGGAAAAGTAATTTCTTTCAAGGAATTAATGCAGCTTCCAAGGTTATTGAAAAGAAACTATTTTGATTTTGATTCATAAACAAAAGCAGCCTGAAGAACGGGCTGTTTTTCTTTTCTGGACGAGGACGGCCTAATCAATTATAGTATATAAAAAGATAGCTAATTGAAAAGAAGGCGTTTATTTTATGAGGAAATCTTTCTATCATTTTTTAATGAAATACAGACATCCCCAGCCGAAGGACTCTATTAGTCATTTTGCCAATGATGCTTTTATGGATCACAGCTTTCCGAAATACTCTGATGATTATTACGAAATAACATCCTATCTTGAATTAAATGGTCATTATTTACAGTCAATGTCTATATTTGATGAAGCATGGCAATTATATACTATGTCAGAAAATAATATCTGAATTCAATTGATTCGCCTTAAATTTTGAGGCGAATTTTTCATTTTAGCAAGGAGAAAGCGCGTTTAAGTTCCCCCTCGCATATACTATTGTAATTAAAATAACGGTTATCATTTGAGGGGATGGGAGGAAATGACAGGGCGAAAAAAACCAAAGTACAAAATCGGTGATACAGTCGTCATTACGATTTATGGCACCGTTGGAAAAATAACTGATGTAAAGTGGCTGGAAGGAAATTATGTTTATGAGGTGAACAAGAGTCAGGGATTGTATATGGAATCAGCGCTTGAATTGCTTTCGGAATTTGATGGGACAGTGATGGAGCAGGAACATATTGATATAGAGTATAAGTTTTTTATCGGGGATTTAGTTCAGGTAAGCGGCTATGGGGCTGAATTATTTAAGGTGGTGGGCTTTCGGACTGAAATTTGGCGATACAAAGAGGATGCCTGGGAGGATGTGATTTATGAGCTGTCAAGAATCAGCGATGGAGAATGGCTTGAAGCAGGTGAAGAAGAACTAACTCTTGTTGCAGATGCCGAAAGTGCTGATACGTTTATACAAAAGCTAGGCCTTCTATACTTAGTCAATAAACAGGAAAAAACATTTACAAATTCGAGTTTGCAAAATATGGTGAGAAAAGCTGAACTTGAAGAAATGGCAAAGAAAAAAGAAAAGAAGGAATTAATTGACAACCTTTTAGATATCTTTAATGATTATCGAATTTTATATGAATTATTTCATGACCCAGAATATTACCAGGTAATGCGCGTGATCTTAAGAAAATTAGAAAATTTAGCAGGTAATGATGGAAAAAGCCATGTATAGTTTATCATTTTGCCATTTCAATTAGTAAATATATAAAAAACGGAATTCCACCCCATTTGATGATAAAAAACATCGTATCAGTTATTTTCTCAAACAATTGAAGAGTATTACCATCTTCCATATTAACATCTTCCACCCATTTAGCCAGCTTGGTTTGTAAAGTAGACATTTTATCACCTCAAGAGAAATCTTTACAACCATCCTATGCTTGTCCAAATGAAAAATGACTGAATATATTTAATAAGTTCCATAATGCTAAGCAATTTACAGTTTGGCCAGCCCAGCAAAGTTACTGGCATGAAAAGCCTTGAACACTCATACATTCTCTAAAAAGGGGGAGATGAATTGAAGGAAATTGAGGTATTTATCGATACAGAAGAAATTGCCGAATTCTTTTTCCATGAACTCGTAAAAAGAGGTTATGTACCAAATGAAGATGAATTAGAAGAAATCGCGGACATAACCTTTGAATATTTAATTGAAAAAAGCATTATCGATGAAGAGGTGGAGGATTAAACATTCATAAAGTCATAAAATCCACTTTAAATATAAAATTCTTAAAACGAGCAGATACATGATGCTCGCTTTTTTGTTTGTCTTTTTTCAAAATGATCATTCGACAAAATTTGCGGTTTTTCTTTGAAGGAATTGACTAGGTCCACCTCTAATTAATAGAACAGGCAAAAAATTCTACTTATTGGAGGGATATAATGATAAGGGCTTTATCTAGAAAAAGCAGTATGCAATATGACGTGACCATTTTTCAAACGTCCAAGCAACGTGATAAAAGAGGTCATCAACAAGTCTATCGATTAAATATCCCGGCTGACAGCCGAGAACATTGCCTGCAGGAGACGTTTAGCCGCTTTAATGTAACAGATAGAATCCCTGCCAATTATAATGGGCGTTTTTTATCTACAGGGGATATTGTAATGATAGATGAGGGCCGCGGCGGACAATATTATTTTCAATTAAAACCTGGAGGCTGGGTGCCGATTAATCGAATAGCATTACTGTAAAGAAAAAGAAGCTGCCCCAAAAGGTTGGTGGATCACTCCTTTGGGTAAGCTTCTTATTTTTAATTTTTTTTGCAAAATATCATAAGGGAGAATTTAAGCGAAGACAAGAAGACTTCTTGTTAATGCTAACGTTTTCCCTTTGTATAAAGGCAGAGTCAGGAAAGCAATTCAGTGTCAAGCAGGAGTATGGGGCAGGGGAGCCCACGCAGGAAATTTAACGGCAAGAGGAACCCGGAACTCTTATCACTTGTGCCTTGGGCAAATTCACAGAGACATAAACAAAAAGGGGATGCCCCTAATTATATGTAAACTTTGGGACAACCTCTTTTTTTAAACCTATTACTTTCAAATTTTTAATTACCTTTTCGGCCGCCGGTAGCTTGATGTTCTTTCGCATGTGCCTCGTGTTCTGCTGTAATCGCTTCAGCAGGAATATGATTATTCTTTTTGGGTGAATTAATTCTTGCACGATTTTTCTTTCCCATATTAATTTCCTCCCATTTCATTGCAAGAAGGTTGAACTCTTAGCAATGTTTATAAGTGTAAATCAGTACTAGTATTCCACACTATAAATAAATCATGTCTCTTTTTCAGCTGGTGTTTTTCATTGAAAAAAGTTTATGATATATTGGCTATGGAAACTGTTAAGTGTAAATATATTGATTGGAGGACTTATTATTATGAGTATACATATTGCGGCGAAGGAAAATGAAATAGCTGAAACAGTATTGCTTCCTGGGGATCCGTTAAGGGCAAAATATATAGCGGAGACTTTTTTAGAAGGGGCAGTCTGTTATAACGAAGTTCGAAATATGTTTGGTTTTACTGGTACATACAAAGGAAAAAAAATCTCTGTCCAAGGAACTGGAATGGGTGTCCCGTCCATCTCCATATATATTACAGAGTTAATGCAAAGCTATAACGTGAAAAACTTAATCCGTGTTGGGACATGTGGTGCCATACAAAAAGACGTTAAGGTTCGAGATGTAATTCTTGCAATGACCAGCTCAACTGATTCGAATATGAACCGTCTTACATTTGGACATGTTGATTATGCACCTGCAGCAAATTTTGACCTGTTAAGAAAAGCTTATGATGCAGGAGTAGAGAAGGGATTAAATTTAAAAGTAGGAAGCGTATTTACTGCCGATTCCTTTTACAATGATAATGCTGATCATGAAAAATGGGCAAAATACCAAATTTTAGCTATCGAAATGGAAACCGCGGCACTCTATACGCTGGCAGCCAAATTTGGACGTAATGCTTTATCAGTACTTACTGTCAGTGATCATATATTAACGGGTGAAGAAACGACAGCTGAGGAAAGACAATTAACGTTTAATGATATGATTGAAGTTGCTTTAGAAGCAGCCATTAAGGAATAATCTGCTTTCGGACCTCTTTCTAATGAAAGGGGTCTCGCGCATTTACATACTTTCATTCACTTATTCACTTTTCTTTGTTATTTTTATTAAAAAGATGTTATTCTAAACACTAAGAGGTTTTCTATTATGCGGATTGAAGGAGTTTTTTTCGTGTAAGTTTTATCTTTGGTTAATGAAAGTGGTGAAGGCTTTGGAAGATGAGAAAAAGGAAAAAGAAAAGGTTGAACAAGAGCAGACGATTGAAAATAAATCCAGCTTTATTCACTTAAAAAAGTTCCATTTTATTATGCTGCTATTTTTAATTGTATTTTTATCCGTTGGGATTACAGCAGTGGCTCTTTCATGGGGCGATGATAAAGTGGTTACAGTGGCAGGAAGTGAACGAACTGAATTTAATAAGCTGTATGATACCTTTGATACATTGAAAAATAAGTATTATACAAAAACAAATGACCAAAAGCTTATTAATGGGGCGATTAACGGCATGGTAGAAGCCCTTGATGATCCATATTCCGATTATATGAGTAAAGAAGAGGCAAAGAATTTTCAAAGTACAATTTCTTCTTCTTTTGAGGGAATTGGGGCGGAAATTCAGGAAAAGGATGGACATATTGTCATTGTATCCCCAATAAAAGGTTCCCCTGCAGAGAAGGCTGGATTGAAACCGAATGATATTGTTTTATCTGTAGACGGGAAAACACTGCAAGGAAAGAATTCCACTCAGGCAGTTATGATGATTCGAGGAAAAAAAGGCACAAAGGTAGAACTATCCATTAAACGGCCTGGAAATGAAAATCCATTAACTGTCCCAATAGTACGCGACGAGATTCCAATTGAAACCGTTTATGGTGAAATGGTGGAAAAGGATATTGCCAAAGTCCAAATTACCAGTTTCTCAACGAATACATCAAAAGAACTTGCGGACACCTTAAACAATTTACAGAAAAAGGGCATGAAAGGGATTGTATTAGACTTACGTCAAAATCCCGGCGGATTATTAGATCAAGCAGTCAGAATTTCAAGCATGTTTGTTCCTAATGGAAAAGTAATTGTGAAAGAAGAGGACAGAAGCGGAAAAATAACTGAAATTAAATCCGAAAATGACGGTAATCCTGATTTTCCGATTGTCGTATTGATTGATAAGGGAAGTGCAAGTGCATCTGAAATTCTTGCGTCTGCAGTAAAAGAATCCGCAGGTATACCTCTTGTTGGGGAGAAATCGTTTGGTAAAGGAACCGTGCAGACGACCGCAGATTTTAAGGATGGCTCGAATATTAAATATACGATTGCTAAATGGCTCACACCAAATGGCAACTGGATTCATAAAAAAGGAATCGAACCAGATGTTAAAGTAGAGCTGCCGGAGTATGCAACATTATCTATTATTGACCCAGACAAGGCTTTATCCAAGTCTAATGCTTCTGCAGAAGTTCAAACAGCACAAAAGATGTTAAAGGCAATCGGTTATGATCCTGGCAGAACAGATGGATTTTTTGATGAAAAGACAAAAGAAGCTGTAATGGCATTTCAAAAAGCAAATAAACTTAAAGCAGATGGTGTTTTAAAAGGTGACTCCACTATCAAGCTAATGGAACAGCTTAGAGAAAAGATTCAAAAAAATGATACCCAGCTTAATAAAGCTGTAGAGGTATTGAAAGATAGAATGAAATAAATTCCGTTAAAAACTTAACGAAATGGATTGGATGAAAAAGCGGATAGGCTGATCCGCTTTTTTGTTTTGCCATATAAAAATATGAATGATAAGCTCCCCTTAAGGTAATTCTTTTAATGTGAGTATTTCAAAAGGGGGAAAAACAGTGAAAAGTACAGCAGTTATCCTTCTATTTCTTCTATTCCTCCTATACGGCAATGGAACAGTGGAAGCTGCTAATATAAGTTATAAAATTGAAATGCCTAATTGGAAAGATGTTAATCATATTTTGCCTAAGTATACAAAATTCACCGTCTTAGATATAGAAACAGGAAAAAAATTTAAAGTTCAAAGAAGAGCTGGAAGTAATCATGCAGATGTACAGCCATTAACAGCTAAAGATACCAGTATCATGAAAAAAATTTATGGAGGAAAATGGAGCTGGAAACGAAGGGCAATAATTGTCATTCATAAGGATCAATGGATTGCAGCTTCTATGCATGGAATGCCGCATGGTGCAGGTGCATTACAAAATAATTTTCCCGGCCATTTTTGTATCCATTTCTATGGCAGTACAACACATCGTACAAATTTAATGGATTTATCCCACAAGCTGATGATTTTGAAAGCAGCTGGAAGATTAGATGAATACTTAGCTAAAGCAAACCCTTATGATGTCATTTATGCTTACTTTACTGCTTTTAAACAGCAAGATGAGCGTATTGTCTCGAAGGTTTCCTTACAAAAAGTCAACTGGCGGACAATAATCCCTCAAATGGAGAATGTGAATTTATCCCGGCTGGAATACTTGCCTCCCGAAGATCTGACGGAAGAGGTCAGCCTTGATGTTCCAATTGATGTGGAATGGTATAATCAAACAGGCAGACATTTATTTCACGGGGACATTCATTTAATCCGATTTTCTCCTCAAGAAGCATGGAAAGTGGATTCCCTTCATTTTTTGAAGGAGAATTATTTAATCAAATAAAACACCTTTATTAACGAATTAGGTTAATAAAGGTGTTTTTTTAGTCTTTAGCACTTTTCTTACATCTGCTGCTCTCCAAACTTAATAAAGGTCCGTTCATCCTCAATTAATCCACATGTTCCGCACTGGATCCGATATTCTGGTCCAGTATACGGATGGTGAAATGGTTCCAAATCGTTTTGATTATATTCCCTTATAACATCCCCTGTTTGCGGATCAAGTTTAACTGATTGGGCAACTTGATGAATCATATTAAATCTGATACGGTTTGTTTTACAATTTGGACAACGATAGGGTGTAGACATAAAATTCCCCTTTCAAATTTTAATTTTTACCATTATGTTCTGCAGGAAAGAAGGTAAATATGTAAATTAAAAAGGACAGCGTATTAAATTAAGTAGTTACGAAAATGTAGAGAATATCTAAAACCACAACACAAATAACATAAGAATTCGTTGCATCAATAACAAGTAATTATCAATACAACTAGCACACAAAAAAGCTCTTTAATATGGAGAGGTTGTACAAGTCGTTAAACGCTGAGGCAAGTTTGATAAATAGGCGGAGTAATTTCCCTTGAGTAACAAAAAACACTGAAAATAGCTAAAATAGACGGAGGGTTTCCGCCTATTGACTCGAAAAATGTGAAAATAGGTAATTTTGCTTTGGATAAGCGGAAAACCTCCCCTTATATTCCCTGAAATGAGCTCCATTCAGTATTTAGCGGAAAAATCTCCGCTTATTTTACCTTCGCCGGTTACCCAATTATGGATTAGACTACTTATGTTTCAAAAAAACCAAGTGAACCTCAGTAAAAAACAACCTAGCCATTTGCATAGGAATTAACATAGTAATTAGCACATTGACAACAACTATTGTCAATATGTTTTTTAGGCTGCGATTTTGCTGACTAATTAAAGTGGTTATAGCTCTTGGTCGTTGATATATAAGAGGAAAATAGGAGACAAAATCGTATGCGGCTTTGTCTCCTATTTATCATGCTGTTTGGTATGTTTCTCCACCGAAACGGAACTACTTAGTATTAAATGCTGTCCCTGTGATTTTTTTCAAATGGAGAAGGATGCTTAATTTTTTTTCCTAGTTTTTCTTTAATAATGGCTGAAAAATCACCTTCATAGACAGAACCGATATTGATGGAGCCTGAAACGTCATTTATTTCTATTTCACCAAAATTATGGGAGGAATCAACTTTTCTAATAATCAACTTTTTGACCTTTACCATAAGCCTTCCCCCTCGTATATTAATCATCTTTTTGAGAAAGGTTTATTGGGATTGATTCCATTTCCTCCTGGTTGATGGCCATGGCAATATATAAAACACCATTATTCATTTCTGATTTTACTTGATCAATTTTAATTGGATAGGGGAGTGCTATCTCCTTTTTAAAGGACCTGCTTGGACGCTCTTTTAAAAAGTACTTTCGGTGTTGTTCGAAAGATCTAAATTCTCCTGAAATGGTAATCATTTGTTCTTGGATGGAAAGATGTAATTGGTCTTTCAATACACCAGGAACCTCAATTTCAGCTTTTAGATAGTGGTCAGATTCATATAAATCACACTTTGGAAAAAAATCCATTACCTTAAAAGGGTTAACATTCCCATTAGAGTTATTTTTCTTAGAAGTATCGAAAACATTATTCCAAAACGCCTCTGATTGAAAAGCTTGAGCTGCATCCATCCACTTCTTTAATTTATCAATTTCCATGGTATCACTCCCTGCGAAGAACCATTATTTCATCTTACTAAATTAGTAAGAAAAACATGAAAAAATTATTTTACATAATTTCTGTTACATCAATTTGTGAATACTGCATATCAATATTTTTGGGGATTTTTACTTCAAGAACTCCATCTTTGTAATTGGCGGCGGCCCCTTTCTTTTTTACAATTGCCGGCAGCGTTATGGTATGCTTATCATCCTGTTCTGGAATGTGTTCGAGAATTAATTGGTTTGAAGTATGATATAGGCGAAGTTTTTTTAACCATTCTTCATCTTTAATCGGAATTCTTACAAATACATAATCATGAGTTTCAAATGCAGAGGAATTTAGGCTGCCTGTTGATGAGGGGTGACTAGGAGCGGAAGATTGAAAACCATTAAAGAAGTCGGTTGGGTTCATCATTCCTCTCATATTATCGGGCATAGCTTTCCCAATGATATCCTGGACATACTTATCAATTTCTCCAGGCTTCATTTTCTGCATAGATTCTTTCATGTCTTTATTAAAAGGAAAAATATTCCATGGAAACATTCTTTTTCATCCTTTCATTTGAGGCAGTTATATTTGGTTAAGAATTGGAGTAGATGGGTTGAAAATTTGATCTTGTTCACTTATATCCACATCCGCATAATTATTAATATGGCCGGAAGTGGCTGGAGAAAGGTCACCAAAGGCCATATTCGTGCCGATTAATTTAGTATTGGATGTATGCGAGTTCTGGACAATAGGTCCAAAATCAATATTGCCATTATTATTGATGGCATTTGTTTTGATGTTAAAAATGTTTATTTGAAAAGGCATTTGTTTTTCAGTCCTTTTTAGATTATACGGGATTAGAATAAACGTTTGATGGGTTTGCAATATCTCCCATATCATTGACATCCGGATCAATAAAGACATTTTCCATGGCAGCATTTGGCGGTGCATAATCCCCGTAAGATACATTTTCGCCTTGAGATTTAGTAAGGGCTGAATGAGCATTATGAAGTGCTTCACCGATGTTGACAGACCCATTATTAGAAACACTGTTAATTTTAAAGCTAAATATATTGATAACAGTTTGCAATACTGTCACATCCTTTTTTAAAGATGATCTCCTTTAGAAAGGAGGAACATTTCTTTTTGATAACACATCCTATGCAAGCAAATGCCTATTCGTTATTAATTCTTTATTTCAGTGAATTATTTGGATAGAAGGGGTAAAAAATTTGCATATATGATGGTTTCTTTTTAACATAAAATAAAGAGAAAAATTATGATGAATGGAGAGGTTATGCTTGTGAATAAGAAAACTGCGTTGATTACGGGGGGAGCTTCCGGAATTGGAAAAAAAACCGTAATTCACCTTGCGGAAAAGGGCTTCCAAATCGCTATAAATTACCGAAACAGTAAAGATAAAGCCATTTCATTAGCGACTCATTTGAAGGAATGTTATGGAGTCAACTGTGTCACAGTGCAAGGCGATGTAGCCAGTCAAACAGACTGTACCCGGATTGTAAGCGAGACCCTATCTGCATATGAAACAATTGATGTTTTAATTCACAACGCTGGTCCTTACATACATGAACGAAAAAAAATGACCGATTATTCCTTTGAAGAATGGAACTATTTGTTAAACGGAAATTTAACCTCTGTCTATTATTTATCAAAGCTCATTATTCCAAGGATGCGCAAGCAAAAATGGGGAAGAATCATTACTTTAGGTTATGATCGGGTTGAATCGTCTCCAGGCTGGATGTATCGCTCAGCATTTGCTGCAGCCAAAACCGGCCTTGCTTCACTCACAAGAACGATTGCCATGGAAGAAGCAGAGAATGGAATTACAGCCAATATGGTTTCACCAGGTGACATAACAAATGAATGGAAAGAAAAAGATATTAAAGAATCGTGGAAGGCAAAAGCTGCGGGGCAAATGACTGGAAGGGAAGGTACCGGGGAAGATATTGCCAGAGTGATTGGCTTTCTTATTGATGAAAAGTCAGATTTTATAACTGGGAGCATTATACCAGTAACAGGCGGGATGGATGTCTTAGGTAAAGCATTTAAATAAATGTTCCTTTTGCCATATATGAATAGGGTTCTATGGAAAAAGCAATCGGCAGGCCGATTGCTTTTATGCTTCTAGTAAATGAGAATCTGATTGTAAAGAACCGCTCCTTAGGATATGAAGTGTATATAAATCCTTAGGTATTTCAAATAAATCGTAAACATCCCCATTAGCATTTAATTGCCCATACAACGCTTTACGTGTCTCGTTTGCATTGAGAATGTAAGGAAGTTTTTCTGCGGCTTTTCTTGATCGAATATTTACCTTGCGAATCCGCATAAAAACTGTTTCAATTCCAATCTCGTAAAATAACTCTTGGAAAAAGGCATCCTTAGCCATACTATTATAGCCCTTCCCATGGTATGGATTTCCGAGCCAGGTTCCTAAGAAGCCTGCTTGGTTTTCAATATCAAATAAGCTGATTGTTCCGATAGGAGCTCCCCACTCATCCAAAATCGTTCGGGAAATTAATTCTCCACGCTCTTCAGCTTCTATAATTTGTTTAGTGATAAATAAAAATTCATCGTACGATTCTGTTTTATGACGCACAAAAGGGAAGACATCTGGATGCATCATCAATTCATACAGTACATGACAGTCCTCAAGGTCACGTTTTTTGAGCATGAATACCCCTCCAATTAGGGCAGTCCGCTCCCGTGGAAGATTGCGGCCCACCCTCGAAATTTTTTATAAAAGTAACGTAAAAAATTCCGGGGTGGGAATCGAACCCACTAGAACCAGTAAACTGGTGGCGCACCATTTGCCTTCCCTATTTTATTTTTGTTGTAACGAACAATATAAAACTTAAAAGACCCCCAAATTGTGGTTTGAAAAGTAATATAAATGTATCATACAAGAAAAAAAGCTAAAAGAAAATAGTTTTTTTGGGCAGATTTTATCAAAATTTTTTCCTGTTTTTCTACAAAATTCTATGCATCCTGATATAGTATTCCACCGCCAATCATTGTCCATTTTGGCCTTGCAAGGTAATGAAAGGGGTGATGGCTCCATAAAACTAAATCAGCCTGTTTTCCTGCTTCAATGCTTCCTACAAGATGATCGATTTTTAAATTTCGGGCGGGAAGGATGGTAATGCCTTGAAGTGCCTTTTGTTCAGAAAGTCCTTCCCTTACAGCTAAACTAGCGCAAATATTTAAGTATTGAATTGGGGTATATGGATGGTCTGTTGTGATGGATACTTCAATGCCGTGATCAGAAAGCTCTTGATAGGTTTTCCATGTCTTATTCTTCAATTCAACCTTTGATCTTCTCGTTAATGTAGGCCCTACAGAAACTTTTAAATTCATGCCGGAAAGTTCACTAGCGACAAGATGGCCTTCGGTACAGTGCTCAATTCGTAAATCAAGATTAAATTCCTCTGCTAATCGAACTGCAGAAATAATATCATCCGCACGATGGGCATGGATTCTCACAGGAATTTCTTTTTTTAATGCCATGATGAGCGGGCTGATTCTAAGGTCTTCAGGATTATCCGTATGCATGGCGTTATAAAAAGCTTCCCGAAGCATGCCCATGATTCCCATTCTAGTAATAGAGTCATTTTTCCCTTGGCTGTGAATTCTTTTTGGATTTTCCCCTAATGCTATTTTTAAACCGGCAATTTCCTGAACAATCATTTTTTTGATGTTTTTTCCTGTTGTTTTAATGACAGAAGTGGTTCCGCCAATAATGTTTGCGCTGCCCGGCATGATATGAACAGTGGTTACACCGCTTTTAATGGCATCTGTGAAGGCAGGGTCTAACGGGTAAACTCCATCCATTGCACGGATATGAGGTGTCATAGCCTCGGCCGTCTCGTTAGCATCATTTCCAGCCCAGCCTGTTCCTTCATCATATAGACCCAAATGGGTATGGACGTCAATAAAGCCTGGAAATAGAAAATTTCCTTCACAATCAATTATGTCCATGTTGTCATCGCATGTGATTCCCTTTCCAACCGATTTAATTTTTCCATTTTCAATTAAAACATCAGCAGAATGTAATGGATTTGCGGTAATTGGGTAAACCGTGGCATTTTTCAAAAGTATATTTGTCATAGCAGCCCTTTCTTTAAAGAAAATAATATTTTTTCTATTTTATCAATATTCATTTATAAGGAAAAGATGGGAAATTCCTGTTAAATAGTATGAAACATTTTACGCAGTAATACGTAAATAATAGGGGTAAAGAATAAAATTTCCAATGGGGGAAAAGGCTTATGGTAAAAAATGATGAAAGAATGCTTGCGGCACTGATGTATGTGCTTAGTTTTTTCGTACCAATTCTCGGACCGCTTATTATTTGGTTAATTAAGAGGGATGAGTCATCTTTTATTGATTATCATGGAAAGGAATATTTTAACTTTTTCATTTCTTATACGGTTTACATGTTTATTAGCGGTTTATTGACTATTATTCTGATAGGCTTTGTTGCAATGGCTGTACTGGGAATCATGATGTTCGTCTTTACAATCATTGCGGCAATTAAAGCATATGAAGGCAATGACTACCAATTTCCATTAATATTTAGGTTAATCAAATAAAACAAAAAGAAAACTTGGCTGATTTTTTGCCAGGTTTTTTCTTTATGCAGGCAGCAGTATGAACAATTTGGAAAAGCCTTTTCAGTTTCCAAATCTGTATAGATGAACTATAATGTCAATTAACAAAAATTTACTGGAAGGTTGAGGATGATGGAAAAACAAGTCGGCTTGGTTTTGGAAGGCGGCGGAATGCGCGGTGTTTATACTGGCGGGGTTTTAGAATTTTTTTTAGAAAACGGGTTGTTTTTCCCTTATGTAATAGGTGTTTCAGCAGGAGCATGCAATGCAGCATCTTATTTATCAAAACAAAAAGGAAGAAATAAAGTAGTGACCATTGACTATGCATCCGACCCTAGATATATCTCTTGGAAAAACTATTTTAAAAATCGGCAATTTTTTGGTATGGATTTCATATTTGATGAAATTCCAAATAAACATGTTCCATATCATTATGATGAATTTTATAATAGTCCCTCAGAATTTGTAGTTGGAACGACGGACTGTGTCTCCGGGGAACCTGTTTATTTTAATAAGCAGGACTATGGTCAAGAACTTTTGAAAGTACTGCGTGCATCAAGCTCCCTGCCGTTTATTGCGCCAGAGGTGAAATTTCAAGATAAAATGTTGCTTGATGGTGGAATCAGTGATCCTATTCCAATAAAAAAAGCACAGCGGGATGGATTTGAAAAAAATATTATCATCTTAACACGTAATAAAGGATATAAAAAAAGGCCGTCAAGATTTCATTTCCTGGCCAGCCGAAAATATCCTCAGTATAAAGGATTATTAAATGCACTTCAGAACCGTTATCAAATCTATAATGAAACAATCGATTATCTTGAAGAAGAAGAAAAAAAGGGGAAAGTCCTAATTATTCGCCCTGTTCACCCACTTACTGTAGGAAGAATGGAAAGAAATCCCCAAAAATTAGAATCGCTTTATTACCAAGGATATGAGGACGCAAAACAAGCTATGGATAAAATTCATAATTATATTCATTCTTAAGGAAGAGTTTTATTTTGTTGACTCTTCCTTTTCTATTCTTTTTACTTGAAAATCTTCTATCATTTTTTTCTATGTTTTAAATAAACTAGTATAAGAGATTTAATAAGGAGATTTCCAAATGAAAATAACAGACTATTACCGAGATGCTGCAAATCTAAACTTAAATGGCAGTATGGCAGCTCTAATCCCTATTGTATTAATTGTTGCAGGCAATCTCTTTTTTCTTCAAAATCAAGAAATTATTGTTTTTACCATACCATTTTTTCTTTATAGCTTTCTTTGTTTTCAACTTTACCTTTTACGCAAAAGGCAGTCGATTTCAATCAATAGAAAGATGGTAAGCAGGGAATATGTAAAGAATGGCCATACCTTATTCTCTTCCCGGCATTTTTTAGTACTTTTTCTCAATTGTCAATCACCCAAACTACTTTTTTTTCTTCCGGATGGACAATTGGCAGGGAGTATAACAAAATACAAGGCAAATGGACCTTTTAAACTTAATCGATATAGGATGTTTCATCTGCAAAATGAACAGGATGAAACGATTGGATATTTTAAGGTGCAAGGGAAAAAACAGATAAGAATTCAAGTTTTCGACAAAGCCCAAACATATTTAGGATGTATGGTAAAGACAAAGGATAAGTGGCGGGAAAGTAAGGAAGAATTTCTTGATGAATCAGGTAAATATATTGGGGCAGTGCACGGTTCACGAGTTTTTATGGATGAAAAAATAATTAATCAATCCAATCGGCAGGTAAGCCGCTTGCGACGAGGCTGGATGCCAGTCGAATGGAGTCACTTATTTCCTGAACCCAACACGCCCGTCTTATCATTTGAAGGTAAATTATCTGATCAAGAACGTATGCTTAGGATGTCGTTTTTAATTAATGAATATTTCATCGAAAGGTAAAAGTTCCCCTCAAGCCTTTTGTTTGGTATGATAGGAATATATTTTTGTTCCGGGGGTCTTACTAGTGGAGATAAACTTGATTAAAGGTCATGGATCAGGAAATGACTTTCTTTTAATTGATGAAATCACGAATAACTATACATTTACGGAATCCGAACGAGCCGAACTTGCCAGGCTTTTGTGTAACCGGGAAACAGAGCTTGGTGCGGATGGTATTCTGTTTGTAATGAAAAGCGCACAGACTGACGGCAGAATGAGAGTTTTTAATGCTGACGGATCTGAAGCATCGATGTGCGGGAACGGCCTTCGCCTAGTAGCACGTTATCTTTGTGAATTACTTGGAAAAAATGAAGCAGTTGTGGAAACAATGAAGGCAGATTTAAAGGTAAGCAAACAACCAGAGCTGTTTTCGGATGTTCAAACCTATCAAGTCGAAATTTCACCGGTGCTGTTTGACTTAAAGGCTTTACCGTTAAATTTAAATAAACCGACCTTGTACAATGAAAAAATACATGAATTATCAGAGGAATTAAGATTTACGGCAGTGGCTGTGCCTAATCCACACTTAATAACCATAGTAGATGCAGCAACATTAAAGAGTGATATTCAAAGGCAGCTGAGTGAAAAAGTAAATGGTCCTAATGAGCTGTTTCCGGATGGGGTTAATGTAAGTTTTATTAAGCTGCTCGAAAAAGGTTCGATTTATGTAAGAACATTTGAACGCGGGGTTGGATTCACGAATGCCTGTGGAACAGCGATGTCTGCGTCCTCTTTAGTAACATGTATGCAGGGATTGAATGAATATGAGTCGGTTGTGGATGTCTACAATAATGGCGGAAAAGTCCAGTGTATTGTCCACCAGCTGGGTAAGAAATATCAGATTGATCTAATTGGCAATGCGACATACCTTTATAATGCCTCAGTAACCATTGATTTGTCTGAAAAATCATTTAAAGTAAATCAAAAAAATGAAATGACTGAACAGCATTTTTATGAAAAAATGCAGACTGAAGTGCAGCAGTATTTAAATAATGCAATGAAAGGATAAGGAGGGGCTGCCTCCTTATCTTTTTTTTTCAACACCTTGCTTTAATACATGTAAAACAGGTGCAAATGGCTGTATTTCTTTTGTATAAAAATAATTTCTAAAAGGGTCTCCAAGCTTTTTTAAACGATTTAAAGCATTTTCCATTGTAAACATCTTTGGCTCGAGCTGAACGTTTACTTCCTCCCAGTATAACGGAGTTGCTGCACCACCATGTTCGTTGCCTCTTAATGAATAAGGGGCAATAATTGTTTTGCCTTCCCCATGCTGTACATAGTCCACATAAAGCCTGTTCCCTCGCTTTTTTTTCATTCGTTCAATTGTAAAAGAATCAGGGTCTTTAGTAATCAAATAGTCGGCAATAAAACTGGTAAATAACCTCGTGTCATCAAATGTGAATTCTCCTTCTGGAAGCGGAAGATAAATTTGTAATCCTTTGTTTCCAGAAGTTTTGATAAATCCTATTAAATTAAGCTGATCCAGTACTTCTTTGATTAATAATGCCGCTTTAACTGCTAAATGGAAATCTTCCTTTGATGGGGGATCCAAATCAAAAACAATTTCACTTGGCCCTTTACTGTAAATGGTTTGAAACGGAACATGGAATTCAATTGCCAGTTGATTGCCGAGCCAAATTAGGGTTTTGAGATTGTTGCAAACAATATAATTGATGTCATCTGCTATTTGGGTTTCAACAAAATCCGGAGCATAATCAGGACAGTTTTTTTGATAAAAAGCTTCGCCGAACGTTCCGTGCGGATAACGGATAACTGTCAATAAACGATTTTTTAAAAATGGCAGCATATAGGGGGATACTTCCCGCAAATAAAGGATATAATCTGTCTTTTGAATATGGAATTGTTCCCATAGCGGCTTTTCAGGATGGGTAATCTCTAAATCCTTTGGTAAATTTTTTTGACCAAATTTAAAATGTTCATATGTACAATTTTCTGGCTTTAAATCAAACCGGAATTGATCAAAATGGGGCTCTCTTAATTGATTTTCGTACAGCTCAAGGTATTTTACCTCAAGGCATATGGCAGGTTCAACATAAATAATTTGTTGATCTGAGCTTTTCATGTTTTGTTTAATAATCTGCCCAAGTGCTTGTTTTTCTTCAGGTTTAAATCCAAATAGAACTTGGCCGATTGGATATATTTCATTACCATTGTATACTGATACGAAAAAATAGCCGTTTGTTTTATCATAGGATGTGACAAAACAGTCTACATATTTCCAATTCTTGTATTTTAACCATTGTAAAGAACGTTTACCCTCCTCCCAAGGACTTTGCCCGTTTTTCGCAACAATTCCTTCTCCATCAAATAAAACTACTTTTTCCCATATTTCCATGAAATCCTCATAAGCGGTTACCGGTTGGAGCAGCTGGGGATTTGATGGGTTGGCAAGCAGCTCAAATTCAAGTGAGTGAAATAACTCCATCAGCTTATCTTTTCTTTTTTTAAAGGGTAGTGTATTTAAAGGTTTTCCTGCTAACTCTAATAAATCAAATACCATGAGGCGGCATGGTGCATTTTCTGCTTGTTCGGCTATTTTTGCTGCTGATTTCATACGACCGCGGACTTGTAATGCAGAAAAATTTGCTTTATAAGGGTTCTGCAGCAATACTAATTCACAATCGAGCTGAAGGGGTAAAAAAGGCTGAAATTTAACATCATTTTCTAATGAAAAATTTATAATTTCCGGAAATTGCGGTATTAACGATTTTCCATTTCTGCTTGTTAATTCAATTCCATTTTTATTCCAATCAAGAATTGCACGAAAGCCATCATATTTGACTTCATAAAACCACCCGGGGCGATTAGGACTTTCAAAAGTAAGGGTTGGCAGCATTGGTTTCATTATAAGAATTCCCCTTTTTCATTTAGTATGTGAAAGAACATCTTTTTCATGCTTTGGCAATTGTTTTTATGAATTATGGAGCTGTAAAGGTCAAACAATATGATTAAAAAAGAATGGAGAAATTTTTTATGCATACGATGTGGAAAGGCAGTATTAGTTTTGGACTTGTCAATATCCCCATTAAGCTTCATACAGCGACAGAAGATAAGGACATTAAGCTAAGGACACTGCATAATAAATGCCATGCCCCCATTAAATATGAAAAGATTTGTACAGTTTGTGAAGAGGAAGTTAAACCTGAAGATATTGTGAAGGCTTATGAATATACAAAAGGAAAATTCGTTGTCTTAGAACAGGATGATCTTGAGAAACTTAGAAAAGAAAATGAGGACAAGGCTGTTGAAATCATTGATTTCGTAAAGATTGAAGAAATTGATCCAATCTATTTCGACCGAAGTTATTATATGTCACCAAATGAAGGCGGCAGCAAAGCTTATTCTTTATTACGGAAAGCTTTAGAAGAAACACAAAAAGTGGGATTGGCAAAAATTATTATTCGATCCAAAGAACAATTGGCTGTAATACGTGTTTATGAAAATACACTAGTAATGGAAACCATTCATTTTCCAGATGAGGTTCGCAAAGCGGGGGATGTTCCGAATGTTCCATCAGAGGATAAAGTGACGAAAAAGGAGCTAGATACCGCAATTTTACTAATTGATCAATTAACAACAGAATTTGAACCGGAGAAATACACGGACGAATACCGTACAGCATTACTGGAATTAATTGAAACAAAACGCCAAGGAAAAGAAACTGTCACTGCGGCAGCAAAAGAGCCTCAAGCTTCAAATGTCACTGATTTAATGGCTGCACTTCAAGCTTCGATTGACAGAACAAAACCTAAAACTGCTGCTGCAGTACAAAAGAAAACAGCAGCACCTAGGAAAAAAGCACCTGTTAAGGTAAAAAAAGAAGCTTAAGTTTATTCGACATTTGGGTAAACAACAGGGATTCCGCTTCATACGGAATCCCTGTTGTTAATCATCTATATGCTCCGAACAAAAATGAAGTACTGTTTCCTCTTCATCATCTTCAAGGGCAAAGTCTAAAACTTCATCACTTTCCTTTTCATAAAAATGATAATTGGCTATTTTCCCTTCATCGTTTTCGACAGCAAAAAGAACCCTTAAACCAATCCCTTTTTCAGAATAAAGCTCGTCCTCTTCATCTATATCAAGGTCAAGAAAAAATTCATAGCGGTCTCCCTTTAGTAAGCCAATGGGATCTTCCAATTTTTCTACTGTATAGCTAGTGATATTCAAGTATATCATCCTTTACGTTATTTTCTATTCACGGTTATCCCGCATTAACAGGCCTAACCATCAGTACGGATGGGATAACCCCCGCTGATGGAGTTTCACTTTATTATACACTTTTTTCTAATCATAAATAAAATGGACACCAAAAAATGAGAAAATAAAAAACGCCAGAAATCTCTGCCGTTGTTTTTACCTCTATTTGAATGGCGGAGAAGGTGAGATTCGAACTCACGCGACGGTTACCCGCCCTAACGCATTTCGAGTGCGCCCCCTTATAACCACTTGGGTACTTCTCCAAAAAACTAAAAGCGGGTGAGGGGAATCGAACCCCCGCCGTCAGCTTGGGAAGCTGAAATTCTACCATTAAACCACACCCGCATATCATTGGTTAAGACAATAGTTATTATAACATAATAATTTTAAATATGGTAGTAAAAAACTGAACTTTAATAAAGATAATGAAGAGTTTTTCAGAAAACGTTCAAAAACAATCATAAAAATGATTGATTTTGAAAGAAAATGATTGATTTTTGCAATCGATTTCACTATGATAGGTACAGATACCAAAAATATTGGTGGTGATGATTTGTTAACACCGGAACGTCATCGAGTCATTCTTCAATTGTTAAAAGAAAAAAATATCATTAAAATACAAGAAGTTATGGAGCTGACAAATAGCTCAGAATCAACAATTCGCAGAGATTTGTCGATGCTCGAAAAACAAAAGTATTTAAAAAGAATTCATGGCGGGGCTAAAGTGCTGCAAGGTAAACTCCAAGAACCCAGCATGGAAGAGAAATCCTCCAAAAACCTTCAGGAAAAGCGGCTGATTGCTAAATATGCTGCAAGTTTGGTGGAAAAAGGGGACTGTATCTATCTTGATGCAGGGTCAACCATATTTGAAATGATTGAGTATCTAGAAGTTAAAGATATCGTTGTCGTGACAAATGGGTTGATGCATTTTTCTTCTTTAATAAATAAAGGTATTCCTGTTTATGGAATTGGAGGGTTTGTAAAACCAAAAACCAACGCTTTTGTCGGAAGAGGTGCCTTAGCTAGTCTGGAACTTTACCGTTTTGACAAATGTTTTATGGGTGTCAATGGAATACATCCACAGTTTGGATATACTACCCCAGATCAAGAAGAGGCTTTGGTAAAGCAAAGGGCCATTTCACTTACTAGAGAGGCTTTTGTTATAGCAGACAGTTCGAAATTCTCAGAAATTTCTTTTGCAAAAATCACGGATATACATGAGGCATCTATTATTACAAACGAAATAGATACAGGTATGGAAAAACAATATTTAAATAGAACCACGATAAAGGTTGTGACAACATGATTTATACATTAACATTAAACCCTTCTGTAGATTACATTGTTAAACTTGGCAGCTTTAAATTGGGTGAATTAAACCGTACCAACAATGAGGCGAAATTTCCTGGAGGAAAAGGAATTAATGTTTCCAGGGTTTTAAAACAAATGGGAACGGAAAGTGAAGCTTTAGGGTTTGTTGGTGGTTTTACAGGAACATATATAGAACAATTTCTTCACGAAGAAAACATTGAAACAGATTTTGTTCGTGTAGAGGAAGATACACGAATTAATATTAAACTAAAAACAGCTAAGGAAACTGAAATCAATGCAGGTGGTCCAGCCATTTCAGAAGCCGATTTTCAATTGCTTATAGAGAAAATAAAGAAATTAGGTAAAACCGATTTAATCGTATTAGCAGGCAGCATTCCCACCTCGCTTCCGGTAGGCACCTATGAGGAACTAGTAAAAATATGCCGGGAAAACGGAACACAATTTGTTGTTGATGCTGAAGGAGATCTGCTTAAAAAAGTGATTCCATTTCAGCCGTTTTTAATTAAACCAAATCATCATGAACTTGGGGACCTCTTTCAAGTATCTATCTCCACTCCCGAAGAGGTAATACCTTATGGAAAAGAATTAATTAACATGGGTGCTCAAAACGTCATTGTTTCCCTAGCAGACAAAGGAGCAGTATTTTTAAATAAAGAAATGATTTTATATGCAAAAGTTCCCAAAGGGCAAGTCAAGAATTCTGTGGGAGCAGGAGATTCCATGGTCGCAGGGTTTTTAGCCGCTTATTCTCAAACGAAAGATTGGTTGGAAGCATTTAAATTTAGTGTTGCTTCTGGAAGCGCAACTGCATTTTCTTTGGGACTTTGTACTAAGGAAAAAGCATTAGATGTTATGAAACAAGTTGAAATTACTGAAATTGGTTAGGGGTGTGACAACATGAAAATTACAGAATTACTATCAAAAAATACAATACTGCTTAATATTGAAGGCAGCCAAAAAGAAAATGCCATTGACCAGCTGGTTAATGTTCTAGTTAGTGCTGGAAAAGTAACTGACCGAAATATGTTTAAAAAAGAAATAATGAACCGTGAAGCAAAGAGTACAACAGGTATTGGAGACGGGATTGCTATCCCGCATGCAAAGACAGAGGCTGTGAAAGAAGCTGCCATCGCATTTGGCAAGTCTTTTTCAGGGGTCAATTATGAATCTTTAGACGGGAAGCCTGCCCATTTATTTTTCATGATTGCTGCCCCTGAAGGAGCGAATAATACGCACTTAGAAGCATTGGCTCGTCTTTCCGGGCTGCTGATGAAAGCCGAAGTCCGGTATGAATTATTAAAGGCAGCTACAGCTGAGGAAATAATAAACACCCTTAACAGCTATGACAAAGAGGAGAAAGAAGAAAAGGTTTCTTCTGCAGCTGACAAAATGTCCATCGTGGCCGTAACAGGCTGCCCAACAGGTATTGCACATACTTACATGGCAGCTGACTCTCTAAAAGGAAAAGCAGCCGAAATGGGTGTGCCGATAAAGGTTGAAACAAATGGTTCCGGCGGTGCGAAGAACATCCTGACACCAGAGGATATAGATAAGGCCGCAGCTGTTATTATTGCAGCAGATATCAATGTTGATATGGAACGGTTTAAAGGCAAACATGTTATTCAGACGGCTGTTGCTGATGGAATTCGAAAACCAGAGCAATTAATTGAAAAAGCTTTAAAACAGGATGCTCCTATTTACCAAGGCCAAGGTCAGAATCAGAACAAGTCAGCAGAACAGAAATCAACTAGAAAAGGCTTTTATAAGCATTTAATGAATGGGGTTTCCAATATGCTTCCATTTGTTGTTGGAGGCGGGATTTTGATCGCTATCAGTTTCCTGTTTGGGTATAATTCAGCTAATCCGGATGACCCTTCTTATAATCCGATTGCTGCAGTAATTAAAGCCATCGGAGGGGATAATGCATTTGCTTTAATTGTCCCTGTTCTTGCAGGTTTTATTGCATTAAGTATTGCAGACCGTCCTGGTTTTGCACCTGGTATGGTAGGCGGAATGATGGCTGCACATGGCGGTGCAGGCTTCCTTGGCGGTCTGATTGCCGGTTTCTTAGCAGGATATATTGTTCTTTTGCTTAAAAAGATTTTCGAAGGTCTGCCAAAATCCTTAGAAGGGATTAAAAGTATCTTACTTTATCCTTTATTCGGAATAGCCATTACCGGGTTCTTAATGCATTATGTTATTAATAATCCAGTAGCATGGCTGAATAAAGAAATTACACATTGGCTGACAGGTCTTGGAACAGGAAATGCGGTTCTTTTAGGAATTATTCTTGGTTTAATGATGGCCATTGATATGGGCGGCCCTATCAATAAAGCAGCATATGTTTTTGGGACAGGATTATTAGCAAGCGGTGTATATGAACCAATGGCTGCGATTATGGCGGCAGGAATGGTTCCGCCATTAGCAATTGCACTTGCAACAACTATTTTTAGAAATAAATTTAATGACCAGGATAAAGATGCAGGAAAAGCATGTTATGTGATGGGTCTGTCGTTTATTACGGAAGGAGCAATACCTTTTGCGGCTGCGGATCCGATTCGGGTTATACCTTCCATGATGATTGGTTCAGCTATAGCTGGTGCCCTGTCAATGGCATTTCATATTGGACTAAGAGCACCGCATGGCGGAATTTTCGTAGCATTTTTAGTCGAAAATGGAGCTTTAAAATATTTATTGGCCATACTAATTGGTTCTATCGTTTCAGCAATATTAATGGGTTTCTTGAAAAAGCCTGTAAAAGCATAAAAGAGAAAAAGAGCAGCGTTATTTCAGCTCTCAGATTGCCGAGAAAGGGTATGTTTTCTCGGCAATTTTTTCATTTTATCAAACATAATAACGCTATTTATTAAAGAATTATTCTGCTAACGGGCCCATTGAACAGCCTATTTTTTAATAATAGGCTATGTTAAACTTGGCTGTTGATTTTCGCTCCACAAGGAAGTCTTCATCAGCATGAGCATCGCACGACAAAAAGCGATAGATTTTAGAAGGAGGCACAAGCGGTTCGCGGGCGGCCTCCTCGGCGCCAGCGCCTGCGGGGGCTCCCCTGGCACGTACTCCTTGAGGACATTGAATTACATCCTTGAATTCTCACATGCACGAAGGAAATGCGTTAGCATTTCCGAAGAGTCTTCGTGCCTTCCGCTGCAATCAACAGGGTTATAAAAAAATCAACACCACTCTTTAACTGTATAAAATAAAAAGCTGTCGAAAGTTCTTCGACAGCCTGAGGGCTGAGTTTTTCAGCTCTTTTTATGCTTCTTTAGACTGCGGTTTGATGGCTAATAAGGCCACCATAGCTGCTATGATGCTTAGACTGCTCATAATAATAAAAATCCAATGGTTTGAAAATTTCATTAATATCGCGATAATGGGCGGTCCTGCTGCAACTCCAATAAATCTCATAGAGGAATAAATAGATGTAATGGTGCCGCGTTCCTGCTTTTCAACCCCATCAGTGATTAAGGAATCAAGGCATGGAAGACCAATGCCAATCCCCACCCCGCTAATTAAGAACATAGTTATCATATACCATAGTTTGATCGAGAACCATAAAGCTGCGATAGAAAGCGCCGTTGCAATGATTCCTCCAAACGTCAGCCATTTCATTAATACCTTATTTTTTTTAATGACTTTTCCGCTGATAAATGAAGATAGACAGAGGGCACCAAGCGGTAAAGCTAAAAAGAACCCTTTCTTAATATCCTTAATACCATATTCCGTTTCAAAGACTTCTGAAAGATAAAATAATATCCCAAACAGAACCAGCATAAGAATTCCGCCGATAAAAAAAACAGCATAGAGCCAGCGCCCTTTTTCCTTAAAAGTTTTTTTAATTCCATTAAAAAAGTCGGAAAAAGGGATAGGTTTTTGCGTACTTTTTGGCGATTTCACAAAAAATGCCACCAATAATACGGATATAGCACAAAAAACTGGAAAAGACATAAAAGGTAAAAACCAAATAAAACCAGCGAGCAGCGCACCAAAGATTGGACTTAATACTTTTCCAAAAGTATTAGAGGTTTCAATTAACCCCAAGCAGGTACTCACATCATCTTCATTTTTAAACATATCACCAACCAGCGGCAACACAATTGGAAATGCACCAGCAGCACCTACCCCTTGAAGTGCCCGCCCTGCCAAAATAACCCAATAGGCATTTTCAAATTGCCAGGCAGCCCAGCCGGAGAGAAGTCCGCCAATCCCTGCAATGATAAGACTGGGAATAATGACTTTTTTTCTTCCGATATGGTCTGATAAATATCCCGCTACCGGGATTAATAAAATAGCTATAATCGAGTATACAGTGATTACCATACTGGATTGAAATGCAGTTATGGATAGTTCTTTTTCCATTGATGGGAGAACTGGTATTAACATTGAATTGCCCAATGTCATGACTAAAGGAATAGAAGATAACGAGAGAATTGCCCATTTCTGGCTGGAAATCTCACTTGAACCCTTTTGACTGGAAGCGGACTTCTTTTTTTTAACAGTTCGTGGATTATTCCATAATTGTTCAATATGTTCCATTTGTCTTCCTATCCCGCCTTATAATTATTTGTACAGTTTAATATTTGCAAATATCGACAAAAAAACTGTGGTAGAAAAATCCTAATCAGCGATAAAAAAACATAGCCATTTTGAATTTTCTTAAAAAACTATTGACATTTGGCAGAGTATTTATTAACATAATTATCAAATAAATGATTGCATTGGCATTGACGAAGAGTAGTAACCTGTACAGATTCTAGAAGAGAGCTGATGGTTGGTGAAAATCAGTGATGATGTACTGGTGAATGGACTTCTGAGCCCCCAAACCGAACGATTGTTATGATTTAGTAGGCTTTGGCGAAAATCTCGTCGTTACAAGAGACAGGTATTAAAGCTATGCTTGATACTGGTAAAGTGAGCTATAACTAGCTAATGAAGGTGGCACCACGGGTCTCCCGTCCTTTTTGGACGCGGGGACCCTTTTTATTTTTATAAAATAATATTTAAAATCGCTTTAGTAAGAAGAGTACACTTATTTTTTTCTTTACAGAGAGTCGGAAGAGGTGAGAGCCGATATGGAAAAATTTGTGGAATGGACTTACGAGAGGAGTCCTGAAATTGTAGTAGGGATTCACGGAGTTCCGCCGTTAAAAGGATAGGATATCAAGCATAAAACTTGGTATCTGAAGAGGAAGCAGATTTTTTGCTTCAATGGAGGTGGCACCGCGGGTTATCATTCGCCCTCTATATACATAACAGAAGTTTGTATATAGAGGGCGTTTTTTAGTGTAGAAGAGAGGAGACGAGAAATGGAAACCAGAACCTTTTTCAGGGTAAAAGAGATTAGCGGAGATGTTTTAACCCCCATCTCAATATTGCAAAAGATTAGCGGGGAAAAGAAATTCCTATTGGAAAGCTCAAATAAATTTAATCATTCTGGACGATATTCTTTTATTGGGGCTGACCCAGCCTTGGAACTTATATCATTTGGGAATGAAAATATGATCATTCAGCAAAACGGTGAAACAAAAACGATTAAAGGAAACCCATTAGATATTTTACATGACTTACTGCCATTAAGAGGAGCGGATGATCTCCCTTTCCCATTCATCGGAGGAGCAGTTGGATATGTCGGCTATGACATTGTTAGACAGTATGAAGAAATAGGTACTGAGTTTCCGAATGAACTCAAAATGCCTGACGTTCACTTAATGTTTTATGAAGAAGTGATTGTCTATGATCACTTGGCAGAAAAAGTATTCCTTTGCGGCATCTCCATGAATCCTGAGAATAGTGAGAAAATTGAAGGGAAAATACAGCAAATTGAAGAGGAACTGAAAAAAACATATGATTTTGGTGATGAAGAGTCCTTTTCTTTTTCAGGATTTCATTCAGAAACAACGAAGGAAACTTTTATCAAAAATGTAAAGACTGCCAAAGAACATATTCTCGCTGGAGATATTTTTCAAGTCGTCCTATCACGAAGGATGAAATCGAAGTTTCAGGGTTCTCCTTTGGCATTATACCGAAAACATCGTTCCCATAATCCAACACCTTACATGTTTTATATTGATTTTGACACCTATACAGTAATTGGTTCTTCGCCAGAAAGCCTGATAAAAACAAAAGGGAATACAGTGATTGCCAATCCAATTGCAGGTACAAGAAAAAGAGGAAAAACCAGCTCCGAAGATACAAACCTTGAAAAAGAATTGCTTCAAGACGAAAAGGAGCTTGCGGAACATAAAATGCTTGTAGATCTTGGGAGAAATGATCTTGGTAAGGTATGTGAATTCGGTTCTGTCCGCCTTGAAAAATATATGACAGTCGAAAAATTTCGTCATGTTATGCATATTGTCTCAGAAATTAGCGGCAAGCTTCAATCAGATAAAAAAGCACTTGATGCTCTTGCAGCTTGTCTGCCCGCTGGAACAGTTTCCGGGGCACCCAAGGTACGGGCAATGGAAATAATAAATACCTTAGAAAAATCAAAACGCGGTTTATATTCCGGTGCAATCGGATATGTGTCTGCAAATGGGAACATGGATTTTGCCTTGGCCATTCGAACAATGATTTTAACAGAAGGATCCGCTTATATTCAAGCTGGTGCAGGAATTGTATATGATTCCAATCCTGAGTTTGAATATGAGGAAACATCCAACAAATTAAAATCATTCTTAGAGGGGAGAGAGGCAAAATGATTTTGCTTATTGATAACTTTGATTCCTTTACTTTTAACCTCTATCAATATTTAGGTGAAATCGGAGAAGAAACAGCAGTTTACCGCAATAATCAAATAACAATAGATGAGATAAAAAAGTTAAATCCCAAGGCTATTATTTTGTCTCCTGGGCCGGGAAGACCGGAGGATGCGGGAATATGTATAGAAGTAATTCAAAACTTTTATCGAGAAATTCCCATTTTAGGTATATGTCTTGGCCATCAGGCAATCGGGGCGGCCTTTGGTTCTAAAATTAGAAGTGCACGTACAATCAAACATGGAAAAATATCAGCAATCAGTCATAAAAGCCAAGATATTTTTACCTGCCTGGCCTCCCCATTGAATGTCATGCGGTATCATTCTTTATCAATTGAACATGATACTCTGCCAAAGGAACTTCAATGTATTGCTCAATCAATGGATGACAATGAAGTTATGGCAATTAAACACAAACATTATCCTGTTTATGGCCTCCAATTTCACCCAGAATCAATTGGGACGCCGACAGGAATTCAAATGTTAAAAAATTTTTTAGCTGAGATAGAAAGGATGAGCGAAGATGAAGAGTTATTTACTCCAATTAGCTGAGCATAGGTCATTCACTGAAAATCAAATGAAGGACGCAGTTGATTCTATTCTAGGTGAAGAGGTATCAGAATCAGAAATAGCTGCCTTCTTAATGGGATTGAAATCAAAAGGTGAAACTGTTGATGAGATTGTAGGAATTACAAAGGCCCTAACGGGTAATACATTAAGTTTTAAGAAAAAGTTTCCAGGTGTCATTGATAATTGCGGTACAGGCGGTGACGGCTCCTCGAGCTTTAATATCAGTACAACATCTGCTTTTGTCCTTGCTACTGCAGGTATTCCAGTTGCTAAGCATGGGAATAGAAGTGTTTCAAGCAAAACGGGAAGTGCGGATGTATTAGAATATTTGGGAATCAATCTAAACTTACATCCTGAAGCATTGGAAGAAATTCTTGAGGAAATTGGGATTGCATTTTTATTTGCTCCAAATGTTCATCCAAAATTAAAAAAGGTAACAACCGTCAGAAGAGCTTTGAAAATCCCAACCATATTTAACTTTATTGGTCCATTAACAAACCCAATTGAACTTGATTATCAGCTTTTAGGTGTTTATCGGAGAGATTTGATCACGGTCTTTGCTGAGGTACTTAAGCAGCTTGGAAGAAAGCGGGCAGTCGTTTTAAATGGGGCAGGATTTATGGATGAAGCATCTCTGCAAGGGGAAAATCATCTAGCTATCTTAGATGATGGTGTTATTACCACCAAAATAATAATGCCTGAGGATGTTAACTTACCACAGTATGATAATAGTGCAATCAAGGGCGGGGATGCACAAGTTAACGCAGAAATTTTATTAAAAGTGTTAAAAGGAGAAAAAGGTGCTTATCGTGACACGGTTCTCCTTAATGCAGGTCTTGGCATTTTTACTGCATCTAAAGCTGATTCGATTCAGGACGGCATCAAGATAGCTGGGGAAATGATTGACTCAGGAGCAGCATATGAAAAATTGACAGTATTAGTTGAAAAATCCAAAGCAGTTCAAATGGAGGCAATTTAAAATGGGTACAATTTTAGATAAAATTATCGAGCAAAAGAAGAAAGAAGTTGAGCTTCTGCGTAAGAATGAAAACTCAACATCACCCCCCCATTTTAAAAAAAGATCATTTATTGAGAAATTAGAGAAAGCTAAAGAGCTAGCCATTATTTCTGAATTTAAAAGGTCATCACCTTCTAAAGGGGTTATTAATGACCATGCTGACCCTGCTGAACAGGCTGCAATTTATGAAAGAAATGGAGCCAGTGCTATTTCAGTCTTGACAGACCATACCTTTTTTAAAGGATCATTTTCGGATTTAGCTGCAGTCCGTGAAGCTGTGGATTTACCGATTCTTTGTAAGGATTTTATCATTGATACCCTGCAAATAGACCAGGCACGCGGCTATGGGGCTGATATTGTGTTATTAATAGTTGCCGCTTTGCCAGAAGAAAAATTACATCAACTCTATCGATATGCTAAAGATTTAGGGTTAGAGGTCTTGATGGAGGTCCACAATGAAGCCGAGCTTAAAACCGCTTTAACGACAGGGGCTAAATTGATCGGTGTAAATAATAGAGATTTAAAAACTTTTAATGTTTCATTAGAAGTAACTGAAAAATTGGCTGCAATAGTAAAAGAATCAGGTGCATTTTTAATCAGTGAAAGCGGTCTTCATCATGATCAGGATGTTGAACGTGTCCGAAACGCGGGTGCAAACGGAATTTTAGTTGGTGAAGCTCTTATGAAAAGTTCAAATTTAAAACAAACTTTTGAAAACTTTCGTCAGCCGTTAGCTGCAGGTACAAAATAGTGAAAGTTAAAATTTGCGGTATAACAGATGTGGAAACAGGGGTTATGGCGGTTGAATATGGGGCAGATGCAATTGGATTCGTTTTTGCTGAAAGCAAGCGTAAGATATCTGAAAAAGCGGCAAAAGAAATAGTCGTAAATCTGCCAAAACATGTTTATAAAGTTGGAGTATTTGTCAATGAATCACGTGAGGAAATAGAAAGAATTGCTTCCTTTGCGGGGTTAACTCATATTCAATTACACGGTGATGAAACTGCTGAGTTTTGTCAATCCATCCCATATCCGGTTATTAAAGCTTTTAGTTTCCAAAGCAATGAGCAGCTGACAAAAGTATCGGATTTTCCAGCTGAATTTATTTTACTTGATAGTCCAAAAGGAAAATATCGAGGCGGAAATGGTACAGCGTTTGACTGGCATGAAGTGAAAATTGAATTGCTAAAAGAGAAAAAAATAATCCTTGCTGGCGGGTTGGATGCAGCTAATGTAGAAAATGCCATCGAAATCATCAAGCCATATATGGTTGATGTCAGTTCAGGAGTAGAAACAAATGGTGTAAAGGACTTTGAAAAAATGAAAGCATTTATTAACAAGGCAAAAGGGACTCATTAGGGGGAGAAAAGAATGACTGCATATACACTGCCCAATGAAACGGGCCGCTTCGGTAAATTTGGGGGAAGATTTGTACCAGAGACATTAATGAAAGCAATTACGGAATTAGCAGATGCTTATGAAATGGCGAAACAAGATCCTACTTTTCACTCACAAATCCAAGCATTATCCAAGGATTATGTCGGCAGGGAAACCCCGTTGTATTTTGCCGAAAATCTTACGAAATATGCTGGCGGTGCAAAAATTTATTTAAAAAGAGAAGATTTAAACCATACTGGTGCCCATAAAATAAATAATGCTATTGGTCAGGCTCTTCTCGCCGTACGGATGGGCAAGAAGAAAATTGTTGCAGAGACAGGTGCGGGACAACATGGTGTAGCCACTGCGACAGTATGCGCATTGTTAAATTTAGATTGTATTATATTTATGGGAGAAGAAGACATCAAAAGACAGGAGCTGAATGTATTTCGAATGGAGCTGCTGGGTGCTAAGGTAGTAAGTGTTACATCAGGCAGCAGTACCTTAAAAGATGCTGTTAATGAGGCATTGAGATATTGGGTTGCAAATGTCGAGGATACCCATTACTTATTAGGCTCAGTATCTGGTCCACACCCTTTCCCGATGATTGTCAGGGATTTTCAAAGTGTCATTGGCAAAGAAACAAAAGACCAATTTTTAGATCGAAATCACTCTCTTCCTGATGCCGTTGTAGCATGTATTGGCGGCGGCAGCAATGCGATGGGAATGTTTTATCCTTTTATTGACGATGAAGAAGTTGAGCTTCATGGCGTGGAAGCGGCCGGCCGCGGTATTGACACTCCCTTTCACGCAGCTTCCTTGACAAAAGGTAAGCCGGGTGTCCTCCATGGAGCATTAATGTACTTATTGCAGAATGAAGATGGCCAAATACAAGAAGCACATTCTGTGTCTGCAGGTCTTGATTATCCTGGAGTTGGTCCTGAACATAGCTATCTAAAGGAAATCGGTCGTGCCAATTATCATTCAATCACTGACCAAGAGGCGCTTGATGCATTTCAACTATTATCAAAATTGGAAGGCATAATCCCTGCACTTGAGAGTTCACATGCGGTTGCCTATTGCCTTAAACTTGCCGCCCAGCTTGGATCTGAGAAAAATATAGTTGTCTGCTTATCAGGACGCGGAGATAAAGACGTTGATGCTGTAAGGGCAAGGCTAAAAGGAGGAAATCAATAATGAACAGGATCGAGCAAACCTTTCAGGCTTTAAAAAAGGATGATACAAAGGCGTTTGTACCATATATTATGGCGGGAGACGGCGGTTTGGACTGTTTGGAGGAGCGTCTTGTCCTTCTTGAGAAGTTTGGGGCTGCAGCTGTTGAAGTAGGTGTACCTTTTTCAGATCCAGTTGCCGATGGACCAACAATACAGCAGGCAGGAATTAGGGCGTTAAACAATGGAACGACATTAAAGGGGATTGTGGGTAAAATTGCCGAAATTAGGAAGTCTGTCAAGATACCCATTATTCTAATGACATATCTTAATCCAATTTATGCCTATGGCATTACGAAGTTTGTCCAAGATATTCAAAAAGCGGGCGTGGACGGATGTATTATTCCAGACATGCCTGTCGAAGAAGAGGAAATAATCGAGCCTGAGTTGACAGAAGCAGGAGTAGAACTAATCCGTCTTGTTACCTTGACAACACCTTTGGAACGCATTAAGCAGATTGCAGCAAAGGGAGATGGGTTCTTATATACAGTGACAGTAAAAGGAATTACAGGAACGCGAAATGAATTTGATGGTAATTTAAATGCTTATTTAAAAGCAGTAAAGGAGGTTAGTCCAATTCCGGTACTAGCGGGATTTGGAATTTCAACTCAAGAACAAATGCTTGATATAACAAAATATTGTGACGGTGTTGTCGTCGGAAGTAAAATTGTTAATTTACTTGCAGAAAATAAGCTTGAGGAAATGGAAAATTTAATGTCCGTTTTTAAACAAAAAACAAACATGGCATAATAGATAAGGTTTGTTCCTTAAAAGGGAACAGGCCTTTTTAAATACCAGCCAAATCATGGGAGAAGTCCTCGTATTCTTGCTTGGTTCGTTAAACTCTTATATAATTACAGGTAGACTCTTGAGAAAACTTTTCTTTACGAACCTTTTAAAACTTCCATATAGGAAGTTTTGTTTGTTTTCTTATTCTTACCAAATTTTTAGGAGCGTTTTATTTATGAAAGATATAACAGTCGAAGAACTTTTTAAACTCGAGGAACCGATCATCATTGATATACGCTCTCCGATAGAGTTTAAAGACGGTGCTATACCAGGGGCAGTTAACGTTCCTTTATTTTCAAATGAAGTGCGGGCGGAAATAGGCACGATTTATAAGCAGGAAGGACAGGCTGCAGCCAAATGGCGGGCAATGGAACTTGTCTCACCTAAGATACCTGAAATGCTTCATACCATTAAATCATATGGTGAAAACAGAGAAATCGTCATCCACTGCTGGCGCGGCGGAATGAGAAGCAGAGCAGTGGTTACATTTTTAGAATTTGCCGGAATCTATGCTTGGCGCCTTGTTGGCGGATATAAAGCATACCGTCATTATATTCTTGAGCAGATTCCATCGATGATTCCCGAAAAAGCAATTGTCATCCATGGGATGACTGGAGTTGGAAAGACAGAAGTATTAAAAATTTTAAAAAGACGTGGTTATCCTATTTTAGACTTAGAGGAAATGGCTGGTCACAGGGGATCAATTTTTGGAACAATTGGACTTGGTGAAGGCCATAACCAAAAAACGTTTGATTCTCTTTTATTCAAAGGACTCCAGGATATCCAAGGCGCGGAATACTTTTTAGTTGAAGCGGAAAGTAAAAGAATAGGCAAATCAGTTCAGCCTGAAAAACTAATGGACGTAAAGTTTGAAGGCCTAAATTTCCTTATTCATACACCGCTTGAACAACGGGTAAAACATTTGGTGTCTGAATATGTACTTCCATATAAAGATGAGCCATGGTATCATGAAAAGATTTTTCTTAGTATGGAAAGAGTTTTAAAACGTATGAAAGATATTGACTTAAAAAATCAATTAATGGAAAGCATGGAAAAACGGGACTATCAGGCAATGATCCCAATATTACTTGAAGATTATTATGATCCAAGATATGATTATGCAAGACTGGAATACCAAAAAGAATTTATTGATATTTTTGCTGACAACTATTTAGATGCTGCAGATAAAATTGAGATTAAATTAGAAGAACTATGTTTTCAGCCAGTTTTGGCCGGATAAAAAATCGAACACATCTATTTTATATAGGTGTGTTTTTGGCGTTTTGAAATTATTTTTACAAATTAAGACAAACTAAAAAGAAATTATGTTGATTTAGGTCAATTTCTGTAACTATTTATTATGACATGATAATATAAAGATTGTGTAAATGATACATATTGGATGAAGGGGGATTGATGATGAATAGACCAGCCCAAGAAAACCAACTTAACTTAAAAGATTTCCTTGGTCCAAATCTAGGCTATTTAATTGATCAATTTGAAAAATTCAAACAGGATCCGCTATTAGTTAATGATGAAATGAGAGAATTGTTTTCAGGAATGACGGAATCTGATTTTTTGGATTTACAGACAGCGGTTCCAAAAAATGAACCACTGCAGCAGACGGTTGTTAATGAAAAAATGTATTCTGCTATCCTTCTTGCTGATCAAATCCGAACTTATGGACATTTGGCTGCTAATATTCGTCCTTTGGGAGATTACCAGCCTGACCGGACCCATATAGAGCCTGCGGCCTTTGGGCTGACGGATGATGACCTGCGGAAGCTGCCTGCTTCTGTTGTCTCTAAAGATGCTTCATTAGCAAATAAGACAGCTTATGATGCAATTGAATATTTAAAACAAGTTTATACAGGCACGATTACGTATGAATTTGATCATGTCCATGATATGAAAGAGAGAAATTGGCTGATTGAAAGAATTGAAAATAGGAGTCAGCAGCCAAACTTCTCAAGAGAGAAAAAGCTAAAAATATTAAACAGGCTTACAGAAGTTGAGGAGTTTGAAAAGTTTCTTCATAAAACCTATGTAGGTCAAAAACGATTTTCTATTGAGGGACTAGATATTATGGTTCCAATTATTGATGAAATCGTTTCCGAAGCAGTAAATAACGGTGCTGATACAATTAATATTGGGATGGCGCACAGAGGAAGATTGAATGTGCTTGCCCATGTATTAAGTAAGCCTTATGAAATGATTTTTGCAGAATTTCAACATGCACCCAATAAAGATCTTGTGCCTTCAGAGGGTTCAACAGGAATTAACTTTGGATGGACAGGTGATGTCAAATATCACCTTGGTTTGAATCGAGAGCTTATTAAAGGCGACAATAAAAAATCTGTGAAAATCACACTTGCTAACAATCCGAGCCACTTAGAATTTGTTGGCCCAGTGGTAGAAGGATATACCCGTGCAGCTCAGGACCAAAGAAAAAAGGCAGGCTATCCAGATGAAAATCATAATTCTGCCCTTGCTCTCTTAATCCATGGAGATGCAGCTTTTCCTGGTGAAGGAATTGTCGCCGAAACATTAAATTTGAGCCGCTTACATGGATTCCGTACTGGCGGGACTATTCATATCATCGCAAATAACAGAATCGGTTTTACAACAGAATCGTATGATTCACGTTCAACCCGCTATTCCAGTGACCTTGCGAAAGGATTTGAAATTCCAATTATTCATGTGAATGCAGATGATCCAGAAACCTGTATTAATGCCGCATTAATTGCAGCTGAATATAGGACTTTATTCCATAAAGATATTCTAATTGATTTAATTGGATACCGCAGATTCGGTCATAATGAGATGGATGAACCGATGACAACAAATCCAAAGACATATATGCTTGTTCAAAAACATCCGACGGTAAAAGAGATTTATAGAAAGAACTTATTATCTGCAGGTATCACTAATGAACAAGAAGTAAATGGTCTTCAAGCTGCTGTCATTGAAAGATTGCAGGCAGCACATAAGCAGGTCGCGGCAGTGAAAAAAGATAATAAATTAGATCTTCCTGAACCGCCGAACTTTAATTGCAATAAGCTAAGCATTGAAACGAGCGTTCCACTTGAATCATTGAAAAAACTGAATGAAGAATTGCTTCAATGGCCTGAGAATTTTCATGTATTCAGTAAATTAGCTAAGATATTAAAAAGGCGTACTACAGCATTTGATGAAAAAGGGACTATTGATTGGGCATTGGCTGAATCGCTGGCATTTGGTTCTATTTTGTCAGACGGAACACCGATTCGATTCACTGGACAGGATACGGAGCGGGGAACTTTCGCACATCGAAATCTTGTGCTTCATGATGAACAAACAGGGGAAACATTCCTTCCGCTGCACAATATATCATCATCAAATGCATCGTTTGCAATTTATAATAGTCCATTAACTGAAGCAGCTGTTGTTGGTTTTGAATACGGTTATAATGTGTTTTCACCAGAAACATTAGTAATTTGGGAAGCACAATTTGGTGATTTTGCTAATGCTGCACAAGTTATGTTTGATCAGTTTATTTCGGCTGGCAGAGCAAAATGGGGTCAAAAATCCGGGCTTGTTATGCTGCTTCCTCATGGATATGAAGGACAGGGGCCGGAACATTCAAGTGCAAGACCAGAGCGCTTTTTACAAATGGCTGCAGAAAAGAACTGGACGGTTGCAAATGTTACAAGTGCTGCGCAATATTTCCATCTGCTGAGACGTCAAGCAGCATTATTAAACAAAGAGGAAGTAAAACCACTCGTATTGATGTCGCCTAAAAGCTTGTTAAGAAACCCGCTTGTAGCATCAACTGGTATGGAGCTAAGCAATGGAAAATTCGAATCTGTTTTAGAACAATTTAAATCTGAAAGAGATAATTCAAAAGTAGAACGTTTGGTACTTTGTTCCGGTAAAATCGCAATTGATCTTGCCCAGCAAGTTGGAAATGGTGATGGATATGAATGGCTTCAGATCATGAGACTAGAAGAAATCTATCCATTCCCAACTAACCAATTAACAAAGCTTTTTGCAAAATATCCAAATGTGAAGGAAGTTTATTGGCTGCAGGAAGAACCTAAAAATATGGGAGCTTGGACTTTCGTAGAACCGAGGATTAATCGACTTATTACAAACGGCATTAAAGTAGAATATATCGGCAGACGCCGGCGCTCAAGTCCTTCTGAAGGGGAGCCAAATATTCACAAATCAATCCAATCTAAGATTTTAACTATTTCATTAACCAGAAGTGTTTAAGGGGGTAATATAAATGGCTGAGATTAAAGTACCTGAATTAGCAGAGTCAATTACGGAAGGAACCATTGCGAAATGGCTGAAAAATGTTGGTGAACATGTAGAACAAGGGGATTACCTTATTGAGCTTGAGACAGATAAGGTTAATATAGAAGTAATTTCCGATTATTCTGGTACTCTGACAGAACAGAAATTTGAAGAAGGGGATACTGTCACTGTAGGTGAGACGATTGCCATTGTAGACGAAACAGGTGCAGGTGCAGTTCCTTCAGTAGCAAGTAAACCACAAGAAGAGCCGGTTGAAGCGGCGAAACCATCCGCAGCACCAGCAGTAAATGTAAGCAGTCCTGCTAATGTACAAAAAGAGAAAAGCGATAATGAACCTTTGCAGCGTCCAATTGCATCACCAGCGGCGAGAAAACTAGCAAGGGAAAAAGGAATTAATTTGCAGGAAATTCCTACTACTGATCCGTTAGGAAGAGTTCGCAAGCAAGATGTTTCCTCATTTGAGAAGGGGAGCAGTCAAAAGCCAGCCTCTGCGAAAGCGGGTACACCACCAGTTGTCGAAGACAGCTCAAAACCTGTTGTTTATGAAAGAATGTCAAGAAGACGGCAAACAATCGCAAAGCGGCTGGTAGAGGTTACAAATACAGCAGCCATGCTGACTACTTTCAATGAGATTGATATGACCGCGGTAATGGATTTAAGAAAACGCTGGAAAACCCAATTTGCTGAGGAGCATGATGTCCGTCTGGGATTTATGTCATTCTTTACTAAAGCTGTTGTTGCAGCATTAAAGAAATTCCCGCATATAAATGCTGAGATTCAGGGTGACCAATTATTAGTCAAAAAGTATTATGATATTGGTATGGCCGTTTCAACTGAAGAAGGTTTAGTTGTTCCAGTTGTTAGAGATGCAGATCGTAAATCATTTGCCGAAATTGAGGGAGACATTGCACACTTGGCTGAAAAAGCAAGGTCGAATAAGCTTTCATTAAATGACCTTCAGGGTGGTACATTTACCATTACAAATGGCGGTGTCTTTGGCTCATTGCTCTCAACTCCGATTTTAAATGGACCACAAGTAGGAATTTTAGGCATGCATTCTATTCAATTAAGACCAGTAGCGATTGATAAAGATACAATGGAAAATCGACCGATGATGTATGTAGCACTTTCCTATGACCATAGGATTGTCGATGGAATGGAGGCTGTAAGCTTCTTAGTAACCATTAAAAAGTTATTAGAGGATCCTGAGAAGTTATTGCTGGAAGGATAATTAGTAAAACCGCTGAATTTTGTTCAGCGGTTTTTTTTAAAAGTCCATCTTTAACTCTTACTATTGTTTTTTAAGAGGGTTTAATCCCCTTCGTTCTATTTCCTGTTTTAAAATTTTTATCCATTCCTTTTCCTTTCCAGACTTCAATGCATCCCGATAAGAAAAAACCAATTGCTCGTTACTCATAATTTTCAATTTATGAATGCCTCCTTGGAAAATGGATTGAATATTCAGTTTTTATTATTGTAACGGTTTCATTCCTATTTGAAAACCCCTAAAATCATTTTTTTTGCAAATTTGCTGGTTTATTTTTTAAAAATAGTAAACACATATTTTTTCCTAGGAATATTTCAAGGTTGCACATCAGGAGTCCTTTTGATTATACTTAAAAAGGTATAAAGAACTTAAGGACGGTGGCAGTTTTGATTCATTTAACCTGGCGTGATCGTGAAACAATTAAGAAAGTAAAATGTATTCATACGAATGCAAAAAAATATATTGTGGATCAGGTTCTTACTGCAGGAAAAGTTTATGATGTAAAAAATGAAACAGAGGAATTTTATTACATCATTGATAATTCCGGAAAAGTAGGCGGCTTTTATAAAGAATATTTTCAAGAAATATAAAATAAAAATGCCCGGAACTGCCGGGCATTTTTATTTTATATTTCATTATGTTAACGGGCATCCGGAAACACTCTGCGAATGGTATTGGTAAATTCATCAAAGAAGCCGGATACTGGTTTGCCGTTACGAATGTCGCTGGCATAATTGTTAAATCGGTCATAAAAATCAGGATTAACTGATACGTAAACACGGTCGATATCATGGTCCACTGATTTAACAGCACGTGAAATTCTATTTTCAATATCGGTGGTAAGGCCATTCCGAGAATTTCGGTCTAATTTGGCAGCAACAAAGGCGCTATTCTTCGTAACAATGACGTTGGCACTATCAACATCAGCAAGATCTGCAACCTTTTTTGCTGCATTATCAGCAACACGCATTTTAGAACGATTATCATATCTAACATCCGTTAAATCATTGTCAAGCCTATTCGCATTATCATCAAGTCTGGTATCGCTGACATCTACTCCAGTGATGGCAGGTCCTCCATGATTAGGGGTATTATAATTCACCCTTGCCGGCTCGTTAGCATTTCGGTTTGCAACATCATCATTTACATTATTATTTGCACAACCTGTTAAATAAAGACTAAAAATCAGAGGTGAGGCCCAAAATATTCCTTTTTTCATTTTTATTTTCACTCCTTTATTTAAGTTGTACATATTTAGCATACCGCTTGGAATAAAATCTATCCTATAGAATAAATGGTAAATCAAATGGATATGGTAAAATGATATATATTTCGGGACATTGGAGTGTTTAAGATGGTATACCTTTTTGTTGGTGTCGGGGGAATGGTGGGAAGTATCATTCGTTATTTGCTTTCTATGGCGGCTATATCATTATGGAGTTCTGAATTTCCATTTGGAACACTGTTTGTAAACATTACGGGCGCCTTCTTATTAGGCTGGATTACAAATAAATTTGTCTTGCTAAAAAAACTTCCTCCTCAAATATTGACGGCGCTGACAACGGGAATTATCGGTTCCTATACCACATTTTCTACCTTTTGCTTAGAAACTGTTCGACTAATGAATGAAGATCAATATTTATTTTCGTTTTTATACATATTAATCAGCCTTCTTGGGGGACTGGTATTTGTTCGAATCGGATTGAAAATGGGGGAACAGGAATAAATGGGTGGTGAAGAAAAATATGACAGAGATTTTATTGGTTGCAATTGGCGGTTTTTTTGGAGCAATTTTCCGTTTTATCCTGAGCAGGAAATTAAAAGGAACAAGCGGTTTTCCTTTTGGAACATTTTCCGTTAATTTGTTTGGGGCCTTTTTATTAGGATTGCTTGTTGGGCTTGAAATTCATGGATATGTTTATACACTTTTCGGGGTAGGATTTATGGGGGCTTTTACAACCTTTTCCACATTTATGCTTGAATCTGAACAGCTTAGAATGTCAGGTAAGGACATGGTATTTTTCAGCTATGTTGTGGCCAGTTTTACCTTGGGAATATGCCTCTTATTCTGCGGCATTATTATTGGAAATCTTTTAGAGATATGAAAAGGAAGCACCGGTAACGTAACGATGCTTCCTTTTTCTTACTTAGGTTCAGCCTGTGCCGTCGGCTGTTTGCGATATAATTTATGACCGATATAAGTTTGAATCGTCAGGAATGTTCCCCCAACAACCCAGTAAAGCGGAAGTGCAGCAGGTGCACTAAAGGAAAACATAACAATCATTAAAGGAGAAAGAAGTCCCATAAATTTCATTTGATCCTGCTGTTGTTTTGGCATACTAGATTGAGAAATCTTAAATTGAAAATAATAAACAAGTCCTGCAATAATTGTCAAAACAATATCAGGTTTTCCTAAACTAAACCATAAAAATTGATGGGTGGCAATGTCTTTGGAACTGCGAATTGCATAATAAAAAGCGGTAAGTATAGGCATCTGAATCAAAATTGGCAGACAGCCCATATTGAGCGGGTTCACGCCATGCTTTTGGTAAAGGCCCATCATTTCGGCTTGCAGCTCTTGTTTCTTTTTAGGATCCTTTTCCGCCTTCATTTTCTTTTGAATGACATCCATCTCAGGTTTCAGTGCATCCATTTTTTCTTTCATATGCATTTGATTTTTATACTGTTTAAGCATTAAAGGCATTAAGGCAAGTCTAATAACCAGCGTAACGATAATAATGGCTAGACCATAATTTCCATTGAATAAATCGGCTGTTGACTTAATGATAAATGAAAACGGCCCGACAAAATAGTGATGGAAAAATCCTGTGTTGTTTCCGTTTTGCTGTGTAGAACAGGCAGACAATAATAAGGTTGTCGCCATTAATAGCATTATTGTAATAAATGATGATTTCCTTGTTTTCATATTTCCTCCTAAAATGTGTGTTTTAAATTAAAGTGAAAATAGGAGTGAAATAGGTTCTTCAGAATCATCCTGTGGACATTCTTTTTTTCGTATATATTTAATAATTCGTGTTAAAATAATGCTTCCAAGCGGGCGATTTTGTTTTTTTAAAAAAAACATTGGATGAATTATTTTTGTGTTTTTGGCGTAAGATGCAGTGCCGTTAACCGAATACTCCACACCCCAAACCCAGAAGTATTTAAGGATTAATCCTAAATATATACTGACATACAATGCATTTAAAGTATTAATATCAGAGTGATCAATGAGTATCTGAAACAAAAATTTCACCTCTAATCATAAAGCGGAAAATTCTGCGTAAACAGGTACAGTTTGTTCCTGCGATAATTATTTCTTAGTAGATTTCCTTAACGGTCAGTCCCGGCAAGTACAAGTTGTGCCGGCAGAACAAGGTGCTCTTCCTTCTTTAGACGGACTAGCTTGTGACCTCAGTCTGCTAAAAAGCAGTTTATTCGAGGATGAAAACTGGCTGGGCACTTCGGGGTATAGCCTGACGCTTTTCCTTCGTGCGAGACGATACTTAAGAAGCCTTCCTTGTGGAGCTGGACAATTTTTAAAGATTTCTCTTGTTTAAGTCAATGATAAGAGTATATAAGAGATTAAAGAAATAATCAATTTTTAATTTCTTGGAAATATTAATATCAGTTAGTGTATTAGACATTTATCCAAGTATTTTTGGGTAATTATTATTTTACAAAAGAAAAAACAGAAGGAATATTTTCTTCTGTTTAGTTAACAACAATATAAGCAATCATTGGACCATTATGCTCTCTGTTTGAATGGGTCTCGCAAATTAAACGGTATGTTCCTTCTTTGTTAAATTGAAGAGGGATCATTGTTTCTTCTCCTTTTTTAACGACTCCTTTAATATCAGTTCCTTCAATATGAAATGGGTGCTGTTCACCGTTAATTCCGCTTATATATAACTGTACCTTTTCCCCTTTCTCTATAGAAATGGTTCCTGGGTCCCATCTATAAGCCTCAAGCTGTTTTCCATTTTTCATGGTTGTTTTAAATTCTGCAGTTATCATATGAATCTCCCTTATCCCATCTTCTGACTGCTGGTTAAAAACAGTCGCATCTCCCGCCTTCAGCACAAACCATGCTGAAATCGCAGCCAGCATAATTCCAACAGCTAAAAAGAAGATGAAAGTTTCTTTCTTAAAAACTAGAAACTTCATATATTTAGCCCCCTTTTATAATTTGTCCTCTTCTATTCTTATGCAGGGGCAGGCAGGAAACTTGTCTCCTTTTTTCAAATTCTTCGCGCAGGTAAAAAAATAAGGGGTGATTGAACAATGTAAAAGCTGTCAAAAATAATAGACAAAGGAAATATTTCTTTGTTTTTCCTGTTGAAACGTATATAGTGGAGTCAGGAACTAAAAAATAGGTGGTTTTCTTGTTGGGGATAAGTAAAGAAAAAATACTAAAAGGAATAAAATTTATTTTCCCATTATTTTTGCTGATATTTGCAATCATTGAAATAAGAAAATTTACCGTAGACTTAAATGGGGAATTACTCAAAAGTGAATTACATCATCTTCATTTTTGGGTATTATTGGTCATTTTACTCATTACATTTGCTGCGGTTCTGCCAATGATATTCTATGATGTGATTTTAATCAGGATTTTGGGATTTAAAGTCCCTAAAAGGGAATTGGTGGAGCAGTCATTTATAGCTAACTCATTTTCCAATCTAATCGGCTTTGGCGGCTTGATTGGTGCTATGCTTAGAACCTACTTTTTTCATAAGTACGAACATGATAAACGAAGATTGCTGAGAATTATTGCTACAGTTTCACTTTTTTACTTAACGGGAATATCAGTATTATCATGGATTGTAACCATATTCTACCGGAATTTTCCGTTATTTACAGATGTTAAGTGGCTTTATTTTGCTGTAGTGGGTGTAGGGTTGTATTTGCCTGTATTTCTCATCATCAACGAAATTAATGCGAAAAAGAATGATAATCAGTCTCTCGTATCTAAGAGAGAAGGAATCAAGCTGATAGCTGTTTCCATAGTAGAATGGTTTGCTGTTTTTATGGCCATTTACTTGTTAAATAAAATACTAGGAATTCCCATTTCCTTTAAACAGTTATTTCCTGTATATATTGTGTCTGCTTGTGCCGGAATTATTAGTATGATCCCTGGAGGATTGGGTTCCTTTGATCTTGTCTTCATTTGGGGAATGCAGGATTTACATATACCAGAGGAAAAGGTTTTAATTTTACTGCTTTTGTATCGGCTCGGTTATTATTTTATTCCGTTTTTGGCAGGGGTGGTTTTCTTTGTCAAACTTTATTGGGAGAAGTGGAATAAATTGTGGAATGACACTCCAAAGGGCATTGTTCAAAGTTTGAGTCATTCCATTTTAACCCTGCTGGTGTTTATATCAGGATTGATTTTGCTTCTTTCGGCAAGTGTGCCGGGTATTATGTCCAGATTAAGAATTGCTCAGGAATTATTGGCCTTTCCCATCATTAACGTATCCCATCAGCTTTCGGTAGCCGCGGGGTTTTTATTACTGGGGTTATCAAGAGGGATTGAATATAGTGTAAAACGGACTTATGATTTAACAATGTTCGCATTGATTATGGCCGCACTATTTTCAATATTTAAAGGAATCGACTATGAAGAGGCAATATTTTTAATTATTGTTGCTCTTATTCTTAAGATGTCAAAAGGGCAGTTTTACCGTGAGAGTTATGTGCTGACATGGGGGAAAACGATTTTTGATGTGGCCATAATTTTAGTCATAACCTCAATGTATTTAATTATTGGCTATCTAAATCTTCCCAATGCAAAGGTTGCTATGCCGGAAAAATTAATACCATATGTAATTTTAGATTCCAATGATTTATTTACAAGCGCCTTCATCGGTTTGGTTATTGCTTTTATGATTCTCTCTATCGGATATTTAGTAAGTTTGCCAAAGAAGTGGAAATTTGAAAACTCGGTAAATCAGGAAACAGAGATCCTGAATCATATCTGCAAGTATAAAGGAAATGTTTTATCCCATCTAATCTTTTTGCATGACAAATATATTTTCTGGAATAGAAAACGAAATATATTAATGGCTTTTCAACCATATGCAGACAAATTAGTGATTCTTGGTGAACCGATTGGTGAAAAAAGTGAAGTATCAAATGCAATTGAGGAATTTCAGGAGGAAGCTGACTTATATGGTTATTCATTAGTATTTTATCAAGTTGGTGATGAAATGCTGCCAATTCTTCATAATCATGGGTTTGCCTTTTTTAAACTAGGGGAAGAAGCATATATTGACTTAGAAACTTTCTCTCATTCTGAAGAAAATATGCAGGGATTGAAATCGATACAAAATCAGTTTACTCGTGAAAAATATTCTTTTGAATGGCTGGAACCGCCATTTACAGACAAATTGTTTAATGAATTAAAGGAGATTTCCGCTGACTGGCTGGAAGAGAGAAAAGAGAAGGGATTTTCACTTGGATTTTTTGATGAAAACTATTTAAGTAAAGCACCGATTGCTATTATAAGAAATAAAAATCTAGAAATTTTAGGGTTTGTCAGTATCATGTACGTCTATGATCAACAAACTATTTCAATGGATTTAATCCGCTTTAGAAAAAATGCTCCCCGTGATACGATTGATTTTCTACTGCTTTCAGTAATGGATTGGGCAAAGCATAAAGGGTATAAGTGCTTCCATATAGGGATGGCCCCTTTGGAGAATGTCAGCTTAACAAAATTTTCATTTTTAAGTGAAAAAATAGCGGCACAAATATTTTTGCATGGTCACTTAATTTATTATTTCCAAGGATTGAAACATTTTAAAGATAAATATACAACATTTTGGAAAGCGAAATACATGGCATATCGTAAAAAATCCTCTTTGCCATTTATAATGGCTCAGATATCTCTGATGATTTCCAAAGCAAAAGAATAAATTTAAAAAAGCGGCAGGAATGATCCTGGCGCTTTTTTACGTATTGCTTATCTTTTACGTAACTTTTTATGGAAAATCTATTTTATTCTGGTAAAATAGATTAGGATAAAAGTACTAATAAGGGTGTTGTTATTGAGACGATTGATATCTATTTTTTTTCTTATTCTGCTGGTTTTTCCTCTTCAAACTAGAACTTTTGCTAAAGCTGAGCTGGAATTAACATTGAAAAGTGATGCGGCCATTCTTTTAGATTCGGAAACAAATGCGGTTCTTTTCAGTAAAAATCCTGATAAAAAGATGTATCCCGCGAGTGTAACTAAAATCGCAACCGCTATTTATGCCATTGAGAAAGGGAATTTAAACAGTATTGCAACAGTTAGTGCAAATGCAGAAAGACAGGACGGCACAAGAGTTTATTTAGTTGCAGGTGAAAAGGTTTCATTACTTCAGCTGATTCGAGGAATGTTAATTAATTCTGGTAATGATGCTGCCGTGGCAGTTGCAGAGCAGGTAGATGGCAGTGTAGAACAATTTTCAAAGAATATTAATGAATATTTAAAAACGACAGTCGGCGTAAAAAATACTCATTTCGTAAATCCAAGCGGCTTATTTGACAAGAACCATTATACGACAGCAAGAGATATGGCTTTAATTACCGATTATGCAATAAAAAATCCTATCTTTGCTGAAATTTTTGGGACTAAGAAATTTCATTGGAAGAGTAAGTCCTGGGATACTAATATTCTATCCCATCATAAAATGCTGTTGGGAGAGATTCCATATGCCGGCATTACAGGAGGAAAGACGGGGTATACGACAGAGTCAAAGCAAACATTGTCTACAACGGCTGGTAATGGAAAAATAAAGCTGACTGCTGTTGTTTTAAAATCAGACTTGCAGCGGGATAAGTATGATGATACGGGAAAATTATTTGACTTCGGTTTTAAATCTTTTCATAATAGTACAATTAAACAGGGTGAAATATTTAAAAAAGGAACAAAGGAATTTTATCCAGAAAATGATACTCTTGTAACGGAAAGTGTTCAAGGAGCGGTCAGAGATTTAAGTGATAATGGGCTTCTTACGTTTAAAAACAATCAAGGGGAAATTCTTCAAACCGTTCAATTAAAAACATTAGAACCAAAGCCGGCTCCGGCTCCTGCACCTAAAAAAGATGCGGATACAAAAGAAAATGAGCAGCCCGGTTATGAAAGGAATATCATTTTTGGACTTTTTATTTTCGCTTTTGCTTTCATTGTCATTGGTACAGCTAAGAAAATAACTAAAAAATATTAAAAAATAGGCAATGAGAGTCTCAGTCTCTCATTGCCTATTTTTTAGGACCGCTTTGAATAGAATCTTCATTTCTACATACGTCAAAAGCGGGAGAAGCAGATTCAAAGGAAGACGGTGAATCAATCTGATCACGGTCATCTACAAAACTTCTGGTTGCAAGAAAATCACTATGGTCTCCAAAATTTTGACCGTATCCCTGATTTTTTTTATCGGAATTATGCCACTCAGCCAAAAGGTTTTGTCCAATATTGACTGCAGAAGCATTTTCAAAGGAATTAATTTTAATCATAAATATATTAATATTAATATATGGTGCTGGAGCGGGCATGTCATCTCCTCCTTACAGTTGCTTTTAAATATATGCAGGGATTGGCTGTTTATGAGACAAGTGAGTGAAAATTGGCTTAAATTTACTAAAACAACAGTATGATGTAGTAATAAGAAAGAATTTTTATATGTTCTTTAGATAAAAGGGGGTGGAGTAAGATGGATATGGAAAAGTTAAAGCAATGGATGGAACTGGCTAAAAATATGCAAGGAGGTGATTTCTGGGGGAATATATTTGACCAGGAATTTGCAAAGCAATTTATGAATGAACAACAGATGACTCCCCCTTTCAATACCTCTAATCAACAGTCTGCCAGGAAAGAAAACCCGGAAAAGTCGTTTCCGGCAATTGACTTATTAGAAGGAGAAGAAGAAGTCATTATTATCATCGAACTGCCCGGAGTATTAAAAGAAAATGTTGAGCTTGGTTTGAACGCAAATATTCTAACAGTGAAAGGAAAGGCACAACCGCTTCATCCACAATTAAATATTTCCTATTCCGAAAGATTTTATGGGGAATTTCAGCGGCAGATTACATTGCCTGATACCATCGCTCCGAATGAAATAAGTGCAAAGTTTTGGAATGGACTATTAATGGTTCGTTACCCAAGAAACATTGACCGTGGTGAAATCATACCGATTGACTAATGCGTCTTTTGTACATGTTCATAACAATTCACCATATACATGTAAGTAAGGGTTGATTAAAGGAGCGTCAAAATGCTATGTCATTAAAAAACTTTTTCATTTTATTCCGTAAAAATGAAACTGAAAATGAAATAAGAAAAAAATTGTCCATATTAGAATTGAATATAAAGGAACTGGAGGAGGCCCTCCATGGACTTAAAAATCAAAATCAAAATCAAAATGAACCTGAACAGGACGCAAAAACAAAGGATGCTCCTATAATTATCGAAAAAATCAATATTGAAAAGATTATATTAGATAAATACGAATTAAATAATAATTTTGGTCAGCTCGGTATCAAAGAACTTAAAGGTAAATTAAATATTGGAGCAACATATGGAAGTGAATTCACACCAAAGATGGATGAAGAAGACATAGAGAAACAAGAAAAGGAAAAAAGGGAAAAAAAGGAAGAGAGTCCAGCTGAAGATAGACAAGGACCAAAAATTAATTTTAAGTCTAATAAAAAAGACTAAAGAAATCCTTTAGTCTTTAAAAGAATATTTATTGAAGTCTGCTTTCAACTTCACGGCAAACTTCATCAGCGGACATTCCATTTGCATCAATAACCGATGCTTTCGTAACGGTATCTTGCATTCCCATCACATTGGAATCTAGTCCTGTGACAACGCAGCAATCACAATTTTTCGCGTCATTTTCCTGTTTTAGTTCCACCACATCATAACCCTTTTCACGTAAAGCCTGCTGAACATTTGTAAGAGATTGTTCTACTCCAATCTTTGCCATACAAAACACCTCCTCTAAAAATTATGATGCCTAAGTACAATGAAAATATTCAGGAATATTGTTTTTAATATTATCAAAAGATATAGTGGGAGGTGTTTGTGAATGGGTAAACGAAGTAAACGAAAGGCCGATCCATCTACTATTGGCCTTGGTTCCCAGCAGGTTGAAGGCCAGGGGACCACAAATATGGAAACAGGTGCAAGAGAAGCATCGTCCTCCAGAAGAAAACAGAAGAGATATTAAGGTTAAAATGAAAAGGGCACCATTCGAAAAGGTGCCCGTAAGATTATTTATACATATCTGCAACTTGTTTTTGTAGTTCGGTATTTTCCAGGTATTCATCATAGCTCATTTGTTTGTCGATGAAACCATTTGGTGTAATCTCAAAAATGCGGTTTGCAATCGTTTGGATAAATTGATGGTCGTGCGATGCAAACAGCATGGATCCTTTAAAATTAATCAAACCATTATTGAGGGCAGTAATGGACTCCAGATCTAAATGGTTTGTCGGTTCGTCAAGCAGCAGGACATTAGCCCCGCTCAACATCATTTTTGAGAGCATACAGCGAACTTTTTCTCCGCCGGATAAGACACTTGCTTTCTTTAATACCTCTTCTCCGGAGAAAAGCATTCTTCCTAAGAACCCGCGTAAAAAGCTTTCGCTTTGGTCATTAGGGGAAAATTGGCGGAGCCAGTCTACAAGATTTAACTCACTATTTTCAAAATACTCGGAGTTATCCTTTGGAAAATAGGCCTGTGAAGTGGTAATTCCCCATTTAAAGCTGCCGCTATCAGGCTCCAGCTCACCCATTAAAATTTTGAAAAGGGTAGTCTTGGCAATTTCATTTGTCCCAACCAAGGCAATCTTGTCTCCCTTGTTCATAAAAAAGCTGATATTGTCAAGTATTTTTACACCGTCAATCGTTTTACTTAACCCTTCTACCCGCAATAAATCATTTCCAATTTCACGTTCAGGTGTAAAACCTACATATGGGTAGCGGCGGGAAGACGGTTTAATGTCATCAAGTGAAATTTTATCCAATAGTTTCTTTCTTGAAGTTGCCTGTTTTGATTTTGATGCGTTTGCGCTGAATCTGGCAATGAAGTTTTGAAGCTCTTTCATTTTTTCTTCTTTCTTTTTATTTGCGTCTTGTGCCATTTTAAGCGCTAACTGGCTGGACTCATACCAAAAATCATAGTTGCCGACATAGATTTGAATTTTACCAAAATCCAGATCAGCAATATGTGTACAAACCTTATTGAGAAAATGACGGTCGTGGGATACAACAATTACCGTATTTTCAAAGTTAATTAAAAACTCCTCCAGCCATTGAATGGCTTTAATGTCCAAATGGTTAGTCGGTTCATCGAGAAGCAGTACATCAGGTCTTCCAAATAAAGCCTGTGCGAGCAGCACTTTTACCTTTTCTGAGCCAGTTAATTCGGCCATTGCTTTATCATGAAGCTCCTCTTCAATCCCAAGTCCTTTTAATAGAATGGCAGCTTCTGATTCTGCTTCCCAGCCGTTCAGCTCTGCAAACTCACCTTCCAGTTCCGCAGCTCTCATTCCATCTTCATCAGTGAAATTTTCTTTCATATAAATCGCATCTTTTTCCTGCATGACCTGATACAATCTTGCATGACCCATTATAACAGTCTTCAATACTGGAAATTCTTCATATTCAAAATGGTTCTGTTTTAAAACAGCCATCCGTTCATTGGGGTCAAGCTGTATTGTACCTGTTTGGGGCTCAATTTCACCAGATAAAATTTTGATAAAGGTTGATTTACCAGCACCATTTGCCCCAATTAGACCATAGCAATTTCCTGGTGTAAATTTAATATTCACATCTTCAAAAAGCTTACGATCTCCATATCTTAAACTAACATTACTTACGGTAATCATGTTAAATATCCTCCAAAAGACATATTGTTGTTCATTATACCATTAAAAAGGGGGAAGGGCGAATATTTCAAAATAGGCACAGTCAGATAATGTGAAACTTAAATCAGAGGTTTCTTTCAACCCCTGCAGATTGTTGTCCCATTGTGCTGAACCTAATATGTTGCTGCATGCATCGATAAAGAGTCAGTCCAAACCTGATTGGGGTAGGCTTAAAACGGGATAAATTTTCAAAAAAATTTTCAGGTTTTCACACTTTATTCATATTTTTGTTGTAGAATGAATGATAGCAGGATTTGAAGAAGGTGAAGAGTGTGGCTAAAAAGCAGCTTACTGAACTTGTTAACAAATTAAAAGAAGCAGGAATAAAAGCAAGTTTAACGAAACCAAAATCTAATTACCATTTATCTTTACAACAGCTTAAAAATTATCCTTCATCTGTGAATTAATAAGAGAATAGGTATAAAAAGCGATTAATCCTAGTGACTAACCGCTTTTTTTATATTGTCCAGCTTCAGTACCTGGCCATTTTCAGCCTCGAATAAGTTGTGCTTGTTCTGAAGACGTTTACGCTTTCTTATTACTTAATCAATCTTATTTATTATTTTCTGGTAGACATCCTCTTGATTAAAATCTTTCCCCATTGGAAACTTGGCAACGAATTTATTGTCTTTATCTACTAAATAGGTAAAAGTTGTATGGATGAACTGTCCGTTGCCAGGGTCTTTATATTGAAATTGCAAGGCATTTGCAATTTTTTCGATGTTTTTCTGATCGTTTTTTATATCTTCCTTTTTACCTGTTAAAAACACCCAATGATCCTCATTTTCTATTCCAAACCCATCCATGTAGTTATTTAAAACCTTAGGTGTGTCACGATAGGGATCAATTGTGATGGTGATAAATTCTATGTCTTTTCCAAAAACTCCTTTTTGTTCAAGTTTTTGCTTTAAGCCAGCCATTTTTTGTGTAGTTGTCGGACATACGTTTGGGCAATGGGTATAAATAAATTCTACAAGTTTTAACTTGGTTTTATCTTTTCCAAACGTATATTGTTTACCATTTTGATTGATTAACGTTACATTAGACGGAATAGCGGCATTTGCATCACGAATTAGGAAGAATGAGATTCCAGCTGCGATTCCAATGAATATCGTTAAACCGCATATTAAATAGATCTTTTTCATCATGATACCTCCTCGTATATTAAGATAAAGAAGTTTATTGGAAAATGATATGGATAAATTGTGAACAAGGTTAACAATAGGTATTTTAATTTTTTAAATATCAGAATGGTTTAAATCCCGGAGTAACTATATTGCCGCCCAAACTAATTTTGAGCGGTTTAGAAAGAAATGAGCAAAATAGTGTAATTATTTGCTCTATTTCGATAACCTATTATTGGGAATGAATTCGAATGGGGGTAGATAATAAAGGCAGCTGGCGATTTAAATTTAATTGACGAGCAGGAGTCAATTGAGGTAGTGATAGAAAGAATTCAGCATCGAAAATTAACAAAGAAAAAAATTATCCAGCGGTTTTTTAGTTATATGGAGGATAGCCCATATTTTAAAGATAATTATCACTAAATTACGTTATTTGGTTTATGGAAACTGTTTGAGGGTAAGTCTTATGATAAAGCATACAAATATTACAACTACTTTAGTTGTAATAGAAAGGAGAATTAAAATGTCTGGACCAAGTTTAAAGAAAGTCGACGCTCATTCATCCATTCATGAGGCTGCATTAAATGAGGCAAAGGAATTAAGAAGTCTACTGCAAAGATGCCTTGAAGATGGAGAAAAAAATAAGGCAGTACAGGTTGCAGAAGTAATAATTGAACATTGGGAATCCAGGACCCTAAAACATGCAGAGGCTGAAGAAGAAGGGTTATATAAAGAATTGGCCGAAGAAAACCCAGGATTAGAAACTCTCGTTACCCAATTGACCCGTGACCATGATTTAATGCGTCGTATAGTAAAGAAAATAAAGATGGACTTAGAAATACAGAAAGTCAATAAGCAGATGATTACGTTATTGGATTGTCTTGTGATTATAGATGAAATACATAATGAAGATGAGATGAATAAACTTCTAGGAAATAACGAAACATAAAAAAGGCAAAAATAGGGAGTAATGGCAGGTGAAATAAAATGAGTGATAATCGTGAAATCGAGGGGAAATTATTAAGGTTTGCAGCACCGAAACTTTATAAAACAATGGTTGATACATTTTCAGCCCTCAACCTTCATCCACATGATGTTCAGGGAACTGTTTTAACGGACGAATCCGGCCTTGAAGTTCATTTGAAGTTTACTTCTGATTTCTCACAGTCTATTTCTACATATGTAAGTTTGGAACAGGCTGAAAACCCTGATGAAGAAGTAACTCGTTTTTTCGAGGAAGCAGCAGAGAAATGCAAAGCCCAATTAATATCAGACTATTATAAAATGATGAAACTATGACAATGGTAATAGGGTTATAAAGGAGTTGAGAAAGTTTGTTTTCATTCGAATCAGATACCATGCTGGTTGAAGACAGGGAAGACTTAATTGCCGTATTAAGGATGAGATTTGGAGATGTTTCTGGGGAGTTAATTGAGCAAATTTACCAGATCGATGATATGAATACCCTGCAGCGTCTAATATTAGCGGCGGCTAATTCGGCAAATTGGAATATTTTTATGAATGAATTTCAGTCGGCAGAAGATTCATTTCGTCTATTGGGGGAGGATTTTAACCCATTAGGAGATTTCCTGAAAGGAAGGGATACGATAAATGGAGAAGAAAAAGAATAATCTGCTTCATTCACTTCGGCACCTTGTCCGTGGTGAGAGGATTAACGATGGATGGACAGAGGAAAATCCCCGGCCGAGAGATTGGGAATCGGTATACCGAAACAGATGGGCTCATGATAAAGTAGTCCGTTCGACACACGGCGTAAATTGTACAGGATCTTGCAGCTGGAAGATTCATGTAAAGGACGGCATTATTACGTGGGAGACCCAGCAGACCGATTATCCATCAACAGGTGATAATTTCCCAGATTATGAGCCGCGCGGGTGTCCACGTGGTGCCAGCTTTTCCTGGTATACATACAGTCCTACAAGGGTAAAGCATCCATATGTTCGTGGTGATCTTTACGCATTATGGCAAGAAGAGCTTCAGAATGCAGGGAACCCGATTCAAGCATGGGAAAATATTGTTTCCGATCCTCAAAAACGAGAAAAGTATGTTTCCTCTAGAGGGAAAGGGGGCTTTGTCCGTGGAACATGGAAAGATATTTGTCAAATGATCGCGGCAGCTTCTATTTATACAATCAAAAAGTATGGACCTGACCGAATTGCCGGATTTAGTCCAATCCCGGCAATGTCGATGGTCAGTTATGCGGGAGGAACAAGATTTTTATCCTTAATCGGGGGAACCATTTTAAGTTTTTATGATTGGTATGCAGATCTACCGCCGGCCTCGCCGCAGGTTTGGGGGGATCAAACGGATGTGCCCGAGAGCGGAGATTGGTATAACTCCAAATATTTTATTATTTGGGGTACCAATATTCCACAGACTCGAACACCGGATGCACACTTTATGGTGGAATCCAGGTACAACGGTACAAAGGTCGTGGGCGTAAGTCCGGACTATGCTGAATATGATAAGTTTGCGGATATGTGGCTTCCTGCAAAAGCAGGAACAGACGGAGCGCTTGCAATGGCCATGACTCATGTCATCTTAAAGGAATTTTATGTTGATAAAAAGACACCCTACTTTGTTGAGTATGTTAAACAATATACAGATTTACCTTATCTTGTCATCCTGGATAAGAAAAAGGGGGCTTTCCGCTCTGACCGTTTCCTGAGGGCATCTGATTTTTCAGATGAACAAAAGCAAGGTGAATGGAAAACAGTTGTTTGGGATGAGAACTCAAAAGGTCTGGCAATCCCGAATGGGAGTCAAGGGTTCAGGTGGGACGGAAGCGGCCAATGGAATTTGGACTTGACTGCCGAAGATGGCTCTGAGATCAACCCTATGTTAAGTTTTCTGAATGAAAAAGATGATGTGGCAATGGTGGAATTTCCTTATTTTGCAGAAAAAGCCGGCGGGAAAATTTTCCGGGCCGTACCTGTAAAATACTTAAAAGATAAAGCGGGAAATGAATTAACGGTTACAACTGTATTCGATTTACTGTTAGCCCATACAGGGGTAGGCAGAGGATTAAACGGAGAATACCCAGCTGATTTTAATGATTCTGAAAAACCTTATACACCTGCATGGCAGGAAAGTATTACAGGTGTGAAAAAAGAACATGTTATTCAAGTTGCAAGGGAATTTGCTGAAAATGCTGCTTTGACCAAAGGAAAGTCCATGATTGCAATGGGCGGCGGCACAAACCACTGGTTCCATAGTGACCAAATTTATCGCGCAATTTTGAACCTTGTGTTATTGACAGGATCACAAGGAGTGAATGGCGGAGGCTGGGCACATTATGTTGGACAGGAAAAAGTCCGGCCGTTAGAAGGGTTTTCGCAAATTGCCTTTGCAAATGACTGGGTCAAAGCACCTCGGTTTATGAACGGGACCTCGTTTTTCTATTTTGTAACCGAGCAATTTCGGTATGAATATGATTTTGACGATTCACAAACCGATTGGGGAAGTCAATATGCGAAAATGCATCCTGCTGATTTTAATGCCTTATCAGCTCGACTCGGCTGGCTGCCCAGCTTTCCGCAAATGTCTCAGAATTCCCTGGATGTCTTGAAAGAAGCTCGTTCGAGGAATAATGACGATCAATCTGTTGTCGCAGATATTGCTAAACAATTGACAGAAGGAAAGCTGGATTTTGCGATTGAAAATCCAAATGATCCGAGAAATTTCCCGCGTGTATTTTTCAATTGGCGTTCGAATCTGCTCGGAGACAGCGGGAAGGGGCATGAGTATTTTGTAAAGCACTTAATCGGTGGAACCGACTCGGTGCTATCAGAGGCTGAAACCTCATGGCAGCCGGAGACGGTGAAGATTTCTGAAAAACCGCCTGAGGGTAAGACTGACTTATTTGTTAGTATGGATTTCCGAATGACAAGTTCTGGCCTATTCTCTGATATAATTTTGCCGGCAGCGACATGGTATGAAAAATATGATATCTCCAGCACGGATCTTCATCCATTTGTCCATCCGTTTAATGCAGCCATCAGTCCTCCATGGGAAACAAGAAGTGACTGGGATGCATTTAGGGAAATAGCGAAGACTTTTTCTGAACTGGCCAAGGATCATCTGCCTGCACAGGAGGATCTTGTAATGTCCCCGCTGGCGCATGACACGGTAAATGAGATTGCCCAGCCATTTGGGAAAGTTAAGGATTGGCGAAAAGGCGAAGTAGAAGGAATTCCAGGTAAAACAATGCCGAACTTCAATATCGTTCATCGTGATTATCCACATGTATATGATATGTGGATTACGGTCGGACCCAATATTAAAAAAGGCTACGGGACAAAAGGTGTACAAATTCCTGGAGATAAAGTGTATCAGCAATTACAAGACCGATTAGGACCTTCAAAGCATGAGGGAATTGGTAAAGGACAGCCTGATTTATATTCTGATAAAAAGGCAATCAATGCCATTCTCCTTATGTCAGGTGCAACAAATGGAAAACGGGCTGTTGAAGGCTGGAAGTCCATGGAAGAGAAGACAGGTAAAAAATTAGGACATATTTCAGAAGGAAGGGAAGAAGAGGATTATACATTAGATGCTTTAACAGTGCAGCCGCGGCAGGCAATTTCAACTCCAGTCTGGAGCGGGCTTGAAAATGATAACCGCCGATACTCGCCTTTTACAGTAAATAAGGAATTTCATATTCCATGGCATACACTTACTGGAAGGCAAAGTTTTTATCTGGATCATGAGGTAATGCTTGATTTTGGAGAGGGGCTCCCGATCTATATTCCGCCAATCAACAAAGGACCGTTTATTAAGTCTGAAAAAGAAGTAGAAAATGGTGGGAAATCAATTACCTTAAGGTACATGACGCCTCATCAGAAATGGGGGATTCATACGATGTTTACCGATACAACCAATATGGTTCAGCTGTTCCGCGGATGGCAGGTTGTATGGATGAACGAGAAAGATGCTGCTTCAATTGGAATTAAGGATAATGATTGGATTGAGGTTTATAACCGGAATGGAGTTGTTACAGCCAGGGCTGTACTTACGTACCGTATGCCGCCTGGTGCCGTTTATATGCATCATGCACAAGACCGGACAATGGGGGTTCCGGGAAATACGATAAATAAAGTCCGCGGAGGAACACATAACAGTGTAACGAGAATATATCCTAAAGCCACTCATATGATAGGCGGTTATTCTCAATTAAGCTATGGATTTAATTATTATGGGCCGACAGGCAGCCAACGTGACACATTAGCAATTATCCGGCCGATGAAGGAGGTTGATTGGCTTGAGAATTAAAGCACAAGTTGCCATGGTCATGCATCTTGATAAATGTATTGGCTGTCATACTTGCTCAGTAACCTGTAAGAATGTATGGACCAACCGGCCTGGTACGGAATACGTTTGGTTTAATAACGTTGAGACCCGCCCTGGTCCAGGATACCCGAAAGAATGGGAAAATACCGACCGTTATAAAGGCGGGTGGGTCCTGCGGAATGGACAGCTTCATTTAAGAGCAGGCGGTCCGCTGTCAAAGCTTGCCAATATATTTTATAATCCGAACATGGCCGATCTGGACGATTTTTATGAACCTTGGACATATGATTTTCAAAATCTCCATAAAAGGGGAAAAGGTGACAGCTTGCCTGTTGCCCGCCCTAAGTCGATGATTACAGGACAGTACATGGACAAACCAGAATGGGGACCTAACTGGGATGATGATCTTGCAGGCGGTAGTGAAACAGTGCCGATGGACCCGAATGTCCGTAAGCTGCAGGAGCACATTGCAATGGAATATGAAAAAACGTTCATGATGTATTTACCAAGAATATGTGAACATTGCTTGAATCCCTCTTGTGTTGCATCTTGCCCTTCCGGTGCTTTATACAAACGGGAAGAAGATGGGATTGTTCTTGTAGACCAGGATGCCTGCCGCGGCTGGCGTTTCTGTATGAATGGCTGTCCTTACCATAAGGTGTACTACAATTGGAATACCCATAAAGCGGAAAAATGCAATTTTTGCTATCCGCGCACGGAGGCGGGCCTGCCAACCATTTGTTCCGAAACCTGTGTTGGGCGAATCCGTTATATCGGAGTCGTTTTGTATGATGCTGACCGTGTAAAGGATGCAGCTTCAGTTAAAGACCCAAAAGAATTGTATGAGGCTCAGCTTTCCGTCTTTTTAGATCCCTTTGATCCTGAGGTTATTGAGAAAGCTGAAGAACAGGGAATAAATCATAGCTGGATCCAAAGCGCTCAAGAATCTCCAATTTATAAGATGGCGCTGAAATGGAAAATTGCACTGCCGCTTCACCCTGAATATCGGACATTACCGATGGTATGGTATGTACCGCCGCTTAGTCCGATTATGAATCATATTACAAATGAACATGAATTAAGTGCAGACGGTTATATTCCTGCTGTCGATCAAATGAGGATTCCAATGGAGTATTTAGCTTCCATTTTAGCAGCAGATGATACAAAAGTCATTCGCAGGGTCTTATTAAAAATGGCAGCAATGCGCGTTCATATGCGATCAAAAACCGTGGGTGGTTTTGACGAAATGAAATTAAATAAATTGATTAAGGAAGCAGAGACCTCAGCAGAGGAACTCGAGGATATGGCACGGCTTCTCGGTGTAGCGAAATATAATGAACGTTTTGTGATCCCAACCGGCCGTCGTGAAATGAAGGAAGATTTACATTATAAGCAGGGTGCTTGCAGCATTGAAGATTTGGCACCACCAGAGGGAATGGCGACTTATCCGTTTGAAAGAAGTGATGCACAATGAGTGATGAGGAAAAAATTATTTTGATTGTGCTGTCCCGGATTTTGGATTATCCAGACAATCGAATGAATGAGGAACGTTCATTAGTAGAACAAAGTATCCGTGAATCAATTTCATCTGAAGAGAAAAAAGAGCACATTTTAAAAAGTATTAATCCTCTTTACGAACTAAAAATCGAAGAGCTGCAAGAAATTTATGTGGCGGCTTTTGACTATAAGGATACGGCTAATTTATATTTAACCGCACATGAGCTGGGGGACAGTAAAAAGCGCGGAGCAGCCCTGATTAAACTGCAAAAGCTGATTGTCGAGAGTGGTTTTGAATATGAAGGGAAGGAATTGGCCGATTATATTCCGATGTTACTGGAGCTATTGGCATTCGCGCCGGAACTGGAAAGTATAGCCCTTCTTTCAAGGAGGCTTGCTTATGCCATTCATCGGATTCATAATGGGCTTCCAGAAAACAGCCCATACTATCATGCCGTTGGGCTCTTAACCACTTATGTCTTCGAGGCACCGTGCAAGGAAGAAATCACTTTACTGGAATATCAGCGGGAGCAGGCAGACCAAGATGAGCTTCCATATCCATTGATGTATCAGTAAAGATGATTGGCAGCTGCCGATTTATAGATTAAGAAAGAAATGCAGGAATAGGGGAAGTTGAAGCTAGGCTGGCAGATCATTTCATGAAGGAGGCTGGAGTTAGATTTGGAGGAACTTTTTTGGTGGATTATTTTCCCTTATATTTGTGGTACGGTTTTAATTGTGGCGACCTTTTACCGCTTTGTTTTTCGTGGTAAAAGCTGGACAGCTCCATCGACAGAGATATTTAGCAGGAAGTGGCTGCGTATAGCTTCTGTTGTGTTCCATTATGGGATTATCTTTGCCTTTATTGGACATGTGATGGGGATGCTTATTCCAAAGGGATTTTATGATTCAATAGGAGTTGATGAGCATACTTATCATGTCTTTGCGATTGCAGGCGGCGGTGTTGCTGGATTGATGGTTGTATTTGGATTGGTTGTCATGTTAATTCGGAAATTCTCATTGCCAAGGGTCCGCACCCATACCTCATTTGGGGATTATTTTACAATTGTCCTATTGCTATTAGTTGCAGGGATGGGAACCTATATGACACTCATTTATAATACAACAGTGGTTTCTTATGAATATCGGGTTTCAATTGGGCCTTGGTTTAGAAGTTTATTTACTTTTAATCCGCTATCTGAGCTGATGCTGGGGGTGCCAACCCTATTTAAAGTTCATGTCATTCTTGCCTTTTTATTGTTTGCGGCAATCCCGTTTACAAGACTTGTTCACATGTTTAGTTTTCCGCTTAGATATCCAACCAGGGCACCGCAGCAGTACCGCTCAAGGGACAGATATAACAAGAATCGAGATAATACTCAATAAATTGTAACTTCGATAGTATTTGTATTTGCTTAAACTCAGCTATATGGTTAATATACGGTATTATAATAGGGAGGAATTTCCTCCCTATTTCTTCTTTTGCTCATAATATTGTGCTAAAACCTGCTTGATTTCATTGTAGCTGAGCCCGGACTCACTATTTAATCTCTTAACTTCATCAATATTAGTCCCGACAATTGCATATTGGATTTTATTTGAAGACATAGCTTTTACCTCCTAATTTGAAAAATAAAACATATATTGGTTGGACATACTAAGAAAAAGGAGGCGGTACCCATTTTTTACGGTAGAAAAGCAAAAGAAGAAGAAATGGAAACAGTTCTGGAAGATACCGAAGTTTTCGCTTGTATTGTTGATTCTTGTATAGGCTGGATGAGAAAGGATTTTGCAGCAGATGACTTACTTTGCCCAATGTGCGGCAGTGAAATGATGCCAGAAATTCGTGTTCTGCCAAAAATTTAATGGAAGTCAAAAGACTGTCGTAACGATTGACCAGACAGTCTTTTATGTTTTTCAAAATGTTTTAATTCCTTATAAAATTCCTTATAAATTTTCATTTTGCTGGCGAATTTCATCACCTGTAATAATGATATTAGCCTCTTCAAGGTATTTATGTTCATCCACTGAATCGCCAGGGATATTCTTGGAACCTGTATTAATTGACATTTGCTGCTTTTCAGGAGCAGTTGTAAGATAATCCTCCTTGTTTGCCACATAAATCATCTCCTTATGTAAAGGTTTTACCGGCAAGGAATCGTTTATGCCTGCCTATTCCTTCCCTAATGAAAAAAAATCTCCAGTTTTTCTGGAGATTTTGGTTACTCGTCTTTTTTGGATAAACAATGATCACATTCCAAAATGTAGCATTCAGCCTGCTCTTCCATTTGCTGACCACATTCAGGGCATTGTTTCTTTGGAAGGCTACGGAAAAATTCAACAGGACTCATTAACATAATTAAAAACCTCTCCTTTAATAATACAGTTCAAGTATTATGGTTTTGTTATAAAACAGGTAATGCGAAAAAATATCTTTAATCTACTTTTTTGGAAAGACAATGATCACATTCCATGATGTAACATTCAGCTTGCTCTTCAATGGGCTGACCGCATTCAGGGCACTCTTTCTTTGGAAGGCTACGGAAAAATTCAACAGGACTCATTAACATAATTAAAAACCTCCCCTTTAATAATACAGTTCAAGTATTTTAGTTTTGTTATAAAACAGATAATGCAAAAAAATATCTTTAATCTACTTTTTTGGAAAGACAATGATCACATTCCATGATGTAACATTCAGCTTGCTCTTCGATGGGCTGACCGCATTCAGGGCACTCTTTCTTTGGAAGATTGCGGAAAAATTCAACAGGACTTATTAACATTTTTAATCCCCTCCACTTTAATAGTACAATTTATGATTTGCACTCTTGTTATAATACAGTTTTTGTAAAAAAATCTAATTATTCATCTCTTTTGGATAAACAATGATCACACTCCATGATGTAGCACTCAGCTTGCTCTTCGATGGGCTGACCGCATTCAGGGCACTCCTTCTTTGGAAGATTGCGAAAAAATTCAACAGGACTCATTAACATTGTAATCCCCTCACTTTATCGGTACAATTTATGATTTGCACTCTTGTTATAATACAGTTTTTGTAAAAAAATCTAATTATTCTTCTTTTTTTGATAAACAACGATCACATTCCATGATGTAGCACTCAGCTTGTTCTTCCATGTGCTGACCACATTCAGGACATTCCTTTTTAGGAAGATTGCGAAAAAATTCAACAGGACTCATTAACATTTCGAACCGCTCCTTTATTAATACAGATATTTTATATAACCTTTGTTATAGTACAGTATAAACTAAAAAAAATAAAATGTGTAGGACTTTTTTAAAAAATTTTCAGTTTTTTTGAAAATAATGCAATTGTCCTAAATACCTATTTTTTAGTTAAAGTACGGCAAAGATAATAGTGCGAATAAACATTTATACAATTCAACACTTCCATAAAAGAATTCTTTCCATTAAAATCGTAGTAGAAAAGGAATATGTCTGGGGGAGATACAGGTTAATGGATACCATTTTTGATTCATTTCATCCATTTTTCTTCATTATCGCAATTGGTTTGACGATAATGGCTTCATATACAGCGTTAGATATGTATATATTAATTAGAACTTCTGAACAAAACAAAAGACTATTATTTTTGAGTGCAGCTTTATCTATGGGGATTGGTATTTGGGTTACGAATTTTATGGGTTTCATTGCGACAGATGCAGTACTGTTTGCCAATTATCATATTTCCTTAATGTTCTTGTCTATTTTAATAGGCATTGCTTTTTCAGGAATGGCCTTTATACCTTTTTATGGAAGGGTTGTTCACTTTTATCATTTAGTTATTGGCAGTCTGTTTTTAACCATGGCCGTGATTTCTATCCATATAATTGGAATCTATGCAATGAATGTAACGGTTCACTATAATGTTCCATTATTTTTGTTTTCAAGTGTATTGATTTTTGCTTCATTTTTGTTTTCTTTGTGGATTCTATATTCATCAAGCCTTTCAAAAGAAAATCAAGCCTGGCTAAAGCCGGCCAGTGCTTTGATCATGTCCGGTGCAATTGCCGAAGGACATATTTTGTTAAAAAAAGCAATGGTAATGGTTACTACGAATCAAGGAGCAGGCGGGACGTTATCGGAAAGCCCTTTTTTTATTTATTTAGTATTAATAGTGTCAGTTTTAATTATGGGCGGACTTTTAGTATCAAGTACATTAATAAGTAAGCAATTGGCGGCATCAGATACAAACTTAAAAGATATCAAAGCTGCTCTTGATGCATCGAGTATTGTTGCTATTACGGACCGGCATGGGATTATTCAATATGTTAATGATAAATTTGAAGAAATCTCAAAATATAAAAAGGAAGAAATTATTGGTAAGACACACCGGATATTAAATTCAGGTCATCACCCTAAAGAATTTTTTGAAAACCTCTGGCAGACAATACAAGCAGGAAAGATTTGGCGGGGGGAAATTCGAAATAAGGCAAAGGACGGAGTAATGTATTGGGTGGATACGACTATTGTTCCATTTTTAAATAAAAAGGGAAAACCCGTTCAATATATTGCGATTCGTTCAGATATAACGCAGCGGAAAAATGCAGAAAAAAATTTGATTGAGTCCACAAAGGAAATAAAGGATATTACCTTTGCACTCAATCAGGCTTCAATTGTAGCCATTACTGATGAGAAGGGCAGGATTACTTCCGTTAATGAGAAGTTCTGTGAAATCTCTAAGTACACTGAAGAAGAACTTTTAGGGAAAGACCATCGAATTTTGAATTCAGGCTATCATTCAAAGGAGTTTTTTAAGGATCTTTGGCGGACGATTGGGCAGGGAAATGTGTGGCATGGTGAAATTTGTAACCGGGCGAAAGATCATTCCATCTATTGGGTGGATACAACGATTGTTCCGTTTTTTAATTCGAAGGGAAAACCTTATCAATATCTCTCTATTCGTACAGATATAACCGAAAGGAAGAAAACCGAAGAGGTTCTTCACCGCCAGGATAAACTCGCAGCAGTAGGACAATTAGCTGCAGGAGTGGCACACGAAATCCGTAACCCTCTGACATCGATGAAGGGGTATACAGAATTTCTGCGATTAGATGAAAAGGACCCTGAACGCTTGGAATTTTTAAATATTATTCTAGATGAGATTGAACGCGTGAATAATATTGTCGAAGATTTTATGGTGCTGGCAAAACCAAAAGCAGTGGAGCTCGAAGAAAAGAATATTGTTCCAGTCATTAAAAATGTTGTCTCCCTGCTCGGTTTTGAAGCAAGGAAAAAGAATGTCAGACTGCACTTTGACTGCAGCCAGGAAGTCATCCAAATTGAATGTGATGAAAATCGTTTAAAACAAGTTTTTTTGAATTTTATTAAAAATGGAATGGAAGCAATGCCAAATGGCGGAGACCTCTATGTTAAAACGATGTTCCATGACAATAACGTACAAATTTCGATTCAGGATTCCGGCATCGGTATCCCTAAGGAGAAATTAAAGAAATTAGGAGAACCGTTTTTTACAACAAAAAAACAAGGGAACGGATTAGGTTTAATGATGAGCTTTAAAATAATTGAAAGCCATAATGGCAAGGTATTTGTTGAAAGTGAATTAAATAAAGGAACAACCTTTAATATCCTATTACCAGCAAAAACCGCTTAAAAACGAGACAAATATTCGGGATGAGGCATACCAATTTAGATGCGCATAAGTTAGGGATTGTGGATGGGGAAGTTGTTCAGGTCCGATCCCGCAGGGGAGATCTAAAGGTCAAAGCCAAGTTAACGGAACAGGTTTTGCCAGGTCTAGTGTTTATGAGCTTCCATTGGCATGAAACTCCGACCAATGTATTAACCTTAAATGAATATGACCCGATTTCCGGAACGGCAGAATATAAAGCATGTGCTGTTGCTATCGAACGGGTTTGAATAAAAATGAAAAGACGCAGTTTCGACGGCTGCGTCTTTTTCTAGCTAACCCCCGGATTAGCCGGCTTGTTTGGCAATGACTTTGGCCGCAGTTGATTTTCTTTGATAATAGTACCAGTTTAAAGTAAAGGAAATGATATAAAAACCAATAAAGAAGTAGAATGCTGTAACATAAGATCCGGTAGCCTTAATAGACCAGCCAAAAAGCTTCGGAATTAAGAATGAGCCGTAAGCAGCAAATGCCGCGGTAAAGCCGATAACCGGCGCCGCTTCTTTTGGGACAAAAATGTTCGGAATCATTTGGAATGTCGAACCAGATCCAATTCCTGATGCCAAGAATAAAATTAAGAATGAAACTAAGAAGCCGGCAAATTGTTTTGCATTTAAGGAATAGATAACCCCTAGAGTACCAATAGACATGATCACAAATACATACGCTGTTACCCTCGCACCGCCAAACTTATCAGAAATCCACCCGCCGACTGGCCTAGCTCCTGCAGCAACTAATGCTCCCAAGAAGGCAAGCTGAATATATTCAGGGAATTGTGATTTTAAAAGCAGCGGGAATGCTGCTGAATAACCGATAAATGAGCCGAATGTACCGATATAAAGAATGGTCATAATCCAAGTATGTTTTCGTTTCACAATAACAAATTGATCTGCAGCCGACTGTTTTGCACCTGGTACATTATCCATTTTGAATAAGGCCAGAAGGGAAACAATAACAATTGGAATCACCCAAACAAAAGCAGCGTTTTGAATCCAGATTTCTTTTCCGTTTGATAAAGTTTGACTTCCACCGACAAAAGCAAATGTACCTGAAGTGATAACCAATGGTGTTATAAATTGAACAACTGAAACCCCCATATTACCTAATCCGCCATTAATTCCAAGTGCAGTACCTTTTTCTTTCTTTGGAAAGAAAAAACTGATATTGGCACTGGAGGAAGAGAAATTTCCTCCGCCCAAGCCGCAAAGCGCTGCTAATATAAGCATTACCGTAAACGGAGTTTCAGGTTTTTGGACGGCAAAGCCAATTCCAATAGCGGGTATTGCTAAAACTGCAGTTGAGATGACAGTCCAGGTTTTCCCGCCCATTGTGCCGGCAGCAAAAGTATATACAAACCGAAGTGTTGCCCCAACAAGCCCTGGAATAGCAGCAAGTGTAAATAGCTGTTCTTCGGTATAGTGAAAGCCAATATCATTAAGTCTAATGGCGACCACCGACCAAATTTGCCAAACAATAAAGGCAAGCATTAATGATGGGACGGAGATCCATAAATTTCTTGCAGCATGTTTTTTTCCTTCAGCCTTCCAGAACCTTTCATCCTCTGGATTCCAATACGTAATCCGCGCCATTTTTTCTCCTCCAATATTTAAGGTTTAAATTTTATTATAATTAAAGTTAACGATGCTAATATAAACCAGATGGTCAACTTAAAATTGTGATGAACGTCACAAAATTGGTGAAGGATATGTGAACAAACGCCGTTTGACGTAAAGTTGTCAAAATTAAAAGAGATCCTCACGAATGAAGATCTCTTTGACAAATTAGATTACAATTTTGGTTTATCATTTTCTGCTTTAAACATTCCAACGTAACTCTTTGTTTCCCCTGCATCATCTTTAATGGCAGTTATAGTCAGCCATTCTTTATAAATTTCATTATTTTTTTGTTTGTTCCAAATGGTGCCTTCCCAAAATCCTTCTTTCTTTAAGCGGGCCCACATTTCTTCGTAAAATTTGTTATCATGTTCTCCAGATTGAAGAACACTAGGGGTTTTGCCAATCACATCCTCTTCTGAATAACCAGTGATTTTTGTGAATGCTGGGTTTATTTTTTGAATAATGCCATTCGGGTCTGTGAGCATGATACCTTCTGGTGCATGATTTACGATTTTGGATGAAATTTCAAGCTTATCGAGATAGTAAAGCCAAACAACCAAAACTAAAGTGGCTAATGAAAACTCAGAAAGAGACATAAATCCAATGGCATAATGTCCGGTCCAATTAAATAGGATTGTTAAGATAATCGGAGGGAAGAAACCTCCCAATCCGCCCATTGCAGAAACAACCCCGTTGACAATACCGGCTTGGTGTGAAAAATATAATGGCACAAGCTTGAAAACAGCACCATTGCCAATTCCAGCAAAGAAAGCTACTAACAAACAGCCAAATGAGTAAATTGGCAGTGATGGAGTAAACGACAGCAGAAATCCTGCAAATGTCAAACTAAAAAAAACGGCCATTAAAATTAAAAATGGATTAATTTTGTCACCGAGCCATCCGCCCACAGGTCTAAAAATTGTCGCCAAGGCAATAAAACCTGCTGTGCGAAGGCCGGCATCAACTTTGCTTAAATCAAAATGATTCACTAAAAAGGAAGGTAAATAAATGGTAAAAGCAACAAAAGAACCAAAGGTAATAAAATAACATAAACTTAGGAACCAAAGTTTAGGATTCCGATAAACTTGTTTAAGGCTTAAAATAAAAGAATTGTTTACCTTTTGTTCCTTTCGATCACCGAAAATAAAATTGATAACCGAAAAAACTAAAACAATTATTAAAAAAATTTGAACAGTTATTCTCCATCCATACATATTTGCTAATACAGGAGCAGAGAAAGATGTAATGGCTGTTCCGATATTTCCGGCGCCATAAATACCATTAACAAACCCATGTTTTTCTTTTGGATAATACTTAGGCAGCGAGGTTACACCAATTGAAAAGACAGCACCGCCTATTCCTAGCATAAAACCCCCTAATATAAGCATAAAAAACGAATTTGCAAAACTGATAATCGCAATAGGTATTAGTAATAGAATAAAACTAATAACAAATAATATCCTTGCCCCGTAACGATTAGCCCAAAATCCAATAGGTACTCTAAGCAGGGAACCGAGGATGACAGGCACTGCTGTTGCCCAAGATATTTGTGTTTCTGAAAGATGAATGTCTTCTTTAATATAGGTCATTAGTGATGAAATAATGACCCATACCATAAATCCTACTACAAGGCTTGTCGTCTGAACGATGAGCTGTCTAGATCCTTGTTTCATTATAATCCCCCTTCGTTCTCATTGAAAATTTCCAATATTTACACATTATTTTAAAGAAACTTTAGCTAAATGGGAAATTTTCTCTGTGTATTATAGAATAAGTTTCAGTAATAAACTGTGAGGTACGGCACATATAAAAGTAATTTTAATGTTTATTATTATTATTCTCCTATAAAGTATGTAATTAATAATTAAACAAGTCATTGGAAAAGGTAAAAGATAAAGCCTAAATGCCTCGACCAAATAAGAATTGATCTTATGCATTCTAAAAAAAGTGAATCTTGATCCGCCTAAAAATACTTGTTAGTGGTTTTGCCATCATCATTTTAATCGGTACATTGTAATGACACTGCTAATTTCAACAATGGATGGTGATCGTTTGTCATTTTTAAATGCTCTATTTGAAGCCGCATCGTAACGTGAGTTACCGAGCCGGCGGTTGTCAATACAGGAAACACATTTACCTGCTTTGTGCAAAGTTATCATTTTATCGTTAACCCAAATTGACGGAATAGGATTTATGAGAGCAGCAGCGCTTTTTACTTGGGAAATGAATTTCTTTAAAAGAAAGTATTCTACTGACCGAATCATTAAATAACGTGTCCATTACGCAGTAGTCAGGCTTGCTAAACGAATTTTAATCTTTACTGCAGTTATTAAAGGTATAGGTACTATATTATAATCGATAAGATTTTCTTTTGAATGCAGATTGAACAAGCAATATATTTTGGAATATTTCACTCTATTTCTAATTTGAATCACGCAGGATTTGAAATATGGGGGGGGTCCTATTTAGCATAACACTATTATTAATCATTTTTCTAATATTTATTGGTGCTTCTCCTGGCCCTGCAGGGGGGGAAATACAACCCTAGACATTTAATTTTTACATTAAGCGAAGCCATGTAGTTACAAATTAGTAGTAAGGAAGATGTGATATCTTATCGTCAAAGAATGGCCCATGAAACAATTTATAAAGCTTTGACAGTTATCTTAAATGGTTAAATTAGTTACGATTATATTGCATATTTTAACGAATAAGGAGCATTGAAAGGATTTCTTGTTGTCTAATTTGAGGCAGAGTCAGCCTTTACAACACTCGGACTTTCTATGGGGTTAACTCTAGAACGATCTTCTATTGGGAAGGGATTTATATTTACCATGTTTGCCGGAAGGGTTGGTCCCATAACGATCGCATATGGGGAACCATTTGGAAAATACTGCTGCTTTCCAATATACAAAAGGAAAAATCATAATAGGGTAGTACAAATCAAGGAGGAAACTTAAGTGGCCAATCAATTTGCGGTTATTGGTTTAGGAAGATTTGGATTGAATCTCGCGCAAAAATTATTTGAATCTGGCCAGGATGTGCTGGGGCTGGATGTAAATGAAGAAAGAGTGGAAGAGGCACAAGGATATGTTACACATGCTTTAATAGCTGATTCAACAGATGAAGAAGCGATGAAATCTGTTGGGATTCGTAACTTTGATACTGTTATTGTTGCAATTGGAAACGATATTCAAGCCAGTATCTTAAGTGTATTACTTTTAAAAGAATTGGGAGTCCAAAAGGTAATCGCTAAGGCCATAAATAAACTTCATGGGAAAGTTCTTGATAAAGTTGGTGCCGATTGGGTGGTGTTTCCGGAAAAAGATATGGGATTACGTGTAGCCCATCAGCTTCTATCCCCAAATGTTTTAAATTTTATTGAATTATCGAATGATTATAGTATAGAAGAAGTGAAGATTCCTGAAAAAATGATTGATAAAACCTTAAGGGAAATCGATTTTAGAGCAAAATTTAACATCAGTGTCATTGCTATTCGCCATAATCATGATATTTTTATTTCTCCTTCACCAGATAAACTTCTGGATGAAGGTGATGTGCTTGTAGTAATTGGGAAAAATCGAGATCTTGAGCGCTTTGCTAAATTACATTAAATAAATTTAATTATAGTTGGACAACCTTATAAGAAAGGAGGGATAATCATGCCAAGAGGAAAAGAACTGGAACAATTGCCTATGTCTCATATATTGCCAGGTGCAGGGGAAGACCCGGATACATACAATAGGAAAGTTCTTGGCTCAATTGTCCAGAATGTGCAGCCGGAGCCAGGTGAGATTGATAAGGAAAATGAAGACATGGTATAGGCAGGAAATACTCCTGCCTTTACTATTTATTGCTCCATCAGTTCATTAATTTCTACAATAGTTCTTTCTTCAAGCGGTCCGCGTAAATGTACGGTTGCCGTTTGGCCGTCTTCATTTAATTTATCTATCCAAACAGAGGCACCATTGTATTTGACCTCGATATCGGCAGAAGACGATAAGATTTGTTTTAGTCTATTCGTGTCCATTATTCAATCACCCCTTAAGAAAATAATTACTTTATTCTGTGTAAATTAGGTTTTTTCTATACGCATTTATAATTTGCAACCGCTTTCTTCTATTATATTAGCACACTAAGGAAATTCTATATGGTTGCCATTGACTGTCCCAGATTCGTCAATAATGGTAAGGCTGTCCAAATATTGGTCTAGTTCGATTTGCAATTCTTCCGGTGCACCTGGTTTTAAATGCCAGTTCCCAGGTTCATCAACGAAATAGGGACTTTTTGTGAAGTCTGGCTTAATTCGCGGCATTCCAATCACCTCTTATCTTTAAATTAGATTGTATATATGGTTGCCGTCAAAATTATTTTTATACTGTTCGAATGGAAAGATAAGGCTAAAATCATATTGCATAGTTTATGCTCTCGATATATGATAATTAGAAATGATTTTAAGCTCACATAAATAATGCTCAATAAAAAGCAAATTTTTTCAAAGAACAAATAAAAAAGTGAAACCAAATATAGTTAACTACCGTCCTATATAATTGAGACCTAAAAATAGTCATGTCCAACAATGAACAAACATAAAAATGAAATGGATACGAGTTAACAGAAACAGGTCCAAGCTTTGATCAATCTATGGCGTGTGTCGAAACCTCATGAAAAATGCAGAAAAATTTAACGACAAAATTAAGAATAATTGGCATGAATTATGTTTTTCATTTAAAAGAAAATATGGTATAGTAATGAGGTTCGTTTACCGAAGCGTAATTTGGTAAGTGAGGGGAGAAGTTTTAAAATGAATAAATTAAGACTATCTGAAAAATTTAACAATAGTCATCTTACATTCTTTACAATTGCTGTTGTATTATTCTGGATTAAAACATACGCAGCATATCAAATTGAATTTAATCTTGGAATTGATAATAGCCTTCAAAAATTTTTATTGTTTCTTAACCCATTGAGCTCAGCTCTTTTCTTTTTTGGGCTGGCAATGTTATTTAAGAAGCGAATGAAACTGGTTTTGATTATTACAAACTTTGTTTTATCATTCTGGCTGTATGCAAATATTGCTTATTATCGCTTCTTTAATGATTTTATTACAGTCCCTGTTTTAATGCAGACTAAAACAAATGCCGGACAATTAGGTGATAGTGCACTGTCTTTAATGTCACCTTGGGACATTTTTTATTTTACAGATTTTTTTATTTTAATTGCGTTAGCTTTGACTGTATTTAAAAACATTACGGTAACGAACAGAAAATCCTTTAAAATTGTTCTGTTATTTTCAATTACAACGTTTTTATTTAACCTTGGATTAGCGGAAAAGGATCGTCCACAATTATTGACTCGTTCCTTTGACCGTAACTATCTAGTGAAATATCTTGGTGCATATAATTTTACAATATATGATGTCATTCAAAATGTTAAATCATCCAGTCAGCGTGCCTTAGCAGATTCAAGTGACATTACTGATGTGGAGAACTATCGAAAAGCCAACTATGCTGAACCAAATCCAAAATATTTTGGTAAGGCAAAAGGGATGAATGTCATTTACGTATCTATGGAGTCTCTGCAGAGCTTCATGATTGATTATAAGATGCCTGATGGTCAGGAAGTTACTCCATTTTTAAATTCATTAACACATGATAAGAATACATTCTATTATAAGAATTTTTACCATCAAACTGGTCAGGGGAAAACTTCTGATGCGGAGTTTTTAATGGAGAATTCATTGTATCCGATGTCTCAAGGGGCTGTTTTTGTGAATAAAGCACAAAACACCTATCAAGCCATGCCTGCAATTTTAAAAGGGCAAGGATATGCTTCTGCTGTATTTCATGGTAACTATAAGACATTCTGGAATAGAAATGTGATTTATAAAGCATTTGGATATGATCAGTTTTTTGATGCTGAATACTATAACATGACAGAAGAAAATACGAAAAACTACGGCTTAAAGGATAAACCTTTCTTTAAAGAGTCAATGCCAATGTTAACAAGCTTAAAGCAGCCGTTCTATACGAAGTTTATTACATTATCCAACCATTTCCCATTTGCAATGGATTCTGGTGATACAAATTTCCCTGCAGGGGATTATGGTGATACGGTAGTAAACCAATATTTCCAATCTGCCCATTACATGGACCAGGCGTTGGAACAATTCTTTAATGATTTGAAGGCTTCCGGATTATATGATCATACCATTGTAGTATTGTACGGTGATCATTATGGTATTTCGGAAAACCATAATGATGCTATGGCAAAAGTACTTGGTGTTGATGAAATTACACCAGTTATAAATGCAAAATTACAGCGTGTACCATTATTTATCCATGTTCCTGGAGTTAAAGGTGGAATTCAGTCTGAAGTAGGCGGAGAAGTTGACGTTCGCCCAACAATCCTTCATTTGCTGGGAATTGACACAAAAGACTATATGGAATTTGGATCAGACTTATTATCTAAAAATCACCGCAGCTGGGCATTGTTCCGAAATGGTGACTTTATATCATCCGATGTTATTCAAGTAAAAGGTAAGTGTTATTCTGCTGAAACAGAAGAACTATTAGAAAACGCTGATGCTTGTAAAGATATATCGGATAATGTAAATACTGAATTACAAATGTCTGATGAAGTGGTATATAAAGATCTTCTTCGTTTTTATAAACCAGAAGGATTTACACCAATAAATCCGAATGATTATGATTATTTAGGACCAAATTCAAAAAAAGACACAAAAACAACTGAAAACGAGCAATAGGTCAAGAGAGAGGAATTCTTCTCTCTTTTTTTGTCCAGCTTAACAAAGGACTGATTATTTTTGATAAAATAGTTGATATATCATTAATTTACAAGAAGGTTAACCTATGCAAAAGATGTTAAAACAGCCACTTTTCATTTTAATTATAGTCTTATCGTTTATTTTATCTGCCTGCACGGGGAATGGGGAAGTTCAGCATAGTGCTAATACGGAAAAAGGATCTAAGGCAGCACCAGCTGCTGCTCAGCCAAAGGCAGAAGAGGCTCAACAAACAACAACAATAAATGAAGCCGATAATGTTCAGACAAGTAATAAAAGGTTACTTCCAGGTGTAATCGTGAAAAATATTGATGGAGATACCGTTGAAATAAAAATGGATAATCGGGTGGAAAAAATCAGAATGCTTTGTATTGATACCCCGGAAACACATCATCCAAGGCTTGGTGTTCAACCTTTTGGACCAGAAGCATCTGAATACACAAAAAAAATACTACCAGTTGGTAAAAAGGTAGAAATTGAAACGGGAATTGGAGATGGCCGTGATAAATATGGTCGTTTGCTTGCCTATATCTACGTTGATGGAAAAATGTTTAACGAAATGTTGTTAGAAAAAGGACTTGCCCGTGTTGCCTATATTTATGCGCCGAATACAAAATATGTAGATGAATTCTACTCCATTCAAAAGAAAGCACAGAAAAAGGGTACAGGAATATGGTCAATTGAAAATTATGTACAGGAAGATGGTTATCATGCTTCAGAAGCAAAGAATAATCAACAAACAAAGGGCCATTCAACTAATAATAAAGGGAACACATTTCAAAATAACCCTAATGACGATCAAGAATCAAATGTAGAATGTAAAGGGAAAATTAAAGGAAATGCAAATTCTCATATCTACCATGTACCAAGCGGGGACTATTATGATTCCACAAAGGATAATATCATATGGTTTTGCACTGAAAAAGAAGCACAAGATGCAGGTTATAGGAAATCAAAGAGATAAATAGTAATGAAGAGAGGCTGGGAGGAGTTCCAGCCTCTCCTTTTTAGATGAACCGGAATTGCGAGGAACACAACCCCGGTAAATAGGAGGAATAGTAGTTTAGACATTTCCTAAAAACCTAGTAGAAACCTCCGTAGGAAGAACCTACAATGATTAAAAGGATGAACAGAACGACAATTAACACAAAACCCATGTTTCCGCCACCGTAGCTCATTATGCTGCACCTCCTTTAATATTCTAATACACATTATGTGAAAGCACGTCCAATGGATTGGACAAACTACCTGAAGTAAAACAATTTTTTCAAAAAAAGGCTATTCTAGAATAGTGTTTAGTTGAATTGAAGGTAAAAAAATCCAGCCATTATAAAAATGGCTGGATTCCTTAATACTTATGATGCGGATTTAAGAGACTGCTCTTGATCTTTTTTTCCTACAGTTCTTAATCCCATGATATATCGGATTGTAAAAATAACTGCAGAAACTATAACAAGTATACCACAAACAGCTCCTACCTGGTCTGAAGCTGTCCATTCAGGCAAATGTTCGGCCCAGCGGCGGGGAACACTGATTTTTCCTGCATAGAGGAATGAGCCTGCGATGCCGGAAAAGAATAGAAAATAGACTGCAATGGCCAGTTTGTCAACACTATTTTGTTTTTGTGTACCTTCAGTTTTATTGAAATAATACATGAAACCAAAAATCATTGCGATCACGCCCATTCCCATATAAGTATGGAAATGACCTGGCACCCATTTTGTATTATGCATAACATGATTGACAACAATGGTTGCATCAATAATTGCTGGAACGGCACCAGCAACCCAGCCAAACATCGCTAGATACATCATGCTTGAAGCAAAGTCCCATTTGACAGCTGAACGGAATACAATCATTAACGCTCCATAAGCGGTCACTACCATAACAGGAAGGCCGTTTGCGTAGGAAAATATTTGGCCGATGATTAGCATCCATTCAGGAACGGCAAAGTCCATTAATAAATGGTGTGTGTAAATCATAAGTGTAAAAAGTGTTGAAAAGTTCCACGCTATTAGGAATGCTTTATTGGATTTCCATGGGCGTCCCGTGTATTCTGATAAAATTTCATAAACTGCGATAACAGCCATATAAATCGTGCAGTTAGCAAAGATGTGCCCAAATGCATATGTTAAATGCTTGGCCATCATTGGATCAAAGGTTAGATTTGGATTAAGGATATTGAGAATGGATTCTACTAAGGCTGTTGCCCCTGCTAGTATACCGACAGAGTTTGCAATAATGACCATTGTCGAAGCAACAACCGCAGAAGGCGGTCCATAGCCTTTCTTTCCTCTAAAAATATAATCCCATCCAAGTGATTTGCCTAATCCGCCATATTCCTTTATTAATCTGGCAGCGATATAGAAGTACATAATTAAATAGCCGATACCTAAGATTAACAAACCAAATAAAAATAGCAACGCACCAGTAGATCCATAGATCTTTGCCGAAGCAGATGGCAGCGGATAAAGGAATGTCCAGCCATCAGAGAATTTAAAGACGAATATCCCAGTAAGGATCATAACAACCCCAATTAAAGTAAGAATCAAATTGGTAAAAAAGATCTTTGGATTTAAATGAATATATTTGGATAAAAAGTACCACATGATGGCGCTTCCGCCTAATGAAGCAATTCCAATCATCCCGGTACCGTGTATCGTCATAACTTGATAGAATAATTGTGGCGGTATTTTAATAATATTCCCTTGATTTAATAACATCATGACACCAAATATCATCATTAAAACCAGAACAACCGAGGTAACGGTTAAGGCAATGGCGACGCCTCTTTTAATAGAATTACGAGCTTTCGTTTCCATTTTATTTACCTCCTTTTGGTTTAACAACAATATCTTTAATCATGACATGATGTCCGGTGCTGCAATACTCCAGACACATAATTTTATAGGTGCCCGGCTTATCAAACGTAACGGAAACGACGTTTGTATATTCAGGCATTGCCTGTGTCTGTGCAATAAGCTTCAGGTTTGGATCGTAAAGGCCAAATCCGTGAGTGACATCTTTACTAGTGACGCGAAACGCTACCGGTTCCCCAACCGTAAAGTTTTCATCACTTAAGTCCCATGCAAACTGATACCCTTTTACATCCACTACTTTTACATTTGATTGTGCTTTCGCATGCTGCTCGTGGTATGGAAGTCTGCTTAAAGATACAGCTGAGCCAAAACCCATAATGGCAACTAATGCTAGAAAATAAAACTTGCGAATTTTGTAGCCTTTTTCTTGAATTGGACCATACTCCCGTAATTTTCTAGATTCCCCATAGACGAATGAAAATGCTAGTCCGATGAGGAAAATGAAGAACACTGATGTGTACCATGCAATTGATTGGTACATTTTTTCCCCTCCCAATATATGAATTAATCAAACAAGAAGTCCCCCAACTACTTGTTTGTTTCCACCTATCATTTTAAACGGCAAATTGTGAAAGAATAGTGAACTAAATCATACCTATAAAGTGAAATCTAATACGTTCAAAAAATTTTCAGCTGCATTTTAGAAATGACCCTCATGATTTTATGTTTAGAACCGAAACCTATAGTAAAGGAAGAAATTATTTACTCGGGAGGTTAGATAAATGGGTACAATGATTATTGATATCGACACATTACTAGAGGCAACATTAGATCTAACGACTGAGAATAACAGTTTTAAGATGAAAAATGTTGAGATTGATAAATTACTTGATAATACACAAGATTGGTAAAATATTGCTTCCTCCACTACAGTTTTAATATACTTTTCCAAACCTTCCAATATATAATGGAAGGTTCTTTTTTTGTTTTTACGGAAAAACGCTTTAAAGCGCGAAAAATATTTTGACTTTTCTATTGCTTTTGAACTAAAAAAATACTAGAATAATTTTTAATTAGAGAATTTTTAGATAAGTGTTAGGATCTGAAGGAGAGGAAACTATTTTATGAAAAAAGCAGTAAAGGGACTTTCGATAGCACTCGCTGGAATGCTGTTATTAGCCGGGTGCGGCAGCAATGATGCTGCAAAGGATTCAAATCAAAGCGGTGCAGAAAAGGGTAAGGAATATAAAGTAGGGATCACCCAGTTTGCCCCGCATCCATCTTTAGATGCAGCAACAGAAGGTTTTAAAAAAGCTTTAAAAGACAAAGGGATTAAAGTAAGTTTTGATGAACAAAATGCACAGGCAGACCAAAATAATACCCAAACAATCGCAAATAACTTTGTTGGGGATAAAGTAGACCTTATTTTTGCAAATGCAACTCCTAGTGCAATAGCAGCACTAAATGCGACAAAGGACATTCCAATTGTTTTCACCTCAGTAACAGACCCTGTTGGTGCAGGTTTAGTGGAAGCCTTTGATAAGCCTGGTAAAAATATTACAGGTACTACAGATAATCATCCTGACGCGACGAAAAAAACGATCCATTTTATCACGGATGAAGTAAAAGCTAAAAATGTTGGTGTCATCTATAATGCTGGAGAACAAAATTCAGTAGTACAGGTTAAAGATGTTAAGAAATTAGTAGAAGAAAAAGGTGCAAAGCTTGTTGAAGTATCCGTTGGTAATACATCCGAAGTTAAACAGGCTGCTGAGTCGCTTGTGGGCCGTGTTGATGCGATATATGTTCCAACAGATAATACAGTTGTAACCGCACTTGATGCTGTCATTGCCGTTGCGAAAAGCAAAAAGATTCCATTATTTGTCGGCGAACTTGATTCAATGAAAAAAGGTGCAGTGGCTGCCAGTGGATTCGACTATTTTGATATTGGCTATCAATCAGGAGAAATGGCAGCAGACATTCTAACAGGCAAGAAAAAGCCATCTGAAATTCCTGTTGAGCTTCCAAAAAGCCTAAAGCTTGTTATTAATAAAAAAGCCGCAGAAGAACAAGGTTTGGCTATAAAAGAAGAATGGAAAAGTCTTGGCGAGTTTTATGAAGGGAAATAATATCAATAAGCTTTCGGGAGCTGTGTAAATGAAAGATTAGTTCCTTGAATAAAAAAATTATAGTATACAAGATGGCATAATGCCTTCTTTCCGCTTAGGCCAAAAAGACTAAAAGAAAGGGTGATCTATTTGTTTACTGCAATATTTGGATCATTTGAAGCTGGTATCATCTATGCGATTATGGCTCTGGGCGTCTATCTTTCCTTTCGAATTCTGGATTTTCCTGATTTAACGGTAGACGGCAGTTTTGTAACCGGCGGCGCGGTTGCCTCAGTAATGATTATGGGGGGCGTTAATCCTTATTTAGCAACGATGTCAGCATTGTTCGCAGGATTTCTGGCTGGATGTATGACAGGGTTATTGCATACTTTTGGAAAAATTAATAATTTATTATCTGGTATTTTAATGATGATTGCCCTTTATTCAATTAACTTACGAATTATGGGGCGACCAAACATTTCCATGTTAAATACAGAAACTGCTTTTTCAAAAATACAAGATTTATTTGAGAAAACAGGAATTGATGCCTCATTAAATAAACTTTTAACCATGATCGGCTTAGGGGATAGTCTTCCGGAAACATGGGGAATTCTTATAATCATGATTTTGGTTACATTTGTTATTAAATTTCTTACTGATTGGTTTTTACAGACAGAAGTCGGTCTTGCTATAAGAGCAACAGGAGATAATAACCGGATGATTCGGAGTTTCTCGGCAAACACAAATCTTCTTACGGTCTTAGGGCTTGGAATTTCAAATGCCCTGGTTGCTTTCTCGGGAGCATTAATTGCACAGCAAGGCGGATTCTCAGATGTTGGTATGGGGATTGGAATGATTGTGATAGGGCTTGCCTCTGTTATTATCGGAGAAGCACTTTTCGGTACCAAAACGATTGTCAGAACAACCTTTGCTGTGATTGGCGGTTCCATTATTTATCGTATTGTTGTATCTTTAGCGCTCCGAATTGAATTCCTTGATCCGGGAGATATGAAGCTCATTACAGCATTAATTGTCATTATTGCCCTGACTATGCCGAAAATATTAGAACAATCGAAAGAGAAAAAACGGAAGGCCCGCAAAAAGGCAGAAATGCTGAACATAATCAAAGCTGCGGAAAGGAGTGGGGAAAATCATGCTGCAATTAAATCAGATTCATAAAATATTTAATGAAGGTTCTCCAGATGAGAAAATTGCAATTGATCAGATAAACCTTTCCCTTGAAGCAGGAGATTTTGTTACAGTAATTGGCAGTAATGGAGCAGGAAAATCGACCTTAATGAATATCATCTCCGGAGGATTATTCCCAGATGTTGGTGAAGTTTCTATTGATGGGAAAGATGTTACGAACATGACAGAATATAAGCGTTCAAAAATGATTGGACGCGTCTTTCAGGATCCGATGGCAGGTACAGCACCCAGCATGACAATTGAAGAAAATCTGGCCATGGCTTATTCAAGAAATAAGACACGTACTTTAAGGCGGGGGGTCACCAATAAAAGGCGAAGTTATTTCCGCGAAGTACTGGAAACCCTGCACCTTGGTTTAGAGAATCGTCTAAGTGCTAAGGTAGGTCTTTTGTCAGGGGGAGAGCGGCAGGCACTTTCACTGTTGATGGCAACCTTTACAGAACCCTCCATTCTACTATTAGATGAACATACAGCTGCTTTGGACCCATCCAGGGCAGAGCTGATTACTAACATCACAAGGGAAATCGTGGACCGTTACAAACTAACAACTTTAATGGTAACACATAATATGCAGCAAGCTATCGACCTTGGAAACCGGCTGATAATGATGGATAAAGGGCAGATTATTCTTCAGGTAAATGAGGAACAAAAGAAACTGCTTACCATTGAGGGACTATTAGAAGAATTTAAACGAATTCGCGGTGCCCAGATGGATAGCGATCGTGCTGTTCTTTCATAAAAAAAAATCCAGCTTCCGATGCTGGATTTTTTTTTGAATCGATTCACACTTGAAAACATGATAAGGTTATATTAATGAAAAATGGGTTTAGTGAGGGGTGATAGAATGGAATTGGAAACGATTTTTTCAAAATTAAAACAGCATACACCGTCCATCCTAGGCGCCGGTAAGTTTTCAATATATGCCGTCATGGTGCCGCTTATTCAAAAAGAAGATGGGATACATGTGTTATTTGAGGTCAGATCGCTGACATTAAGGAGACAGCCAGGAGAAATTTGTTTTCCAGGGGGAAAAGTGGACCCGATTGATGAAGACGAAAGGGCTGCAGCCATTCGAGAAACAACCGAAGAGCTTGGATTAGAAGCAGAAGATATTTCTGGAGTATACCCGTTGGACTTTATGGTTTCTCCTTTTGGCATGCTCGTGTATCCGTTTGTAGGGCTTATCAGTGAACAGGATAAAATTAATTACAACACGGAAGAGGTTGGTGAAATTTTTAGTGTTCCATTGTCATTTTTTATGAACCATGAACCTGAAATACATTTTGTTGAAATGAATGTTGTCCCAAAAGAAAACTTTCCATTTGATTTAATTGTCGGAGGCAAAAATTATAAGTGGCGGACAAGGGGCATGGAAGAATACTTTTATGTATATGGTGACAAAGCAATCTGGGGGCTTACTGCACGAATTCTTGCCCATTTTATTGAGCTGATTCGATAGAATTTGAAAGATTAATTTTTGGATTTATCAGGATATCCTTTTCTATGTCCTCCCTAAAAATACATTTGTACGCCTGCAGTGGAAAAAAAGACTTGATTATTTTCATAATTATAATAAAATTAAATTTATATTTTGGTTAGGAGATGTAATCATGAAGGTTGTTAAGTTTGGTGGATCGTCTTTAGCATCAGGAAAACAATTGGAAAAGGTATTTAATATAGTAATTTCAGATCCTGAAAGAAAAGTGGTTGTTGTATCAGCTCCAGGGAAGCGTTATCCGAAAGATACAAAAGTAACTGACTTATTGATAGAATGTGCTGAAATGTGTTTGGAACAAAGAGAGCCTAAAGAACAGTTTCATACATTAATCGAAAGATATGCAGCAATAGCTGATGAAATTGGCCTTTCAGGTGAGATAATCAGTGAAATAAGAGAAGATTTGACAAAAAGGCTAGGTGCAGATAAAAGCAATCCAGAACGATATATGGATTTATTAAAAGCCTTTGGCGAGGATAATAATGCTAAATTGGTTGCAGCTTTTTTTCGCCATAAGGGGATTGAGGCTTCCTATGTTGATCCGAAGGAAGCTGGTCTTTTTGTATCAGACGAGCCCGGGAATGCTCAAGTTCTTTCAGAGTCTTATGAGAGATTGTATGCTCTTCATGAACGTCCAGGTATTCTTGTGTTCCCTGGCTTCTTTGGATATAGCAAAGAAGGGGATGTATACACGTTCTCTCGGAGCGGCTCAGATATTACCGGTGCAATTCTTGCCAATGCTTTGAAAGCAGACCTATATGAAAATTTTACCGATGTTGATGCAGTTTATGCGGTGAATCCGAATTTAATTGAAACACCAAAAGAAATTAAGGAATTAACTTTTCGGGAAATGCGAGAGCTTTCCTATGCTGGTTTTTCTGTCCTTCATGATGAAGCACTTGTACCTGCATTTCGAGCAGGGATACCTGTCCATATAAAAAATACAAACAATCCAAATGCTCATGGAACAAGGATTGTTGCTGATAGGGATAATACAAATGGACCTGTAATTGGTGTTGCTAGTGATGAGGGATTTTGCAGCGTCTATGTGAGTAAATACTTAATGAATAGAGAAATTGGCTTCGGCCGAAAATTGTTACACATTTTGGAAGACTTTGGACTCTCATATGAACATACTCCTTCAGGAATTGATGATTTATCTGTCATTTTACGGGAAAATCAATTAAATCCTGAAAAGGAGACGGCAATTATTGACCGTATTAAAACGGAATTGCATGCGGATGAAGTAAAATTTGAGCATAGTCTTGCCTTGATCATGGTTGTTGGTGAAGGAATGCGCCATAATATAGGAACGATGGCAAGAGCTTCTAAAGCCCTTGCAAAGGCAAAGGTTAATATTGAAATGATTAATCAAGGGTCGTCAGAAGTAAGCATGATGTTTGGCGTAAAAGAAATTGATGAAGTAAAAGCCGTAAAAGCTATTTATGATGAGTTTTTCGCGGCTGTCCCAGTTTAATAAAAATTGGAAACAAAGCAGGCCTTAAACAATGGGGGCCTGCTTTTTGTTACTGGGGGTTCCTATGTTTTTTTAATTTGATTTTGGTTCTGATCCCGCTGTAAATGGCAATGACCAGCCCTCCACCTGTGTCTGCAATTAAATCAGTCATAGTGTCCTTATTACCGCCGCCCTGTAAACTCATCCCTAAAAATTGGTCGCAGCTGAATTCGTAAATCTCCCACAAAACTCCGCCTAGTGCCGCAAACGAAAATGTAAACAAAAATACAAACCAAGCGGAAATAGCATCTCCAGCATGACGAAATATCAACCTCTCATATAAGGCAATCCCAGTAAAGGAGATAATTCCGCCGCTAATAAAATGAACGAATGTATCCCACCAGCCAAGCCCATACCATCCTTGTATAGATCCAAGATATTGGGAGCCGATTAAAAAAATCAGATAGGATACAACAATTGGAAGATTAAATTGCAGTTTGGTAAACAACGCTAATAAAAGCGGTATTGCACCACACACGATTCCGCCAATGGCAACCGTTGATTTAAATGATGCTGCATGATTATAATAGTAGACTGCTAAGATAGCCATAAAAATTACGTAAGCTCCGCTGAATAAGATGACAAGTTTTCGATTCATGGTTTCCCCTCCATCATATGGTCCTCTTTCGAAACAAAGAATAAATGGCGGTCACAATTCCACCCGCGCATCCCCATATTAGATCCAGCATTGTATCTGTGTTGCCGCCTCTTTGCATTGTATGTGTGAAAGTTACATCACCAATGAACTCATAAATTTCCCAAAGGACACTCGCTAGCACCGCAAGTGATAATACAAAAATAAATAGAACCCATTTAGAGACGTCTATTCGAAAATTTTGGGGTATTAGCCTTTTATAAAGAGTAAGACCAATAAAACCAATATAGATTCCTTTATAGAAATGCAAGGTCGAATCCCACCACTTGTGATGGAGATAAAAACTTGAAATGGAACCAAGATATAATGTACAAAATAGAAAAAAATAATAACCGATTATAATGGGAATATTAAATGGAATCTCTTTCAATTTTAATAACAGCAGGGGCAAAGCACTTACCAAGATCCCGCCAACAGCAACCTGCCATCTTGAAGAATCATGCTTGTATAAATAATATACAAATAATGCAGCCATAAAGATGATAAACAGTACACTAAGCCAGAGAATAAGCTTGGATTTCATAAGAGCACCCCGCACTTAAAGAAGTTAGTATCAATTATACCCAAATTTGTATCTTTCTAATGGTTTTACAATCTGCATCATAAAAAGGTATAGTAATATCGAATAAAGAAATTGAAATGGTGGTTATGTATATGGTTAAAATTTTTACAGACATTGATTTAGATGGTCTTGGATGTGGTGTAGTTGCCAAAATTGCATTTGGAGAGGAGGCAAGAGTGTTTTATTGTTCCTATCGAAACCTTAATCAAAGGGTAGACTCCTTTATTTCTAATCCCGAGAATGATAAGGAATATACATATATTACAGATTTAGCTGTAAATTCGGATGTAGAGAAAAAATTAGCTGAAAGACATCAGCGCGGAAAACATATTCAAATGATTGATCATCATGTAACCGCTCTGCATTTTAATGACTATCCATGGGGCAGTGTTAAGCCAGAATATGAAAATGGGAAAAAAACATGTGCTACATCGTTATTTTATGATTTTTTGATTGAACACGGAATGATGGAACGAAATCAGTCGCTTGAGGAATTTATTGATTTAGTCCGCCAGTATGATACATGGGAATGGGATGAAAATAATAATTTGGCAGCAAAACAATTAAATGATCTTTTTTATATTATGAACAGGGATCAATTTGAAGAAGAAATGATTAAAAGGATTAAGGAAAATTCTGGTCCCTTTTCATTTACCGAAACGGAAACCATTATTCTAGAAATTGAAGAGAAAAAAATTCAACGTTATATACAATCAAAAAACAGACAGATTGTTCAATCATTTGTGGGGAATTTATGTATCGGAATTGTTCATGCTGAACAGCATTTATCTGAACTTGGAAATGCTTTAAATAATTTGAATCCACATTTAGATATGATTGCTTTGTTAAATGTAGGCAGTAAGAAAATTGGTTTTCGAACAATACACGATGAAATCAATGTGGCGGAGTTTGCCAAAAAGTACGGGGGAGGCGGACATCCAAAAGCATCTGGGGCAGAATTGTCAAAAGATGCCTTTGAGACTTTTGTTGTAAAAGTGTATGATACACCTCCACTTAAACCGGATGCAGACCGGAATGAGTTTAATGTTCCTGAATCCCCATTTGTAACAAGTTTTAAAAACCACAAGGATGAAATTTCTTTTATTCTTCCAGAGGGAAACGGAAATTTTGCTATAATTCATAAAGGAAAAAGGGTTGGACAAAATTTCCCTGGATTTAAAGAGGCCGAACGGTATTTAAAGCGCAATTATGCTTCCTGGCTTCGTTATGATCAAGAATTCCTTGGTCAGTTGGCATCCCTTTTTCATATTTCTTTAGAAGAATTAAAGGAAAATTATGCTGAAATGATTAGTAATCGTTTAGTGGATATAATTGAGAAATAAGAAAGAGCTTTGCGGAAGTAATGGATTTTTTCCATGCATTCGTAAAGCTCTTTTCAAGTTGATGAAAAAGTAGTATTTTCTTCATGGGAGAATATAATTATTATTGTAAAATTGTAAACGAGCTGCAATTTAAAAGTTATTTCACTAACATCCATCTGTAATACTTAAAGAGTAAAATGATAAAAAGGGTGATTATAGCTTAAAGATTAAAGAGTGCGCTGCATTTGCATGAATTGTAGAAAAAGTTACATCACAATATTCAAATACCTTTTGATCGAATCCATTTATAGGGGTGATGAGAATGGCTTCTCAATCAAAAAGGAGCAAGTATTTTGATAACGCCAAATTTGCTTTAATTTTTCTCGTTGTTTTTGGCCATGTGATAAGCCCGCTTAAAGAAAAAGACGGTGTTTTGTTCACGTTATACAGCTTTATTTATCTCTTTCATATGCCAGCTTTCATTTTTATTTCTGGGTATTTTTCAAAGGGATATAGAAAAGATGGGTATCTCCAAAAAAGTATTAAGAAAATATTGCTGCCCTATATAATCTTTCAATTGCTGTATTCGGTTTTTTATTTTGTCTCAGGTAAAGAAGGAACATTCCATTTTAATCTTTTCCAGCCACACTGGACTTTGTGGTTTTTAATTAGTTTGTTTTGCTGGAATTGCATGCTCTATCTGTTTGCTCGGTTAAAATGGAAGGGGGCAATTTTAAGTATAGCACTTGGAATTATCGTTGGTTATTTCAGTGAGATTGGCAGCTATTTAAGTTTATCAAGAACATTTGTATTTTTTCCTTATTTTCTGATAGGCTTTTTGTTAAATCGTGATCAGTTAATGACAATCATTAAGAATAGATTTTCGCTTCCAGCGGGAATAGGTATCATTACAGCTGTCTTTATTTATTTCAGTTTTGGGTTTCCAGAAGACGCTGTTCCCTGGCTGTTAGGGGATCGTTCCTATTCAGCAATGGGGATGGAACAAATAGGGGCAGGTATCTACAGGGGAGTCCAGTATCTGGTTACCATTGCTGTCCTATTTTCCTTTTTAACAATCATTCCATCCATTCATCTGAAACTAACAAAGATTGGAGAGAGAACCCTTTATATTTATTTATTCCATGGGTTTATTGTTAAATCAGTACCTGCATTGTTTCCGGACAAAAGTTTATCCGTGATTTCTGACCATTATTTAATTCTTGTTTGTTTTTCCTTTATCGTTTGTTTGTTTTTAGGAAGTTATTTGGTAAAAAAATATACAAAGCCAATTGTAGAACCCAATTTATCCTACAATTTAGGGGGAAATTAGTTCTGTTGAAAAAGCGATTCCGAACAGGAATCGCTTTTTGATTTTATGGTATTTGGAAATGGGAGATTTTTCTGTATGTATATGGTAATATTATAATATATCTTCCAATATTTTAAGGATTTACTTTTCCTTTCGGGCATACCGGAGAATTGGCTTTTTTAGATGAAGTCAATTCTCCGGTATGCATTTGGAAGGTTCATTTTTTTTTTACTAAGGAGGAATTATGATGAAAACATTAATGAAATTTTGCAGAGGGTTTGATCATAGTAAAGGGGCTGTCTACTATGAACCATAGTAAAGAGTTTTTTACCAATCAATTAGTCTTTATTGAGGAGAATATTAAAGACTTAACAAATCTTTATGTTTCATCGACTCCAATCCAGGAAAGATTAAAACACTTTTTTAATCTCTATGTTCTGGAAGTGGAGGATTTATTAAAACAAAATCGAAAGAACCTCTATATTTCGTTATTTCCGAAAGTTTATGTTGGTACAAAGGTTACGGTCCTTTATGATGAGGAAGAAGACACAGAAGATTATGTTATTTGTTTTCCAGAGCAGTCAGAACCTGATATTGGGCATATTTCCTTTTTATCACCCGTAGGAAGACAGCTTCTTCTTAAAGAAATAGGGGAAAAAATTTCACTTACTATCCCAACAGGGGAATTGCATGTAACGATTAAAGAGATTTCTTATGTTGGTGATACATTTGAATTTGTAAAAAGAACAAAAGAAGCATAGCGTGGTGAAAGCGTCTAAATAATTTTGTCATAAAATGACCGAACGTTATTTGTACGATCGGTCATTTTATTTATCTAATTTTCTCATTTGGTTACCTAAAGCCAAATAATGAGCTGACAAAGTTTTTCTTTTTTCTCTTTACTTTGCCCTCATCTAATCCGACCCCTTTTTCTACTGTTTGGACAGGTTTTAGCGTGGATATTTCTTCCTGAAGTAACTTAATTTTATTGTTAAGCTCGGTTATTTGATTTTGCATTTCTTCAATTTCTCTCCTATGCTGAAGAAGTTGGTAAGAGGTAACAGAATCTGCCTTTTCATGCAGAGTTAGTTCAATTTCCTTGATTTTCGTCAATAACAATTCAATTTTCTGATCTTGATCCCCATGCTTGATTGCCCCTTTTCTCGGTTCTCTTTTCTTAGGAAGCGGGGCAATCTCCTGAAGCATTACCCCATTTTGAAGCTGTTCCTGGATATCTTTTAATAACTGAATATCCTCATCCTTAAAATAATAGTGTCCCCGTTCATTTCTTTCCATTGGAAGACCAAGCTGCTTAACCCAGCGTTGAATAGTGCTTGAAGAAACTCCTAATAATTTGGCTGCTTCAGTTGTATTCACAACAAATCCCTCCATTAAATTAATTACCTTATTCAACAAATGACAGAAGGAAAGGCAGTACTATGGCGTATGATTGATTCTCCATTTAGCTGTTAGGATTCAAGACCAAAATTTCCACCACTTTTTTTCTTTGGCTGAGGCAACTTCTCTAAAATTGGTTAACATTTGCTGGAAAGCTGCTTCCCTTTGTCTGATTTCCTTGACGTATTGCTGGCGTTCTTCGACAAAGAATTCTCTATCAAGGGCAATAGCCTCTGTCAGCCCCGATAATTCACTGTTGGTGTAATCAATGGTGTGGGCAAGGTCATTAGTAGTTTCAGTTAATTGTTTAGACAAAGCTGCTAATTCATCAGAGGTTTCAATTGATACATCTTTAATACTGTTGGAAAGGTAATGAATTTTATCAGCAGTTAATTCGGAAGCCCTTTCCACGGTTTTTGAAAGCCCCTCTATTTCTTCTTTCGTTGAAGCTGTAGATTTGTAGATTGAATCTGACAGTGCCTTAACCGTGGTTAAGGTACCTTTAGAAATTTCCTTCTTTACCTCTTCGATAATTTCTTTTCGGACTACGGTGCGGATTTCCTCTTTAACCTCATTAATAAAATTATTTTTAAATGTATCGACTGCTTCGTATAGCAGACTGGCATCGATATTGTGATCTTCTTTTACAGAAACTGGTGTGATTGAATCTGCGGCAACAACTTCAAAAGCGGTCTCATCCGGTTCAGCAATTTCGGCTTTATTGGAAGTTTTCAGGTGTTCTGCTGTATTTGGAATGCCTGTTGTATTTGAACCATCAAGCCACTCCGCAGCTTCTGCTGAAGTGCCGCTTTCAGGTGTAAGCTTTTTTTGTAAATTATAGCGAATCATCTCCTTGCTTAATTTTTGCGAAACCATTTCTTTAATTTCTAGCAGCTGTTCTATTTCTCTATCAGTATAGATTCGTGCACCCTGCTTCGAGCGTGGAATCTGTATTAACTCATTTAATTCTTTCTCCCATTGCCGTATAATTCCAGGAGCTGTATTTATTTTTTTTGCCACTTCTTTTAATGTATAAGTTTTCATCAAAATCCATCCCTTTCTATCTATCTAGGAAAAAATTTGTCTATGTCTAGTTATTCACCATTTGGTATCCTATTTTCCTGCTGCTTGACAAAAGCTATCAAAACAAGACTAAAGGAGTGAAATACCAACATATTTTGCAAAATCTTCATCTAATGCAAAAAATATTGAAAATAGGATTGAGATTTGTAGAAATCGGGTTTATATTTGGAATGGAATATATGAAAGGGAAGGATCAGCATGTGGATTGCAGCAGCATTTTTAACAATGGTTTGCTTTGGAGCAAATAATACTATATTTAAATGGAGTACAGGTAACGGGTATTCAAAAGTCCATATTCAGTTTTATTTTTATCTTACAGCATTTCTATTAACGATAGCTTTTGGCATGGTTAAAGGGGTTCATATTGGAGTGACTGCTGTTCTTTTAGGAGCTGTCATTGGTATATTAAATGCGAATGGAAATATTCAAATGTCAAAGGCATTTGAAAAAGGGCCTGCAAGTTTGACATCGCCAATCATAGGGACGAATGTAATACTTCCAATCTTAACGGCAGGGATTATTTTTCATGAGCATATTACAGCACTACAGTGGATAGGAATTATTTTTATGTTAGGCTCAGCCATAACGATACAATATTCACCCGCATCCAAGCAAATTATTAACTATCAGCCTTGGATTTTCCGGGTAATGCTCTCCATTATGTCCTTTGGTTTATTAGGGATTTTAATGAAGACATCATCATTTTTGCATATTGGTTCACTTGAAATTCTTATTGCCATGTATGGCGGCGGGTGTTTTTATTTAGCTGTCTGCAGTTTTGCAATGAAAGAAAAATGGCTGAAATCAGAGATAAATGTAGGTACCATTGTGGGCTTAATCAGCTTTTTTGGATATAGCAGTTATTTTTATGCCCTTCAAGCTGGGACTGCAAGTATTGTTTTTCCTATTGTCAGTTTAAATTGCCTTGTTGTGGTTCTTTCTGGACTATTATTTTTCAAGGAGAAATTAAAAAGATACCAGCTGGTTGGAGTCATTACTGCATTATTGGGGATTATTTTTACTAAATTATAATTCTATGAAAAAACATTGTAAACTACGCGAAACCTCCATGTAAACATCGAGCGTTATAATAGAAGAATACTAATGACAGCGGCGGGGGTTTATATGGAAGAAACAGTTGATACAGTTGCGAAATCCTATCTTCAGAAATCGTTGGAAGAGTGGAAAGATGATATATTAAAAGTTTTGGATGAAATTGAAAAAGAATACGAGGAAGTTGCACAGGATTTAAAGGTTTATTCATATAAATATGGGATTACGAAACAGGTAATTCAATCAACAGTTAATGAAGAAATCATTGATAAGATTCGTGAAATGTATCATAAACCATTTGAAGAAAACTACAATCATTTAAAGGAATACATACGTGATTTGGAAGAAAAAAAGCGAGTCTTTCAAATGTTTATCCAAAAAATTGAAGAAGTGACTAAAAAGGAAACGGCTAAAATTACAACATATTAATAAAAGCAAAAAGCGCCTTCGGAACAAGGACAACTTATTCCGAAAGTGATCTTTCTAATTGGATTTCCTTAGCGGTCAGCCCTGGCAGGGGAATGTTTTTCGGCTCTAAAAGCTGTTTTGATTTTTAGGCCCGAAGGTTATTTGACCTCAAGGAGATAGTGCTGGAGAAGGGAAATTCTTCTCAAAGTCATATATTGATAAATAAAAAACGCTCAGTTTGAGCGTTTTTTTATGCTGTTTTTTTACCGGTAATTTTACCACTGTTAGTTTTTTTGCATATATTGATTAGCAGAGCAAAGCAGTGGAGGAGGCAGCGGACATGATAACTGCGAATCTTGGAAGTAAAACTTATCGGATTCCGGAAAACCTAGAGCAATATTTTCAGCTATTTCGATCACAGATTATCGGTGTAAATCAAGGATTTGATTCACCCTATGGAAAGAGAAAAATCCTGTATGGTGACTGGACAGCAAGCGGTCGTCTTTATCGGCCGATAGAACAAAAAATTTCTGAAGTATTTGGCCCCTACATGGCAAATACTCACACTGAATCAAATATCACTAGTTTAATGATGACCGGAATGTATAAGCAGTCAAAGGAGATTATTAAGGAACATGTGAATGCTGATCCTTATGATGTGATAATCTTTGATGGTTTTGGGATGACAGCAGTTATTAATAAATTTCAGCGGATACTGGGGTTAAGAGTAAATGAAAACTTAAAATCGAGATTGAAAATTTCCAAACAGGAGAGACCCATCGTTTTTCTAACACATATTGAGCATCATTCAAACCAAACATCATGGCTGGAAACTATTGCTGATGTTGAAATCATTAAACCAGATAAAAATGGCTGTGTAGACATCAGCCATTTAGAACACTTATTAATTCAGTATAAAGACCGGAAAATGAAAATTGGCTCTTTTTCAGCCTGTTCAAACGTAACGGGAATTGAGACACCTTATCATCAGCTTGCTAAAATGATGCATCAGCATGGAGGCATCTGTTTTGTAGATTTCTCCGCTTCTGCACCATATGTAAAAATGAATATGCACCCGAAAGACCCTTTAGAAAAGCTGGATGCAATCTTTTTTTCCCCACATAAGTTTTTAGGAGGACCAGGTACAAGTGGTGTTTTGGTATTCGATTCAAGATTGTATGCAAACAAAGTTCCAGACCATCCCGGCGGCGGTACGGTTACCTGGACAAATCCTTGGGGAGAACATGAATATTATAAGGATATTGAATTACGGGAGGACGGCGGGACACCTGGGATTCTTCAAGCAATTCGGACCGCACTATGTGTGAAATTAAAAGAGCGGATGGGGATTGACAATATTTTAAAAAGAGAAAAGGAACAGTTAGACTTGTTGTTTCCGCTTTTGGAAGACATACCAGGAATTCAAATATTGGAAGGTCACCTAAAGAACAGAATTGGCATCATTTCGTTTAATATTAAGGATATCCATTATAATTTAATTGTCAGGCTGTTAAATGACCGCTACGGTATTCAAGTAAGGGGCGGCTGTGCGTGTGCCGGAACATATGGCCATTATTTGTTAGGAATTGATAAGAAGTCCTCTAAAAAGATTGCAGAAAAAATTAATCATGGTGATTATTCAACCAAACCAGGATTTGTTCGTTATTCCCTTCATCCAATTATGACGAATAAAGAGATTGTATTATTTGCAAATGCACTTAAAGAAATTGCACTTAATATAGATGAATGGAAAAAGGATTATAAATATGATGCCGCCAGCAATGATTATTTTTATATTGATTTTATCAGAGAAGACTTGACCCCATTATTTAGAATGGAACATTAGGTTCAACGGAGAGCAGCATTAATAATGCAAGCAGCAGGAAAAGGGGAGCGGTGTATTAATGTAAGCTGCATATTAACCTTTAAATGGCCATAGCATATGCTAGTGAAAAAGGTGTGACCCCTTATGATTCATATCGTAAAGCCTGGTGAGACACTTTCCTCGATTTCTCATGATTACCGCATTAGTCTTAACCGGCTTCATGCGGCAAATCCAGGAATAGGTCATCTATATGCAGGACAGAAAATACAAATTCCGGGGCTGCCTGAGCCTAGTTCAATTCCATATACTATTCAAGTTTCTATAGGTAAAAAAAGACTGACACTTTTCCAAAATGGAAAGCTGGTTAAGATTTTTCCAATTGCTGTTGGGAAGATGCTGACAAGGACTCCAACAGGGGAATTTGTGATTGTCAATCGGCAGTTGAATCCTGGAGGTCCTTTCGGAGTTATGTGGATGTCTCTGTCTAAACAGGGTTATGGCATACACGGTACGAATGACCCGAGTTCAATTGGAAAGGCAGTTTCCCATGGCTGTATTCGTATGTACAATCGTGATGTACTTAAGCTTGCTGAAATGGTGCCAAATGGTACTAAGGTAATGATTATACCGTAAAATCTAAAAACGGAAGCTGACTATGATTTATCAGCTTCCGTTTTTTTATTACTATACTATTCAGCTTTAGCAGCTTGAATTTGTAGGTTGATTTTCACTTTATCGCCAACTAGTACGCCGCCAGTTTCTAAGGCAGCATTCCATACTAAACCATAATCAGAGCGGTTTAAAGAACCTTCGGCACTAAATCCCACTTTTTCATTTCCCCATGGATCTTTTCCTGAACCTTCAAATGTCACTTTGAAAGTTTCTTGTTTTGTCACTCCACGAAGTGTTAAATCACCAGTTACATCATATTCGCCTTCATCTGTTTTAACAATATTTGCTGCCTTAAATGTCATATTTGGGTGATTCTCAACATCAAAGAAATCAGCTGATACTAAGTGAGCATCACGATCTTTGTTACGTGTATCAACACTTCCAGTTTCAATCGTAAAGGCAATATTTGCTGTTGTTAAATCAGTTGGATCTGCTTCAATATCTGCAGAAAAGCTTTCGAAAGAACCTTTCACGTTTGCAATCATCATGTGACGAACAGAAAAATCTACGCTAGAGTGTGCGGAATCAATGGCCCATTTTGTTTTTGTCATCTTAAATCTCCTCCAATTTTATTTCGAAAATATTTATCTTGAATTTAAAATAACTTAATTCAAGGTAAATTATATGATTGAATTTCGATATTGTCAATTGATTTTTTATCAATCTATAAAAAATTTTAAAAATTTTTTTATTTGGAATCTAGTTTTTAAACAAAAGCAGAAGGGAATGTAAGCTGGAAAAAAGCTCATAATAAAAAAACGCCAACAATGGGCGTTTTTTACAGAAAGTATTGAAAATAACAAAGAGGCATGTTAAAATAACTTTTGGTATAAAATTTATATGTTATATATATAAATATCCTATAATAACATTAACATATTTTTTTGTGGTTGTCAACGGAATGAACCGAATCAAATTATGGGAGTGGTTGCATGAGTAAATTGCAAAAGAAGGACTGGCAAAAGGAGCAGGAAAGGGTCCATTCTGTTGTGGATATAATTGACTGGAAAATGAATCGGCTTTTGAAGAATACCGGTAAAGTAAATACGGATGTTCTTGAACTAAGGAAAAACTTTTGGGAAGATGTAACCGTCAACTTAGATGAACCGGATGATGTTATCGAAACTGCCGCGAGTATAAAACAGCAGGCTGAACTTCTTTCGGAACGGGAACGAACCCATAAACAATTGGACCGGCAGCTAAACACGCTTGAACGATTAAAATACTCTCCTTATTTTGGCCGAATTGATTTCTTGGAAGATGGGGAGACCATTACAGACAGTGTATACTTGGGGATTGCATCTCTAATGGATCAAACGGATGAGAATTTTTTGATTTACGATTGGCGGGCTCCAATATCAAGTCTTTATTATGATTACCCGCCTGGGCCGGCTCTTTATCAAACAGCAGAGGGACCTATTTCAGGTGAAATGAAATTGAAACGACAGTTTATTATAAGGACAGCTGAAATTAAAGGCATGTTTGATACAGGAATAACAATCGGAGATGAAATGCTGCAAGAGGTGCTTGGGAACAATGCAAGCACACAAATGAAAAGTATTGTTGCCACGATTCAGAAGGAACAAAATGCTATTATTAGAAATGAAAAAAGTAAATTTCTGATTGTACAAGGGGTTGCCGGGAGCGGTAAAACTTCTGCAGCTTTGCAGCGTGTTGCCTTTTTACTATATCGCCATCGAGGAACCATTAGTTCTGAAAATATCATGTTGTTTTCACCTAATCCATTATTTAATAGCTATGTCTCTTCTGTACTGCCAGAGCTCGGAGAAGAGAATATGCAGCAGTCCACCTTCCAAGAATATTTATATCAACGAATTGGCCGATATTTTACCGTTGAAGACCCATTTGTCCAAATGGAGTATTTATTAAATGAAGAAAGCAATCCGGATTATCAAACAAGACTGAATGGAATTCGATTTAAAGCAAGTCTCGATTTTAAAAAAATCATGGACGAATATGGAAATAGTTTATCAACCAAAGGATTAATTTTTCGTGACCTGACATTTCGAGGAGACATTTTAATTACTAAAAGAGACATTCACAAATACTTTTATGGATTAGAGCCAAGCAATAGTATCCCTAATCGTATTCAGATGGTAAAAGAATGGCTTGTTAGAGAACTAAAATCTGCAATGAAAAGGGAGCGCTCAAGGAACTGGGTGGAGGAGAAAATCCAATTTCTTGAAAAAGAAGACTATATGGAGGCTTTTAAACATCTGCAGAAGAAACAAAGATTTTCGGATAATACATTTGACGATTTTGACCGTGAACAAAGATTGCTTTCAGAAATGGTGGTAAAAAGAGAGTTTAAGCCATTATTTGCAATTGTGAAAAGTTTGAAGTTTATTGACATACCGCGTGTTTATTTACAGCTGTTTAGTGATGAAATAAGTTTGACGGATCAAATTCCTTATGATTGGGAGTATATTAGCAAATTAACAGCTGAGAAAATAAACCAAAGGGTAATACCGTATGAAGATGCAGCACCTTACGTTTATCTACAAGATTTAATCGAAGGTCGTAAGGCCGGCACAGCTATTCGTCACATATTTATTGACGAGGCTCAAGATTATACGCCATTTCAGTTTGCATATATTCAAAGACTATTTCCCTACAGTAAAATGACATTGCTTGGTGATTTTAATCAAGCTATATATTCGGGAGTAACTGAAGCGCAAACTGTTTTAAATCAAATTACAGCGGAAAATGGTGAGGCTGCCACCTTTGATCTAACAAGAACATACCGGTCAACCAAGGAGATTGTTGAATTTACACGGGCGTTAATTCCAGGGGGAGATAAGATTGAACCGTTTAACCGCAATGGTAATAAGCCAGTGGTCAGCTTAACAAATGAAAAGCGGATGCTGGATTGTTTAATTGAAAAAATAACTCGTCTGCAAACAGATGGACATCGGACCATTGCCGTAATTTGCCGTACTGATGATGAAAGCAAACGAGCTTATGGGAAATTAAAGGAAAAGATCTCCCTTCATTTAATTGAAAAAGGTACCATTCTCTATGAAAAAGGAATCAATGTAATTCCTTCTTATTTAGCGAAAGGAATTGAGTTCGATGCAGTAATTTTGTATGATATTGCTCAATATGCAAGAGAAAGTGAACGGAAATTATTTTATACAGTATGTACTAGGGCCATGCATGAGCTTCATATGATGTCTTCGGAAGGATTAAATCCGCTTATGGAACAGGTTCCGCAGGATACTTATATCATTGAGGAAATACAATAAAACAAAATAAAAGCTGTATGTTCATACTGACATACAGCTTTATTACGTTCTTTTTATAGTTATTATCTTTTCCATTGTTTTTCGACTTGTTCTAATGCGAGACGCATAATTTCTTCTTCAGTTGTATTTCGGTCGGCAATGACATTTGTTAAGTAGCTTTTTCCTTCGAAATTAATGGTTACTTCGATTTGCATCATAGTTAATCACCTTTCTTTATAAAAGAAGTTTTTTTGCATAATGGAATCTTATCGATTAGGATTTGGTCAAACCATTAAGGATAAAAAATTAACTGAGAGAGAATTTGGATTGGTGTTACAAAGAAGTTAAAAAGAGGGTTTATATATTATACTAAAATATACCCTGTATTAGAAGTGAAACCTCTGTGTCTGAAGAAAAAAACTTCCAAAGCGGAAGTTTAGACCTCGATAGTCATAAATTCTTCAACAAACTGCTGTACTTGGATTTTACTAATTTCATTTTTTTTCAGCAATGTTTCCGCAATGACAACATGCGCACGTATGGAGTTGTTTCGCTTTAAATCACGAATTGAAATATCACCATTTAGTAATTGAATTGCCATTTCTTTGATGAGCGGATTCTTTGAAGATTCGTAAAGAAGATAGGCAATACATGTAATTTTATCCACACTACCACTCCTCATGATCTTGAATCACTTTCTTTTAGTATTCGACCGAATGGTCATAAACTCCTGCATGTTTTCTGAAAATTTATAAAAATAATGCACCAAACTGCGATTTTGTTGAATATTGCTTATTTGTTTTGATTTTTATATAATATGGAAGGGATAAAAGACAAACTGTAAAACATAATATACCTTTCGTCCCAATGAGGGATGAGAGGTTTTTTGTTTAACTTTTGTCTTTATACATAGGAGATTTAGGAGTGAAACAAGTAATGAAACAAACCTTAATCAAAGACTTATATCGTCATACAGAAGATTATATCGATCAAAAGGTACAAATTTCTGGATGGATTCGGACAATTCGAGAATCTAAAACATTTGGCTTTATTGAAATAAATGATGGAAGTTTTTTTAAAGGTGTTCAAATTGTTTTTGATGACCAGTTAGAAAATTTTAAAGAAATCTCAAAACTGCCAATCAGTTCATCCTTATTAGTTGAAGGTGACTTCATTCATACTCCACAGGCAAAGCAGCCTTTTGAGATTAAAGCCACAAATATTGTGATTGAGGGAACTTCGAATGCAGATTATCCTTTACAAAAGAAAAGACATACTTTTGAGTATTTAAGGACGATTGCCCATTTACGCCCTAGAACAAATACGTTTGCTGCTGTATTCCGGGTTCGGTCATTAGCATCCTATGCTATTCATAAGTTTTTCCAGGATAATGGATTTGTTTACGTCCATTCACCAATAATTACAGGAAGTGATACCGAGGGGGCAGGTGAAATGTTCAGGGTTACCACGCTGGATATGGAGAATCTGCCGAAAAATGAAGAAGGAAAAACAGATAATTCAAAGGATTTCTTTGGCCGGGAAACAAATTTAACAGTCAGCGGTCAGCTTTCTGCTGAAGCCTTTGCCTTGGCTTTTCGGAATGTTTATACATTTGGTCCGACATTTAGAGCAGAAAATTCCAATACGGCAAGACATGCAGCGGAATTTTGGATGATTGAACCAGAAATCTCTTTTGCAGAACTGCCAGACATTATGGATCTTGCTGAAGACATGGTGAAATATGTTATTGGCTACGTATTAGAGAATGCCCCTGAAGAAATGAACTTCTTTAACAGCTTTGTTGAAAAAGGACTGCTGGATCGATTAAACAATGCTCATTCTGCTGAATTTAGCCATGTAACTTATACAGAAGCAGTGGAGCTTCTGAAAAAATCTAATGAGAAATTTACCTATCCAGTTGAATGGGGTGCAGATTTACAGACAGAACATGAGCGATATTTATGTGAGAAAGTATTTAAGAAACCAGTATTTGTGACGGATTATCCAAAGGAAATCAAAGCATTCTATATGAGATTAAATGATGATGGGAAAACTGTTGCTGCAACTGACTTGCTTGTTCCAGGAATCGGTGAATTGATTGGAGGCAGCCAGAGAGAAGAACGTGAAAATGTTCTTGCGGCGAAAATTAAGGAACTTGGTATGACTGAAGATGATTATTGGTGGTATCTGGATTTGAGGAAATACGGGGCCACAAAGCACGCTGGCTTTGGACTTGGATTTGAACGTTTAATCATGTATCTAACTGGTATGACCAACATTAGAGATGTCATTCCATTCCCAAGAACTCCAGGGAATGCTGAATTTTAATATGAAAAAAACAACACGCATTGCTGTGCGTGTTGTTTTTTTAGGGGTTTAAACTTCTAAATCGCATTTATTCAATGGAACAATTTTCGTTTTTTTGATCATTTTATGTCCAATCCAAAGGATTAAGAAAAGTGGTAATCCAATATAGGATACTAATACTCCATTCCAATCAATTTTCACTCCAGTAAAGGCTGAGTAATTCTGTCCTAGTACAACAATGGCACAAATTGTAAAAGCAAAAAGAGGTCCAAATGGGAACAATTTTGCTTTATATGGCAATATGCTAAGATCTTTTCCTTGTGTTGTAAATGCCCTCCGGAAACGATAATGACAAACAGCAATTCCAAGCCAAGCTATAAAACCTGACATCCCTGATGCATTCAATAGCCACACATAAACGGTGCCGTCACCGAAAAACGAAGCTAGGAAGGCAAGTGTTCCAACCAAGGTAGTCACGATTAAAGCATTAACCGGTACCCCATTCTTATTTAGTTTACCAAGAAATTTAGGTGCTTTTCCTTCACGTGCCAAGTCCCAAAGCATCCTTGTTGATGCATACATACCGGAATTTCCTGCAGATAACACAGCTGTTAGAATGACAGCATTCATTAAAGACGCAGCAAAAGCGATTCCAGCCTTTTGAAAAACGAGTGTGAAAGGACTTACTGAGATATCTCCGTTGGCTAGGTTTTCATTTGTATAAGGAATCAAAAGTCCAATGACTAAGATAGCTAATACATAGAATAATAGAATCCGCCAAAACACTGATTTTACTGCACGCGGAATAGACTTGCTAGGATCCTCCGTTTCACCTGCAGCTACACCTAAAAGCTCTGTCCCCTGAAAAGAGAAACCTGCAGCCATGAAAATTCCAAGCATTGCCATAAATCCGCCGTGGAACGGGGCATCACCGATGGAAAAGTTTTTAAAACCAACCGCTTCTCCTCCCATAATCCCAAATATCATCAAAGTGCCGGTAATAATGAAGATGATTACCGTTACTACTTTAATTAAAGAAAACCAGTATTCTGCTTCCCCAAACCCTTTAACGGAAAGGTAATTTAGAAGGAACATTAATACTAAAAAGATGCCGCTCCATATATAAGAAGGTGAATGCGGAAACCAAAACTTCATAATCATTGTAACAGCAGAGAGTTCAGCAGCAATGGTAATGGCCCAGTTATACCAATAGTTCCAGCCAAGTGCAAAGCCTAAGGATGGATCTACAAATTTTGTAGCATAGGTACTGAAACTGCCGGCTACCGGCATGTACGCTGCCATTTCAGCTAAGCCTTGCATTAAGAAATACACCATAATCCCAATGATGATATAGGAAAGAATGGCCCCGCCAGGACCGGCACCATGAATGGCACCACCGCTGGCTAAAAATAATCCAGTACCAATTGTGCCGCCCAGAGAAATCATCGTTAGGTGGCGTGACTTTAAGCTCCGCCTTAGACCGGTTGTATCCTTATTCGGCGGTATCGAATTGTAGTCATTATTTTTTAGCGCGTTTGAAGATTGCATAACGAAGACTCCTTTTTATTTTGATAGGAAGGAGTTTGGAATAAAAAAATGCCACTGACGCAGATTCAGGTGGCATTGTCGATATCCCGCATCATACCTTCCGAAAGATAGCTCAACACGTGAAGATGGTAAGTCTAGACGTGACAGTTCTGTTCCTGTTCGGAGACAGCCCCAGCATACTTTTCAAGAGAAAAAAGCATGCTTCGGCAGTTTTTCCTTTCAAATGGAGTCTGGGATGTCTCTAAATCTCGTCCATTTTACTAATAAAAACCGCGACCTCTACCCCATCGGTTGATGAGGATTTTTATTGAATTATTATATTTATATAATATAATTCACAGTGATTAAAAGTCAATGGAAATTATATTCCAATCATTTATGTACTATGATAACCCCAAGGTTTGGGGTTATCTTGTGAAAAAATTAATTGTTTATATATTTTTCAAATACAAACCCGAAATCTTTCACACAATATTGTTTTTTGCTGTCTTCAAGCCATTGGAAAGCAGCCTGATTAAGCATTTTGAATTGAACAACTAAATTGCTGTCCTGACTAGATACACGTCCAAGAGTTGTTGAAGCAAGTTCAAGACTTTGCTTGGCAAACTGCAGGGAGATTTCATTTTCATGAGTGATTTCTGAAATTTTGATTAGTGCTTTATATAGATCCTTTATCTCTTCAATATGCTTTTTATGAACGTCAATAGAAAAAGGATGGGAACCGATTTTAAATTTTATTTCAACATCAAGGTCGACAGTTCCGGCTGTTTCAAGGTGGACATCGGAAATTTTGTTTGTTGAATAGCTGTATCGATAGAGCATTCTTTTTTTACTGGTTGCACTTGTGCCGTCAAGATGAATCAGAGCATTATTTGTAAAGCAGTATTCATCAGATTTAGATTTAATTAAAAAATAAATTTTTTCATTATCTTCATGCATTACATAATCATCGGCATCAACTTTATCATAATCTGCTGGTTTAATCACTGAGCCAATATCACTTAAGCCCAGCATATCTGCCGCAACTTTTCCAAACATTTTATCTACCTCACTTTGTATAAATTTCACCTTTCAATATACGTGCAGTTTTACCGAAAGATTCATATTCATTATAAATGATAATGTGATTGTCTTGTTAACAGGTAAAATAGAAATCTGATATACTAAGAACGTTACTCACCTATAGTTTTTACATTTTTCTGAGTACTTTTTTGGAGGAAAAATAATGCGGCCCATAATCATTGGTGTTTTTGCAGCATTCTTTTTTGCGGCAACATTTATTTTAAACAGATCTATGGATCTTGCAGGCGGAAGCTGGATTTGGAGTGCTTCTTTACGGTATGTTTTTATGCTTCCTTTTCTTATTGTCATTGTATTAGTTCGAAAAAATCTCCGGCCATTGTTTACAGAAATGAAAAAACGACCTGCTGCCTGGCTACTATGGAGCACTATTGGATTTGGTCTATTCTATGCTCCTCTTTGTTTCGCAGCTGGATACGCACCCGGCTGGCTGATTGCGGCAACATGGCAGATGACCATTATTTGTGGTTCGCTTCTTTCTCCATTATTCTATGTGACTGTAATGACAGAACATGGGCCAAAACAAGTAAAGGGGAAAATCCCTTTTAAAGGGCTTTTAATGTCACTAATTATTTTACTTGGAATCATTTTGATGCAAGTGCAGCAAACTACAGAGCTTTCGATTATTGCAATTTTATTAGGAATATTACCCGTAATTATCGCTTCATTTGCTTATCCGCTCGGAAACCGAAGAATGATGGATGTATGCGAGGGAAGGTTAGACGTATTTCAGCGGGTTTTAGGAATGACTTTAGCAAGTCTGCCTTTTTGGATCATTTTATCCATATATGGTTTGGTTACTGTAGGACCGCCAAGCACCAGCCAAACGGTTCAATCGAGTTTGGTAGCTATTTCCTCAGGTGTTATTGCAACGATATTATTTTTTCAAGCCACTGACCTTGTAAGAGGGAATATGCAAAAATTAGCGGCTGTTGAGGCAACACAGTCCATGGAAGTATTATTTGCTTTATTAGGCGAATTAATGCTGCTCCATTCTCCTGCACCAAAAGCTTTATCATGGATTGGAGTTGTTTTAGTAATGGGCGGTATGATTCTGCATAGTTATGTCTCCAATAAAAAAGGAGCCCCAATAGGCAAAAAAGAAAGTGCTTGACTTTAAAAAAATCCTTATCAATCGATAAGGATTTTTTTACCCATTAAGATAGGGAGTGAGTTTATCGATTTGTTCTTGCAGCACTTCAGCATTTTTCTTGTACATCGCTTTTGTTTTTTCACACTCTGTTGAAAGCGAAAAAATCTCTAAATCAGCCTGTGTCTTTTTCAATGATGCAAGTAATAATGGACGCTGCTGCGGCTGTGGAACTTGGATTTTGTCATCATAGAGATCAAGGGTCAATTCTCCATAGGAATCCACTTGGCCCAAAAAGACATTATCAAGAGTGGCATTCATTTTCTCTAGTTCTGTATAAAGCCACCCTCTGCTTTTTCCGCTCCACCTTAATGCGTCATCAAGTATTTTCCCATCCATAATGATCGTATATGGTTCTTTCTCGCTAGGCATTTTCATTTGCAAATCTTTTGGTGTTAATGGACGGTTTTCTTTTTTTAACAACACGCTTAGTTTTCCTTGAGGTTCTAAGACTGCGAATTCAACATCAGCAAGTTTAAAAACATTTTTTTCTCTAAGCAGGGACAATACATTATCAATCGTGTATTTTTCCTTTTTTAAATTTTCCTCTAATAGTTTCCCGTCCTTTATAATAACGGTTCCGCTGTCTTCCATAATATCACGGAACTTTTTACTTTTTAATGAAAAATAGTCTGATAAAAATGTAACAAGACCAAAAATAAGTACAGCTAATGTGCCTTGGAGATAATTTTTTTCCAAGCCTGTTACGACCTCACCAGCTATACTTCCAATGGTTATTCCAGAAACATATTCAAAGAAGGTAAGCTGAGAAATTTGTTTCTTACCGACAAGCTTTGTGATAAGGAATAAAAATAAAATAAAACTAACAGACCGAAGCAGTATTTCTATGTACCCATTCATCTATTTCACCTCATTAAGAGCCTTTATATTGTGGTTCTTGGCGCTCTAGTTCTAAGACACGATATTGCAGGTCTTTTTTAACTGTTTCGATCTTCATTGCGGCCTCATGAAAAACGGCTTGTGCTTCCCTATCTAATGAATTTAATGCTAAGGTAGATAATTGTGATTCAATTCCAGTAATTGTAACAAGGCATTGTTTAACATTTGAAGCAACTGTCATATTCCAGCCACCTTTCTTGAAAAGTTATGACATGAAAAATGGGTTGGCAAAATAGCCAACCATTTTGTTATTGATTATATTGTGGTTCTTCAGTTGTAATCTCTTGGAGGCGTGGTTCTACATTGTCAATAATGCTTTGAGTCTCCTGTGCAGCTTGTTGATAAAGCTGTTTTGCAGTTTTATTTTCTGTTTGAAGTGCAAATGTTTCAAATGAGGCCTGAGCACTTTTCAAACCAGCTATTGTTTGTTTTACTTGTGTACCAACAGTCATGATTGTTCCTTCTTTCATAATGAAATGATGTTACAAAGATAGTATGTGACGCCTTTTATTGCTTATGTATAGTAATGAAGTGTAAATGGATGAAAAACTTACCACATAATTTACAAAAAATGTTAAAATTATAGGGACAATTGTTATTGGGGGAGGGGAAATAGGTTTGCTCTTAATCAGGAAAAAGGATTCCACAGAAAAGAATTCCGTTATGCTTGCGGCTTACACTATTATTTTATATATAAGCAGTTTGTTCGTTCCGTTTGTCATTGTTGCATCGTTCCAAAGTTTAGTTTACTTTTCACGATCGCATTGGTTTTTTACTACACCACTATCTGCATATATTACATTCATGGCAGGTATGTTGTTTATTGCCATGATATTAACTATTTATCTTTTTCTAAAGCAAAAATGGGAAGGGACAAAATTAAAAATAATTACAAGCTTACTTGTGCTAATAAGTTTTCCAGTATTTTTTTTAAGTTTAACAAATTATTATTATCTAGATGATAAAGGTGTTCATTACAATTCATTAATAAGCCTAAATGAAGAAGAATACAGCTGGGATAGTGTAAATACTGTCCACATTGTGTACAAAAACCATCAAGGTATAGTGAGTAATTATCAGTATCATTTTGAAATGAAGAGCGGAGAAATAATCAAATTACCATATGATGATAAGCTTTCAGAAAATATTCGGCAGGTGGAAGAAAAAATAAAACAGTATAACATCACAGTGAAAGATAACTTTGATAATCCAATTATGAATTAATGAACTAGGCCTTTCAAGTCAGTATATGTCATTCTATAAAAAGGCTTTCGCCGGTTAACTGAATAGTAATAAAGGATTATTGAGAAAATATTTATAGAAGGGAGCTGACAAGTTATGCATAATCGCTTAAAAAAGCAAAACCCGACACTTGCGCCTGGGATGGATGACCAGGAAGAATTGGACCAAAGTGCAACACCTGAAGAAATTGAAAATGGAGAATATACTAGTGTTATCACACTTTCTTATGATGAAGTAGATCCAAGCAGGTAACCATAACGCCGCCCAAACTAATTTGGGTGGTTTTTTTAAAAAAAATGAGCAAAATTGTGTGAAAACTGGATTTATTTAGATATCCTATTATTAGGAATAAAAGTGAAAGGGGATAGATAATGCAGGAAACTCACGATTTAAATTTAATTGACAAGCAGGAGGCAATTGAGGTGGTGATGGAAAGAATTCAGCACCGCAAATTAACAAAGAAAAAAATTATTCAAAGGTTTTTTTTAATTACTATTGGTGCAAGTTTAATGGGGGTCGGCCTTGAAATATTCCTTGTACCAAATAATGTAATCGATGGTGGAATCACTGGTATTTCGATTATGCTTTCATATGTTACCAGTTGGAAATTAGGATTATTTTTATTTCTTCTCAATATCCCATTTTTCTTTTTAGGCTACAAACAAATTGGAAAAACCTTCGCTATCTCCACTCTTTATGGAATTATTGTATTATCCATTGCAACAACAGTACTTCATCCGGTTCCTGCCTTTACACAGGATATTCTTCTCGCATCTGTTTTTGGAGGAATTATACTTGGTATTGGAGTAGGGATGGTCATTCGCTACGGCGGTTCTTTAGATGGAACTGAAATCTTAGCGATATTGTTCAATAACAAACTCCCATTCTCAGTTGGGGAAATTATTATGTTTTTCAATTTATTTATTTTAGGAAGTGCAGGTTTTGTTTTCAGCTGGGATCGTGCGATGTATTCATTAATCGCATATTTTGTCGCTTACAAAACAATTGATATTACTATTACCGGACTTGATGAATCTAAATCTGTTTGGATAATTAGTGATAAGGCAATGGAAATTGGGGATGCCATTATGAACAGGCTGGGCCGCGGTGTAACATTTTTAAATGGAGAAGGTGCTTATTCAGGTGACCAGAAAAAGGTAATTTTCTGCGTAATCAACCGTTTGGAAGAAGCAAAATTAAAGGATATTGTTACAGATAATGACGAAAATGCCTTTTTAGCTGTTGCAGATATTGCTGAAGTTCGCGGTGGCAGATTTAAGAAAAAGGAAATTCATTAATAAGGAAATATCATTAGAAATAAGGTATTTGTCGATTGATAAATAAAATCCATGGATAATTTGTAATTATCAGAAAAAATATGTCGATATACCCATTTTGATTAATCGGCTTTTGTCGTACTTTGCGCTTACCTAGGAAATAAAACCTGCGGAAAAAAAGAATATTTCCAAGAAAGGTGAAAGTTTTTTTAAAAAAAGAGATGGCAGAATCATGCTGCCATCTTAAAATAATAATTCATATACCTCATTCAGTTCATAAACTCGCTTATCATCTTGAACCTCTTCGGCATACTGAAGTTCAGCGTGTAATATTTTATTTAAAAAATTTATTTCTTCCTGACTCAAACTCTTAACAAATTCACCCTCTGATTTAAAGTTTCCGTTCTTTAACTTTTGGTAAATCTGTATGCCTCCAGAACCGTCATCTGTATAATTTGATAAAGTTTCGCGTAGGTATCCTAATGTTTTATCCAAGGGCTCACCAATCCTTTTTCGTCTATTTTTCGATAGAAGGAGAATTTATATTCATAAGTGAACAGGGAATAATAAAAAAAGCAAGTATGAAACCATACCTGCTCTTACCAGAACAACGGAAATCCGATACCAAAGCCGACAAATGGGACAAAAATTGGCGGCCGCCAAAATGGTCCCCAAAATCCGTAGCCATATCCACCGTCACCAGAACCAGAATGGCTTAGCTCTTCAACTTCCAAACCATCTTTCCGGACTTTTGAAACTCTGCCTATTACCAATTTGCCTTCCTTGTTTTTAAAGCGAATCATCTCACCCTCTAAACGTTTGGCCATTTCATAATTAAGCTCCACTTTTCATTCCTCCATTCGCAGGTACTTGCTATAAAATATGAAGGGTGTCCACAGTATGACAGGGCGAATATCATTTTCTTGTCCATTTTTATAAAAAAATGAAGAAAAGCCTTTCATTTCAAATTTGAAAATCCGGGCTTTTCTTCATTATTTAGAACAAATGAAAATTCGATGACTTAAAATATCGTGATACTTTACAAGCATATTGCCATGCTCATTAAGGATACTAAAAAGCTCCGGTTCAAAATTCTGTGAAAAATTAAATTCCTGAGCTATATTTCCATCCGCTAGGTTTTGCTTTAGCATTTGGATTTTAATTTCTGTAAAACCGGTTTCTTTTAAGAGACGGACCCAATCACTTTCTAATAATAAGGAATCAATATTATAAAATTTCATTATTTCCAATGCTTCCTGTTGATTGAGTTTAGAATTAATGGTCATTTCATTTGCGATAAACCGGCCGCCATCCTTTAATACTCTATGGAATTCTTTTAATGCTTTCGGTTTATTTACAAACGCCAATACGGATTCACACAATACAAAATCAAAGGATTGATCCTGGAATGGGATTTCTTCGACAGAGCCCTGGATTAATTGAATTGGAATTTGCAGGCTTTGAAAACGTTTTTTTGCCTTTTCAATCATTATGGGATTTAACTCAAGACAAGAGATATTTGCTTTAAATTGGTTATATAAATATGCCGCTGTTTGCCCAGTACCGCAACCTGCATCCAAAACCTTAGAATTCTGATTGATATTTTCCTCTGACAGTAAACTTTTTGTTAATCCAATTCCACCAGGATGAGCTCCGCCAACACCAAATTTAGCTAAGAAATCAATATATGTTAAGCCGCCCATAGACACCACCCTAACATCTTTTTTGCATCTTATGAAATGAAATTAGGATAGGTGCCCTTACTACATAAATAATTTTAAATTGAGTTTGTTTTTTGTCTGTAAATGGCTATTTCACCGATTCATTTTTGACCTTCTTTTTCATATCTTATCATGACCATATTAAGATTTGGCCCTCATACATCAAAAGTGAGTGAAGGACATAAGGGGATGGAAAAATGACCATACGGTTAGCCATTATTTGGCTGTGGAAATTATTAGACCCAATATTTTATTTGTGTTCTCGTTTACATTATATAAATGATGAAAAAAACAATCGCTCCATATTTCGCGTCCGGCTTACAAGGTATAAAGGTAAACCCATTGTTCTTTCTGATGGCACAGAAATAGAGAGGAATGATTTGCTTTTAAAAATTCACTTGCATAATGTGAGACTTTTATTTGAAAGCTTAAAAATAAAAAATGATTTAAAAAAATCGAGGCATACTTACAAGCTGGTATTTCATTCTATGCCTGCACTTACAAGTTACCTAAGGGACCACCCGCAGGAAGCAAAAATTAAGGCGGTTATCGGCATAACCACACTAAATCGTGGTGTTCAATCATTAGGCTTTGAGTGCTTTTCCCCTAATAGTTTTTGGTATTGTTTTTTGAAGAAGCTTGGTCAGCTCCCCATTTTTTTGCTTTCAGGTACATCCCTTAAATATTTTCAAAAACACCAGTTAAACCTATTTATTTTTATCCAGGCAAATTCTTTACGAAAGATTTGGGCGAAAGTCTGGAAGTAACTAACAAGGCTTGCACTGTTTCCTACTTATACCCTAGTGAAAGAAGGAGAGATTAAACAATGGAAGGTTCTTTTCTCCTTCCTCATAAATGTAAAGAGGTGCTGACATGAAAAAAAATATAAAAAGAATGCCTTTTATCAAAATGTTTATGCCAAAGCGAAAGAATAAAGGGGCAGTCTGGGCATCACTTGCAGGAATAGGTATAGGTGCGGCTGTGTATGGAATGAAAAAGGGAAAATCAAAGGACATGGATCTTCCTAAATTTGGTACCATGAAAAATATTACTTCACCTATAAAAGATTCTGTTAAAAATATCGTCCCTAAAATGAATATTAACAACATGGATAATGCTGCTTTAACAGAATTTTCCGAGGATCTTTTACAAAATGCTTTAAACAACAATAAAAATAAGTAAGAAAAAAGTCCGCTTTAGCGGACTTTTCAGATTGTAGACAAAAGGCATTCCGAATATCCCCATTCGGGTGCCGTTTTCCATTTTTAAGCATTTTCTTGCTTGTTTTATCCTCAATCAGACCCCTCAGGGGTCAATTTTTATGCCATTTTTGG
>NZ_JAMBNQ010000130.1 GCF_023715155.1 Neobacillus mesonae
TCTCATAATAATGTGGGCCTATAGCTCAGCTGGTTAGAGCGCACGCCTGATAAGCGTGAGGTCGATGGTTCAAGTCCATTTAGGCCCACCATTTTTTTGTTTACTTTTATATTATATTGGGGCCTTAGCTCAGCTGGGAGAGCGCCTGCTTTGCACGCAGGAGGTCAGCGGTTCGATCCCGCTAGGCTCCACCATTCGTTCTTTGAAAACTAGATAATCGTAAGAAGAAGTAACCAAGTAAGAACCGAGTATCGCCATTTTAGTTTTTCTCTCTAATTATTAGAGTAAAACCTTTTAGGTTAAGTTAGAAAGGGCGCACG
>NZ_JAMBNQ010000131.1 GCF_023715155.1 Neobacillus mesonae
TCAAGATGAGATTTCCCATAGCGTAAGCTAGTAAGATCCCTGAAAGATGATCAGGTTGATAGGTCAGAGATGGAAGCATGGTGACATGTGGAGTTGACTGATACTAATCGATCGAGGACTTAACCAAGAATGATAGTCTTTAGTTATCTAGTTTTGAGGGAATAAATCCTCAATATAAATAGTCTGGCGGCGATGGCGAGAAGGTCACACCCGTTCCCATACCGAACACGGAAGTTAAGCTTCTCAGCGCCGATGGTAGTTGGGGCCTTGCCCCTGTGAGAGTAGGACGCTGCCAGGCTAAGCCCCTTTTGGGGCTATT
>NZ_JAMBNQ010000132.1 GCF_023715155.1 Neobacillus mesonae
AGGAGCCAGCCGCCTAAGGTGGGACAGATGATTGGGGTGAAGTCGTAACAAGGTAGCCGTATCGGAAGGTGCGGCTGGATCACCTCCTTTCTAAGGATATAAGCAGGACTAAGAGCCTGACAAAAAAAGTTTGTTTGATGGTTTTTTGTTTGTTTAGTTTTGAGAGAGCAATTCTCTCAAGTGTATTCGTTCTTTGAAAACTAGATAATCGTAAGAAGAAGTAACCAAGTAAGAACCGAGTATCGCCATTTTAGTTTTTCTCTCTAATTATTAGAGTAAAACCTTTTAGGTTAAGTTAGAAAGGGCGCACG
>NZ_JAMBNQ010000133.1 GCF_023715155.1 Neobacillus mesonae
TCAACTTCGACAGACGTTGGAGGGCTGGCACTGCAAATCCTGGTTTTAGGATTTGAAGGGACGGACCGAAACGGCCGAGAAGTTAGGAGCCGCAGCTAGACAAATCGAAAAGCGGAAGCGTCCGGTTGGACGCTGGAGCTAGACAATAATTGATTAAAGCGAACTCGTTCTTAACATACTTCTTCTCTATTATCTAGTTTTGAGGGAATGAATCCTCAACAAATAAATAGTCCGGCGGTGATGGCGAGAAGGTCACACCCGTTCCCATACCGAACACGGAAGTTAAGCTTCTCAGCGCCGATGG
>NZ_JAMBNQ010000134.1 GCF_023715155.1 Neobacillus mesonae
TCCCTATTTGTCGCCTAAAATGTTTAAATTGTGAAGTAAATATATCTATCCTTCCGGATTTTCTCATCCCATATTTTCAGCATACTATCCATACTGTTATTAAGAGACTAAAACAAATACATGATCAAAAAAGGCTAAAGGCAGCCGTCAATTATTGCGGTTTTATCTTAATCGTTACTATAGGGGAATTAAATGGATTCATAGCTTCTTTGTTCAATTAGGAAAAGTTACTGGCATGTCGAAGGATAAAAATGAAGAGGCCATAAAATATATGAAAATGATCCTTGATTTTGGCGAAT
>NZ_JAMBNQ010000135.1 GCF_023715155.1 Neobacillus mesonae
AAGTTTCTAGACTGTAGTTACGGATTTCGTCCAAACCGTAGTGCGCATATGGCGATAGACAAAATCCGTAAGGATTTGATGGAGGGGTATACGTATGTAATTGACGCCGATATAAAGACGTACTTTGACTCAATCCCACATGATAAACTAATTGATTTAATTAAAGAAGAAGTTGTGGATAGTAGTGTTTTAGCTTTAATTGTACAGTTCTTAAAATCGGGAATCTTAGAGAATGGTGTTGTTTACGAGAATGATAATGGCAGTCCTCAGGGTGGTGTTATTAGT
>NZ_JAMBNQ010000136.1 GCF_023715155.1 Neobacillus mesonae
ACAGTTTTTTACTCATAATTCTCCGTCTCCATGTATATCTCTATGTTGTTCTTTAAATTATACAAAAAAATACCCTATAGAAAGAGCACTTTTTTAAAGTGTCTATACTATAGGGTACATTTTAATTTAGAAAGGCTCTTTTCTAAAAGATTGTTACTTTTTGCTCCCTTTTTAAGATTCATTCAAAAAATAGGGGTAGAAATTCCCCTTATTTAGGAAATTGGATGTTAATTAGCTGAAATAGACGGAGGAATTCCCCCTATTTGATTTTAAACTGCTAAAA
>NZ_JAMBNQ010000137.1 GCF_023715155.1 Neobacillus mesonae
TATGAAACATCCTTAGTGCGCGATTCTCTTGTTTTTCCCTCCCCACGCGCTCTATGAAACGCTCTTAGTTCGCGATTCTCTTGTTTTTCCCTCTCCACGCGCTCTATAAATCCCTCTTAGGGCGCGAGATTCCTGTTTTTTCTCTTTCGCGCGCTCTATGAAACATCCTTAGTGCGCGATTCTCTTGTTTTTCCCTCCCCACGCGCTCTATGAAACGCTCTTAGTTCGCGATTCTCTTGTTTTTCCCTCTCCACGCGCTCTATAAATCCCTCTTAGGGCGCGA
>NZ_JAMBNQ010000138.1 GCF_023715155.1 Neobacillus mesonae
CTTAGGATTCTCTCCTCGCCTACCTGTGTCGGTTTGCGGTACGGGCACCCATTATCTTGCTAGAGGCTTTTCTTGGCAGTGTGGAATCAGGAACTTCGGTACTATAATTCCCTCGCTGTCACAGCTCAGCCTTTACGGTGAACGGATTTTCCTATTCACCAGCCTAACTGCTTAGACGCGCATGACCAGCAGCGCGCTTACCCTATCCTCCTGCGTCCCCCCATCACTCAAACGATAATGTGGTGGTACAGGAATATC
>NZ_JAMBNQ010000139.1 GCF_023715155.1 Neobacillus mesonae
GGATTCTCTCCTCGCCTACCTGTGTCGGTTTGCGGTACGGGCACCCATTATCTTGCTAGAGGCTTTTCTTGGCAGTGTGGAATCAGGAACTTCGGTACTATAATTCCCTCGCTGTCACAGCTCGAGCCTAACGGTGAACGGATTTTCCTATTCACCAGCCTAACTGCTTAGACGCGCATGACCAGCAGCGCGCTTACCCTATCCTCCTGCGTCCCCCCATCACTCAAACGATAATGTGGTGGTACAGGAATATCAAC
>NZ_JAMBNQ010000013.1 GCF_023715155.1 Neobacillus mesonae
TATTAAAAGGAAAAAAAAGGGAACAGGTCAATTTAGAACCTTTTTCCCTTTTTTTCTTTTGAAGACCAAACCCAAATGTAAAATTATTGAATATTTTCAAATCGATTACTTACGTGCAAGGCCAGTGGGTCTGACCCCTGATACTTTTGATTTGGAACCTCCATTGATTTTACTAGCAATACCCGTTCCTATTGCAACAACCGTAGAACTGATGATGAAAATATAAATTAATCCTATTACATTTGCCACTGCTCCAAAGACAATCGGTGTTGTAACTTGGGTTAGCCGATTAACCGTGAGGCGGATTCCTAAAGCCTCTGCAACACGTCCTTTAAGAGCGTTATCAATTGTAAGGGATATAGATAATGGCTGTCCGATCCCTAATCCAATCCCCAGGATAAAGGCGATAATACCCGCTATGACAATCTGTGAGAAGAATGGCAAGGCTAAATAAGTAACACAAGTTACAATCATAGAGCCTATAAAAACATGAATAGAACCAAAACGAGCAATTAAGGGGGAAAGAGAGAACCGAATAATAACACTTGCAATTCCATTTATGGCTAGCAGCAGCCCTATTGTAGAGTTGCTGTAACCGAAATGTACGCCTAAAAGTGGGAAAAAAGTGATGTATAGGTCTTTAGCGAACAAAATTAATGAGCTGAATAATAAAGCCACTCGTAATCCAGGTATTTTTAACAAATCTAAAAAAGTAGTTTTGTTTGCTGGTGATGAATTGGAATGTATCTTCTTTTTGACTGGATATTCATTAGGAATAAAGTGGATAAAGATACAATTCAATAATCCAACTATGGCTAAAACCATAAAGGTTTTGGGAAAATCAAAATAATCCGCAATGATCCCGCTAAAAAGAGGCCCAAGCAGGGTGCCTGCTGCAATCCCCAGGCTGAGCCACGAGACGAATTGATTTCGATTTTTACTGGTTGAAATTCTTCCTACATAATCCTGTGCAGACAGCATAAAGATTGTTTGAGCTGAACCAGCAATGAGCTGTGATAAATATAACCCATAAAAATTTGGAAGAAAACTGGGCATTATGATTCCCAAAACACCCAGATATCCTCCAGCCAGCAGTGTTACTTTTGAATTTAACTGATCAACAATCTTTCCAAGAATGATAGCAAAGATTAGCGGGAATATAGAAAATAAACTAGTAATAACCCCAATTTGATTGATGCTTCCCCCTAAATCATGTGCAAATAAGGAAACTGTTGGACGGGTTCCCATTATCATCAGCATATATACACCTGTGATACATACTATATATATAATTTTCATTTATTCACCACTTCTTTTAGCAGAATCTACTTATACAAGTTGATAAGTTCCTCTTTTCTTTAAATATGGGACAAGCCCCCCGTCATTAATAATGTCAATCATGACTGATGGCATTTCGGAGCCTATATATTTTAAGGATTTTGTTACATTTTCTACTTCACCTGTACTTAGATTCACTTTCAGCTGATCTTTATCATTAATGGTATGATCCTTAATCTCAATAATTGGTAATCCAATGTTAATGGCATTACGGTAAAAAATACGGGCAAAAGACCGTGCAATCACGATAGAAACACCAGCCTTTTTTAAGGCTAATGGCGCTTGTTCTCTAGAAGAACCACATCCAAAGTTATTTCCTGCTACTAAAATATCCCCAGCTGTTAATTTTGCCCGAAATTCGGGATCTAAATCTTCAAATACATGATCAGCGAGTTCTTGCATATTTAGTGTTTTTGTATATTTTCCCGGAATAATTCGATCGGTATCAATATTATCTCCATAAACATGGGCTGTTCCAGTTAAAATCATTTAACGGCCTCCTTTAGTAATTTTTTTGGATTTGTAATTTTTCCAAATAGAGCTGAAGCTGCTACAACAGCGGGAGAACTAAGGTATACATTTGAATTTCTATTTCCCATTCTTCCTCTGAAGTTTCTATTAGTGGAGGAAATAATTCCTTCGTCATTACCGGGAACTCCAAGGTGTGTTCCGACACATGGACCGCAGCCAGATGGGAGGAAGGTTGCTCCAGCACGTGTTAGGATTTCAGCTGTTCCATCTTGTAATGCTTGCAAATAGACTTCAGTTGAAGCGGCCGCAATCATAAATCTTACCTCTGGATGAACTCTTTTCCCTTTTAGAATGTTTGCAGCTTCATGTAAATCTTCTAATCTGCCATTTGTACAACTTCCTAAAAATGCTTGTTGAATCATGCTGCCCTCAACTTCCGATATCGGCTTTACGTTATCCGGTGAATGGGGGATGGCAACTTGCGGTTCTAGCTGGGAAACATCAAAAGCATATACGCTTTCATATTTTGCATCCTCATCTGCCTTGATAGGTTCAAATTCATATGGCAGTTCCAAACCGATTGTGTCAACAAACCCCGCCTTAGCACCCATTTCAATGACCATGTTAGCGATTGTTAAACGACTGTCTAAACTTAAATTGGTAATGGCTTCTCCTGTAAATTCAATCGCTTTATAGGTCGCTCCATCTATTCCCAGCTGTCCTACTAAAAATAAAATTAAGTCTTTAGCAGATACTCCAGGTTGTAAAGTGCCATTCAACTGGATCTTTATGGTTTCTGGAACTTTAATCCATGTTTTCCCTGTTAAAAGAACTGCCGCTAAATCTGTAGAGCCCACTCCAGTAGCAAAAGCACCTAATGCCCCATATGTACAAGTATGTGAGTCAGCTCCAAGAACCAATTGCCCTGGTTTGACATGCCCGTTTTCTACCATAAGCTGATGGCAAATGCCGCTGCCGGCATCATACAGCTTAATCCCCTGCTTTTTTGCAAAATCTCTCATTAGAGAATGCAAATTCGCAATTCGTTCATTTGGTGCTGGTGCTGCATGATCAATTACAAACACTACTTTAGATGAATCCCAAACCTGAGTCCCGCCCATTTCTTCAAAGCTTTTAATCGTTAAGGGGGCTGTAGTATCGGATGCCATAACGGCATCTACATTTACGATAGCGATTTCATTTTGTTGAATGGTTTTGCCTGAGTGAGAAGAAATAATCTTTTCAACCAATGTTTGGCCCATGTGAAACCTCCTAAAAGGATTAATATTTTTGAAATCTGTTATTAACTTTTGGATTACTAATCCGCATAATGGATTTTAAATTCATTCTACGGGACGAAAAAGTCATGTGTCAATCATTAATTAGAAAATTTATAATAATTTAAATTAGTGGAATTTATTTAATTATCCTAAATTTTTAATTGACAATGATTTTGTGGTGATTTACTATGAAATCACTGGATGGTTTAAAAAACCGCAGAATGAAACAGTCTTTAAGTTAAATAGATTTGCAATCCACTGTGTGATTCAAATCTATAAATAGTTATGGTCTTTTATCAATTGAAAAGGCTGTTTTCGTAAACTATGTTGTTATGCCAAGAAAAGCGGAGGTTTATTCTATTTAGGAATAAGCGGACTCTGCGAAAAAGCTGGATTACAGGATAGCCCCCTTGGAGGTAAGAATTAAGCGGAAGTTTTCCCGTTATTTGCAAAATTAAGCTTAAATAGTAAAAAATAAGCGGAGTTTTTTCCGTTATTCAATGAAAAGCACCCGATTTTAGCAGTTTAAAATCAAATAAGGGAAATTCCTCCGTCTATTTCAGCTCATTAACATCCAATTTCCTTAATAACGGGAATTTCTACCTCTATTTTTTGAACGAATCTTAAAAAGGGAGCAAAAAGCAACAATCTTTTAGAAAAGAGCCATTGAAAAAGAAGGGGAGATAGAATGCATGGGTGAAACAGTCCGTTCCGTTGAAAGAGCGATCGATATATTAACTTGTTTTACGATGGAAGAGCCTATTTTAACAGTTCCTATGATCAGCCAAAAGGTAGGTTTAACGAAGTCCACTGTATTCCGTTTGCTAACTTCATTAGAGGCAAAGGGGATGGTCGAGAAAATACCGTCTACACATGAATATAAATTAGGAATTAGGTTACTATCCATTGGGAATGTCGTGCAAAGTTCACTAGAATTACTCGATATAGCAAAACCAATCATGAAGGGGCTTGCGGACAAAACTCAGGAAACAGTCAATATAAATATTGCGCAGGGTATGAATAGAATCTGCATTGATAAGATTGATGGAAATCAAGTGTTGAGAAAGGTTTCAGAAATTGGACAGTCATTGCCTCTGCATAAAGGTGCTTCCGGGAAGCTATTATTAGCATTCTCCGATCCTGATACCATAACAAAGGTATTAAGAGAACAAAGAGGAGTAATGCCTGAAGCTGCTTTAAATCATTTAAAAATTGAACTTTTGGATATTAGAGAAAGGGGTTATGCCACAAGTTTTAGCGAACGTTTAGAAGGCACAGCTTCTGTATCTGCCCCAATAAAAGATTATACAGGGAAAGTGATTGCAGGTTTGACGGTTTCTGGACCATTAATTAGATTTACAGAGGAGAAAGTTGAATTCTTTGTAAAAGAAGTTTTAGAATCAAGTTTTAGGATTTCGAAGAGCCTCGGTTATTCACGAGAAATGAATAACTCAGCTAACCAACTTTAACGATCTGACTGAAATAATAAACATGAAATACTATTTCAGTTATTTTTTTAACTATTATAGTTTGAAAATTTAATATTTTACTAATATTCACCATGTGAATAGTTGGCGGTTGACTTGCCTATATAGGAAATTTCAATAGGCATACAAATGAAAGCGTTACCTCTATGTGCGATGCTTTAGAAAAAAATAAAGAAATAGGTCAAAAGGAGTGGAAAGAAACTTGATTCAATTTACAAATGTATCTAAAAGGTTTAGCAGAGACGGACAGTCATTTTTGGCAGCACAAAATATAAACTTAGATATAAAACAAGGTGAATTTATTACGGTAATCGGTCCAAGTGGATGCGGTAAATCAACGGTATTAAATATGTGTGCTGGTTTAATGAAACCTAATGGCGGGGAAATTTATTATCGCGGTAAACAAGTAGAAAAGATTAACACTCAAGTAGGTTATATGACACAGAAAGATAACCTATTGCCCTGGAGGACGGTTAAAGCAAATATTGAAATTGGTTTGGAGATACAGGGTAAGGGTGCAAAAGAAAGAGAAAGGGAAAGCTCAAAATTTATTGAGATGGTTGGATTAAAAGGCTTTGAGAAGCATTATCCTCAAGAACTTTCAGGGGGGATGCGGAAGAGAGTAAGTCTTGCAAAAATCCTTGCTTATAATCCAGAAACCCTTTTAATGGATGAGCCTTTTGGAGCCCTGGATGCTCAGTTAAGATTAATTCTTCAAGATAAATTGTTAGAAATATGGAAGAACACAAAGAAGACCATCATATTTGTTACACACGATCTGGAAGAAGCCATTACACTAGGTGATCGGGTTGCGGTCTTTAGTAAGAGGCCCGGAACCATAAAGGCGATATACGATGTTGATCTTCCGAGACCTCGAGATACGTTTAATGTCCGGTATACGGATGAGTTTAAAACGATTCAAACCAGGCTTTGGGATGCACTAAAAGAAGAATTTATTGAGGAGGGGAATGTTGGATGAATGTAGGCGTTGCCAATACGAAGGAGTCAAGCAAAGTAAGTAACAAACCTATTGCCCTGGATGACGAGGTGAAGATAAGCCCCATTAAAGAAAAGATGAAACTTAATGGAATGCGGCTGGCTTTATTAGTCGTTATCTTGGTGGTTTGGGAGCTGATATCAGGTAATCTGGTAGATAAATTCTGGATTAGTAAACCGAGTGATATTTTCCATGCTCTTTATACATGGTTCATTTCAGGAGAACTCCTTTTTCACATTGGAATTACAGCTCAAGAAATGTTTATTGGATTTTTTATTGGAGCAATTGGAGGGGCACTATTAGGTTTTCTTTTAGGAAGGTGGGATTTTGCTGCTAAGCTTTTAGACCCGTTTATTATGGCTTTATATAGTCTGCCTAAAGTGGCCTTAGCTCCCCTCTTTATTCTATGGTTTGGTATTGGAATTGAAATGAAAATTGTATTTGCAGCAGTAATCGTCTTTTATCTTGTATTTTTTAATACGTACGCTGGTGTAAAGAACGTTGACCAGGACTTATTAGATAATATTCGCTTAATGGGGGCATCTGAACGTCAAATTTTACTAAAGGTTACCATCCCATCTGCGCTCAATTGGGTGTTTGTAGGATTAAAAATGTCTGTACCATATGCCTTGATTGGTGCAGTCGTTGGGGAAATTACTGCCTCAAATCGCGGAGTAGGATTTTTAATCAGCTATTCAGCCGGGCAGTTTGATACAGCAGGAACATTTGCAGCGATTTTAATATTGATGGTCATGGCGGTTCTGCTTAATTTTGTACTCGGGCTGCTGGAGAAGCACTTTCTTCGCTGGAAACAGACTAATTCAAATTAATAACATTTAGGGGGATATTTATGCGGAAAACAAAGGTTGGTTTTAGCTTATTAATCGGTTTAATGTTGATACTTTTAAGTGCATGCGGCGGTAAAGAAACAACTGGTCAAGGGCAGGCGAAGACATCTAAAGGAGAAAGTAGTAATCAAAAAATAACCATTGCACAAACGACTCACGGTTTCTTATTTACTCCATTGTATATTGCACAAGAAAAGGGATTCTTTAAAGAAGAAGGATTAGATGTAGATGTTATAACGACAGGCGGCGGATCTAAAGTAATGGCTGCAGTCATTGGAGGCAGTGTGGACATTGGAGGAACCACTCTAGGGAATGTAATGGATGCTTCCAGTAAAGGGCAGGATGTTCAGGTTTTCGCTACACTAATGAATCAATATGCTTCAAATGTTGTCATCCGTAAAGATGTGGCAAAAGAAAAAGGAATTGACGAAAACTCACCTTTATCTGAAAAAATTAAAGCGTTAAAGGGATTGAAAATTGCGATCACTTCTCCCGGCAGTTCAAGTGATAAATTAGTTCGTTATCTTTTAGGCATGGAAAAAATTAACCCAGATAAAGACGTTGAACTTGTACCGCTTGGTAAAAGTGAAGCCGTTATTCCTGCATTTAAAAATAAACAAATCGATGCCTTTGCCTTTTCTTCACCTACATCTGACATGGGGGCAATGGATGGCGGTTTAATGTTAATCAATTTATCTAAAGGGGAAATAAAAGATTTAGACGGGTTCCTTTATACTGGTTTAGTGGCATCTAAAAAACAATTGAAAGATAATCCAGAATTGTACGAAAAGGTGACTCGTGCGATTGCTAAGGCAGAGGATTTTATTAAAACTGACAAAGAAGGAGCAAAGGAAGCACTGAAGAAATCCTTTACTGACATAGATGAAAAGGTGTTCGATATCGCATATGAAAACAACTATCCTGCTTTTGCTACCGATCCAACTGTTACTGAAAAAGGATATAAAATGAACGTTACTTTTGAAGGTATTGACGTGCCATTCGGTGATGTTGCAAATAATTCATTCTCGGAGAAAGTAAAGTAGCCAGAGAAGGAAAAGATGGAAGCACTCGCAGGATTCTCTGAAGGTTAGGAAACTCTAACAGGATCAGAAACCTGTGGGTGCTTACTTATATCAGCTTGAAAAATATGAAACTAAAAATATAGGGCAGAATAATGTTTTTGAAAGGAATAGATATAATGAAGGGAAATAATTTTGGTCCTTTAACCGGCATTAGAATACTAGATTTATCCACGATGATTGCAGCACCATTTGGGGCAACCCTTTTGGGGGATTTCGGTGCAGAGGTCATTAAAGTAGAGTTGCCAGGAAAAGGCGATTCCTTAAGGGGGATGGGACCTTTCCATGAAGATGAACCATTAAGATGGCCGGGAATTGGAAGAAATAAGAAATCTTTAACATTAGATTTGCATAAGGAAGAGGGAAAGGAAATTCTAAGAAAATTAGTTAGAGTTTCTGATGTGGTGATTGAGAATTTCAGGGTTGGAACCTTAGAAAAATGGGGGATTGGGTATGAGGATTTAAAAAAAGAAAACCCCAATCTTATCATGACTAGAGTAACAGGATATGGCCAGACTGGTCCTAATTCAAATAAGGCGGGATTTGGTACGCCGGCGACGGCCTACAGCGGATTCACCTATTTGCACGGTTATAAGGATCGGCCGCCTATTAGCCCATCTTTTTCATTAACCGATTATGTAACGGGAATATATGTTGCTTTTGCAACAGTTACGGCTTTATATTATCGCGATACAAAGGAAAATGGTACGGGACAATATATTGATATCGGTTTATATGAGTCCATGTTTAGGATGATGGAGTTTCTTGTTGCTGAATATGATCAGAATGGAACGATAAAAGATCGATCTCCTGGTTTAAGCGGGCACTCTAGTCCTGCTGGGACATTTCAAACCAAGGATGGACACTGGGTTTCCCTCGTAACAAGTTCAGATCGAACGTTTGAAAGGCTCGCGAAGGCAATGAATAGAGAAGATATGTTAGAGGATGAAAGATATTATACCAACGCTGAGCGCCTAAAGCGGTTTGATGAGACGAATGGAATCGTTGCGGATTGGGTAAAAACCTATAATCGAGCGGATTTGCTTCATTTATTAGATGAATATGGTGTTCCGGTCAGTCCAATCTACAGTATAAAAGATATCTTTGAAGATGAGCATTTTAAACAGAGGGAAAATATTATTGAAGTTTCTCATCCTCGTCTTGGAAAAATTAAAATGCCGGGAATTGTTCCGAAGTTCTCAGAAACACCTGGTGCTGTTAGAAATGCCGGCCCTGATTTAGGTGAAAATAATGAAGAGATATTGGAAAGTCTCTTAAATTTTAATAAGGAAGAAATTGAAAATCTAAAAATCAATAAAGTTATTTAATGAAGGAGGTATAAATCTTGAACTACCCAACGGAGGTAAATATCACCGAAGTTTGTCCCAGGGACGGGTTTCAGAGCCTGTCAGAATTTATTCCTACCGAAGAAAAAATCCAACTCATTAATGAATTAATCGACTGTGGTTTTAAGCAAATCGAAGTGACATCTTTTGTTCATCCAAAAGCAATTCCTCAGCTCAAGGATGCGAGTGAGGTACTGCAGGGGATTAAACGTAAAAAGGATGTTAAATTACGTGCCCTTGTTCCCAATTTAAGAGGATTAGAGAGAGCAATAGACGCTGGAGTCGATAAAGTGAAGCTCATGCTTTCCGCCACTGATTCACACAGTATTAGTAATGCTAATTGTAAAACGTTTGATGCAATGAAGGGTTTTGAAACTCTTGTAAAACGGGCACATGACTCATCGGTCGGGATATCTGGTTCTATTTCAGTTATATTTGGCTGCCCTTTTGAAGGAGACGTCTCAATGGACAGAATTATTGAAATATGTAAGAGATATATAGATTTGGGAATTTATAATCTGTCATTAGCTGATACAACAGGTATGGCCAATCCAATTAAAATTAAAAGGATTGTAGAAGAAATACACGAAAACTTCCCTGAATTGGGATTATCACTGCATCTCCATAATACAAGAGGAATGGCATTTGCCAATGCAATAGCTGGCCTGGAAGCCGGAATTAAGGATTTTGATAGTTCAGTTGGTGGATTAGGCGGCTGCCCATATGCGCCTAATGCCAGCGGCAACATTGCATCAGAAGATCTCATTCATGGATTCGAAGAAATGGGCATTAAAACAGGCATAGATTTAGATAAGGTCATAAATATAGGAGATAAATTACAAAAAATGTTTCCTTCCTATGCCAATAGTTTTATTTTAAAAGCTGGAAAATGTTCGGATTTACATTTACCGCCGATTGCTCAGGAGAAACTGGGGTAATATTCTGATGATGTCCCACGAGAAACCTTATTTTTAAAAGGATTTTGCGTGAAACAAGCGGTTATTTCTTTCGGAAAAAACGTTCTGGAATAGAAGAAAACCACCCTGCGCAGTCGGAATCAAAAGGATGGCTCGCAGAAATAAATCTAACATTAACAGCCCCCTGACAGCAGAGGCTGCAGAGAGAAGTGTTAGCCGCACTTCTCTTTTTTATATCAAAAAGTACCCAAATTCGAAAGAGAAACCTATCCTCCCTAATAATCTAATAAACACGTAAAGTTTAGTTCTGTATCGCTTGTGATGGGGGACTGACCCCTTAAAATAAGTCAGGATGTCATGTATAATATTAGAAAAAAAGCAGTTGTATTGAGAGGTGAGGGACCTATGGGAATTAATGCAAAGGATGTTGCCAGGCTGGCTGGGGTTTCACAATCGACCGTTTCGCGGGTGTTCTTTGGCGGGGCATCGGTAACGGAGAAGACGAGGAAGAAGGTGTTGGCTGCTGCTGAAGAGCTGGGGTACACCCCGAATGAATTTGCCCGAAGTTTAATTACAAATAAAACAAACATTATCGGCCTTGTCATGAAGGGAGTTAAGAACCCCTTTTACCCCCAGGTATTGAAGGAATTTGCCCTGGAGTTTAAAAAACTCGGTTACGGTATTCTATTTGTTCATACGAACAATTACGAAATTGAAAAGGAAGACATCTCCATGTTATTAAAATATAACGTGGCCGGGGTTATTATAACTGACGCGGCCCTTTCTTTATATGTAACCGAGGATTTTAAAAAGAATCAAATTCCGCTCGTTTTATTTAACCGTAAAACGGAAAAGCAGGATTTTTATTCTGTTGGGACCAATAATATGGCGGCAGGCAGAAAAATTGCTGAGTATTTAATTGCAAAAGGCTGTACTGACATGGTCTACATCTCTGGAGAACGTAATACATCCACAAGTATTGAACGTGAAAAGGGTTTTTTCGATGTGCTTGAAAAGCATCAGCTCCCCTATAAACGCTATGATTCGGACTTTTCCTATCAAGGCGGCTATGAAACCACAAAGAAGGTGATTAGTGAGGGGAACATACCATCTGCCTTTTTTGCAGCAAACGATATTATGGCTTTTGGTGTGTTAGATGCACTTCGTGAACATTCCATTGCAGTTCCTGAAGAAACGAAGGTTGTCGGCTTTGATAATATTGACATGGCTAATTGGCCAACCTATAATCTAACAACTTGGGAGCAGCCCATTTCAGATATGGTGCAAGAAACGGTCAAATACATGATGTCTGAAATCGAGGAGTATACAGGGAGGACAGGAAAGGTAAAAATTCCCGGCCAGTTAATAGAGAGAAAAACAACATGAGTATTGACTTTTTTTCATTTTTAGAATAATCTTTATTTATGGTACTTTGAATACGTATTCATTCGAGGCTGTTTTGTTTGAATACGTATTCTTTATAAAAACATTAAAATGAATACGTATGCAGGGCGTAATATCATCTGACAGAAACGTATTCATTTCTATTAAACTATTTTGAATACGTATTCATAATCAAAGGGGAGGAAATTAGAATGGTTAAAGTCGTTAAAGCAGGTAAATCAAAAGAGGAAGTTTCTCAAAATGATTCACAAGTTGCGAAAATTGTCGCTGACTCTATTAAAGAGATTGAAGAGCGCGGGGATGCAGCTGTTCGTGAATTCTCGGAGAAATTTGATAAATGGTCACCGGAATCTTTCCGTTTAACGGAAGAACAAATTAAAGAAATTGTGGCGAAAGTTCCTGAACAAGTCATTAACGATATTAAATTTGCACAAAAAAATATTCGTGCATTTGCTGAGGCACAGCTTGCTTCGCTGCATGATGTGGAAGTTGAAAATACTCCCGGTGTCATCCTTGGCCATAAAAATATTCCAGTAAGCAGTGTCGGCTGTTATATTCCTGGCGGACGTTATCCGATGGTTGCTTCTGCACATATGAGTGTTCTTACAGCAAAGGTAGCAGGTGTTAAACGAGTGATTGCCTGCACACCTCCAATTAAAGGCGAGATTCCGTATGCTACCATTACGGCTATGCACTTAGCAGGTGCTGATGAAATTTATTTGCTTGGCGGAATTCAAGCGATGGCAGCGATGGCAATTGGTACAGAAACCATTCAACCTGTTGACATGATTGTAGGACCAGGAAATGCCTTTGTTGCTGAAACCAAGCGTCAATTGTTTGGCCGTGTAGGGATTGATTTATTCGCTGGTCCAACAGAAACATTGGTAGTAGCAGATGAAACAGCGGATGCTGAAATGATTGCAACCGATATTCTTGGCCAAGGCGAGCATGGTCCGACATCACCAGGTGCTTTGATTACGACTTCTGAGAAATTAGCATATGAAACTCTTGAAGAAATTGAACGTCAGCTTAAAACACTGCCAACGGCGGAAATTGCACGTGTTTCTTGGGCAGACTATGGACAGGTTTTAGTAGTAGACAGCCTGGAAGAGGCCGTTGTCGAAGCAGATCGTCTTGCTTTTGAACACGTTGAAATTTTAACAGAAAATCCTGATTACTTCTTAGAAAACATGACGAATTATGGATGCTTATTCTTAGGACCTGAAACAAATGTCGCCTATGGTGACAAAGTCATCGGTACCAACCACACATTACCGACAAAAGGGGCCGCTCGTTATACGGGAGGTTTATGGGTTGGCAAATTTATTAAAACAGTTACGTATCAAAAAGTAACTCCTGAAGCAAGTGCTTATATTGGAGAATATGCAGCCCGCTTATGCCAGTTAGAAAACTTTGCTGGTCATGCGGAGCAGGCTTTACTGCGTGTCCGCAGATACGGAAATAAAAAATAATGTAATACAAAGAGGAGGGAGTATATGGTCTTAGGTTTTATTGGATTGTTCGGTGGATTAGCTTTGCTAATCTACCTGACAATGAGAGGTATGAACTTACTGATAGCAGCACCGCTGTCTGCTCTGTTTGTGACAATTTTAAATGGAATACCACTGTTTCCGCAGCTTGCTAAAGAAGGGGCAGCGAACTTTTTGACAGATTATATGACCGGGTTTTCCGGGTTTATAGCTTCTTGGTATTTAATGTTCTTAACGGGTGCAATTTTTGGAAAGGTAATGGAGGATAGCGGGGCCGCTGATAGTATTTCCAAATGGATTGTTGAAAAAATTGGAATGAAACGTGCCGCTTTGGCGGTTGTTCTCGCTTGTGCTGTGTTAACATATGGCGGTGTCAGCCTGTTTGTGGTAGCTTTCTCTGTTTATCCAATGGCAGTTTCCTTATTTAAAGAGGCAAATCTACCAAGACGCTTCATCCCTGCAGCACTTGGATTCGGCTCCACGACCTTTACGATGACTTCTGCAGGTTCCCCTGAAATCCAAAACTGGATTCCGATTGAGTATTTAGGGACAAATGCCTATGCAGGCTGGCAGGTCAGCTTAATTGTGGCCGTGTTTATGATGATATTTGGTTATTGGTGGTTAACAAGAGCCATTAGAAAAGCTGTGAATAAAGGGGAAAAATTTATTGAAAGAGAATCAGATCACTGGGAAACTCGGCATGAATTACCGAATCCACTGCTGAGCCTGATTCCGCTTGTGATTGTATTAATCATCTCATTTATTTTCCATGAATCATTGAAGCAGTCAGCATTAATTATCGCGCTGACCAGCGGCAGTATCGCCACCTACTTAATTAATCGCAAATATTTTTCAAATGTGGGGAAGGCGATTACAGATGGTACAATTGGTGCCATTATTGCTATTGCAAATACTTCAGCCGTAGTCGGTTTCGGCGGTGTAGTGAAAGCAACTCCTGCTTTTCATGAGGCGGTAGCCTTTATGACCGATATTCCAGGCAGCCCGTTAATTGGCGGCGCATTGGCCGTTGCTGTCATTGCTGGTCTAACGGGATCTTCATCCGGCGGCCAGGCGATCGCGTTACCATTACTTGCGCCGCATTATTTAGATTTAGGTGTCAATCCTGATGCACTGCACAGGACTGTAGCCATTGCATCTGGTTCAATTGATTCACTGCCATCAGGCGGGTATGTGGTCACAACCATCCGTTCGATTGCAGGTGAAACACATAAGGATGCCTATCCAATGTTTGGTGCCTTAACGGTTGTTGTACCGGCGGTTGGTACCGTATTAGCCGTCATTTTATTCTCGTTAGGACTATAGCATTCTATTTTTAAAATGCTTAAGCAAATATAATTAGATAAATTCCTAGATTTCAAGCCCAACATCGTATTGTTTGTTGGGCATTTTTTTACATGGTGATAAGGAGTGACGAAAATGGAAAATTTATCTATAATTGGATGTGGAACAATGGGGCATTCAATTGCACTTGCAGCAGCATGGGCCGGCTTGTGTGTCAAGGTGTCTGGTGTAAATCAAGAGGATGTAGAGAAAGCTGATAAAGGCTTGCGAAATAAGTTAAATGTATTCATAGAAAATGAATTAGTTAATGAGGGTGAGGCAGCGGAAATCCGCTCGCGGATATTATTCGTTACCTCTTTGTCTGAGGTCGTAACGGGGGCCACTTTTATCATTGAGGCTGTCCCGGAAATACTTGACATGAAGCATCAATTATACAGAACACTTGAGCAGCTGGTCGGGGAAAATGTGGTGATTGCAAGTAATACATCGGGGTTTACACCGACCTCATTAGCAGAGTCAGCGGCCCATCCGGAACGGTTTATTGTCACCCATTTTTGGAATCCCGCTCATTTAATCCCGCTTGTTGAAGTTGTCAAAGGCGAGCAAACGAATCAAGAAACCATTGAGCGTGCGATGGCCTTTATGAAAGAGATGAAGAAACAGCCGATTTTTCTCCAGAAGGAAATTCCAGGATTTATCGGCAATCGCCTGCAATATGCGTTATTCCGGGAAGCCCAGGCATTGTTAGATGAAGGGGTGGCAGCAAAAGAGGATATTGATGCTGCTGTTACCTACAGTATTGGCAGAAGGCTGCCGATTACCGGGCCGTTGATGACGGCTGATATGGGCGGCCTGGATGTCTTTTCAGCGATTTCCAATTACTTGTTTAAGGACTTAAGTAAAGCAGATAAATCCGGCAGGGTGTTGTCAGGTTTAGTGGCAGAAGGCAAGCTTGGTGATAAAAGTGGTGAGGGCTTTTACCAGTGGGATGAAGCTGCCTCGAGAAAAATCAACACAGAGCGGGAACAAACGTTAATTTACTTTTTAAAGATGGACCAAAAAAAGAATCAATAGGGGTGGAGACGTGAAACAGCATTTTTCAGACCTACAAAACAAGACAGTGATAGTTACTGGCGGCAGTAAAGGAATTGGACAGTCCATTGCACAGTCTTTTGCAGAGCTTAATGCAAATGTCGTGATCATTGGCCGCAGTCAGGATGCACTCGAACAGACACTGGCCCTTCTTCAGGAATTCGATGGAAATCATAAAGCATTTGCTGCTGATGTGAATGATATCAATAGGGTACAGTCGATTATTGGCGAAGTTGTTCAGCAGTATGGGAAGATTGATGTACTCGTGAACAACGCAGGCGTCAATATCCCAAAACCAGCACTTGAAGTAACGGAAGAGGACTGGGATCGTATCCTAGATACCAATTTAAAATCTGTTTTCTTTATTAGTCAGGCGGTTGGTAAGCATATGATCGAGAGCGGCACGAAGGGGAGAATCATTAACATTGCCTCACAAATGTCGTTTGTCGGGTATATTAAGAGGGCTGCCTATTGTTCCAGTAAAGGCGGGGTAGTCCAGCTCACAAAAGCATTAGCCGTTGAATGGGCCTCATATGGGATTAATGTAAATGCAGTGGCCCCGACCTTTGTGGAGACAGAGTTTACCGCAGCCATGTTTACAGATAAAGCTTTTAAAAAGGATGTAGAAAGCCGCATTCTTTTAGGAAAAATGCCAAAAGCAAAGGATATTACAGGCGCAGTGCTATACTTGGCATCTGATTTGGCTGACTTTGTAACAGGAGAAACGATAAAAGTTGATGGCGGTTGGACTGCTATATAAAGTTTCAATGTAATCTATATTGGAATATGCTGATATTCTTTGAAAAATCCTTTTTAAAAAGAAATTCGGTTAAAATTGCCTTTTATAAAATGGAAAATATTCGCCTAATTTTGATATAATTTAACTGAGGTGATGTCAATTGAATAAGTTAAGTGAGCATACCAAAAAGGAATTATTTAATGCCTTAAATGGAAAACAATCAGGTGTTTTTGTTTTAGATGGTAAGGTAGTTTCCATTGAGGTTGAAAATAATGATTCAAGTTCACATAATGATTCGGTCATTGAAGATCTATCCCAGGAGATTGAAGACTATCCCGAGTTAAAAGAATCATTATCCAGGTATTTGGATAATCCAGGTATGAAAAGATACACTGGCAGTGAATTGAAAGCTAACCGCCATGAAAAAAGAAAATGAATATACAGTCCTTTTCACAGAAGAATTTGACTTATGCTTAGAAAATATCGAAAAATTTTTCTCTGAACAGGAGGAAGAAACTCTACAATGGTGGTATTTGCGGGAAGACGAAATAATCAATTACATTGAAACTCACCTTTCTGAAAATCCCTTTATGGGTAAACCAGTTGAAAGTGGCAGCTTTAAAGGTTTAAGAAGGATTACCTATGGGAAAAGCAGACATGTAATGTTAAATTACATCATTTATTACGCAGTTCATGAAATTGATGGTTATGTTGATGTTATTAACATTTTACCTTCTAGGACAAAGCGTAAGCGCATTGGAAAATAATTATTTGCAATAAAATATTTCACCTAAAAACCAGATCCCTTCAAAAACGGAGGGGTCTTTTCTTATTTCACCGTTCATGGTGATATACATAGAAAAGGTCAATTTGGTGTGTTTAGGGACAATTTCGGAATCAGGCATATCCAGTGGAACTATTACTCTTTTTAAAAAATTGATATCATGCAATGGGTTTTTAGTATGATATGGGGAAGAACTCAATTGTCCATAAAATTGAAGCAACTGTTCAAAGTAAGAGGCTATTCGGGTTTGGAAAGCTTGAGAAATCCAATGAATGTATGAAATGGAAAAATACAGCGATAATAGTAATTATAAATTTTTGAATAATGTTATAATTATAGGTAAATTAAATAGTAAAGGAGATGTTTTGGATGAAAAGGCCGAATAAATTTTTACGTACCGGCTTGGTGATCACAGCCGTGATGTTCTTCTTGCATATTTACTCCATTCAGTTACCGGATTTTATTGAAGGCTTAGGTTATGGCTGTGGAATTGCATTTATGTTAATTGGTATCTACGCCGTAAACCACGATATTTCTAAATTAAGAAGGTTTAAGATGAAATTATTAAAGAAAGTTTTTTAAGGAAATTGCGGGTACCAACTGAGCCTGTCTTGACTATTGAGACACTATCTTTGTAGGGACAGGGGGATGGTACCTGTGTTTTTACGCAGACATTTTTCGGCCTATACTTCATGTCATAATGAGTAAAACGGCAAGTTTTATGCCGCACCAGCATATTTAAAACAACCGTTGGAAACCGCCAATTCTATTAGTTACCCGCGAAGCTTATGAATTTATTCATTCCCTTTAACCTGCTATATGCTGATGAAAATATCCAGGAAGAAATCCCATTTGACGTGGCCTTAATTGGGGTGTTTTTTCTTGAACTGGGGGTGGCAGCCGCCTGAAGACTTGCTGCAGTGTAGGGGGGCTAACCACAGAATGTCATAAACTAATGAAACGTTTATTTGAATGGCAAAACTTGTAACTCTAAAGAGGGTGGAATCATTCTAAGATGTACAGCTGGTACATATATACAACATGATCATGATAAAAAGAAACCGAATAAACACAAAGTAATTTTTGTGTTTGTAAAAGGTCATTTAATAAAAAATGAGAAGCAATAGAATTGCTCCTCAAATCATTTTTCGTGTTTAGAGTTCTAATTTATCTTTTTATATACATATTCCACAGGATAATCAGAGAATCGTTGTCTCCACTTATCGATGACAGGATGTATCTTATTCTGATAATCTTCGTCATTTGTATATTGCTTCACTTTTTCTCCGTCATTTATGATAGATCCTACATAATAATGACCGAATGGATCAATAACGATGATTCCTTCCTTTAAAGTATATAAACCTCTTACTCCACCCTCGATGGCAACACTATCTTCTAGACCATATTTTGCACCAGCTTCTGTATCAACAATTTGCATATTTGACACTAGTGCATCATAATCGCTGCCTAGCAATTTCTTAATATCAGAATCTACAGTAGTGTTTACTATTTTAAGGGATGAAAGTGTAGCTTTTTTAGTATTAGCTGCCGCAGAAGGATTTTTAAAATCCCCCGCCAGGGAAGTTCCAATCCCTCCAATTTCGCCGCAACCAGGGGTTTCTTCGATGTGAATATAGTCATCATGCAGGGTCATATCCAACTGACAACCTGTATCATATTCTGTATCTACCAACTTAGCTTTATTTCCATTAACAGCAGCCTTTCCATCAATTCCACTTGTATTAGCACCACTGTAAACTTCCATCGAGACGTCCAGTACACCTTCATTAAAATTTGTAATTCTCAGTGTCCCTGGACTGTACTCTGAGGTTCGCAGCCACTCACCAACCCAAGCATCTGTTGATCCTTTTGCCTTTTGTTCTTCCTGTATCTGTTTGAAATTTTTAATTGCCACAGGTATTTTTAGCTGATATTCCTTATCTTTAACCTTTTGGGTTAAAGTAATTGCTGCTTTTTCTTCAGAAGGAAGCTCTTCAGCTTTAACCTGTAAACCATCTTTTGTCTTTTTAACTTGAACTATTCCCTTTGGAGTAACAGAAACCTTTACCTTTTCCATATCTGTTGCTTTATTATCATCCGTCATGCTAAGTAAATCGTGTTGAACAGACTCAATTTTAACCTCTTTTGATGCTCCGCTATTTATTTCAATTTGTTTTACTGGTGCAAATCCGGTTATGGATTGACAGTTGTTTAATGTGACACCTAGACCAATAGAATGCTCCTTAATTAACAGTTCAGCAAGTGTTGTTTTAGGCGTGTTAACGACCAGTGAGGCTTGAGCAAATGCTCCGTAGTCAATCTTACCGCATGCAAAAGAACCACCTTTTGTATTCGTACCAACAGCCCCTTCACCAGTTATCTTGGCACCGGCATATCCTTCAACACCAACACCGACCACACCAAATGCTGTTGCAAGTAAATCTACAGAAGGTCCAAATTTCCCTTCTGCTTTCCCTCTTCCTTGGATACCAATATCCATGTCATTTTTAATTTTTGAAATGTGGTCAATCTCACCATTTTCATAAAGAACACCACTTGTCTCTTCTTTTTCGATAGTAACGAGCAGTTCTGGTCCGCCTTCAGCTGTAACCTCAACTCGTAACATGAGGTCTCCTCTGATTACTAAACCAGGAGCGGCAGTAACAGGAATCGCAATGGTTCCAAGCTTTACTTTCTTAGAAAAATTTTTGATTTCTTTTTTTCCGTTGCTTAATTCTTTGCCCATCCGTTTGAACTTTACATTTGTATCAACCTTCATTTTTGACGTTAGTCCTAATCGATCGATTTTCATCAATCCAGCTTTGAAATCAGGAGTCACTTTTGGCGAAAATAGATGCATTGTTCCATCTATACCAAGTTTGTATTTTTTATTCAAAACGAAATTGTCAAACTTTACCTTTAAACCTTTATCTAACCTTACTTTAATACCTGGGTCCATTTCTTTGAACTCCGCTTTATTTCCTTTTGAAATGGTTTCAGAGGCAACAACTTGTACAGGTTGAATGGAAGCAAGAGATTCAACTGTAACACCTTCAATTCCTTCTGCAAGTGTAAAATTATCGCTTGTAATAGGATAGGTTTTATATACATTTAATTCTTGATAAAGTTCGGCAAATTCAGGTTCTCCTACTGATACAGTATAATGGTTAAAATTCTTTTCAACCTTTTTAATCTTCAACGCTTGACCTTCTGGGTACTCTGCAGTCGGTACGATGATAATATCATTTTTGGCCAATGGACCCTTAACCGCATCTTTATCAATTTTCAGAGAACGATCTCCCAAAATTTCAACCTGCTCTTTTTTCAGAGTTTTTATCTTCGGATTGAGAACGGCCTTTTCGACTTCATCCCGAATCGTTACAAACTCCATTTTGTAATGGCGGCTTACATTTTGCCCTGATGTGTACTTAATATCTTTCTTCATATTTAGTTCAAATTTGGTGCCTTTTTTATATCCACCAGCAGGCGGATGAATAAGAATGGTCGTTCCATCATTTGTTAATTGAATATTGATATCTACCTTTTGCTTTTTATCGTCCAAAATATAAATATTTTCCTTGGTTAAACTCTTTTCGTCTAAGGCTTCTCCGAACGAATACTCCCAGACTTTATCTACTGGTATATCTGTTCGCACATCCACCATTTCATTTTGATTGACCGTTCTCTTTTCTGTTTTAACATCTGTTACCAGAGCAGAACTAGTAGCAGCTTTTCCTTTATTTATGTGACTATAAATAAAGAATCCAGCACCTCCTAATACCAATAAGGTTAGTAGTGCAATCAAATACTTCTTCATCTCCCGATCCCCTTCATTTCTCTCTCTATGTTTTGACAATTGAAAATTATACCTATTAATTAACCTTTTGTGTATAATAAAACACTTGAAATCGAAAAAATTAGGTATATGGGGATATTGTGGGAAATACTGGGGATTTAGAGCGAGCAATCAAACTATTGATTGTTTAAAAGAAGTTTTAAAACATAATAGGATGGAAATTTCTGAGTGAAGTCAAAATAATAGACAACCTAAACAACAACAAATTGCTGGTTTACATGGGAAGATTTGCAGTAGAGTTCATTTCGTGCGAAATAAATCATTTTCTGGGGAATAAAGTACTTTTTTATGGAAAAATGAAAGCTAAAACTGACAAAATATTTATGGTGAGATGCTTAAAAGGATTGATTTAAGTAGGTTTTATAAAGGATTCAAATGAACGTTTGTTTGGTAAACCTAGAAGCAGAAATTTGTAAGCAAAAGAATGATAACCGCAAAACCACTACCACCCGAACGGCAGCGGTTGTATGAGGAGTGTTAACTGCACTTCTCTTTTTTTATGCCGCGGGCAGTGTACCTTGTGCAGTAAATCTGCACTGAATGAGTTAAAGGCCGGAGTATGTTTCGATAAACAATGCAATCGAATTACAGCAGACTCGTTTTCTAGAGTCAAAGTCTTCCACTAAAATGCTGATGAAGTTTGTGAAGACTATTCTAGTGCAACGCAGTATCGTGGCGTCTGAAGAAGATGCGAATAATTGAGAGGTTCTCAGCCGGATAGGCAGATCCCATGAAAGTCGTGAAAGGATAGCCTGTTCTTATCTTAGAATTATAGACTTTATTCCTGTGCTTTCTCTAAGTACTAGATAAATACAGGAGAATAACATGGTACCGGTTACATCACTTTATTCAATGAAACATTTCTAAGATAACATTTTAGACCAATATTTGCCAAAAAAAATAAAGCGAGTTCCTTTTATGAACGGAAGATTAAATTTAATTTTGGGAATTTTTTAAAAATAATGTTGACAAATATAAAACAATGCGGGAAAATATTACCTAATTAATATATCAATTAGGAATATTCAGTTAAATTGTCGAAAACATACTTATAATGACCTATGTAACTGATTTCAGATTATAAAGTGTGTTTATAAGTAAGAATACAATTGTAGGTTTTACGTTTCACTTTATTTTTAGTGGCTTTTAAATTGAAAATTTTTTTTAGGATGGTATGTAACCGGTATCCTACACTTGGTATTTTGGGGATTATCCATAAGAAATTAATAACGTAGGTGAAAAAATGAGTGCAACAATTAGAGATGTAGCAAAATTAGCCGGAGTTTCTGTCGCCAGTGTTTCAAGAGTATTAAATTCCAAAGGTTATATTAGTACGGAAACAAAGGACAAAGTTGAAGAAGCTATCAAATTATTAAAGTATGAACCGAATCAGGTTGCTAGAAGTTTAACAGTAAAGAAAACCAAAACAATTGCTTTATTTGTTCCAGATATAACAAATCCCTTTTTCTCAACTTTAGCAAAAGGCGTTGAGGAACAAGCTAATTCTAAAGGCTTTACCTTGATTCTTTGTAATTATGATGAATCAGGCGGGGAGAAGAATTCTCATATTGATTTAATAAAACAGAAGTATGTTGATGGAATTATTTTTGCTGCGGGTAAGCTCAACCCAAGAGACGCAGTAAAAATTAAGCATTCTAAAATTCCATTGGTTGCTCTAGACCGAATTCCTGATATGGAAACTGAGTGCGTCATTTTCGTCGATAACTATAAAGGTGCAAAAATGGCAGTTGAGCATTTACTGGATATGGGGTGTAAAAAGATTGGCCACATATATGGACCACAGGAAATTAGTACCGCACGAGATCGTTTGTTGGCCTATGAAGATGTTATGAGGGACTCCCCTTTGTATTCACCTAGTTTAATGACTTCAGGGGATTTTACAATTGAAAGCGGGATTGAAGCAACGAAAACATTGCTTGAAAGACATCCTGATTTGGATGGAATTTTTGCAGGAAACGATATGATGGCCATTGGAGCTCTAAAGGCTTTGCACCGCAGAGGAATAAAAGTACCAGAACAAATTGCAGTTTGCGGGTTTGATGGAATAAGCCTTACAGAGGTTACAAATCCAGAATTAACTACAGTTGCACAACCAACCTATGAAATAGGTAAATTAGCGGCAGAAAGTTTAATTAAATTTATTTCAGATTTATATTTTAACGAAAAAATTATCAAATTAGATGCATCATTGGTAATCCGTGAATCTACAAAGAAAATCGGAGTGAAATTATGAGACCTAAAATAACGGTTATTGGCAGTTTAAATATGGACTTAGTTGTAAAGACCATTAAGTTTCCGGATGATGGGGAAACAATTTTGGGAGAAAATGTGGAGTATTTTTCAGGAGGTAAGGGGGCGAACCAGGCTGTTGCGGCATCGAGGCTTGGAGCAGACGTTTCAATGATTGGTGCTGTAGGGGATGATGTTTATGGCAATAAACTAAAGGAATCTTTAAATAAGGACAAAATTGATACATCCTCAGTTAAATCTGCTAGCGGAGAAACCAGCGGCTTGGCTTTTATATTTGTATCTAAAACTGAAAATCGAATAGTAGTAGTTCCTGGAGCAAATTTCAATTGCACCAAAGATGATATTGATTTACATCAAGATAAAATACGCGATTCAGATATTGTTTTATTGCAAATGGAAATTCCGTTGGAGACGGTATCCTATGCAGCGTCTATAGCGAAGAAGTTTAATAAAACTGTCATTTTAAATCCTGCCCCAGCCCAAAAGCTGCCTGATGATTTATTGAAAAATGTCGATATTTTAACACCTAACGAAACGGAATTACAACTTCTAACAAACAATGAATCAAAGAATATCGATTTTAATGATCAAATGGATCTTCTTCTTAGGAAGGGAGTAAAATATGTTATTACCACTGTTGGTGCTAAGGGGGTTTTATATAAGTCATATCAGCAGGAGATGAGAGCATTACCAGGGTTTGATGTACCGGTGGTAGATACTACAGGTGCTGGAGATAGTTTTAATGGTGGATTAGCATATGCTTTGGGAAAAGGGGTGGAATTTACTGAGGCTATTTTATTTGCCAATAAAGTTGCAGCCTTATCTGTTTGTAAAGCCGGCGGGCAGCCAGGTATGCCTACGCTGGATGAGGTAAAAGAATTTGATAGTAAGCTAGAAAAATTATTAAACAAGGAGGATATAAAATTATGAAAATACTTTTTATTGGAGAATCCTGGGTCATTCATATGATACATACGAAGGGATATGACAGCTTTACTTCAACAAAATATGAGGAAGGTGCATCATATTTATTAAATTGTTTAAAAGAAGCCGGTGTCAGTGTTGACTATATGCCTTCCCATGAAGTGCAAATCCGCTTTCCTAAATCAGTAGAAGAATTAAGCAAATATGATGCTGTTGTCCTAAGTGATATTGGAAGCAATACCTTCTTACTGCAAAACTCAACTTTTTATCAGATGCAGGTGGTTCCAAATGCCTTAGAGTTAATTCGTGAATATGTGAATGAAGGCGGCGGATTATTAATGATTGGAGGCTATCTGTCCTTTATGGGGATTGAGGCAAAAGCTAATTATAAAAATACAGTTTTAGCTGAAGTGCTTCCTGTTGAAATGCTGGATACAGATGATCGGGTGGAGATTCCTCAAGGAGTGAATCCTGAAACTATTAAGGATCATCACATAACTATAGGTATAGATAAATGGCCTGTTTTCCTTGGCTATAACAAATTTAAGGCTAAGGAAAATAGCGAAGTCTTAGTTAAGGTTCAAAATGATCCTTTTATTGTTGTAGGAGGTTATGGCGAGGGAAAGACGGCATGTTTTGCAAGTGACTGTGCTCCTCATTGGGGAACCATGGATTTTGTGAATTGGGAACTTTATCAAACTGTTTGGGTTCGTATTTTAGAATCTATCGCTACTAACCGATAGTATACAATTTTAAGAGAAATAGGTGGGACATATGTCAGATAAAATTTTTCCTAAAAAACCTAATTATATTAAAGAAATATTTAAGGAAGATTGTGCAGTGATTGGAATGATTCATCTTAGACCTTTGCCAGGCGCCCCTCATTTTAAAGGCGGTAATTTAGACGAGGTGTATGATTGGGCCGTCAGAGATGTAACCGCACTTGAGGAAGGCGGAATCGATGGGGTCATCATTGAAAATGCATGGGATCTTCCTTTTTCTAAACCTGAAGATATTGGATTTGAAACAGTAGCGGCGATGACCTCTGTTGCAAATAGACTGAAAAGCCAGACAAATTTACCGATAGGAATCAATTGTTTAGCAAATGGAGCCATACAAGCATTAGCTGTTGCAAAAGCTGCTGACTTATCATTTGTACGGGTGAATCAATGGGTAAATGCGTATGTTGCTAACGAAGGGTTTGTTGAAGGAGCCTCTGCAAAGGCGGCTAGATATCGGTCCCAAATTAAAGGTGAAAATATAAAGATGTTCGTCGATGTCCATGTGAAGCATGGCAGTCATTCTATTATTGCTGATCGAAGTTTGGCTGATCAAACACATGACGCCATTTTCTTTGACGCAGATGTATTAATTGCTACCGGAACACGGACCGGAAATGAAACAGAAATTTCTGAGGTACTAGGGATCAAAGAACATACAGAGCTGCCTGTTATAGTCGGCAGTGGAATGAATGTTAATAATGCAGAAAAAATCCTTTCAGCTGCAGATGGCTGTATTATAGGGAGCTCTATAAAAGAAGAGGGAAAATGGTGGAATCCCGTATCAAAACAGGAAGTACTCAAATTTATGAAAGAGGTACAAACGGTTAGGGAAAGGGGGGTTAGGTTTGATTGAGTAAGATTGATGCCATTTTATACGGAACAATTAATATGGATTTAGTTGCCTATGTACCTCAATTTCCCGAGATAGGGGAGACTATCTCATCTCTTGAATTTCAAGAAATACCCGGGGGGAAGGCGGCAAATCAAGCTGTAACTGTGCAGAGATTAGGGAAACAGGTGGCTTTGGTCGGAAAAGTTGGTAGTGATTCCTATGCAGGTGTGTTGAAAGGGGTTTTAAGTAACGAAGGGATTATGACAGATTATGTTTACTCTTCTCCCATAACTGCTACTGGTTCTTCCATTATTATAGTCGATGAAGCAGGGCAAAACTTTATCATTACAAATCAGAATGCAAATAAAGAATTAACGAAGGAAGAGGTACGGTTATCTCTGAAGACGGCCAAACATGCATCTGCAGCACTCCTTCAATTAGAGATGCCCCTAGAAGTTGCAAGTTTTATCATAACCTCCTTAAAGGAGCTGAATATTCCTGTTTTCTTGAATTTAGCACCTGTTGTGCCGCTAGACCCCGAAATTAGAAGATTGGCAGACTTTCTCATCATTAATGAGGTGGAAGCAGGACAGTTAACAGGTTCACATGTTTCAACTTTAGAGGATGGAAGATTTATTGTAAAAGAATTATTAGAACAGGGTCATGAACATGTCATTATCACAATGGGAAATAAAGGGGCCATAATCGGAGAGAACAATAGAATACAGCATGTACCATCCCCAAGTGTTCAATCTGTCGATACAACTGCTGCGGGTGACTGTTTTTGCGGGGCTCTTGTGACGTATTGGTTAGAAGAAAGAGATCTATTAAAGGCAGCAGAAAAGGCAGTTACAGCTGCATCGATATCTGTAACAAAAAAAGGGGCTCTGCCTTCACTTCCTTCTAAAAAGGAAGTAGAAGATTTTATAAAAAAATCAATGAGTTAGAAAGAGGAGGGTTTTTGTGACAATGAAAAAATGGGTGAGTGGTATTCTAACAGGTATGCTGATTTTTCTATTAGCTGCTTGCGGTCAAGTCGATGATACTTCAGGAACGAGTAAGGGAGATAGCTCTAAAAAGGACGACGGAGAAGTAACAATTGCTATGACAGTTATTAATCAGGAAGCATTGTTCTTTACTGATATGGTTAAAGGTGCTCAAGATGCGGCAAAGAAAGCAGGCGTTAAATTGACTGTCTATAATGCAAATAATAATACCGTAGACCAGTTTAATTCCGTAGAAAATTTTATTAGTTCTGGTGCAGATGCCATCATTGTAAATGCTATTGATTCTACTGGGATGAAATCCGTAGTTGAAAAGGCCAAAAAGGCTGGAATTCCCATTATTTCTGTAGATTCTGTCATTAAAAGTGATGCTGTAGATGTGCAGGTTGGTGTTGATAACTATGAATCTAGTGTAGAACTAGGAAAGTATTTCAACGATTATGTGAAAAAAGAATATGGAGACAAACCTGTTAAATTAGGTACTATTGGAGCCCTAAACTCAGAAATTCAAATCAAACGTGAAGATGGATTTAAAAATACAATTAAAGATAATAAAAATCTAAAAATTGTAAATACTGTCGATGGTGAAAACGTGCAGGAGAAAGCTTTAGCAGCTTCTGAAAATCTAATGACTGGTTCCCCGGATTTAACATTTGCCTTTGCAACAGGTGAGCCTGCTTTTATCGGAGCTGTTTCAGCTATTCGCTCTCAGAAAGCTCAGGACAGGGTCAAATTATTCGGTTGGGACTTGAGTAAACAAGTGATAGAAGGAATTGATGATGGGTTTGTGGAAGCGGTGCTGCAGCAGCATCCTTATGAGTTTGGCAGTGAAGCAGTAAAGGCAGCTAAAAAATTAATTGATGGTGAAAAAGTAGAAAAGCAGCTCAATGTACCAGTTTCAATTGTAACCAAGGACAATGTTGACGAATATAGAGACATGTTTAAATAAACAAAGTTTTGCGGAAAAGTAGAATCATTTACTTTTCCGCCCTTTTTAAAAAATTGGAGGTGCAAAGTTTTGGCAGGTAACGATATTCGAATTGAGATGAAAAATATTCAAAAGAGCTTCGGTGCGGTTAAACCATTACAGGGTATAGATTTAACCCTTTATAAGGGTGAGTGCCTAGGCTTATTGGGTGATAATGGTGCAGGGAAGTCTACGTTAATGAAAATATTAAGCGGGGTTCTAATTCCTGATCAAGGAGAATTTTACTTTGAGGGGGAAAAGGTTTCTATTAAGAAGCCTAAAGATGCAAAGAACCTGCAAATCGAAACAGTTTTCCAGGATTTAGCCCTTTGTGATACCTTAAATGTTGCCAATAATATCTTTCTTGGACGTGAGCCGGTTAAGCCTGGAAGCAGACTGATTGATAAGAAAAAGCTGCACGAAAGGACACGTGAAGAATTAGATAAATTGGGTATCAATATTTCTTCAACCAAATTAGTAGTTCAAAATATGTCAGGGGGACAAAGGCAAGCTGTTGCTATTGCTAGAGCAATGGCCTTTCAGCCAAAAGTATTAATTTTGGACGAACCAACTGCTGCTCTTGGGGTAAAAGAGGTAAATATGGTATTAGGGTTAATTAATAAGGTAAAGAAAGCAGGGGTAAGTGTTATTCTGATTACCCACCGTCTTCAAGATTTATTTGAAGTCTGCGACCGGCTTATGGTATTGCATGAAGGAAAATGCATTGATAATCGTACCATTGATCAATATACACTCGAATCAGTTATTAAGTCCATAATGGGAAATCCTGAGGGGGTGCCTGTATCATGATAAGTAAAGAGAAAGTTGAAAATAATAATATAAATATGGGACAGTATCAGTTTAATACAAAACTATTTTCATGGTTTGGTGAACATAAACAGGTTTTAAGTATTTTTCTAATATTTTTGATCATATCTGCATACTTTGGTATGTCCACGAACTCGTTTTTTACCTCTTCTAATTTTATGAATTTAATCCAGCAATTAGCCCCAAATTTAATTGTGGTAGTTGCAATGACTTTTGTTATTACAACTGCAGGAATTGATCTTTCAGTTGGATCAGTTATTGCATTAGCGAGCGCAATTACAGCAATATTATTAGAGGCTGGTTTTAATAGTCCTATTACGCTGGTTATTGTGCTTTTAGCAGGGGTTATGGTTGGTATAGTCAATGGATATATTTCTGCATACCATGATATCCCGCCTTTTATTGTAACACTTTCCTCCATGATTTTTATTAGAGGCTTTGCCCTTTTGCTTACCGGAGGATATTCTATTGCCATCGCTAAAGAGCACGGATTAGTGAATATTGGAATTGGGACGTTATTTGGAGTGCCAGTTGCGGCTTTAATCGCCATCATTATTGTGATTTTAGGAGCAATAGCTTTAAGAAGCAGCAGATTTGGTATATATGTTATTGGTATTGGAGCCAACGAGGAGTCTGTAAGGCGTTCAGGCGTGGATACCAGAAAGATTAAACTTTTGACCTATATGATGAGCGGGGGGGCTGCAGCACTTGCGGGTCTTATTATTTCATCACGATTAGGGTCTGGTTCTTCCAATATAGGGTTAATGTTCGAAATGGATGTAATTGCTGCAGTAGTCCTTGGAGGTACCTCGTTATTTGGCGGTAAAGGTACGATGATGGGATCTTTAATCGGTGTATCCATCATTGGGGTAATCAAAAACGGATTAATATTAATGCAAGTGTCTCCTGATATCATTCAGATTATTCAGGGAATGGTCTTATTATTAGCTGTTATTTTGAACATTAGAATCTTTGGAAATAGAAGAAAATAACTGGAGGCGGGAACATGGTTTCAGTACAAACAGTACAAGGAAAGATTGATAGTAAAGATTTGGGAATCACGCTTATGCATGAACATTTATATATTGATAGATCCCACCTTTGGGAAGAGCCTAATGGGCCAAAAAAATATTTTGCCAATCAAAAGGTTTCAATGGATATATTAGGAAAGTTAAGGCTGGATCCTTATGGGAATAAAGATAATGGATTAATGATAGATGAGGAAGTTGCCGTAAAAGAGGCTAAAGAATTTTATTATTACGGTGGCAAGACTATTGTTGATGTTACTCCTGTTGGTATTGGCAGGGATCCGAATGCATTATATCGATTATCCAGACGAACAGACCTGAACATTATTATGGGATGTGGATATTATCTCCAAAATAGTATACCTGCTCATGTTAGAGAATGGTCAGTTGAAGAAATAGAGAATGATATTTTAAAAGATTTAGAAGTAGGCATCGATGGTACAGATATTAAAGCAGGTATTATCGGGGAAATCGGCATCAGTCCTGATATGACTGACCTTGAGGTAAGAGTTCTGCGCGCGGCAGCACGTGCCCAGAAAAAAACAGGCCATGTTTTAACGATTCACCTTCCTGGCTGGGAACGTTATGGACATCAAGTTCTCGATATTGTTGAAAAGGAAGGCGGTTTCGTTCATAAGACAGTTCTTGATCATATGAATCCGAGTATGGATGATGTGGAATACCAGACATCTCTCGCTGATAGAGGAGCCTTTTTGGAATATGACATGATTGGGATTGATCTCTTGTTCCCGGAAGGGCAATCACCTTCTGATGAGGATAACGCAAAAGCCGTCCTTAATTTACTGGAAAAAGGATATGGAGAGTCACTTCTTCTGTCACATGATGTATTTTTAAAGATTTGTCTTAAAACCTATGGAGGCTGGGGATATGCGCATATTTTAGAAAACTTTGTCCCTCGCTTAAGGAAAATGGGTGTTTCGCAGCAAGAAATAGATACAATACTTATTGAAAATCCACGTAGTGTTTTTGAAAGAGGGAGTTGAAAACGTGGAGAGTAATCAAAGGGAGCAATTAAAAAAATGGTGGGAAGACCTTCTTGTATTTAGCCCCCGGACAATGGGGAGCAGCGGAGAAAAAGATGCTGTAAATTATCTTGTCAATGAACTTAACAATCTAGGGATTAAAAGTGAAATTCAATCCTTTACCTATCCAGGCTGGGAGCTGGTCTCTTTTACAGGTTTACACATCGAATCCTCGGGTGAGGAATTGGTCGAATCTTATCCTGCTCTTGGAAGTGGAAGTGGTAAAGTCATTCAAGGGAAGCTTGTTGAAATTGGCGAATCTGTGATTTGGGACATGTATAACTGGCCCCGCTTAGGCGTTTTTACTCATCATGGTGAAATCGCAGCCTATATTAGTGCTCGTCTAGGGGGGAAGGCCCTTTCACAAACTTTAATTATGAATAATAATACGAAGCCTCATCTATTTATTGGTGAGGATACATATAGACTTTGGCAGGAACAGTTGAAAAATCAAAAGGAAATTCTTGTGAATTTTGAGTTGGAAGTGATTCACACACCGGAAAAGGAAGGACAAAATATTTGTGTCAGGATTCCAGGGAATTCTGATTTCATAGATAAAAAGACCTTTAAGATTATAATCGGTGCCCATTATGACACAATGTATAACACAATAGGCGCTTATGATAATACTTCGGGAGTAGCTGTGTTATTGGGTCTTATTCAATGGTTTCAGCAACAAAGGCTTCCCTTTCAAGTGGAATTTGTTTTCTTTGGAGCCGAGGAGTTTGCCCTTTCCGGCAGTAAAGCCTATGTAGAAAAGTTGACAAATAAAGAGTTAGAAGAAATTGACTTAATGATTAATCTTGATGGATTCGGACGGGGAGAGGAATTGGAGTGCTGGGTAGGTGCTGATTGGTTAGAACAATTAATATGTAACAAGCTAATGAATAGTTCTCATTTCTCTAGATGGAAAATGAAAAGTCCGCCGCCGCCGGGTTCAGACCATACTCCATTTTTCCAAAAGGATATACCTGTTGTTATGTTCACTGTGAATGATCAGGAAATTTTACATTCTGAAAGAGATGTTCCACACCAGGCTATGTTCCTCAATATGATAAAAGTATTAGAATTTTTAAAGGAATTATTGAGTCAAGATTTAGTGGAATTAAAGGAAAAGCAATGACCGGGCTTTTCTTTTTATAAAGTGAGATACGTGAATGATTGCAGGGAAATATTTAAGCTAATCAATGATAATGCTGCAATTGAGTTTTTGCGTTCCTTAAACAAATAAACAGCGTAACTCTTACAGATAATGAAAAGATGGTTTCAGATCTATTGAAACCGATTAAGTCAATCTGGTTTAGAAATTACTGCGGATAGAATAATAGACAACAGGAGGAAATACAGAAATTCTTAGATTCTATTCGATTTTACATTTCTCTTGCGGTCTAGTATTTGGAATAAACTACTACTATACAATCATACTTTCAATTAAAAAAGAAAGGGATGAATACATGACAATCGAGAATGTTGTCATAACGGGCGCGGGCAGTGGGTTAGGTGCTTCTTTAGCCAAAAAGTATTCCGATTTAGGATATCATGTCTGCTTGATTGGAAGGACTAAATCAAAACTTAATCAAACGGCTGAAATGTTAAAGCAAAGCTATTCGATTTATGAACTCGATGTTACATCTAAAAGTGATGTTAAAAGGGTCTATCATTCCATTAAAGAAAATGTTGGACCAATTGATGTATTAATAAACAATGCGGGTGTGGGTGTTTTTGATTGTGCTGAAAACTTAGACGAAGATTCTGTTAATCAAATGATTGATATTAATTTAAAAGGGGCAATTTTTTGCACACAGGAAGTATTAACAGATATGAAGAAGAGAAATAAGGGCAGCATTATTAATATTGTTTCAACTGCAGGGCTGGAGGGTAAAATTAACGAGAGTGTATACTGTGCCAGTAAATTTGGAGTACGGGGATTTACTGAGAGTTTAGCACTGGAACTAGAGAATACCCCAATAAGGATTTTCGGCGCCTATATGGGTAGGATGAAATCAGCCTTTTGGGATAAGATGTATACTCAGGATCAAATAAAAGACTTCATGGACCCGGATGATGTCGCTGAAATTATTATAGAAAACAGCAGGCAAAGGAAAAATTTAATTGTCACAGAGGTAACTATTAAAAATAAAATCTAAGGAGCTATTACATTTCAATTTATCCTTTAATTTTACAAGTTTGATGCTTTACAATTACATCATTTCCATAAGGAAAGGACTTTGATAGGAGGGAAATTTATGAGTGGAATTGCAAAAACCCCTCAGCCGCCTTACTATGCAGTATTATTTACCTCTCAACGGACTGAAGTGGACAAAGGGTATGTAAAAATGGCAGAAAAGATGGTAGAACTTGCTTCCCAACAGGAAGGGTTCTTAGGATTAGAAAGTGCCTGCGAGAATGAAAAAGAAATTACAATTTCTTATTGGGAGTCTTTGAACGCAATTAAGGAGTGGAAGGAAAACTCTGCTCATAAAATTGCACAAGAAAGAGGAAAATCAGATTGGTACAACAAATTTGCTTTAAGAGTTTGTAAAGTTGAAAGAGACAACTTTTTTGAAATGTAATAGACAAAAAGAATAGCTATAGAAAGCGGGTTATAATTATTGGTGCCTGCTTTTTTAGTTTCTTGGGGGTCAACCACCAGGCACCACCCGGATTCTGTCGAAAGTGGATAGAGTTTTAGGTGTACTTGAAAATGATAGAATAGAATTGCAGCTGAATACTGTGAGAGGCCGGTTGTTGATCTTCTTTTCCTTTCTTAGGAAAGAAGGGGATCAATCTGGGAAATGTTCTTGAAGTCTTCGAGAAATTCTAAAAGGAATTTTGCGTGGAATCAGTGCTTATTTCTTTCGGAAAAATACTCTAGAGCACAAGAAAACCACCCCGCGGGGTGGTTTCTCTTTGCTGCTAGGGAAGGGGGCTGGAGCCTTCCTTGTTTTGACTATTTATTGCTAGGGAATGAAAATTCAGTTTTATTTTCAATTTCTTTAGAGTTATTCCATCTCTCAGAAATGGTTTTCGTTTTCGTAAAGAAGCGGACAGTATCTGGACCAAACATTTGACCTTCGCCAAATCTTGAGCCTTTCCATCCTCCAAAATTATGGTAGCCTACCGGAATTGGTATAGGAACATTTACGCCAACCATACCAACTTCAATTTCCTCCGTGAATTTTCTTGCGGCTGCTCCATTATCAGTGAAAATGGTCACTCCATTTCCATATTCATGCTCGTTTATTAATTGAATAGCTTCGTCTAAACTATTCACACCTGCGACAATTCGAGCCGGGCCGAAAACTTCATCCTGGTATATTTTCATGTCAGGTGTTACACCCGTTAAAAGTGTTGGTCCTAAATAAAAGCCTTTTTCGGTCTCACTTATTTTAGGATTACGTCCGTCCACACATAGCTGGGCGCCTTCGCCGAGGCTTTCGTTAATATATTTTATGACAGTTTCTTTGGATTCTTGGGAAATGACAGCTCCAAAGTCAGCATCGGCATCGTCATAAGCGCCGACTTTTAACTCTTCAACACGAGATTTCAGCTTTGCCACAAAGGCTTCCGCTGTTCCTTTACCAACCGGCATTGCCACTGAAATCGCCATACACCTCTGTGAAGCAGAACCATATGCTGCCCCAAGGAATGATGTGACGGCTTGATCCAAATCCGCATCAGGCATAATGACCATATGATTTTTCCCGCCGCCAAACGCAGCCACTCGTTTATTATGACGAGTCCCCTCATGATAGACATGTTCAGCTACACGAGTAGATCCTACAAAGGAAATCGCAGCTACTTTAGGATGGGCGAGGAGGGTATCTACTGCCTCTTTATCCCCATTAAGAACGGTCCAAATGCCGTCCGGTAAACCAGCCTTTTTCCATAATTCCGCAAAATATAAGGCTGAATTTGGAACACGTTCTGATGGCTTTAAAATCACGGCATTCCCGCAGGCTACAGCCATCGTCGTCATAGCAAGCGGCACCATGACAGGGAAGTTAAATGGAGAAATCGCAGCTACTACTCCTAAAGGCTGTTTAATAGAATAAGAGTTAATTTTTCCACCGACGTTTACAGAATACTCCCCTTTTAGCAGGTGCGGCGCATTTATTGCAAAGTCTACCGATTCGATTCCTCTTTGAATTTCTCCTTTTGCATCAGAAAGAGTTTTGCCATTTTCTAAACCAATAATTTCTGCCAAACGATCTGTTTCTTCCACCAATAGGTTTCTAAACTTAAAGATCACTTCTACTCTTTTGGCAACAGATGTATTTTTCCATGCTGGGAATGCTATTTGGGCAATCTCCACTGCCTCATTTACTTCTGCCTTAGAGGCCAGCGGGCAAAGAGCTGTGACCTCCCCTGTTGATGGATTGTAAACTTTTCCGAAACGGTCGCTTTTGCCGGCTTTCAATTCTCCTCCGATAAAATGTGTTAAAGTTTTTGTAGTAGTTTCATTATTAACGATTGTCATTGTAATTCCCCCTTAAGATTGTGATACTGGATTGAGATTATTTAATTCTTTCATGATTAAATAGACTGAAGACATATCCATTTGACCATAACCCTTATCTGCCGCATTTGTGTAAAGGTCAATTAACTGGTCGCCAATAGGCAGCTGACTGCCGCTCTCGAGAGCCATTTGTTTTGCAAGCTTTAAATCTTTTAATAAAAGATTAGTAGAGAATCCTGCTTCATAGTTATTTTGCGCAATAAAGCTCTTGTAGTTTCTTTCATAAACTCTGCTTTGTCCAAAACTGACACTCAAAACATCATAGATTGTATCTGGATTTACTCCAAGCTGTTCCCCAAGAGCAACTCCCTCAGCCACAGCCTGTGTATAAAAACCAATCATGAGGTTGTTTAAAAGTTTAATCACCGTACCTGTACCAGGAGACTCTCCCAAATGGAATAAATTTTCCCCGAGCACCTCTAATATAGGAAGAGATTGTTCATATACTCGTTTTTCTCCGCCAGCCATGATCGTAAGGGTACCGTCTATAGCGCCGGATACGCTGCCGCTTACAGGTGCCCCAAGATAATCAATTCCTTTTTCTTTGGCTGCTGCATAAACTTGTTCATTTAATTTAGGTGATATGGTACTAAAATCAATTAATGTAAGGGACGAAGGGGCATTTTTTATAATCCCTTTTTCACCTAGGTAAACAGTTTCCACTACTTGAGGTGTAGGAAGGCTGGTTAATACAAAATCAACCTGCTGAACTAACAGCTCTACTGGGACATCAATTTTTCCCCCTATTTGGGAAAGTTTTTCTTCAGTATTTGGATTTGTATCTACACCATAAACGGAATATCCTGCCTTTACTAGATTACTAGCCATTGGAAGTCCCATATTACCTAATCCAATAAAGGCAATTGTTTTCTTCTGCTGCATGCTTTTCCCTCCATTACTTAATAAAAGATTGTATATAAGATGACTGCGATAATTAAGGCAATCATCGGTAAAACAACACTTAGAATAAAGATTGGTTTATATGCCCGCTGGTGTGTTTCATTACATACTGCTCTGATTGTGGTCACCACATATCCGTTATGTGGAAGAGAATCTAATCCGCCAGAAGCAATGGAGGAGATGCGGTGCATAGCTCCAGGATCTAAACCTTGGGCTTGGTATAGCGGCGCTAGAATAGGCAGTGCGATTCCAAGGCCGCCGGAAGCAGAACCGGTAACGCCTGCAATAATCGTTACAGCAGCAGCTAATCCTGCGTATTCCATTCCCGGCATATTTACAAGAGCATCTACAATGGCTTTAAATGCCGGTGCTTCTTTGGCAACAGAACCAAAGCCGACGACTGCACAAATATTAACTGTTGCGATGATAGCGTTTTCAGTCCCTTTGCTAAAAATCTGCCCATATTTACTAGTGGAATACTTACCCATCAAGGCGAGTGCTGAAACAACTCCTAAAAATAAGCCGATTAGTGCAGCTCCTGTTGGAGACATAAACTTTGCAGCAATATTTAAAGCCGCGACAACAATAATTAATGGTAAAATAGCTGACAAGATATTCGGTAAATTCTCTTTATCTTTGGCTGTTTCCATAGCTGCTGCTGTTTCTTCTAAAGCTGTGCCTGATGAAGCAGAACCTGGTAATTTAAAGACCTCACCATTTTTCACTGCATTGGTAACCATAAACTTTAGCCAATAACCGCCCGCCACCATAATAAGAATACCGATTAAGTAACCAATGAGTCCGCCCCCTGTAGGCTGTGTGTGGAAAAACTCCATTGGAATGAGATTTTGGACCTCAGGCGACCCAGGTGACGTCATTGTAAAGGAAATGGATCCAAACACAATGGCTCCAGGAATAAATCGATGGGGCAAATTTGCCACTCTAAATAAGGAAACCGCAATAGGATAAACGGAAAATCCGACAATCGCAATACTGACTCCGCCATAGGTCATTAAGGCGCAGGCCGCAACAACGGCAAAAACCGCACGTTTTGCACCGACTTTCACCTTAACCCATTCCGCAATTGCATCCGCCGCTTTTGTTTCCTCCATTACCTTTCCAAAAATGGCTCCTAACATATAAACAAGAAACCAGGAAGAAAAGTATCCAACAAATCCACTCATATAACTCTCCGTAAGCGCTTTCTCTAAAGATAGACTGCTTGACAAGGCGAGGACAACAGAGCATACCAATGCAGCGATAATAATATTCACCCCGCGCATTGTAAAAATGATTAATAGAATTAATCCAATAAAAAAGCCAACAAAGCTTAGAACCATTGGGCACCCCCTATTATTTTACTCGCTATATATTAATGCAAATATTGTGCCAACTTAATATTCCAGTTGTTTCTATCTAAATGTTGCGAAAATTAAAACAAAAACTGTATAAACAGTTAGACAATTTGTCTATTTGTTTATACAGTTGTCTATTATTTTAGACGTTCTAATTTTTAAATTCCTTTAATTTGTTATACAATGTGGCCCTGGATATTCCCAAACGTTTAGCTGCGAGCGTCTTATTTCCATTTTCTTCGCGAATGATACGAAAGTATAACTCTTTTTCTTTCTTTAATTCTATTTGTTTCATTTTTTCTAAAGGTCTAGAATGATTCACTTCATCAGCGGCTGATAAGGATTGTTTCGTTTCCACTTTTAAGCTGGAGCGATTCCAATCCAGAAAATAGCGCTTAAAATCATCATAATAAATAATGTTTTCGTCCACTAATGTAATTAATCTTTCTAAAGCATTAAGTAATTCTCTAATATTCCCCTTCCAGTCATAATACATCATAGCTGAAACGGTCTCCCTACTCATTTCTTTAATGGGAATATGATGTTTTTGACAAATCGTTTTTATATAATGACCAATCAGAAGGGGAATATCTTCTTTTCTATCCCTTAATGGTGGAATATAAATAGGAATCACATTCAAACGGTAATAAAGATCTTCTCTAAATTTATTTTCCTTTACCATTTCTTGAAGGGGCCGATTGGTTGCTGCAATTAGACGGAAATCAACTGATATCGGTTTGGTCGCACCCACAGGTTCCACTTCACGTTCTTGCAGTACTCTTAGAATTTTAGCCTGCATCTCCAAAGGCATATCACCAATCTCATCTAAAAAAATAGTCCCTTTATGTGCTAGGAGAAATTTACCCGGTTTTCCCTTTTTTCTTGAGCCCGTAAAAGCCCCTTCTTCATACCCAAATAACTCAGATTCAAAGAGATGTTCTGGAATAGACGAGCAGTTCACACTGATAAATGGCCCATCTTTATAGCTGCTCATGGAATGAATGGCTTTTGTGAAAATTTCCTTTCCTACACCGCTTTCTCCAGTTATCAAAATAGTTGCAGGAGATTTTGCTGCGCGTCGGGCTATACTCTTGGAGTGGATCATGCCTTTGCTTTCACCAATAATGTGGTTAAAAGTGATGGGTTCTTCCTTTGCTTTCAGCGGCTGTTCAAAGTTTAGATTTTGAAGTTCTGTTTTGTTATTTAATGCCTGAATTTTATCAAAAATAGTATATAACTCAGATACCCCATGAAATACTAGAATCCCTATTCCTCCGATAATTTGATTGTTTTTCCAAATAGGTATACGATGGGCAACCACTTCTTGATCTTTCAAGAATTGTACTTGATTGTGTTCAGGGATTCCGGTTTGAAGGACGATATGTAGCCGAGTACCATCAATGACATTGATAATATGCTGCCCGATAGCCCAATCTTTTTCTACTCCAAGGTAACTGCAATACGCTTTGTTAATCATCTTCACATAACCGTTTTCGTCTACAACAACAATGCCTTCATAAATATTTTCAAAGCAAACTTGGAACCACTCAACCGTTTTTTCAAAAGATCTAAGTTTCTGGATAGTTTGAGAGAATCCCTTTACCATATTGTCTTGGGTTAACATTCCTATTAATATATTTTCATGATAAACTACGGGAACACTTGCCTTTTTTAATGGCGAAAGGTCAGAAAGAATTTCATAAAAGTTAAGAGGTTTAACCGTAATGTCATAATAATATTCGATAGTTTCCTCTAGTGAAATCCCTTTAATGACGGCCTCCATCACCATAGCTGTTGATAACTCCCCTAAATAATGCTGCTGATGATCCACAATGGGTACTTCATTTAGTTTGCTTGATAAAAAAAACTCTGCTGCTTCCTTTAAAGTGGTGGTATAAGGTAAAACATGAAAATCTGTTATCATCCAGCGGCCAGCTTCCAGTTCCTCCTGCGGAAAAATCTCCTTACGTTCGACAAAACCATCGCTCACTATCTTCACTCCTAAATATGAAAAATAATCAGATTAGTATAGTACTATTTTCGATAAAGAATCGTCATATTCCTATATTAAAGTCGGATAGAGCCCGAGGAATTTACAATTATCAGCTTTATATACAACAAATTGAAGAGGATTTTGGATATTTTTGTCGAATACTAGGAAAGAATGCCTATTTTAAGGATGGTTTAGCAGGGAGTGGGATTTTTGGATAACTGGAACTGGGGAATTATTGTAGACGTGGGAGAACTGCTGAAAGCTGTTTTCGCCATACTTAAAAATCTTGTATTTAAACCCATATGGTTTTTATTAAAATGGCTGATCATCAAGCCTTTATGGTTCATCTTCACATTGCCGTTTCGTCCTTTTATGGATGTAGATAATAAATTTGAAGCCAAATTTAGAAAGAGAATGAAAAAGAACCAAAGAAAGGCCGACAAGCAATTAATTAAGAGTGCTGGTTTGGATAAAAACCGTAAGTTGGATACAAAAAAGCTGACGGATGAAGATCGGGAGGCTTTGAGAAGGCTTCGGAAGATTAAGGAGAGGAATGGGTAGGAAGTTACCTTTTACAGCTTGGATACCTATCAAACATTATGGAATTATTTTAATTGGAATGAAGAGATAAGGAGATTGGCATTCCATGGATAAATGTGAATAAATACAGCAGAGGAGAAAACTAAAATGCTAGATAAACAAATATCAACCATATTTGATTCCATCACAAATCAATGGGATAAAAATACAATTCAAATAAGCATAAAAGAAACCTTACTGCAAAAAAGAAAACGAGTATCATCTGAGGAAGAATACTTTACCTCTTTATGCCAAAATATTGCCTACCTTACTGAAACAAGTTTTCCTATAAAAAGAGTTCTAGAAAGCTGCTTACAAAAGAAGTTTTTTTGGGACGCTGCCAATGCAGAGGCTTTTATTGCGGACTCCCAAAATGTTATTAAAGAAGAAATGGAGTCTTTTTTAGCGGAATACAAAAGAAAATTAACCAAAAATACATTATATGAGTCGATAAAGGATGCTGAATTCGCATATGCATATGCGAAATTACGAAACGATATGGAAGTTGATTTTCTCTTTTCCTTCTTACATCCAAATAACAGATCATTTATGGACTCTTTTTTAAACTGTGACCCAGATGAGTTTTTTACTACAGTTAATAAGATTTGCGATGCCTACGCTAATTTATTTATTCAAAGTATGGAGGATCTTTTTGTCTATAAAAATCAGGAAATGAAAGAACAAGCTGCTACACGTGAGGAGGTGAAAAAGCAGAATACGAAGAATAAAGGATTATTTGCTCGTCTTTTTGGAAAATAGTAGTGTCTGACATGTAGTGGGGTTTTTCCAAGAATGGATGAATTTTTAAGAATATAATTACAAGTGAATATTATGAGGGTGGAAGATAACCACCCTTGCCGCTGCAAGCAAAAGGTAATTCTTTTAGAATTATACATAGATAACTCTGAATGCAGCAGTTAAAAGGAGAAGTGTTGGCCGCACTTCTCCTTTTTATTTTATATTCCAATTTATACCGTCGAGGAACATGTTAATATTCTGACCGTTACTTTTGTCTTGAAATTTTATTATCAAATGAACATATCTTGTGAAAATGAACATAAGTATAAATTAAAAGAGGTGAATAACTTACGTGGAAAATAAAAGGGTAATCATTCAAGTAAGTCACATGTATTATGAGCTGAATATGACCCAACAACAAATTGCCAACCAATTAGGCATTTCAAGAATGTCAATCTCCAGAATACTGCAAAGAGCTAGAGATGAAGGTGTAGTATCAATCAAAATCAACTATGAGGGTGCTTTCTTGGATGTTGAAGAGAAGCTTGTGAAGAAATATAGAATCAAAAACGCTGTCGTTTGTGTAAATGAGGGCGAAAATTCATTAAAGGAAATACTTGCTTCTTCTACGGCAGATTTTTTAAAGTACCACATAAAGAAAGGAATGACCATTTCAGTCGGTTGGGGTACTACTCTAAGCAATATTCCTAAATATCTTGAGATGAATGATGATTTAGGTCTTTTGTTTGTCCCAATGATTGGAGGGCATGGTAAAAGTTCATTAGATTTGCACTCTACTCAAATCGCATCTAATCTAGCAAAAAAAACAGGGGGAGGAGTATTACCATTATTAGCTCCAGCAATGGTTAAAACAAGGGAGGAAAAACACGCAATCATTTCCAATTCCTTTGTTTCATCATCATTAGAAAAAGCAGCAAAGGCTGATATGGCTATTATGAGTCTTGGTTCGCCATTGTCAGATAATCCTACTATTATAAGATCAGGTTATTTTTCGAAAGAAGAAATTGATGAATTTAAGGCTGAGAATGCAGAATGTGACATAGTTTCAATTGTATATATTAATCGAGATGGAAATGAATGCAACACTAATATTTCCGAAAGAAGCATTGGAATTACAAAAGAACAACTTAAAAGCATTTCATACAAAATTTGTGTAACAGGGGGAAATGATAAACATTTAGCTACTAAATTGGCTCTAGAACATGGTTATATAGATGTCCTCATAACCGATATAGATACAGCTGATTTTTTATTGAAGGCCTAGATCGTTAATAAATTATTTTATATAAAAGAACTCATCATGTGTTATAAGCTTTGTAATAACTAAAAAAGGGAGATGGAAAAAATGAAAAAAATACGTGTGTTAATTTCTTGCGGCAGTGGGATTGCAACTAGTACGGTGATTGCAAATCGAGTAAAAGAAGTATGTGAAAGTAATGGATATCCCGTTAGTATTGACCAAGTGAAAATCGTCGAAGTTGAAAAAAGAGCGTCAGAATTTGATTTAATTGTTAGCAGTGCCCAAGTTCCGTCTAGTGTAAAAACGCCTTCTGTGATAGCAATAAATTATTTAACTGGTATAAATAAAGAGCAAACAGATCAGAAAATCTTAGATATTTTAGCATCTCTTTAATGAATATTATCTCTGTCAATTAGGAGGGACAAATCTTGGAAACTATTAAACTTGCAGATGATTTGGAGTTTTCGAGAGTCGTATTAGGGTTTTGGAGACTTTTAGATTGGGGAATGGATAGGAACGAGCTTCTTAGGTTTGTTGAAAAATGTATGGATTTAGGGATCACAACTTTTGATCATGCAGATATTTACGGTAATTACACTGTTGAAAGTCTATTTGGTGAAGCCATGTTACAAAAGCCCTCCCTAAGGGAGAAAATGGAGATCGTAACCAAATGTGATATTGTGTATGCTTCTGAAATGGTTAGAGTCAAATACTATGATACGAGTGAAGAGTATATTGTTTCGCAAGTGGAGAGATCACTTAGAGAACTTAGAACGGACTATATAGATTTATTATTATTGCATAGACCGGATCCTTTGATGAATCCGGAAGAGGTGAACAGAGCCTTTGTTAAATTAAAAAAAGATGGGAAAGTAAGACATTTTGGTGTTTCTAATTATAAACCACAAGATTACAGAATGCTGGAGGTTTATCTGGAAGTTCCATTAGTGACAAATCAGGTTGAGGTTTCACCGTTGCAACTTGAAAATTTTGAAAACGGTACCATCAATTTATGTATGGAAAAGAAAATACATCCTATGATTTGGTCCCCGTTAGCAGGGGGAAGAATCTTTTCAGGAGATTCAGAGAAGGAACAACGAGTTAAGAAGGCTTTGGAAGTAGTACGAGATGATATAGGTGCTGACTCTATAGCCCAAGTCGTATTTGCTTGGCTTTACTCCCATCCGGCAGGAATGATCCCTATAACTGGTTCGGGAATTTTGGATTATGTAAGTGAACCTATTTCAGCATTAAAATACCGCTTAACGAGAGAGCAATGGTTTATGATTTGGACTGCGTCTATTGGCCATAAGGTTCCATGATAAAAAATACCAAAAAGGAGATAAGTGAATTATATGGAGATACTTAATTGGATTTTAAGTTTAGGTGCCAGCGTCATGCTGCCTATCATCATTTTCTTCTTTGGATTAATTATGGGAGCAGGTTTATCAAAGTCCTTTCGTTCTGGTATATTAATCGGTGTTGGTTTTACAGGAATTAATCTAGTTATAAATTTATTAACATCAGAACTGGGGCCAACAGCCCAACAAATGACAAAAAACCTCGGATTAGAATTAAACATTATTGATATTGGCTGGCCGGCCATGTCATCTATCACCTGGGCATGGTCAGCGGCTGGCTTATCTATTCCTCTTGTATTAGCTGTTAATGTCCTAATGCTTAGCTTTAAATTAACAAAAACGATGGATGTTGATATATGGAATTATTGGCAATTTGCCTTCGTAGGAGCTGCAGTTACAGCTTTGACAGATAGTTTAACTCTTGGACTTATAGCAGTTGCGTTGATTGCAGCGGTAGCCTTTGTATTGGCAGACTATACACAGCCTTTCGTTGAAAAATATTTTAGCCTTCCAGGTATCTCTTTTCCGCATTTAACGGCACTTGGATTTCTACCGATTATTTTGCCTTTAAACTGGTTATTAGATAAAATCCCTGGCATCAATAAACTGAACGCTAATCCTGAAACAATCCGGAAAAGGTTCGGTATTTTTGGAGAACCTCTCATTATGGGATTAATTATTGGTTTAGGGTTAGGAGTGTTAGCAGCAATGCCTGTTAACAAAATACTACAAATTGGTGTTGCGATGGCTGCAGTAATGTATTTAATGCCAAAGATGGTTGCCATTTTGATGGAAGGATTGATTCCTATTTCGGAAGCAGCAAGAGAATTCTTGAACAAGAAATTTGGTGAAAGAAAAATCTTTATTGGATTGGATGCTGCTATTTCTTTGGGAGAACCATCTGTTATTGCAGTTGGCTTACTTCTAGTTCCTATTACCATTTTATTAGCTTTTATCCTTCCAGGAAATAATATTTTGCCTTTCGCGGACCTCGCCGTTATACCTTTTATTGTTTGTTTAATAGTCGCCCTATCAAGAGGAAATATTGTTCGATCTCTGATTATTGGAACCATAGTTATGGCCCTTGTCCTATTATTTGCTACGAATCTTTCACCTGCCGAAACACAAATGGCTATTAATGCAGGAATTAAAATGCCGGAAGGTGCTGCACAGATTGGAAACTTGGATAGAGCAAACTTTATTTCTTGGTTATTTGTAAAGGTATTTTCTTGGTTCAGTTAATTAATGTGAAAATAGATAAAATCTAGTCACATATAAAATAATATAAACATCTAAGGAGTGTAATAAGTTGGAAAAAGAGAAATTTTTAAAGCACGTTGATCATTCACTATTAAAACCCAATCTTACCTATGATGAAGTATTAAAAGGTTTAGAATTTGCTAGAGAAAATCATTGTGCATCTGTTTGTATTAATCCTTTTAATTTAGATTTAGCACAAAAAGTATTAGAAGGTTCAAATGTCAAAATTGGTACTGTTATTGGCTTCCCCAATGGTATTTCTACTACTTTAACAAAAGTTATGGAAACAAAAGATGCTTATGCCCGCGGTGCCGTTGAAATGGATATGGTGATTAATGTCGGCGCACTTCGAAGCGGTGACTATGATCGAGTTAGAAATGATATTAAAGCTATAGTAGATGCTAGTCCAGCCATTGTTAAAGTCATATTAGAAACAGATTATCTTACAGATGAAGAAATTGTGATTGGATCAAAGTTAGTTGAAGAAGCCGGAGCACATTATGTGAAAACATCAACTGGATTCACCCCAATAGGAGCAACTGTTAAACATATTAAATTAATGAGAGAAACGGTGTCTGATAAAGTGAAAGTTAAAGCTGCTGGCGGCATAAAAACATTAAGCGATGCCCTGGCCATGATTGAAGCAGGTGCCGATCGAATTGGAATTAGTAGAACACCAGAAATGCTTAAAGAATTAAATGTTTTAAATTAAAAGTGAAAAATTAGATTAGGTTAGTTCCAATGGTAAGAATTCATTGGGACTAATCTGTTATCAGCTTAATACTTAGGGGGGAATCATGAATATTATCCTAGCAGGCGGTATTAATGAAAGTAAGTATACAAAAATCTCTGAGGATCTAAAATCTGAATTAAAAACAAAGGGAATTACCATTAATACGACATATATAAATACTTATAATGGAAAAAATTTAAGTAAATTTGAAAAAAATATGGATTTAGTCGTGACTTTAGGAGCCGGCAATCAATTGACAACTTCCCTGCCTGTTATTGATGGTATGGGCTTACTTTATCCATGGATGGGAAAAGACAAAGTAATAGAGGAAATAGAAAAATTAAATGCTTAATTTAATCATATTTTTAAAGGAGGGGTGAATTAGTGGAAAGTTTTGTAGTGTGCGATTCTAATATCTTACTAAATCTAGATGTAAGAACAAAAGATGATCTGTTAGAAATGATGGCAAGAAACTTAATAAAAAACGGGTATGTGAAGGAAAGTTTTCTAAAAGCCATTATAGCGAGAGAAAAAATATTTCCAACAGGATTGCCTACAGCCGGCGTTCACGTTGCGATTCCACATACAGATATTGAGCATGTTCATAAGAAAACAATCAGTGTTGGTGTATTAAAAAAACCTGTAGATTTTTCTATGATGGGTGGAGGTGGGGAAACTGTTCAAGTTAAGTTAGTATTTATGCTGGCAATGGATGAAGCTCATTCGCAACTTGAATTACTTCAAAAACTGATGGCGATTCTTCAAGATAGGGAACTATTGGAGTTTATTGTTTCCGAAAAAGATAAAACAAGTATTGCAAATGTATTAAATAAAAAATTGAACCAATTGGATTCTAGTTCCATCTTATAAAACGATAAGGAGACTGCCTAATGTTTTAGTGTTTAATCGTGAGAGTTTCTGCCATTGTATATGTGGAGAATGTAAAAGTTGTTAAAAAGGAGAACCTGCTCAATACAATTTATCTACTGTAACAGGGGGCCCCTAAAATCAATTGTTGGCTGTATTTTAATTTTATGCATCTGCCTTTATCCGACAATTATTTAGTATGAATATATATAAAATCCAATACTCCCAAAGGGAAAGAGGATTGTAATTAAACGTTTGTTTGGATGACAAATTTCGATGCTTAAAATAAGGCTTAATCTTTTGAAAACGGGCTTTTTCATTGCTTTAAATAAACATTTATTTAATTTTATAACGCGGGGTTTTTGTCGATAATTATAACTTAAATAAAGAGAGTAATTTTCCGAATAGCATGGTATTAATTTTAGGATAATAAGGGATGCACAGCAAAACAGCTGAATGCATCCTTTTTTTATTATAAAAATATCACCAGTATTAACCAAATATGGTTGAGGTTTTTAAAACTCCTTTCATAGTTTGTTAATATTTTTATTTTAAAATGATTATTGTATAAGTAAAAACCATAAGGGGGTAAACAGATTGAAAAGATTAAAAGCGTTCATTTGCTTCCTTCGTAGATATCATAAATTTGATTATTATACCGATAAGTGTGTTACTTGCGGCAAGAAAAGAAGGTCAAAATAAATTTAATAGCTAGAACATGTATGAAGAATTCCCAATATCGTATTGGCCATTCTTGATACATGTTCAGCCTTTTTTCTTTTTTTCCTCGTAAACGACTCCCTTATTCACAAGATAAGATCTTCTTACTCTATGATATTGACGAATTTTTCCCGTAATCATGCTTCTTTCATATTTGTCTTAAGCCTTATATTTTTAACAAGATCACATCTTACTTTATAATAGTAAAGTTAATAAAACTTCAAAGAAGGCATTTCGGAAAGACAGGAGATAATGTGGAAGATGGATAGTTATCAAGAACTCTATCATGAGGCGCAGTATAATCAATTTGAAAAGGAAGATATTGATACATTTGTCGATCTTCAGTTGAAATTATCCCAATTCAGTAAGTACAAGATAGGGGCAGTCATCGTATCATTTGCAATTGTTTTCTTTTTTTATAGTTTTTATGATTTTAAATTAGATGCGGTATCTTATCCACCTTATGAACATCCAAAGGAATTTTCATACATATTGTTAAGTTTTATCATTGCCTATTTTTTTAATCATACATTAGCCTATTTTCTACACTTTTGGATTTATAAAATAGTAGAAGATCGTCCTTATGTCTATCATTATGGAACGACAAAACTATCTTCCCAATTGTTCTTTATCTTACTTTCTCCGGATTATTTATATACGTCATGGTTTAAAAATGATATCAAGTATCATCATAAAAATTGTAAGGACAGAAACTGTGAAAATGATTGTCTGCGGGATAATTATGGAAGGGGTATTTGCTTAAAAGCTTGGGATAGTATTAGGATTCGAACTAAATTTTTTATAGAGTTATCGAATTGGGGTAATCTGACAGCTTCCACTTTGCTTGTTTGCATGGCGTTTCTTTTTGCTGGAATAAATCATTGGTCCATCTATATTCTTTATTTACTAATCATGATTCGAACCTTATCGCGTGCAATAGAAATACTGTATGCTTTTTACAAGGATATTGTGAGGGTGGATGATAAAGTGTTTTCCTATCATTTCAATTCAGATAAAAGCCATACCGTAACCATATATATACATGACTGGAAAAACTCTTTACTGCTAAAATCTTCACGAGTTTCTTTGGCTGTTCATTCATTAGCTGAAATGGTCTTACTTTTTTCTTCTATTTACTTTTTTCTTTCAAGTTTTTATGCGGGAAGCAGTATCGATTGCTTTTTAAACGAAAATATCGTGACAATCGAACATTTTGGGTTTATCAATTATTTACTCTACAGCTTTAGTGTCTCATTGTTCAACTTTTCGTTTACTAGTTTCCCATCATTTTATTGGATGCTTGCCCATGTGATACAAATAAGTTTAAGTTTTGTTTTAACTATTATGTCAATTGCAAATTATCTTGGTTTAAACACAAGTATGCTGGATAGGGATAAAAATTTTTACATAGAAACCATGAGAAGATTACAGAAAAAAGGCAGCAAATCATGATTGCTTTTATGCGAATGTTTGTTGTTCATACAAATTTAATCACACTGTCATAGTTTTTAAGTTAGCTGTAATAGTCTGTTAAAGTTTATCCTCTATGATTGTAAGGAGTAGTCAAAACAACTAGAGGTGTTCAGCAATGAAAAAGTTAAAAGCGATCCTTTGTTTTCTTCGCCGATATCATAAATATGATTATTATACACATCAGTGTATTGATTGTGGTAAGAAAAGCGGAATTTAGCAACTTCAGATAAGTCAAAGAAATCTTGTTTAATATGATAAATACCTCAATAGGGGAAACAGGTTTGGGGGGCCGCCTTATGACAGTCCTGGCTATTCCTGACTTTCCTTCTTCTTCATGAAAAACTTTTCTCAAAAAAATCATCACCCGTCAGTTTCGACAATTATTTTTCCCTGAAGTGATAAAAAAGCTGGAATTGCAGAGGGATAAAGCATAAGTTAACTAAACGTTTGTTTGAGTGACAAATTTCTTGGTTGAAATCTGGTTCAATACCTATAGCAGCGGGATTGACGGTAAATTTAATTAAATGTTTGTTTAATTTTTTTGCGGGTAATATTGTTGGGAAATGTCGATTTTTGATTTTCCGGGAAATAAAGGGACAGGAATTACTTCAATTTTCGCCAATATTCTATGCCAAATTGGAGAGGAAACGTTGATATATCACGGTTCAGATGCAAACCAACTAAACGTTTGTATGAATGACAAAATTTGCACATAAAAATGCAGTTTAGGCCACTGACGGAGGGCTTCATCAAATTTTCAACTAAACGTTTGTTTTAATGTTTGATGTGTGGACTTTGTCGAAATATTATTTTGTATATACATTGAAGAGTCTTATGATAAAAGGAAAAAGCCCTCATGAAAAAGGGCTTTTTTTTTGCTTCTAATTAATAAAAGCAAGCTGCTCCTACAATGATCAACAGGATGAATAATACAACGATTAAGGCAAACCAGTTGCCACCGCCAAAACCGCCGTAACCGTAACCACCACAGCCGCAGCCTCCGAAACCACCGTAACCACCGAAACCACCATATCCAAACATACATATTCCACCTTTCGTATAATTAAATTTTATTTTTTAATAATAACCTCCAACAAAGGCAGCTCCCACAATAATGAGAAGGATAAACAAGACAACAATTAAGGCAAAGCCTGCACCTGCTCCAGCAAAGCCATCCATGACATATACCTCCTTTTCATCTGAATACTGTATCTTATGTAAAAAGGTTAAAATTCGAATGGGCTTTTGTTGATGTTTATTTGAGGATAAAATTTACGGCTGCCTTCTTAATTTTGTGGACGAAGGAAAAACCCATGATATTAGTGGATTTCAGACACTTACAAATAAATGTAAATTTTATGATGAAGCGAAGAGTTAACCATGCAGCATGCTCAGTGAGAATGAATATTTGAAGAAATAAAAAGTAAGAGGAGATTCCATTCTTTTTACAGAAATAGAAGACTGTAGTATCTGCGCATTGCCAAAAAAAAAGAACCCGAAATTCGGATTCCTGCCTGTTGATGTGGACACAGCAAATTATGAAGCTTTTGCGGAGCTATTTTCTTCTTCTTTGTCCATAAAAGCAGCAACAATAAATGTGATAATTTTCATCACTAAATATGGAATGATGGCGGCATAAGCAGCATAAATGAAACCGTACTTGATCCATTCCCATAAGCCTGGTCCTGCATTAAAATATTCAACGTAGTCGGCATCTTCGATTAATTCAAAAACGAGTGGAAAACATCTAGTAGCCAAAGCCCAACATCCTATCCAGAATAGGATGTTAAAGAATTTTGATGTTCCCTTACCTAAAATCATTAATAAAAATGTGATAGGAAACCCTATAAAAACATAAAGTTGGAAATCAATTGAATAAGCAACTAAAAAGTGAGTACCTAACAAAAGAGCAATGACAAGAGCAATTTCCAATATTATTTTGCCCAATGCGAAACTCATTTCTGTCTCCGTTATCCAGCGCCCGCTATCTTGGGCATATCCTCTTGAATATAATTCCTCCTCAGCTCCGTAATCGTATTCAGCCATTTCCATCAATTCATCATCAGCATACTTAGAATACTTTCCCATTCCCTTTAATCCCCTAGTACTTTTTAATATTAATATTTTACCATATTTTTCATTTTTTTAACTAAACTCTTTATTAATCTATACTCTCCCATGCCCTTATTCAACTCACATTCCTACAATCACCAATCGTAAGGGGGGATTTTGTCGAAAAGTTCTTGAATTTGTCACAAGGAATTTAAGCTCCTTTTATCTAATTAATAAGGGTGAGATGAGGTGGTCATAATGTATATCGGAGAAAAAAAGAACTTCATTTATGTTCCTTCAATCGGGTTTATTGAATGTACGGTTAGTGCTGCATGGCAAAAAGAAGATATTCTTACTGTTGATGAACAGGTCGAAAGGACAATGAACGACCCCGCTATTTTGAAGAAGCTGCAGGAAATGCATCCAGGATGTGAGATCGTTCAGGACGGAAACCGCTGGGATGTGATTCCGAAGAAGGATCCATATGATGAGGATGGTTTGGATTAGAATTTTATAGCTTTATCGATATCAACCAAAATGGAGGATAGCCTTCATTTTGGTTTTTTATTTCTGTTCAGATTGATTTCTATCTTTTTTACTAGAGAGCAGCCGAGAATAAGTACAGTGGTAAAAAGAAGCAGGTTCTTTTTACCGTGTAAGCCATGGGAATCAGCTTGGCGGTAAATAGTAATGGGTTTTATTTACCGGAAGTCCATGAAAAATAGCTCCTATGAGAAAAAGGAAGGGTTTCTATTTACCAGAAACCCATAATATATGCCTTAGTGGTAAAAAGAGAAACGTTCTATTGACCCCGGAACTGTTGCATCTACTATAATGGTAAAAAGGAAAGGCCTCTATTGACCACAGACACCGTCAAGCCCTATCTTATGGTAAAAAGAAATGGTTTCTATTTACCGCGCCCCTGTTTTAAATCACTTATTTCGGTAAAAAGAAGGGCCTTCTTTTTACCATCAAGTCTCCTAAGAACCCCCGTCAGGCAAAAGAGCCCGTCTTTCATGTATAGATAAATCCTACCATTTAGGATCTCATGTGTAGGAAATATAAAAAGTATGTCGAATATTAGTATAGTTAGAGAATCTTATATTTAAAAATCATGTTGTAAGGGAGTGTAACCAAGGCGTGTCAAAGTTTTGTACCAATTGCGGCAAAGAACTGAACAGCACTGCGGCTTTTTGCACAGGCTGCGGGGCGAAAGTTGAGACTCCGCGGGATTCCGTGCCAATAGATCATCAGCCAGGGGATAATCAAAGGGATATTCAGCCGATGGAAAGGACTGTGCGGAAGCAATACAATAGAAAAAAAAGGAAAAATGCTATTATCGCTATTTTTTCAATTATAGTGTTGGCACTGGTGGTTTTTACCGCCTATTCTATTTTGAACCCAGCCAAGGAATCTAAACGGGAGGCAGCTCCGGTTGTTTCTTCTTCAGATAAAAGTAAAAAGGCACCAGCAAAAACGGCGGAAGAGACCCCTAAAGAAACCGAAGACAATAGTGAAAAGGCCGTCATAAAACGTTATACAGAAAAGCTGAATGCTTTAAGGATTCAGGGGGATCTTTCAGTAGGGGAATGGAAGATTACCAAGGAGAACGATCAATTATTATTGGCAGCCAACGCGATTCCTTCCAAGAATTTAGCCCGTATGTTTGATTTGTATGATTCGGGGAATATGACGCCTTTAAAGAATTGGGCGAAAGACGTATTCTATATTGCGGAGGATTTATCAAAAGAGACAGGTGCTGATTGGGAGATTAAAGTGGGAAATAACTGTGTTGCAGAACACCCTCAAACCCTGTCTGATTCAGATTTATCGTTTTATTCCGGCTCCTGCGGCTATTCCATTCCAGTGTTATCTGGCACAAGTGAAGATGATTTATCGTTGATTATTCAAACCAGTGTGTTCGAAATCTCTTCAGCAGAGCATGGTGAGTACATTATTTCGGACAGTGATAACCAAAGATTAACCCAAAGGGATATTGAGCCATTGACACTTGAACAGCTTCGGCTGGCAAGGAATGAAATTTATGCGCGTCACGGCTATATTTTTAAATCTAAGGATTTGCAGGATTATTTTTCAAAAAAACCTTGGTACTCCCAAGATGCCTCATACAATGGCACCGATTTAAGTGAGGTGGAGAAGGCGAATGTTGAATTGATCCAGCAAAGAGAGAAGGAATTAGAGTGAAGACGAAAACGCTCCTTATGGGAGGAGCCTTACTCCTTCTCTTGGCAGTTATTTCTGGATACTGCTATATCAGCCATGGCGAATCAAAAGAGAGGTCTCCCGTCAAAGTAAAGGAACCGAAAAAAGAGGAAGCCATAGTGCCTGGCGAAAAGGGAAATATAGAGAAAGAGACGGTAAGGGACACTAATACGGACTTACAGCAACAAAAGGTCCCTGATGCCGGAGAAAATCATTTAGAGAATATCTTAAAGAATTTTGTAGTGGTCATAGACCCGGGGCATCAGAGAAAGGCCAATTTGGGTAAAGAGCCGGTTGGTCCAGGGGCAGGGGAAATGAAAATGAAAGTAAGCGGTGGAACTTCGGGAACTGCCACTAGGAAACCGGAGTACCAGCTGACATTGGAAGCTTCCCTTGTATTGGCTGATTTGCTCGAGAAAAAAGGAGTAAAAGTTGTTTTGACAAGGACCGCCAATGATGTTAATTTAAGCAACCGCGAAAGGGCAGAAATCGCCAACCGGCATCATGCTGATTTGTTTATCCGGATTCATGCCGATGGATCTACCAATCGAAATGTCAGGGGTCTTTCGGTACTGACCCCGTCAAATGACAGTCCCTATACAAAGGCAATATACCAAGATAGTTTACAAGCTTCCAAGTTTATTCTAAGTGAAGCGGAAAAGAACCCAGCCGTAAAGGTAAATGGGATCTCCTATAGGGGAGATCTGTCTGGTTTCAATTGGTCCAAAGTTCCTTGTACACTGGTCGAAATGGGTTTCATGAGTAACCCGGCAGAAGACCGAAATCTTTCTGACCCGGTCTACCTTCAAAAACTTCAGGCCAATATCGTGGACGGAATCATAAAGTATGCAGAATATAAACAGTAATTGAGCAGGGGAATACTCTCCTGCTCTTTTTCATGCTGAAAAGCTGGGTGTTTCCAAAGGTGTGGAAAATCAGCATCAAAAGCTTTATCGAAAAATATCAAAAAATGTAACCGATTTATATCAAACAAACTAAAAAAATACACAATTTAGCTATAATTTTGTCATTTTTTGTTATAATATAGTACTTGTGAAGGGTAACGGTTAGAGATATATAGTCAAAAAAACCTATGCTTTTTAATACATATAAAGGGGGAGTAAAAATGAAAGCAGTATTAAAAAACTCTGGAGGTTTAACAAAAGAGGTTAAGGTTGGTTTTAGCTGGACCACATTCTTCTTTGGCTTCTTACCAGCGTTATTTCGTGGAGATTTGAAGTGGGCTGTGATCATGCTGGTGATTGAAGGGGTGTTAGGCTCATTTACACTTGGAATTGGAGCTTGGATAAGCGGTGTTGTCTTTTCCTTTGTCTATAACAAGATATATATAAAGGAATTGATTGAAAAAGGTTACTTTCCAGCAAATGAAGAGTCTAGAATGCTATTAGAAAATAATCAAATTCTTTCTAGAACTGCCTAATCCAAAGGGCTGGTCAAAACAGAGAAAGTTCTGTTTCGTCAGTCCTTTCATTTTGGATATGGGTCATTTACGTCTACGTCCTGGATCGAATAGATGAAACGTAAAAACAGAACCATTTTGATAGGGATAAATGCCTGTCTTATCGTAAAATTATTAATCTTGTATTGGAGGAAGATACCTGTGAGTGATTTACAAACAAAGCTGGGTGGCGGCTTAAATAAAATTCAAGATTCATTTCAGCAGGGAAAACAAAAATTGCAGACAGTCCAGGAAATGAGTCAGTTTAAAAAGGAGATTCAGGATATTTCCGAATCCAGAAGCAGCTTGATTCTTAGGCTTGGAGAAGAGGCTTATCGAAAAATTCGCACGGGTGAATTACAAGATTCGAAGCTTCGCGAATTTACAGCGGATATTGCAAAACTGGACAGCCAAATCTATCAAGCGCAAAAAGCACTCGACTCATTAAATCAAAAAGGAGCAACAAAGACATGTTCTAACTGTGGCGGGACAATTGACCGCGAGGACAAATTTTGTGGATTTTGCGGGCAAAAGCAAGAAACGCCGGCTTCTAGCAATGATCAAACAGAGCTTATTTCATGCCCGGCATGTGAAGAACAAATTCCTGCCAATGGGAGCTTCTGTCCTTGCTGCGGAAGCCGTTTAGCATTGTAGGGGGGAAAGGAAATGTATTGTAAAACCTGTGGAGCAGAGAACTCAGAATCTGCCAATTATTGTATGAATGATGGGGCTTTATTAAAAAGCCATACAGTTAAATTTAGGAAAAAGGCGCAAAGCTCTGCGTATTGTTCAAGCTGCGGCGAAACTATTTCTTCCCTGGAAAACTATTGTCAAAACTGTGGGGAAAGTCTTATTACATATGGACAAGAAAAAGGGATCGTTTCTAAATTAACCCTGGAACCTGTGAAAGAAGCCTCCCCTAAAGTAACGCTTGGGAAGCTTCCATCTTTTCAATTGCAGCACATAAAAAGTGTGGTCATTCCAGCACTATTAGCCATTATTGTGGTGTTTGCTTTATCGTTTTTTGCGTTGAAATCTTCTGAACGTGTTTACACTGGTTTGATGGAAGATGCCATGCAAGAGAGTGATTTTGGTCAATATTTAGGGGCGGAAGGTCAATCAATGATTGGGAAAGTAGTTGGTGTCACAGATATTTTTATGATGTCTAACTTACAGAATCCAAACATAACGGTCAAGGCATCTGGAGATATATCATTTGGCGGACAGGAGAGTATTTCCGTTGATTTACTAGCCAAAAACGGATTGTTGATTTATTTGCTATTTCCTTTTATTGGTCTTTTGGCTGCAGGGATTTATGCAGGACGGAAAACAAGAGGGCTTGATTTGCCGAATCGATTAGTGGATGCGGCGGGGATTGCTATTATTTATTCGATTTTTAGCACGATTATTTCCCTTTTCGCTGGATTTTCGTACCATACGAATTTACATCAAATGGGCATGAGCCTTTCCCTTGAAATGAATACGCATTATTCGTTTTTCAAAACGTTTTTGATTACCCTGCTTATTGGGTTTGTATTTAGCAGTTTTGGTATTTTATTTTCTACCAATTTTAAAAGAATAACCGGACATCTTTCAAAAATGGTTCCATTCGGAGAAGCGATCCATCAGGCGATTGCCGTACCGATTCGCGGGATTCTGATTTTATTTGTCCTGTTTTTTGTTTATTTCATGAGTTTGATTGCAAAGTTTAAAGAACAGTTGGGGTTTGAAATAGAAGGCACTCCATTGGCTGGTCTTTTGGATAAGAGTTATACGATTATCACGGGGCTGTCTCTTCAGTTTGGAACGTATTTGTGGAATCTATTGAATTTCTCTTCTCTGACTTTCACCGGCCAGGAAGACCAGGACAAGGGGACCATTTCTTATCATGTTTTTACAGGCATCCATGGAAGCGGGGAAGATGTGGAATCGGATCTAGAAGACATCGCAGCGTTCATCACATCTTATGACATTGGGGTTTATGCCAAGTTTGCTTTAGTGATTCCGATTGTTTTATTAATCTGGGCAGGCATCCGGATTGCCAGCCAGCCAAATGTAATGAAAAGTTTAGTTGTTTTTAGCGGCTTGTATGCTGTTATTATGATGGTGATTGCCTCATTCGCCGATGTTGGATTTTCTTTTACAAGCAAAGAAAGCACGGATGATCCCTATTCCTTTTCTATGATGCTTGGATTTTCACCATTTAGTACATTGATTTGCAGTTTTATTTTTTCCTTTGTCCTGGCATATGCCGGAACCTGGATAAATAGACTCCGGGTGAAAAATTAAATCTAGTTTTCATTGATAGACAGGTTTTCAACGTAGCAGAATGAAGGAAGTGTAAACAGCATGGAATTTTGTCAAAATTGTGGTCATAAATTGAACCCGGGGCAAAAATTTTGCCCGGACTGTGGAACCGTTCAGAAAGAGAAAGAAGGGACATCTGCTCCTTCTCCTGAACCAAGCAGGGTAAAAGAAGTAAGACAGGGAAAACCTTCTTTTTTTCAATCGAAAGGATTTAAAATCATAGCCGGGGTGATTGTTGTCCTCGCTGCTGGACTTTTTGGCACTTATAAATATATGGCTTCGACCATGACCCCGGAAAAAATAGAAGTCCAATTCATTGATGCCGTTAAAAAACAGAATGCAGCAGAAATGAAAAAGGTATTAAATCAAAAGCAGACCGAACTAACGATTGACGATAAGGCGGTTAAGGATTTTCTTGCTTATTATAAGAAACATCCTGATGTTTTTTCAGAGACAATTGCCCAATTGAAAAAAGATGCAGGAAGTTTAGCAGTTAACAAGAATTATAATAATAAGAAGGCACCTGTCAGTCTTGTAAGGGACGGGAAGAAATGGCTGCTCTTTGATTATTATGCTGTAAACGTAAAACCGTATTATATCAAAGTAACGACCAATCAGAGCCCGGTGGAAGTTTTGATTAATGGCCAGTCTGTTGGTAAGATGGAAGAAGACAAAGCAACATATGGTCCCTATCTATTAAGTGATTTTAAAATTGAAGGGAAATATAAAGGGAAATATACTCCAGTCACAGCAACAGAGTCTGTGGATCCTTATGAAGAGGGAAGCCAAAATCTGCACGTAGATTTAGATGTAACAGGCGATAGGGTTGAGGTGTATTCAAATGTTGGTGATGCCCTCTTATATGTAAATGGGCAAAATACGGGTAAAAAGATTAAGGATATCGAAGCTTTCGGGCCGGTGCCGGTTGATGGCTCAATGAAAATGCAAGCTGTCGTGCAAGCCGGCTCCCGTACGATGAAAAGTAATGAGGAAGTGGTCACAGAGGACGGCCAAGAGGTTGATTTAGAAATCCCGGAAACCGATTTTAACTCAATGGATTATGCCGGTGATGCTGCCTATTATGATAATGGTGATGCCGGATATAGTGATTCTAGTGATAGTGATACGAATGCGATCGCCCAAGTGGTTAACGAGCATTATCAGGATATCTCAAACGGCAATTATGAAGACGCCTTTCAGTTGTTTTCCGCAAAGCGGCAAAAGCAAAGTTATTCTAATTGGAAAAAAGGTGTAGAAAAGAACTATCAAAATAATGTAACGATATCAGATGTTCAAAAAGTAGACGATCACAATGCAGTGGTTTCCTTTTCATTAACCTCTTATGACCGGGAGTCAAGCGGCGATACATTAGTCCAAGTGTGGGGAGGTAAATGGAATCTTATTAATGAGAATGGCAGATGGGTATTAAGTAAGCCGGAAATTAAAAAATTAGATTCCTATACGAACTGATGACAAGAATGGATAGAAGAAAAAAGAGCAGGAAAGGAGCATACTGGCTGATTGCCATCGTGCTTCTGATTGCCGGAGGAGCTGCTTTTCAGTTTTTAAAAAGCGGTCAAGAGTCCGCTCCAAATAAGCAAAAAGTTGAGAGCTCGAAAGGGGAAGAAAAACCCCCTCCAAAGAAAGATGAGGAAAAACCGGCTGCTCAGGAATTACAAACGACTGAAGAAAAAGCAGATGAACTGATTGAAAAAATGTCCTTGCGTGATAAGATTGGTCAGATGATGATGGTTGGGTTTCAAGGTTTAGAGGAAGACGACCATATTAAATCGTTGATCCGCGATGAAAAAGTAGGCGGCGTCATCCTGTTTGACCGCAATATGCAATCACCAGGACAGGTAGCGGGACTGACGAACAAACTGAAACAGGAAGCGGGGGAAAATGATACTTCGATTCCGTTAATGATTGGGCTTGATCAGGAAGGCGGCCCCGTGCTAAGGATGCGGGATCAAGTGTCACCTATTCCTTCACAGCAGAAGTTAGGACTGCGCGGTGTTCCGGAAGATGTGTACAAAATTGGCCGGCTGAACGGAGATGAACTGGCAGCTATGGGCATACAGGTCGATTTTGCCCCTGTCTTGGATTTATCGAATCGGGATGAACGTTCCTTTGGAAGCAACACTGATAAGGCTTTTAATCTAGGACTGCAGGCAATAAAAGGGCTGAATGATGCCAAGGTTGCAGCAACCATTAAGCACTTTCCTGGAAACGGCCGGGTGACAGTCGATCCGCACCTGGACGAATCCATTGTAAAAGCAGATAAACAAACGCTTGAAACGGTTGATATGGTCCCATTTAAAAAAATGATTGAGACCCAAAAGGACAATCAATTCTTTGTGATGGTGACCCATGTCAAATACCCGGCATTCGATGAAAAAATGCCTGCCAGCATCTCCAAGCCGATTATTCAAAATCTGCTTCGGGATCAATTAGGTTATAAAGGAATTGTCGTCACAGACGACCTGGATATGGGGGCCGTCAGTAAATATTATTCCTATGATCAGTTAGGATATATGGCCATTTCTGCAGGAGCCGATCTTTTGCTGGTCTGCCATGAATACAACCACCAGGTGGAATTGTACAATGGCATCCTCAAGGCCGTCAAAGATGGGAAACTAAGCGAAGACCGGATCAACCAATCGGTGAAACGGATTTTAACGTATAAGCTGGAAAACGTAAACGATCAGCCGGTTTCACCGTCGAATGCAGATCAAGTGGTTGGAAGTGCCGAGCATAAAAGGACAATTGAAGAGATGAAGTGATGAAGCAGGGATTAAGTTCCTGCTTCTTTTTTTTGACGGTGCTGAAATGTGGCGAGCTTTCTTTCTTAGTAGATTGCTGGGTTGGTAAGATTTTTTTACCTGCCCTAGGTAATACTCATGGTGGTAAATAGAGATGAGTTCTATTTACTGTGGGTATTCTGAAAGGAGGACAATGGTAAAAAGAAGGTGGATTTTACCCGCCAGCGGGAAACCAGCAGTGTAACGGTAAAAATTAAGCGTGAATTCTTCCCGCGGGAGGAGGAAAGAGGAGCGAGCGGTAAAAAAAGAGGGTTGATTTTACCTGTCAGGAGGAAACCAGCAGTGTAACGGTAAAAATCAAGCGTGAATTCTGCCCGTGGGAGAAGAAAAAAGGAACCAGCGGTAAAAAAAGAGGGTTGATTTTACCTGCCAAAAGGAAACCAGCAGTGTAACGGTAAAAATCAAGTGTGGATTCTTCCCGTGGGAGAAGAAAAAAGGAGCGAGCGGTAAAAAAAGAAGGTTGATTTTACCCGCCAGCAGGAAACCAGCAGTGTAACGGTAAAAATCAAGCGTGAATTCTGCCCGCGGGAGAAGAAAAAAGGAGTCAGCGGTAAAAAAAGAGGGTTGATTTTACCTGTCAGAGGATGAACAGCAGAGCAAGGGTAAAAATCAAGCTTGGTCTTTTGCCTGCAGATCCTCTTAACCCACCTGCAAAGGTAAAAGAGAGAGCCCGATTGCCCGCCTCCGAAAGACCCACCCAAATTAAAAATCCAGCCAAAACAAATAAAAAAGGAGTTCGACAACCTTAAGAACATAGCGAACCCCTTTTTTCACGTTATTTAATTTAAATTGGCATCTCCAAGGATTTTCTTGCGTACATAGTTTAGATGTTTGTACATTTGATTAAATGCTTCTTGGGGGTCATGGGCTGCCAATGCATCATAGATGCCCTGATGAAAGGCAACCGTTAACTCTTGTTCCCGGTATTGGATGAGACTGTCCATTTTGTTATGGGTTATGAGCAATGAATCAATCATTCCCTCGACAATGGGATTATTGGCGCTCATTGCGATAATACGATGAAATTCTTTGTCTGCTTCACCGTAGTTATTATCTTTGCTGTTTGCAATAATATCGATGGTTTCTCTTAGCTTTTCCAGCTCTTCATCCGTTATTTTTTCAGCTGCTATTGTAACAAGGCCCAGTTCTAGAGCCATACGTGCTTCGACAATCGCCGGCAGGTTATCGGTAGCAAGCGCCAGCATGACGGAGAAAGGATGAGAACCTACTTTATTATTAAAAAAGGTTCCTTCACGTGTTTTTCTTGAAATGACACCAAGTGTTTCAAGTGAACTAAGGGCCTCACGCAATACAGGACGGCTTACATCCAGTTCCTTCATTAATTCTGTTTCAGGAGGCAGTTTGTCACCGGATTTCATTTGTCCGCTTACGAGCAGTTGTACAATTCGGTCTACGACTTGTTTGGATAGAGTGTTGCGGTGTACGGATTGAACACCTAGTTTATTTGATGATAATGACAATGATTGCACCTCGCTTTCTATGTTACATTCCTCTTTTTGTAAGACTAATTATATAATATCACATTTTAACCTCATAGGGGCAAAATGAAATGCGCCACTCAAAAGAGCAGCGCACTTTGAATACCTACGATGGTTTTACTTTTCCTTTGGTTTAAGAAAACCAAAGCTTCCCATTATCTCACAAGGCAAGGCCGCTTAGGGTCAAACTTCCAACCAGGTACCAGATATTGCATGGCAATGGCATCATCCCGTGCCCCGAGCCCTTTTTGTTGGTAAAGCTGATGGGCCTTTTCAATCTGTTCCATATCTATTTCAATTCCAAGGCCAGGTTTAGAAGGGACGTCCACCATTCCGCCTTTGATTTTAAAAGGTTCTTTAGTCAGCTGCTGCCCATCCTGCCAAATCCAGTGGGTATCGATCGCTGTTATTTTCCCTGGAGCTGCTGCTGCCACATGGGTGAACATTGCTAGTGAAATGTCAAAGTGATTATTGGAATGTGATCCCCATGTTAATCCCCAATCGTGGCACATTTGGGCTACGCGGACAGAGCCTTGCATCGTCCAAAAATGTGGATCTGCAAGGGGAATGTCTACGGATTGGAGCTGAATGGAATGCCCCATTTGCCGCCAATCGGTAGCAATCATATTTGTTGCCGTAGGAAGCCCTGTTTCACGTCTGAATTCGGCCATAATTTCACGGGCGGAGAAGCCATTTTCCGCACCGCACGGGTCTTCCGCATAAGCTAATATATGATGCTGATTCCGGCAGAGCCGAATAGCGTCCTTTAACAGCCAGCCGCCATTTGGATCAAGGGTAATTCTAGCTTCCGGGAATCGTTCGGCAAGCGCCGTTACGGCTTCGATTTCTTCCTCCCCGCGCAAGACCCCGCCTTTTAATTTGAAATCATTAAATCCATAGCGTGCATGGGCGGCTTCTGCCAGCCTGACAATGGCTTCCGGAGTCATCGCCTTTTCATGGCGCAGGCGGAGCCAGTCATCTTCTGCATCTGGGCTGCTTTGATAAGGAAGATCTGTCTGATGCCGGTCGCCAACATAAAATAAGTAGCCTAACATTTCCACTTTATCCCGCTGCTGTCCTTCACCGAGAAGAGCGGCAACCGGTACATCCAGGAATTGGCCGACTAAATCAAGAAGTGCTGCTTCTAAGGCGGTTACAGCATGAATCGTGACACGGAGGTCAAATGTTTGCAGACCGCGGCCAGCAGCATCCCGGTCCGCAAACTGCTTTCGAATTTTGTTTAAAATATTGTTATATGTACCGATTGGCTGGCCTACCACCAATGGTTTTGCATCCTCAAGTGTCCGGCGGATTTTTTCTCCTCCTGGGACTTCACCAGCACCTGTATTTCCTGCATTGTCTTTAAGAATCACAATATTACGCGTAAAGTAAGGTCCATGAGCGCCGCTTAAATTAAGAAGCATGCTGTCACATCCAGCTGCTGGAATGACATACATTTCCGAAATAATAGGTGTACCTGTTTTTATTGTTTCTTGAGTTAATGGTGTATCCACTTACTTCACTCCTTTAATTATATTCACATGAATTGAAACGCTTACCATTTTAAAAAGGCCGCACAACCAGGATGGTTAATACCCTATTAAAATGGTAACTAGAATAATAGATAGTGCCCGCGAAAAGGGAACGGTTACATAAACAGAATCCATTTCAACGTAGGGCCGTCAATACTTTATTTTTACCCAAATGTAAGACAATTTTAATTGTTTGTCAATTCTTTTATTTATTTTTTCAGAATATAAAAATTTTGATGTTGACTCAAATCATCATTTTGTCTTACAATAAAACAAATAAAACAATCAGCTAAAAAAGGAGGAACAAAAATGAGTACAGAACGTAAGGCTCCAACAGGGATCTTGGGATTCCCCATTGCACCTTTTACTGAAAACAATAAACTGGATGAGAAGGTGCTCGCTTCCAATATTCAATTTTTAGTAGATGAGGGGCTTGAGGCCATCTTTGTTGCATGTGGAGCAGGAGAATACCAATCATTAAGCAAAGAAGAATATGAAGCAATGATAGAAACAGCAGTATCTATAGCAGGCGGAAAGGTGCCTGTATACACAGGAGTTGGCGGGAATATTCAAACTTCCCTGGAGTTTACTAGGATTTCAGCAGATAAAGGGGCCGATGGCTATTTGATTTTACCTCCATATCTAGTACCTGGGGAGCAGGCTGGCCTGGCAGCTTATTTAAAAGCCATTTCTGAAAGCACAGATTTAAATGCGATTGTTTATCAGCGTGATCATGTCTCATTATCCGTTCCTGTTTTGGAAACGTTGTCAGAAGTTCCGCAGGTTGTGGGTGTAAAAGACGGTTTAGGCAATATGGAGTTAAATGTCATCCTTACCCAAACATTCGGCAAGCGGTTCAGCTGGCTGAACGGTATGCCGCTGGCGGAAGTAACCATGCCAGCCTATATTCCATTGGGATTCGATTCTTACTCTTCAGCGATTTCGAATTACATCCCGCACATCTCAAGAAAGTTTTACCAAGCAATCTTAAGCGGTGATCAAGACACAGCTAATGAGATTTACCAGCATGTTATTCTGCCAATTAACCATATTCGCCGCCAGCGTAACGGTTATGCCGTTTCACTCATTAAAGCCGGTATGGAAATAATGGGAATTCCGGCCGGGCAAAATGTAAGATTGCCCATCCTTCCAGTAGAGAAAGAACATTACAAAGAATTAGAGTCTATTTTGAATAAAGCGTTGAATCGTTTTCCAAAAAATACACCAGTTCAATCAAACTAATAAGGGAGTGGAATTCATGACGACAAAAGTACAAACGAAAACCTATAACAATTATATTAACGGCGAATGGATCGCTTCTTCTTCCAATGCAGTAGAGAAGAGTATTAATCCAGCTAATAAAGAAGAAATTGTTGGATATATACAAAAGTCCTCTTTAGACGATTTGAATCAAGCAGTAACAGCGGCGAAAGAAGCAAAAGAGAAATGGCGCAAACTGTCCGGTGCAGCGCGTGGAGAGTATCTATATAAAGCAGCCGGTATACTTGAAAAACGGATGGATGAAATAGCGGAATGTGCCACAAGAGAAATGGGAAAAACATTTGCTGAAACAAAAGGAGAAACAGCGCGCGGGATTGCTATTTTGAAGTATTATGCAGGGGAAGGCATGAGAAAAGTCGGCGATGTGATTCCATCCTCTGACAGCTCAGCCCTTATGTTTACCACCCGTGTCCCGCTTGGGGTTGTAGGGGTGATTACACCATGGAACTTCCCGATTGCGATTCCGATTTGGAAGATGGCCCCAGCTCTTGTATATGGGAATACGATTGTCGTTAAACCAGCAACGGAAACAGCTGTAACCTGTGCCAAAATCATCGAATGTTTTGAGGAAGCAGGTTTCCCTGCCGGTGTTGTCAATATGGTCACAGGACCGGGCAGTGTTATTGGCCAAGGGATTGCTGAACACGAAGAGGTCAATGGCATTACATTCACTGGTTCAAACAGTGTTGGAAAGAGAATTGGGCAGGCGGCACTTGGGCGCGGAGCCAAGTATCAGCTTGAAATGGGCGGAAAAAATCCAGTCATAGTAGCAGCAGACGCCGATCTTAACCTTGCTGTAGAAGCTGTTATTGCCGGAGCCTTCCTTTCAACAGGGCAAAAGTGTACAGCCACAAGCCGAGTGATTGTGGAAGAAGGTATATATGAAGAGTTTAAGAACATGCTTGTGAAAAAGACACAGGAAATTACGGTTGGAAATGGTCTTGACAGCGCGACATGGATGGGACCAAGTGCAAATGAAAATCAGCTGAAAACCGTGCTGTCCTACATAGAGAAAGGGAGGGAAGAAGGGGCTGTTCTTCTTACCGGCGGCAGACGGTTAGAGCAGGGCGATCTTGCAAACGGCTTCTATGTAGAACCAACTATTTTTGATCAATGTACATCAGATATGACCATTGTACAGGAAGAAATTTTTGGACCTGTCATTGCATTGCTAAAAGCGGAGTCAGTAGCAGAAGCTCTTCAGATTGCGAACAATGTGCAATATGGTTTGAGCGCTTCCATTTTTACGACAAATATTCAGCATCTGCTTACATTTGTTCAAGACATGGAAGCAGGATTAATCCGGGTAAATGCCGAAAGTGCAGGTGTAGAGCTGCAGGCGCCATTTGGCGGAATGAAAAATTCAAGCTCTCATTCCCGTGAACAAGGTGAAGCTGCGAAGGAATTCTTTACTTCTATTAAAACTGTATTTGTGAAGTAAGAACAATAAGAGGGTCTGGGAGAAAAGGTTTACTTCCTATTTCATGAATCGGCGGCAAAGATAGGAATCTATGAAAAAGGCAGTCTATTTGACTGCCTTTGGACTCGAAAAAGCGTTGGAAGACTCTGCTGAAGGAATCTCTTATAGGGGAGGATCATGAATTTGAAAATAAAAGTAGAAGAAACACCTCTTTATATTAAAGTGAATCCAAAAGACAATGTGGCTATTGTGGTAAATACGTGGGGCCTGGAACCTGGTGCGGTTTTTCCATGCGGACTTGAACTGATTGAGAGGGTGCCGCAGGGACATAAAGTGGCTTTAACCGATATAAAAGAGAATGATGCGATTATCCGGTATGGTGAAGTGATTGGCTATGCCGCAGCCTTCATCCGGAAAGGCAGCTGGGTGGATGAGTCGTTGGTGAAGCTTCCTTCTTCTCCCGATTTAAAAGAGCTGTCTATCGCGAGTCAGGTGCCGGAATCCATGCCGCCGCTTGAGGGTTTTACGTTTCAAGGGTACCGAAACAAGGATGGCAGTGCGGGAATCAAGAATATCTTAGGGATTACCACAAGTGTACAATGTGTCACCGGTGTTCTTGATTTTGCCGTGAAAAAAATAAAAGAGGAAATTCTACCAAAGTATCCAAATGTAGATGATGTTGTGGCCATTAACCATAGTTATGGATGTGGTGTGGCCATTAATGCTCCTCTTGCTGAAATTCCGATTCGAACCATTACCAATCTAGCAAAGCACCCGAATTTTGGGGATGAGGCATTGGTCATTGGACTGGGGTGTGAGAAGCTTTCTCCTATGAGAATTGCGCCGGACCGGGAAGAGAGAGATATCTTGTCTCTGCAGGATCAGAGCGGGTTTATGAGCATGGTCCAGTCGATCATGGAGATGGCTGAAGAGAGATTAATAAAGTTAAATAGAAGGAAGCGGGAAACTTGTCCTGTTTCTGATCTTGTTATTGGCCTCCAATGCGGGGGCAGTGATGCCTTCTCAGGTGTTACGGCGAATCCAGCTGTCGGTTATGCGGCTGATTTATTGGTAAGGGCAGGGGCAACCGTTTTATTTTCAGAAGTGACAGAAGTCCGGGATGCAATTCACTTATTGACGCCAAGAGCCGTGAATGAGGAAGTCGGAAAGGCATTAATTCGTGAAATGGAATGGTATGATCAGTACCTGCTTCGGGGAGAAGTGGACAGAAGTGCGAATCCCTCTCCAGGAAATAAAAAAGGCGGGTTAGCGAATGTAGTAGAAAAATCATTAGGTTCAATCGCAAAATCTGGCAGCAGCCCCATTTCTGGAGTCCTTTCACCTGGTGAGAGGGCGGATAAAAAAGGGTTGATTTTTGCGGCAACACCGGCAAGCGATTTTGTTTGCGGAACATTGCAGCTTGCCTCCGGGATTCATCTTCAAGTGTTTACAACCGGAAGAGGAACCCCTTATGGACTGGCGATGGCCCCGGTCATAAAGGTAGCTACCCGTAATGCTTTAGCAGAGAAATGGGAAGATCTGATTGACATCAATGCCGGCAGCATCGCTACAGGGGAAAAGTCGATTGAAGAAGCAGGCTGGGAAATTTTCCACTTTATTTTAGATGTGGCAAGCGGACACAAGAAAACATGGACGGAACAATGGGGCTTGAAAAATGATTTAGCTTTATTCAACCCGGCGCCTATTACGTAAATGGCTGAATCTTTGATAGGAGTGCTTTCCCTATATAATAGGGAATCCCTCCTATCTTTATCTAATTAATAGCGTAATCAGCTTATTTTTTAAAAAATCTAGGAAGGTGTTCAGGTAATGAGAAATCACGGATCCCCTATTATAACAGATATGAAAGTGATTCCAGTTGCAGGATATGATAGTGCACTGCTTACCTTAAGCGGCTGCCATGCCCCTTATTTCACCCGTAATATTGTCATTTTGGAAGATGAAACGGGGAATACAGGAATTGGTGAAATTCATGGCGGTAAAGACATTACAAGAATGCTGGAGAGTTATCGGCCATTTGTAGTCGGACAAGAAATCGCTAATTACAGAGGCTGTATAACAGCCATACGAAGAGGCGGCTTGAGTGTCGAAGGAGACACGGGTGAAGGATTGCAGGGATTAAATTTAGCAAATTTGAAATTTGTTGTTCAGGCAGAAGCGGCCGTTGAATGTGCCATGCTGGACCTGTTTGGAAAATTTGTGAACCATCCCATTGCTGCATTGCTTGGCGAGGGAGGGGTGCAGCGGACAGAAGTTCCTTTCTTAGGCTATTTATTCTATATTGCAGATACGGAAAAAATGGATCTTCCTTATTTGCGTGAAACTCAATGGAAAGATGATTGGGATCGTGTCAGACGGTTGGGAACGTTAACGCCGGAAGGAATTACGGTTCAAGCAAAAGCGGCACATGATCGTTATGGATTTCAGAATTTCAAATTAAAGGGCGGCGTTCTTCGTGGAGAAGAAGAAATGGAAGCCATTCAAGCCTTACATGAAGCTTTCCCGCACTCTAGAATCAATCTGGATCCAAATGGTGCCTGGGCATTGGAAGAAGCCATTAAGCTTTGTAAAGGAAAAGGTGATATTCTGACGTATATTGAAGACCCATGCGGCCCTGAAGCAGGATTCTCCAGCCGTGAAATTATGGCGGAGTTTAAGGATGCAACAGGTTTACCGGTCGCGACGAATATGATTGCTACGAACTGGCGTCAATTCCATCATGCAGCAGCCCTTAGAGCAGTGGACATTGTGCTGGCGGACCCGCATTTCTGGACTTTAAACGGCAGCATTCGTATGGCCTATGTATTAAATGACTGGGGCTTAACCTGGGGATCGCATTCTAATAACCACTTTGACATTACATTAGCCGCTTTTGCACAAGTAGCTGCTGCAGCACCAGGAAATATTGCTCCTATTGACACACACTACATCTGGCAGGACGGCCAGGAATTATGCGATCATTCCCTGCAAATAAGAGACGGGGTGATAAAATTACCTGATAAGCCGGGATTAGGTGTAGACATCAATATGGATAAAGTCATGAAAGCAAATGAATTATATCACCGTTTGCCCTATCATGATCGTGATGATTCCATTTCTATGCAATACTTGATTAAAGATTGGAAATATGATGCCAAAAAGCCCTGTATGGTCAGATAAAGAAGGAATGGTAAAGAACCGCAATCATGAATGTCTTTCCTTACTACTTTAAAAGCAGATGGCTGATTCATTGCTTTAAGGGGAAAAGGCAGAAACTAAACAGGTATTGGAGGTAGTAGAAATAATGAATAATACTGCTCGACAGATCCACTCTCATGTTGAAATGCCTAAAAAGACCAATGTCCGTTATTTGATTCTATCTATGTTATTTGTTGTAACGATTATTAATTATATTGACCGTTCTGCTCTTGGAATTGCCGCTCCGGTCATGAGAGAAGACCTTGCCTTCGATGCGGTAAAAATGGGGATTGCCTTTTCAGCCTTTAACTGGGCTTACACAATTTTTAACATCCCGGGCGGCTGGCTGCTCGACCGGTTTGGAGCAAAAAATGTCTACGGAGCTGCCTTATTATTATGGTCTACATGCACTTTTTTTCAAGGATTTATCAGCACATTACTAGGATTATTCATTTTACGTTTCCTAGTGGGTATAACGGAGGCCCCTTCCTTTCCGGGCAACAGCAGATTAACTACTATGTGGTTTCCGCAGCATGAACGCGGGCGGGCTGTATCGATTTATAATTCTGCACAATTTTTTGGATTAGCACTTTTTACGCCTGTCATGACATGGATTTTAAAAGACTTCGGCTGGACCCATGTTTTCTGGGTTTCAGGAGGAGCAGGTATTGTCGTGGCACTTCTATGGTTTAAATTTGTTCGTGAGCCCTATAACCACCCTCGTGTCAATCAGGCGGAAATTGAGTATATCAATTCAGGCGGCGGATTAGCCGATAAAGCGGAAAAACGAAAAATGAATTGGGGGGATGTTCGTCTTTTGTTGACAAATCGGCAATTGGTTGGAATTTATATTGGCCAGTACGCGATGAATACCATCGTTTGGTTTTTCCTTAGCTGGTTTCCTACATATTTGGTAGAAGAAAAAGGTCTGTCATTGATCCAGACAGGGTTTGCCGCATCCGTCCCATACATAGGAGCATTTTTAGGAGGAATTGCAGGCGGAATTATTTCAGATATATTATTGAAAAAGAATAAGTCCCTTTCGGTGGCTCGTAAAACACCGATTATTACAGGATTTCTGTTGTCATGCATTATCGTTTTAGCGAACTTTACTTCCAATATCGTACTCATTATTCTTATTATGACGATTGCCTTCTTCGCAAAAGGCATGGCTGGACTTACCTGGTCGCTTGTCGGTGATATGGCACCAAAAGAATTGGTTGGTTTAACAGGCGGCATTTTCAATACCATTGGGAATATTGCCGGCATTGTAACTCCTATTGTCATTGGGTTAATCTTTGCCAAAACCCATTCCTTTAGCGGCGCTCTTACTTTTGTTGCTGCCGTCATGTTAATAGGAGCCCTGTCCTACATCTTCATCGTCAATAAGCCTGAAAGAATTGAATTAGCAGGTAAAAGATAATTTGATATCTATCATGTAAAATACTGGCTGCTACCTTAACAGCTTTTGACTGCTGGAAAGGAAGCGATTGTTGGGGGGAGTGCTTATGGCACTTCTTCTTTTTTATTATCGTTAAATCTGGGAAGATTGGCCATGTTTTCATATGCAGATGAATAGAGGAAGAGGATGAAAACACTAGAACTCAATTATTGAAATATGATAGAAAACCCTATAGAGATGTACAAAATAGATAAAGGGGAAACACCAACAAGCCTCTCTGACTGTTGGCGTTTCAGTTGGATTATCCTTTAAATATGATTTTATTCTGTCTCGCGTGTATTTTGTTCAGCCAATGTATCCCAGAAGGACACATCTTTTTTCAGAATGGAACCGTCAGAAATCGCTTTAGATGTTGCCTCCATTGTGATCTCAGCCTGCTTGATGAGGTATCCGTTGCCTTTTTGACCTAGGGCATATGGTTCATAATAATGGTCAGCCATTCCGCGGACTTCAAATAGAACAGTAGAGATACCGTATTCTAGTGCCAGGCCGTTACGGCTGATGGTAGGGGCATCGCCTCCAATATATTTGCCAAGATGGCCCCAGCCCTTTGATTCAATGGTATCAAAAATGACAGCACCCAATTGCTTAGATTTTTGCAATACGTCGGGGGCAACATTCGCGTTTGTTGGATATAAAATCGATCCAGAAACCAGTTCACCATCACGTTCGCTCTGGGCTCCTTGGTGATGGAGATCAATCATATAATCGATAGGGTACTTGCCTAAAACATTATTATGCAATGCCTGTGTTTCCGGCTGTGTACGGTCGACATGGTCGCGGTTTAAATCCACGTGATTTGCGTTGTATCGAGTAAGATGATAATCCCCATCACCAACATAGTCATCTAATGAAAAATTAACATCTCCTGCAGCACCGTCTGGGTTTAGCCTTGGGACAATAAGGATATTCACGCCGTCAAGGATCCCCTTCATTTTGCCAGATCCCATTTCTTTGATAAATTGAAGTGCCCCCTCTGTATTTAATGCTTCATTCCCATGCTGCTGTGTGACAAATAGAATCGTAGGATTTTTGGGGTTTTTAATATATTTTACTAGAAATAGGTCTCGTCCTTTTACTGACTCACCGATTTTTTCTAATTCCATATCTGGCTGTTTGGCATCTTGCGTTTTTAAAAAACTAACCATTTCGGCATGTGTAGTAAGAATGGAATTTTGAAGAGATTCATTCCCTCCATAGTTTGGCCCATTTCCAACAGCGCCTGCCGAGGTGGATCCAATCAGGCTCCCCCCAAACGCCATTGCTCCAGCAAGTGTAACGGTTAATAACTTTTTCTTCATCACTTTTCCCCCTTTTATAAATTTCAAGTCTATGAACCGCCTTTTGCTAGGTTATCCATAGACTTAATGACCAGATGAATGGAAGTTTTTCAGATAAGATGGGTTTTGGTAATAATATGTATGTTTGTATCTATTTACCATACTAGCAAATGAGAGACGCGATACAATCGGTCGTTTTTACCATTTTCAGAATAATCTGGACATAGTGCCTGGCACCACCCGGATTTTGTCGAAAATGGATAGCTTTGTAGTCCATTTGGTAATGGAATGAAATTGCAGCTGAATATGGCGGCAGGGTGATGCACTGGTTTCCGTTTCAGAAAGGAGGGGATGATCAGAAAACATTTGTTGAAATGCTAAGAAAAGTTTTGAAAAGCCAATGTCTTAGGAGGTGTGATAGGACTCCTTTTTTACTTTCTTACCTGATAAATGGAAAAATCTAAGCGATTACTCACCAGTTATCAGCCTTTCTTCACATTATCTACCACACTTACCATAAGTCTTTTCTGCTGTTTTTACATGTAAATACGCGGAATATCCTTTTTTTGAAAAAATAATGGTATAATTGTACTATCTTTTTAAAGGTATTGCCGGATATAAATAGACATTGGTATATACCTGCAAAGCAAATTTATATTTTGGGGGAAAAAGTTTTGCGAAATACTGGAAGGAAGTTTCTTACAGGATTCATTATGGCAGGCTTGGCTATTATTCTATTAGCTGGCTGTGGTTCACCGAAGCCGGCAGACACCGTAAACGAATTTTTAACAGCGGTGAAAGAAGCTGATGTAGAGAAAGCAGTTAGTTATGTTGAGGCCAATAAAGATAGTGAATTTAATTTTTCTGATGTAAATAAAAAGATTGAAGGCGAATTTGATGGCAAGGAGGCATTTAACGCCATTGCCAAAAGTTATAAATTCGAAGAGCCGAAGGAAGTTTCTAAGGATGGGGATAAGGCTAAAGTGAAGGTGAAAATTACTTCAGTCGACATGAAAATTGCCATATCTCAAACCATTAGTGAAGTAATGCCAATGGCTTTTGCACAAGCTTTTAGTGAGGATCAAGAAAAAACAGATAAATCCATGCAAAAGCTAATGGAGGCAACTCTTTTGAAAAACCTTTCACCAAAAAACGCCACCATGGACACACGGGAAGTTACTTTGAATCTGAAAAAGGATAAGGAAGGAAACTATAAAGTTGTTTCCGATGATAAGCTGATGGAGGCCATCTTTGCGAACGCAAAGGATGTTGAAGAAATGTTTAAAGGGTTGGAATAGAAACTTTCATATTATAATATAAACATTATTTTACCAAAAGGACAAACTTACGGAATCATCTGTAGGTTTGTCCTTTTTTGATAGAAAATGTTTGGGGCAGCTTCTATATGAAAAAGGCCAAACTTCTAATTTACAGGTTGGGTCCACTTTACGGGTTTGGAAAGGAATTATGCGGGTGCTGCCAATTTAGTGTCAGCCCTAAAGGGCATGAAAAAAGGAGGACTTTGGGACTAAAACTACATTTGAATATTTTTGTAAAATGTGGGCGTCTAGTTAAAAAAAGGGAATTTTGCCCCAATAAACTATTTTCCTTGTATGGTAAAGTAAGGTTGAAAAGAATATGTTGAAGGATGTGATTTTTTGAGGTTCAATGTAAAAATTTCGTTCCTAATTTTAATTTGTTTCCTGGCTTTCCTGCCAAATTCAATCTCAGCTCAAGAAATTTTGCAAAAGGGAAACCAAGGACAATCTGTTTATCATTTACAAGATAATTTACTAAAAATGGGTTACTTACCTACTCAGCCAACCGGTTATTATGGTTCTATTACAGAAAATGCGGTTAGACAATTTCAACAAGATACTGGAGTCATCTCAACCGGGGTCTATGGACCTCTAACCCAGCAGCAATTACATAATGTAGAAATGATGGCAAGAGTGGTTCATGGGGAAGCCAGAGGAGAGGATTATCAAGGTCAAGTGGCAGTCGCTGCCGTTATTTTGAACAGATTGTCCACACCCGGATTTCCTAAAAATACATATGATGTTATTTTCCAGACCAATGCTTTCACAGCAGTCAATGATGGTCAATATTATTTGGCTCCTACTACCTATTCCTATCGGGCAGTAATTGATGCCTTAAAAGGATGGGACCCTACATACGGATCGGTTTATTATTATAATCCAACTATTGCAACGGATGATTGGATTTTCACCAGGAATACAGTACTTCGAATAGGCAATCATTTATTTGCGAAGTAAAAGCAAACTCACCCTAAATATTTGAAGTAAAAAAGCGCACAAGTAACCTTATTGAGAGGTACCGACTTGTGCGCTTTTTTTTGATATAATTCCCCGAAAGTTTAAAGACCTTTTCTTTTCATTTGTATAGATTTCGATAATGAATTTAGAACCAATCGTTTGAGAAAGCAGGAGGATACAAAGGGGGAATAAGGGTAACTAAACAAAAAAATATTATTTAAAATAATTAAAAAATTCAAAAAATAACTTGTAATGATTTTTGTTGTGTGTTAAATTTTTATAAAAGATGGAATGGTATTCCGAATAGTGGAATAAACAAACGAGATCCTTTGTTTTTTTATTTGCAAAATGTAAGCGCAAACACTATTGGGAATCAATTTGAAAGGGGAAATGAAAATGGTTTATTGGAAAAATGTTAAAGACGTAGAAGCTTATTCCCCGCCAGGACATGAGGGAACGTTTAACCGCCGTCTTGTTGGGCCTGACGAAGGTATTGAAAACATTGAGGTGATTATTGGGGAAATGGAACCTGGTGGATTGGCTGATCCACATTTTCATGATGATATTGAACAGATAATGTATTTCTTAACAGGAAAAGCTCGAGTGATTATTGAGGGAAAAGAGTCCATTTTAACAGAAGGGGATGTTTTATGGATTCCTAAAAAGGCAATGCATGAAGTCATCAATGCAGGGGATACCAATCTGCGATTTGTACTGATGTATTCACCACAAAAGGTAAAAGGGTAAGACTACATTTTAACTTTCTTATATAAATTCATATTTTACGTATTATTTTTTAACAAATAGATAGGAGGGAAAATGAATGAAAAAACTTTGGACATTATTTATATGTGTATTAGTATTAGTGGTTGCTTCCGCTTGCGGGAACAAGGAAGCAAGCGGGTCGAAAGATGGTGGAGATAAAGCTGATGATGGGAAAGTGATTAAACTAAAAATTGCTGACTCCTTTCCAACTTCTAACTACCTATCATCAGAAGGTGCTGTTTTTTTCATGAATCGAGTGAAGGAGTTAACTAATGGAAAAGTAGAGTTCGAGCATTACCCTGCAGAACAAATCGGAAAGGCAAACAGTTATCTTGATTTAACTCTCTCTAAGACTATCGATATTGGTTATACCTCCTATGCTACGGATCGTCTGCCATTGACTGAAGTGGCTACATTGCCTGGTGCATACGGTTCAGCTGAAGAGGGGTCAAAAATTATATGGCAATTAATGAAGGATTACCTTGCAAAAGAAGAGTACTTAAAAAATGGTGTACGACCTATGTTTGCTGTTTCACTTCCTCAATACCAATTTGTCACAACAAAGAAGCCTGTTAAAACGCTGGACGATTTCAAAGGAATGAAGGCGCGTGTAACAGGAACGATGGAGCTTGGATTTGATGAGCTTGGTGCATCGCCTGTTTTCATGCCAGCCACAGAGGGTTATACAGCAATGGAGCGTGGTACTGTTGATGGTGTTACATTTCCATTTACAAGCATTGCCCCTTACCAGATTGATGCTATCGCTAAATATTCAACCAAAGGTGCTAATTTAGGAAGCTTTACGGTTGTATATTCCATCAATGAAAAAGTGTATCAATCACTTCCGGATAATGTAAAAGATGCATTAGCCCAAGCGGGTGATGAAACAGTTGAACACTTGTCAAAATACCTTGATGAGAAAAATGAAGAATTGGCTAAGAAGTTTTCTAGTAATATAAAAATCTATGAACTTAGTAAGGAAGAATCCGCAAAATGGGATGAAGCCCTAAAACCGGTATGGGACCGCTGGGCAGAGGATCTTGAAAAACGAGGATTTAAGGCGAAAGAAACAATCCAAAAATATGAAGAGATAAAGGATAGTTTAAAATAAAATATTTAACCAGGAAGCGGCCATATTTTTATAAAAAACCGGCTGCTTTCTGGTTTAGGGGATGATAAATGAAATGAACGCTATCGAAAGAGGATTTACATTGATAGAAAACTTATTTTTATGGTTTTCACAGGCAGCTGTTGCGGTCATGATGCTTTTAACGACCTTGGATGCTTTAAGCCGTTATATCTTTAGCAAATCTATAACTGGAGCATATGAAATCACAGAGATGTATTTAATGGTCATCCTGGTTTTTCTAAGTATGAGCTATGTTCAAAAAGTAGATGGTCATATTCGTCTCGATATTCTATTTGAACGTTTTCCAAAACGAATGCAAGATGTCTTAAATATTGTCTATAATCTGCTGGCAGCAGCCTTTATGTTTTTTATTGGTTATCAAGGTTATAACATGACAATAAATGCCTTTCAGAACAATTTAATAGCATCTGGACTTCTTAATTTTCCACTATGGCTGTCCTATATTTGGATTCCCGTCGGTTCTTTCCTCATCATGATTCGGCAGATCCTTTCATCTATTCTTTTAGCTATGGGTAAACCGCCGCATCTTAAAAAGGAAGAGGTGGATGAGTAATGGCGATTGCCCTGCCACTTATTTGTTTAGTTTTGTTCCTTATATTTGGAATGCCAATTGCCTTCGCACTAGGAATCTCAGGGTCTATTGGATTAATTATGTTTAGCGGCTTGGATTCATTTTTGGGGATTCTTCAAACTGCGCCTTATGAAAGTGTCAAAAGCTTTTTAATGAGTGCCATTCCAATGTTTATTTTAATGGCAGCCTTTATGACTGTGAGCGGTATTATGAAGGACCTATTTTCTGCTGCCTATAATTGGATGGGCAAACTGCCAGGAGGCCTTGGAATTGCTACTGTATTTGCCGGGGCGATGATGGGGGCTGTATCTGGCTCAAGTCAGGCATCTGCTGCAGCAATGGCAAAGGCGGCAGCGCCTGAAATGAAAAAATATAAGTATAATACGGCCTTTACAATGGGAGTTATCAGTATCTCTGGTACGCTTGCCGTCATGATTCCTCCAAGTATTGTACTAATTCTTTATGGAATATTAACTGAAACTGGTGTTGGATCACTCCTAATTGCCGGGATTATACCGGGCATTTTAACCGCACTTGGATATATTATTGTTATTACAATATGGGTTAAAATTAATCCAGAAATTGCTCCAAAAATTCAAATTCAGCTTTCATTACAAGAACGTATACGGTCATTAAAAAATGTATGGCCGATGCTATTGATTATCATTGCTGTAATTGGTGGTATTTATAGCGGGGTTGTTACCGCAACAGAAGCTGGTGCGCTGGGTGCATTTATAACATTAGCAGTGGTACTCCTAATGCGCCGAATGAACTTTAAACAATTTGGCCTTGCATTAAATGATACGATTAAATCCACAACGATGATTATGACTATAATCGTGGGTGCCCATATTTTTAGTTATTACTTAACAATGACACAGGTAACCCAAAAACTCGTCATGCAAATTGAAGGAATGGATGTTTCAAAATATGCAATCTTAGCAATTATCATTGTTATTTATTTGGTTCTTGGATTTTTTATGGATCAAATTGCCATTTTGATATTGACTTTGCCGCTGACGTTCCCGATTATTGTCTCCCTTGGTTTTAATCCAATTTGGTTTGGCATACTGGTAACAAAGACGGTAGAAGTCGGGCTTGTTACCCCGCCGGTAGGAATGAATGTTTTTGTGGCAACAGGTGCTGCAGGTGTAAAAACAGCAGAAGGGTTTAAAGGAGTAAAGTGGTTTGTTCTTATGGATTTATTTATCCTTGTGCTGTTAATCCTAATGCCATTTATCACCCTTTGGCTTCCGGACTTAATGATAAAAAAATAATTTGATCCTGATTTAGTAGATTGGAATGAAAAGTGATGAAGCAAAATGTAATTTCTAAAACGTTTGCACTTCTGCGTGCTTTTACGGATAAACAAAATGAATGGGGAGTTAACGAGCTATCAAGATATCTAGGCATGCCGGTGAGCAGTGTTCATCGGATGCTTTCGACATTAAAAGATGAGTATATCGTAGAATATTCGGAGACGACAGGTAAATATAAAATTGGGCCTGACATGATTCGAATGGCATCCATTATTTCAACTAAAGTAGACGTAAAACAAATTGCAAGACGATATTTAATTGACCTTTCTAGAGAAATTGGCCATTCCGTCTACTTTGCTCTTTACTATCCACATCATCGAAAACTGGTATTTGTTGAAAGTATAAAAAGTCCCCAAGCCTTACAATACGTACTGGAAATAGGTGTATTGCAGCCGATACATATCGCTGCTAGCGGCAAAAATATTCTTGCCCATTTAAGTGAATCTGAAATAAACGAGGTTTTAAGCAAGGAAATCGATTGTGAATCTGATAGAAATAGAGTGAAAGAAGAGTTAAAGACCATCAAAGCACAAGGTTATGCGATTACGGCCAATGAACGGAAACAAGGAGCTAAAAGTGTAGGGGCGCCTGTATTTGATGCTAGTGGCAAAGTTCTTGGCAGCATTATTTGTGTATTTCCGATTGGTGATTATGTGAATGAAAAAGAATTTGATTATATAACTCGTGTAAAAAAAGCGGCAGAGGATATTTCGATTTCATTAGGCTGCGTCAAAAGCTAAGAAGGGGTTTTACATGATGAAAATCTATCGTACATTGCTTTTTATACCGGGCATTAAAAAGCAATGGTTCGCAAATATCACTTCCTCTCAGGCAGATGCCGTTATATTAGACATTGAGGACAGTGTGGCGGTTGAATTAAAAACTTTAGCAAGACAATACGTTTCGGAAGCTATAAGTGAACTTTCTTCAAAGGGGGTTCATGTCTTTGTTCGCATAAATGTGGGTCCAGAAGGTTTTAATCTGGAGGATATTAAAGCAATCGTGAAGGTCGGCCTTCAAGGGATTGTTATTCCTAAGGTTGATGGCCCTGATGACATTGATCGGCTATCTTCTTTAGTTAAAGAAAATGAAGAGCGGCAGGGATTACCTGCAGGCAGCATTCGTTTTCTGCCTATCCTGGAAACAGCAAAATCAATGCAGTTGGCTTATGAGATTGCCTCTTGTAAGAGGGTAATGGGAATTGCGGGTCTTAGTGCAAAAAATGGGGATGTCGCAAGGGCACTTGGTTATCAATGGACAGCAGAGGGATTAGAAACATTATTTATGCGTTCGAAGGTGGTCATGGCAGCTCGTGCAGCCGGAGTTATGCCAATAGGCGGACTATGGCAAGACGTTCATAATCTTGAAGGATTACGAAAAAGCAGTAAGTTTAATCGGCAGCTTGGGTTTGATGGTGAACTTGTACTTCATCCATCTAATGTGCCAATTGTAAATGAAATCTATTCTCTTTCCGATGATGAAATCGCCTATTATCGTGAGATGGTGGAGGTTTTTGAAAGGGCAGAGAAACAAGGGAAAACAGCCATTATGTATAAGGGAGAACATATTGATTATGCCCATGTAAAGACAGCGAAGGAAGTATTGTCTCATATAAAATAAACCTTTCTGAACATGATTGCTGATAAATTCTTATGTAAAAGGAGGATATCAATGGCTGGGGGAAAATATTTTGAAGAGTTCAAGATTGGTGATGTTTTTCAGCATCGTCCTGGTAGAACCGTGACGGAGACAGATAATTTATTGTTTACAACCTTGACGCATAATACACAATCTCTTCATTTGGATGAAGAATATTCAAAAGAAACAATGTATGGTGGAAGAATTGTAAATAGTCTCTTCACCTTATCATTTATTGTAGGGGTAAGTGTGGGGGACATGACGGAGGGAACTACATTAGGCAACCTTGGCTTTGAGGAAACTGTATTTCCTGCTCCTGTTCGAATCGGGGATACCCTGCGTGCAGAAACTGAAATCGTCGGAAAGCGAGAATCTAATTCCCGTCCGAATACGGGAATTGTCTGGTTTGAACATCGTGCTTATAACCAGCGTGGTGAATTGGTTGCAAAGTCGAAGCGTGTTGGACTAATCAAGAAGAAATCAGCTGAAACGCTGGATTCCACGACTTAAGTTACATCTAGTTCAGGGAGAGTCTTGATCCCTTATTGCATAAATTTATTGAAAGGGTGATTTGGTATGAATGGGCCATTGGAAGGCATTCGAGTGCTTGATTTGACATCCGTTGTAATGGGACCTTATTGTACATTGATGTTGGGAGATATGGGTGCTGATGTTATTAAGATAGAGAATCCCTCCGGAGATACGACACGTTATCTGGGTCCATCGAAAAATAAAGGAATGGGCAGCCTTTTTCTTCATTTAAATAGAAATAAGCGCAGCCTTGCATTAGATCTAAAAAGTGAAGAAGGTCGTAAAATACTTCTTGATCTAGTGGAGGAAGCGGATATTTTAGTTCATACTTTGCGTCCACAATCCATGGAAAGGCTGGGCCTATTATATGAAGATATAAAAAAGAGAAATAAAAAAATTATTTATTGCAGCATGTATGGATTTAGTAAGGAAGGGCCGTACGGTGATAAACCGGCGTATGATGATATTATCCAGGCTCAATCAGGAATTGCAGCAGCACAGGGGGAAATTACTGGGGAGCCCCAATATTTAGCAACTGTTTTGGCAGATAAAACAACTGGTCTAGTCGGGCTTAGTTCCATTTTAGCTGCATTATATCATAGAGAGCGAAGTGGGGAAGGTCAAGAAATTGAAGTCCCTATGTTTGAGACAATGGTAGCTTATACCATGATAGAGCATATGTATGGTAAAACTTTCTCGCCAACGGAGGGATCTGCTTATTATTCACGAGTAGTTTCTCCATATCGGAAACCATACAAAACAAAAAATGGTTATATTGGAGTCATGATATACAATGATAAACATTGGCAATCATTTTTTAATCTATTAGGACGAAGCGATTTACAGCGGGATGAACGCTTTACGGATATAACGGCACGCACAAAACATATCGATTTTGTTTATAAAACAATTGAAGACATCATGATTACCAAAGTCACTGAAGAGTGGTTAGAGCTTCTGCAAAAAGGCGATATTCCTTGTACAAAGGTAAATACACCGGAAGACCTTTTTGTGGATCCCCACTTAAATAGTATAGGATTTTTCCGAAATGTCAGCCACCCAACTGAAGGCCAAATCCAAGACATAAAATTTCCAGTCAACTTTGAGAAAACACCTGTTACTACTCGAAGATACGCTCCGACACTTGGACAGCATAATGAAGAGATATTGAATGATGTTTGGGCGAAAGGGAATTATTCTAAATAGAGAGGATGAGGGAAACTAACCCGCTTCCTCTAACGCCTGTTCTTTGCTCCGTTCATTTTCGACAATTATTTTAATGTAAATCAATCAGAAATCAGTACAGTAAAGGAAATTACCATACTTCAAATAAACATATGTTTGACTGACAAAAATTGCAGACTTATAGCGTTATAATCCTATATGGATAGGATTATATCATTTTAATTTAAACGTTTGTTTAGATAAGGGGCCAAAAATTATGTGGAGTTATGTCTAAAATTGTCCCCAAGGGGGCCCCGCTCTTTTTTCAAAAACAAAAGTGAGGAATAAAAAAATTCCTCACCAAGCTATCAATCTATTTCCCTATTTATTTCATACTGCTGGAAGGGGCAGAAATGGTGACACCGGTGGTTTCTTCGAAGTTATACAGGCTGGCAGGTAAATCTGTAAATCGTTCCAGTTCGTTGTAAGCGGGAATTCCGTGGTAGGACATGTCCAGGCCGTTTTCTTCGTCATGTTCATCTGCTCTCAGGCCGACTGTCTTTTCACATATTTTGGCGATAAGGGTACCACTGGAAAATCCCCAAATCATGACGACTGCTGCTCCTAATAGCTGGATTTTAATAAGGGAGAGATCGCCTGTAGTTAATAAACCATGGGTTTGATCAAATAGACCAACCGCTATTGTTCCGAAAACACCGTTGCAGCCGTGGACCGCCACTGCTCCGACAGGGTCGTCTACTTTGATATTGTCGACTAAAAGGGTGGCATAAATCACGATGATGCCGCTGACCATGCCAATGATAATGGCGCTCCATTGAGAAACATACGCACAGCCGGCTGTAATCGCAACAAGGCCTGATAAGACGCCATTGATGGTCATGCTTGGGTCCGCTTTTCCGAATTTCCTCATGGTCAAAAATAGGGCAGCCGCCCCGCCGCTTGCCCCTGAAAGCATGGTATTAAGGGCAATTGATGCTAAGGCATTGTTGGATGCGTCCAATGTACTGCCGGTATTAAAAGCAAACCAGCCAAACCATAAAACAAAGGTGCCGGCTGAGGCAAGAGGGATATTACTTGGGGCAAATACATTGGTGCTGCCGTCAGAATTAAATCTTCCTTTTCTCGCTCCTAGAATCCTAGCCATCGCTAGTGCTGCAAAGCCTCCGACTGCATGAATGGCAGCAGAGCCTGCAAAATCTTTCATTCCCAGCTTTGCCAGCCAGCCGTCACTGCTCCAAATCCAATGGCCTGAAAGGGGATAAATTACCATGCAAACAAGTGCGACTGTTACGATGTAGGCATTAAAATTCATCCGCTCCGCTACTGCCCCTGAAACAATGGAGACACAAGCGACCGTAAACCCTATTTGGAATAGAACAAAAGCGGCGCTTGGCAATGGAATAGATAGAGCGATACTTTGAGGATGGGCGAATAAATTGGTACCAATGATTCCAAAAATATCTTTTCCGTACATCACTCCAAAACCAATCAGCCAAAAAGCTAAAGCACCTACTGTCAAATCGACGAAAATTTTCATTGTGACATTCACTGCGTTTTTCGTCCGAACCAATCCTGCTTCCAATAAACTAAATCCGCCTTCCATAAACAAGACCATGGCGGCCGCGATTACAACCCAAACAGCGTTTATATGTTCCAGCGACATCTCTCTTAACCTCCTATTTTGCTAAATCGTCAATATCAACATCAACTTCACCTGTCTTAATGTTATAGGCATCAAGAATTGGATAAACAAAAACTTTCCCGTCCCCATCTTCACCTGTCTGAGCAGCTGTAATAATGGTCTGAATGGCAGGATCCACTTTATAATCAGAAAGAACAATCTCCATTTTTACCTTTGGATGGAGAGTAATGTTATATTTCTTACCGCGGTAAACGCCTCTGGTATTTTTCTGTTTCCCACGGCCGACAACCTGGGATACAGTATATCCGGTGATTCCAATACTTTTTAATCCCTTGATTGTTTCTGTCAGCCTTTCTGGTCTGATAATCGCTTCGATTTTTTTCATTTTTATTCACCATCTTTTTATGATGTTAGTTTATCTCACATAAATATGTTATTAAATATATCATGAAAAACCCAGATGTCAATAGTGTTGAAAATGAATTCAGTTAATTCCAAATATTACATGGCGTTTTTCTGAAAAATAATGAAGGTTGAATGATTTATACCTATTTGAACAATATCATCAGAGGAAGTCGTGAGTGGATTTATTTGTGGAATAAGTTAAGAGTATATAAAAAATTGGTTACCCCCATTTCAAATTGGGAGTAACCTAACAGGGGGTGGACTTATTTTATTCCGACTTGAACATTTCTTCGTCTGGCTAAACAAACGCGACGGTTGGAAATGAATGGTGATACTTCCAGAAGGCGCGAATAAATCCGTTTTATTTATCAGAAGACAGAGTTTAACCTCCTGTTTTTCCTTAGTTGCTTTGTATCAAAGATTATTTTTCGTGTCCATCCTATTCAAGACGGTAATCCCCTAAAATTATAAAAAAGGTAAGCAACTACCTAAAAGATGTGGATTACCCTTTTTTATCAGATGTTACTTTTTACTAATAATTTTTCAATATCCCATGCTATATCTTCCGGTTTTGTGGTCGGTGAGAATCGTTTTATGACATTACCATTTTGATCAATTAAAAACTTTGTAAAGTTCCATCTGATTTTTGATCCTTCTAATAGGTCTGGCATCTTATCCCGTAAAAAATGGCAGAGTGATCCCTCTTTATCCAAATCTGAATCTTCTGGGGCCTGTTCCCGCAGGTATTGGTATAATGGATGTACATTTTTCCCATTGACGTCGATTTTTTGGAAGATAGGAAATGTCACATTATACTTCAATGAGCAAAAGCTGCTAATCTCCTCATTACTTCCTGGCTCTTGTCCTCCAAATTGGTTACATGGAAAACCTAAGACCGTAAATCCATTTTCTTTATACGTTTCATATAATTTTTCGAGTCCTTCATATTGAGGTGTAAATCCACATTTACTAGCTGTATTCACAATCAGCATTACTTTTCCTTTATAGATATCCAGGCTAATTTCTTCTCCATTTGATAGCTTTGCTTGAAATGAGTATACTGACAAAACTTTCCCCTCCTTCATGAATCTATTTTATTTTGCTTGATGTAAAAAGTACCACCAATAATTTTGTTGTTCTTACAATGTGCTTTATGTGAACACAATATAAGTTGTGTAATCAAATTTGAGGCTAGTTAAAACAAAGGAACGTTTAACATAAGTATGACCAAACTCGTATTCCAATCGAGAGTATAGCGGGCAAATATCCCGATGCGGAAATGACACACTAAAGAGGTGAACAAGGATAAATCCTGCTTTTCAACTAAGACTATAATAAATATTCAATGAACTAATCAAGCATCGATATAAAAAGAATGCTAATTGCATTAACTTAAATGATCGTTTTTCTTTAAGGATGTAAAAAGAAAATATCATCGTAAATAGTTGGTAAAGGAAAACCCTATATATATCTAAGTATCCCAATCAAAAACTTTATTAGAAGTACCTAAATCTCAAAATTGTCTCAATCATAAACACTTCTTTAATATCCAGAAAAAGTTTTAATTAAAATTAAATTGAAATGCGCCATTAACTATCCAGAAACATCCGATTGAGCCTGTCAATAGTCTTTCATTTTAATCATTAACAGGCTGGAGCCTATTCAGCAGTAACGTCAATAACAAATTTACCAACGAGTGTTTTAGATAAGAAAGCTTTTTGAGCTTCTACCATATCTTTTAGTGGAAATTCCTTTGCTATTACTGGTTTGATTTTCCCTTCTTCGATATAGCTAATAAGATTTAGAAAGGCTTCTTTTGTTTGATATGTGCTTCCAAATAGACTCAAATCTTTCAAATAAAGATCACGGACATCCAGCTCTACAAGAGGCCCACCAATTGCCCCAACAACTCCGTATTTTCCACCTTTTTTCAAGACTTGCAAAAGTTCTGGCCACCTGCCTCCAGCAGCCACATCTAAAACTACATCCACTTTCATTTTTCCAATCTTTTTAACATAGCTATCTCCTCTGAAGATAATTTCATCAGCACCATAGCTTTTAACTAATTCTGCTTTATCATGACCACAAACAGCAATAACCTTGGCACCTCTTACTTTTACTAATTGTACAAGTGCAGAACCAACTCCACCTGATGCTCCAGTTACTAAAACTACATCATCCTTTTCGACCCCTGCTCTACAAATAAGGTTTTCAGCAGTTCCATATGAGCAAGGAAATGTTGCCAGCTCATTATCAGATAAATTTGAACGGATTACAAAGGCTTCTTCTGAAAGTACGGTTGCATATTCGGCAAAAGTACCATCACATTCTGAACCAAAAGTAATACATTCTATCCCATTTTTACTTGATACACGTTCTTGAACCGAACGTATTAATACTCTTTCACCTAGTCTGTCTTGACTAACACCGCCTCCAACGGCGACAATCGTACCACAACCATCAGCGCCTTGAATTCTGGGGAATTCCATAGCTTGCCCAAGCCATGAACCATCGTCTTTAACGTCTTCATTAAATCCTGTTGCCCCGCCTGTATTGGTTTCTAATTTTACACTTTTTGAATACCATCCTATACGTGTGTTCACATCCGTATTGTTTACAGCTGCTGCACCAATTTTCACCAATACTTCTCCTGCTTTGGGTGTTGGAACGTCAATATCTGTGCGATACTCTAATTTTTCAAATCCGCCATTACCTGTTAAATATACGCCCCGCATTTTTTTGGGTATTAGGTTCACAATGATTCTCCTTTAAAAAATTTTTACGTGAATTTACTTTATTTCTATTTGTAATTTTTGAATAAACCACGATACAGGGTTCATCTTTGACCGGTTTTTAAGGTTTACAGACGTCCAGCGGTTTTAGTAAGAGAATCTTTAGTTATAGAGCTTGGAAGAAGAACATCCGAAACCTCCATTTCCAGGCTTCAAGAAGTAAGTGGTATGTTATGAGAAAAGAATTTACCAGAGTCACTTGTTAGAAAAACATAAAATAAAAGGTGAATGTTTCCATGTATTATAGAGAACGAAAGTAGATTTTTTACCTTGATAGACGAAAAAAGATAAGGTTATTCCAATTGAAAATTGGAATAACCTAACGAGTCTTGATACATAACCCAAATTAATATGTTTACTCAGAACACTTTTAAAGATTTTTATTTTACCTTATTCCGCCTTTGACATTTCCTGTTTAGTATGGCCAATATTATTGATAACACTGGATCGAAACTCATGTGCAGAATGGGCCTTTTCTTTTGTAACTGCTTTCAAAATAGAGTAACACATGATGACCATTAAAATATAAAACGGAAAAGCAATGGCAATCGAAACGGTTTGGACGGCTGATACACCGCCGCTGATTAAGAGGACGATAGCCGATCCGGAAATAAATAATCCCCAGACCATTTTTAACTTGTTCGACGGGTTTAGTGTTCCGTTGCCGCTGTACATTCCTAAAACATATGTTGCTGAATCGGCGGAGGTAATAAAGAAACTAGAAATCAACAGGATAGCAATAAAGCTTAACACTGAACTGAAAGGGAAATTCCCTAAAAATGAAAATAATGCGATTGTCGTATCATTATTGATGGCTTCTGCTAGAGCAGTCTGTTTCAAATCATGAACGAAATGAAGAGCAGAGCCTCCTAGAACAGAGAACCACATAAAGTTAATCAATGTAGGAATGATTAGTACACCAATGAGAAATTCCCTAATTGTTCTACCTTTTGAAATCCGGGCAATAAATGTCCCAACAAAAGGTGCCCATGTGCTCCACCATGCCCAATAAAATATGGTCCATGCTACAATCCATGTATCCGTAGAGAAAGTTTGCAATCTTAAGCTCATTGGGATAATATCTCGTAAATATTCTCCAGTGGCATTAGTGAAGATTCTCATGATTTGGGAAGAAGGGCCAAGAATAAAAATTAAAATCATGAGGGAAAAGGCGATAATCATATTTAAGTTTGATAATATTTTTACACCACGATTTAATCCAGAGTATGCAGACACCATAAAGAGAACGGTTACAATAGAGAGTAATATAATCTGGAAGGTTAAAGTATTGGGAACGCCCCATACTGTATTTAAACCTCCTGCCAGCTGTAATGTCGTAACACCTAGAACGGTTGAAACCCCGATTGCCGTCATAAAGGTAGAATAGATATCAATACTTTTCCCAAGCGGGCCGTAAATTCTGTCTTTTAATACCGGATAAAAAATAGAACTTATGAGTCCAGGGAGGTTTTTTCTAAATTGAAAGTATGCAAGTCCTAAAGCAACTACTGCGTAAATGGCCCAGGCATTGAATCCCCAATGAAAAAAGACAAATTTCATGGATGTATCAGCTGCTTCTGCTGTACCTCCTTTACCCATTGGAGGGGTTATATAATGCATCACAGGCTCTGCCACTCCCCAAAAAACCAAACCACATCCCATGGCTGCACTAAACAACATGGCTAACCATGACTTTGTACTATACTCTGGCTTATCGGTATCCTTGCCTAACTTAATATTTCCATATTTAGAAAACATTAAATAGACACATAGAACGAGAAATAAGAATGCGGCTATAAGATAGAACCAGCCGAAATCTTCAGATGTCACTTTTAAGATGGCTGAAAAAACGTTGTTCAACCCATCAGTAAAAAAGATCCCTAATAAGATAAAGGCTAAAGTTAGAGTCATAGAGGCAACAGCAATAATATTGTTTTTATTAATCAAATGACACTCTCCTCCAATATGGTTATTTTAAAAATCAATGCGTACCTCTAGTGAATTCCAGTATTTTACTCCGTTATCCCCGCCTTTCCTCGTTATTTGGTACTACCTAAGAGTCAAACATAGATGACTGAAAGAATTTACAATGTAAAAAGTAAGAAATAGTGACCATGATTTTATTATTATCATGGTCAAAACACTATTATGACAGTGATTATATTATAAATCCAAAATCTATACAACTGATTTTTTTGAAAATATAAATAATTTAGATAACAAAATATAGAGATAAAGCTCTTAAAACAGCATGATAAAAGCACCATTTTTCAGGTGAAAAAATATTTGAAAAATTTAGATTGTTAAGTAAAAAGTTCTGTGCTAAGATAACACTATAAAAATCATGATAATAAAAAAATCATGATTTCCAATCTTGCTAATACATTTTTAAGGGGGCAAAATAATTGGAAATTCAAACGACGGCAAAGAAGTATTCAAATTATATTAATGGGGAATGGACCTCTCCATTAAGTGAACAGGTTTATGCAAGTGTGAATCCAGCAAACAAAAATGAAATTGTCGGTTATGTTCCCACTTCTTCTGAAAAGGAACTAAATGAAGCCGTTTCTGCTGCAAAAGCGGCCAGCCGCGGATGGAGAAAACTGGCTGGATCTGTAAGAGGGGATTACCTATTCAAAGCGGCAGCTATTTTAGAGCAGAGAGCAGTTGAAATTGCGGAAACAATGACGCGTGAGATGGGAAAAACCTTTCCTGAAGCAAAAGGAGAAACCATGCGCGGGGTTAATATTCTCCGTTATTATGCAGGCGAAGGGATGAGGAAAATCGGCGATAATATACCATCATCTGATAGTGAAGCCCTGATGTTTACAACTCGTTCTCCATTAGGAGTGGTAGGGGTTATTACACCTTGGAACTTTCCAGTTGCCATTCCAATTTGGAAAATGGCACCTGCTCTGATCTATGGAAATACGGTGGTTTTAAAGCCGGCATTTGAAACTTCTGTAACCGCTGTCAAAATCATTGAATGTTTTCATGAGGCTGGATTTCCTGCAGGAGTCGTGAATGTGGTAACCGGTCCGGGGAGTGTCATCGGCCAAGGACTCATTGATCATCCAGATGTAAATGGAATTACATTCACCGGTTCAGAAACCATAGGAAAGCGGGTCGGACAGGGTGCTTTTGCTCGCGGGGCTAAATATCAATTAGAAATGGGCGGCAAAAATCCAGTCATTGTTGCATCCGATGCTGACTTGGATCAAGCAGTGGAAGCAACCATAAGCGGAGGATTAAGGTCGACTGGACAAAAATGTACCGCGACTAGCAGAGTTATCGTTCAACGAGAGGTGTACGAGGAATTCAAGGGAAAATTACTAGCGAAAGTGAAGGAAATAAAAGTAGCGAATGGGATGGAAAGTGACTCTTGGATGGGGCCTTGCGCCAGTGAAAGTCAATTAAATACGGTGTTATCTTATATCCAAAAAGGGATTGATGAAGGGGCAGTACTTCTCTATGGAGGGAAAAGAATAGAAGAAGGGGAACTTCAACAAGGTTTCTATGTCCAGCCTACCGTTTTTGAAAACGTAAAACCGGATATGACGATTGCGCAGGAGGAAATTTTTGGTCCGGTGTTAGCTCTTATCCAGGTTGACACATTAGAGGAAGCTTTGGAAGTAGCGAATGATGTGAAATATGGACTTAGTGCTTCTATTTTTACTAAAAATATCGGGAACATGCTCTCATTTATTCAAGATATGGATGCGGGTCTTGTCCGCATTAATGCAGAAAGTGCAGGCGTAGAGCTTCAGGCGCCATTCGGCGGGATGAAGCAATCTAGTTCCCATTCACGGGAACAGGGTCAAGCAGCGATTGAATTCTTCACATCTATTAAAACGGTATTTGTGAAACCATAAAGAAAGGACATTGAAAAATGGTGAGCGGGCGCTATAGTCCCCGCTGTGTCCGCCATTTTCCTTTGTGGGGATTTGTCAATGCCGAGGGTTTTCATTGGCAGTATATGCTTGCTTACAGCTGCAGGTATGTGGGGAGGAATGTATGTCGTTGGCAAGTATGCTCTTGAGTATATTTCTCCTTTTGTCCTTCTATGGCTGCGGTATCTAATTGCTTTTGTGATCTTATGTATCTGCTGGTTTCAAAAGAGGGAGCCAATTAATCGGAAGGATTTTCCTTTGATTGCTTGGCTGGGGTTGATGGGATATTGTGTTTCAAATGGCGGCGCTTTTGTCGGCACCTATTTATCAACGGCACATATGGGTGTATTGATTTCATCAGCTTCCCCGGCCTTCACCTTGGTATTTGCCTGCTTTTTCATTAAGGAAAAATTGACATGGAAAAAACTAATCGCTGTTGTAACGTCCATGTATGGCTTGTTTCTTATCATCGGTTATGAAGAAAACAGCCGGGGGCACTTAATAGGAAATGTGATTTTATTAGCAGGAGCAGCATCTTGGGCGCTATATAGTGTAAATGTTAAAAGCATCGGGGCGAGATATTCCTCTCTTACCCTTACAACCTTTGCCACCGGTGCTGCCTTGATTTTAATCACTCCTGCCATGCTCATAGATGTGGAACCAAAGGATTTTATGAATATACAAAAGCCCTCCATTCTAATGGGCATACTCTATCTTTCTATTATTGCTACGGCAGCTGCCTTTTTCTTGTGGAATAAAGGTATGGAAATGATGGAGGCCGGCATTGGTTCCATGTTTTACTTTTTTGCTCCTGTTATTGGGGGACTGCTTAGCTGGATCTTTTTAAAAGAAACGATCTCGCAAAGTTTTATGGTTGGAGGACTCCTCATTTTCATGGGTATGTTCGTCCTAATTTCCAAAAAGCCGCAGGTTTGGTTAAAAGTAAAATCTAAAAGTAAGAGTATAGACTATTAATCTGTTTTTTTTTCACTATTTTATGACCATGTTCATTATATGAGTTTGATTTTAATAAACATTTTTAAAAGAGGTGAGAGTTTTGGAAACGGTTTTAAAAGAAAATGAAGTAAATCAAAAAGTTGAAAAGGGATTAATCGATTGCGATGTCCATCCATACCTAGCTGATTTTAATGAGCTTATACCTTATTTGGAAGAAGGTATCCAAAAGCATATGAACATTGGCCGGTTTGAAAAAAGCATGCTGTCCAATATGAATGCTGGCGCTTTTACTTTTCCAAAAGCGAGGTATGCAAATCCGAACCATGTTCTTCGTTTAGATGCCATCACACCAGAGGGAGGGGTTCCTGGATCTGATCCTGTTTTTACCGCTCAGGATTTGCTGGATAAGCATCAACATACGTATGGAATTTTGAATATCGGACATGGAACAATGGCCGGTTACCATAATGTAGAGATTGCTGCAGGCTATACGTCAGGCTCTAACGATTGGCTTTATGATCGGTGGGTTCTGAGTGACCCTCGTTTTAAGATGACCATGTCCGTTACTCCTGTTGCACCGGATTTAGCGATTGAGGAGATTAAACGGATTGGCCATAAACCAGGGATTGTTGGAATCAATTTGCAGTGCATTAATATCCCGTTAGGAAAACGGCATTTCTGGCCGCTGTATGAAATAGCTCAGGAGTACAATCTTCCTATCGTTCTCCATCCGGATTGTGAGGGAACGGCAGAGTATGCACCACCTAATGCAGTTGGGCCGGCATCCACTTATGCAGAATGGCATACTTCACTGTCATTGATTGCCCAAAGGCAAATTGCGAGTCTGGTTTGTGAAGGTGTTTTTGAGAAGTTTCCTAATTTGAAATTCAATTTTATTGAGTATGGGTTTTCTTGGCTTCCATCCTTAATGTGGAGACTGGATAAAAACTGGAAGGCGCTCCGAAGCGAAATGCCGTGGGTGAAGAAATTGCCAAGTGAGTATATTAGAAGCAATGTCCGCTTGGGTACACAGCCAATCGAAGAATCATTTCATCCGAAAGATATTGTTCAGTTAATCCAAATGGTAAAAGCCGAAGACATGCTGTTGTTTGCGAGCGATTATCCGCATTGGGATGGTGACGAGCGTGATAGTGCCTTCTTACACTTCCCGGATGATCTAAAACAGAAAATTTTTTATGACAATGCTAAAAATTCATACAGACTTTAATAATGGAGAGGGGGAAATAAAATGGAAACAATGCAGGCAAGCAATTCAGTAAGCGTAGTAGTATGTGCGGCAGAGAATCTGCAGCCAGGTCAGCGCAAAATTGCAGTTGTAGACGGGGTAGAAATTGCGATATTGAATGTCGATGGGGAACTTTATGCTTTCAGGAACCGCTGTCCACACCAAGGAGTGGAGATGATTTATGGCACAGTAAGCGGAACAATGCTCCCATCTGACCCTGGTGAGTACATTTATGGATGTGACAATCAGATTGTCAGTTGCCCACTGCATGGCTGGGAATTCGATATGAAAACAGGAAAATCTCTATTCAGCTCTAAAGTGTCAGTCGGAAACTATGAAATTCAAGAAATAGACGGCTCGATTGTCTTAAAGGTTAAGAGAGAGCCAAAAAGTGTCAGCCTAAAAAACTTCCGTTGCTCACATTAATTTTTTAGGCTGAACTTACATCACTATTACTATATCATTCTTTAATCCAAAACTTCAAGGAGGAGAAACTATAATGACAAATGCGGTAAAAGACTTGGTGACATTACTGAAAGCAGGGGACATTCAATTCGAAGAACTTGGTATTGAGGCTGAAGTCCAGGAAATTGCCATGGCGGTAAATCCGATATCGAAAACAATGGGCGGCGGCATCTGCAAAATTAAGGAATGCAGCTTCGACTGGCAATTAAAATACGATGAAATTATCTTTGTTCAGTCTGGCAGCATGTATATTGGCCACAATGGAAAGAAAATTGAAGCAGAAGCAGGAGATATTTTCTATATGCAAGAGGGGGCTGTAATTACTTACGGCACCGATGCTGAAGCAGAATTCTTCTTTTCTACCTATCCTGTTGACTGGAAGATTGTAAAGAAAGATGTTGTGTATGAAGATACGGGGAAAGATCTTGTCACATTAATTAAACGGTCGGGTATCGAGTTCAGCCCGCTGGGAATTGAAGGCGAGATTCAGGAGATAGCACCTGTGCTGAACTCAATTTCAGCAAATATGGGCGGCGGTATCTGCCGCATGAAAGAGTGTCATTTTGATTGGCAAATCAAGTACGATGAAATGATTTATGTATCAAAGGGAAGTATGTACATTGCCCATAATGGTGAAAAGATTGAAGCCAAGCAGGGAGATATTTATTTTATGAAAGACGGCGCAGAAATCACTTATGGAACAGATGAGGAAGTGGAGTTTTATTTTACTCTATATCCTGTGAACTGGCGCCAATTGAAAAACTAGATTCCAAGATTTGCTCGCCTGCTCATTCAGCCTGTTTGGCTGAATGGGTTGACGGCAATTTAAAGCGAGGTGAAATGGGGAAATGGAAACGAATATTATATGTTATCTTCCATTGAAAAACGGGGTTATGTTTACGGAAGAAGCATGGGGATTAGTGGAACAAGCTAAAACTATTTATCCAAATACGTCTAAAATGACAGCTATTGTCGTTCATTCAGGTATCCCTGTTATAGAGCTTGAGCAATTGCCTTTTGATGAGGTTTATCATGTTCATGTACCAATCGAACAATGGAAAGTATCGGACTATCATTTTCAAGCGTTTCGAAGGATTTGTGCCATTATTCAGCATCAAAAAGAAATATTCCTATTTTCGTCTCATCCTCTTTATCATGATGTCGCCGTGCGTGCGTCCACCCGTTTGGGGATGCCGATGATCACGAATGCTCTGAAGGTTATCGAAATGGAAAATCAACCTTCTTCATTACTGGTAAAACGGGAAATTTATCAAGGGAAAGCAAATGAATTTGTATCTTTCGCACCAACCAAACAGCAATACTTAACTTTTGAAAGATCCATCCTGTACGGCAGACCGCAATATGGGACGCCAAGTATTGTACAGGAGATTGATATAGAAAAATATGAACCAAGTCCAATCCAATTTATTTCTGAATCTGAAATAGATTGGAAGGAACTGAAACTCACCGAAGCTAAGGTAGTAATCGGTATTGGCAGAGGGGTGCAAGACAAGAACGAGTTTGATTCGATTGTAAAATTAGCAGAAATCGTCAATGCGCCAATCGGAGGAAGCAAAGTTGCGGACGAATTAGGACTGATTCCAAGAGAAAAACGGATTGGAGCAAGCGGCACTTCCATTGAAGCAGATATCTATATTGCGATTGGGATTTCGGGTTCTTCTCAGCATCTGGAGGGAATAAAAGCGGTCAAACATGTGATTGCGATTAATAACGATCCATCGGCTGCTATTTTTCAGCGATGTGATATTGGGATTGTTGGTAATTATCAACAAGTTGTACCTAGACTAGTTGATGCTCTTCAAGCAGAAAGGCAGAGTGAAACATATGTTGAACATTTGCATATTGGTTAAGCCAATCATGGATCCTGCGTCCATCAAATGGGATTACCAGAGCCAGGAATTTTCCTATATAAGCAACACTTTTAATTCAGCCGATACCCAGGCATTGCAATGGGCATGTGATTATAAGGAAAAAAACGGTGCGAAGATTACGATTATTACGGCCCATGATTCTGAATTCACCATCGAGGAGAAACGGCTGCTAAAATATAACATTGATCAATGGATTGTACTCAAACAGCCCGAACTCAAAAATAATCCGGGTGAAACAGCTCAAATTATTGCGAAAGAGCTAAGCGGGCACTCTTTTGATGTTATTTTAACGGGGTCTGTCAGTGAGGATAAAAATTCAGGCATGACACCTGCAATGGTGGCTGAACTATTATTTATTCCAGCTTTAACCAACATCCATCACATAGATGTAAAAGAGGAAGGGCTTTGGGAAGTAAAGCGGAGCGAAGACAGAGGGACTGTCCAAACCTATGAGGTAAAGCTGCCGATTTTAATTGGAGTAACCAACACTCTGGGGAGAAAACGATATATTCCTCGTTACAGACGCCCGCCTAAAATTAAAAAGGAAATCCGGATTCTTGAAAAAGCTAATGAACAGTTAAACGTACAAGTGATGAAGATGACGGAACCAAGGCCCAATATTCGCTATTTTGATATTCCGAAAGATAGTCTCTCAGCGGAGGAGAGGCTGCTTGCGATTATGGGCCTTTCTCAAGATAAAAAAGAACAGTCAGGAAAGAAAGTAGCTTCTGAAGTTAATGACAAGACGATCCATTTTATCTCTCAGAAATTACAGAAATGGCTGCAGGAGGGTTAGGCAATGGAGACAGTTCAACGTGATACCTTTTGGATGATTTCTTCCAATTATAAGCTGATGATGTACATCTTCGCAGGTATTGCCATTCTTGTGTTTCTCTACGGCTTTTACCGCCGGTTTCGCTTATGGAGAAGAGGGGTAAGGGAAAAAGTCAGATGGAATGATGTCAAAACCAATCTTTCTTATTTTTATCAAACAGCTATAGCCCAACGGAAGGTAAAGAAAGATAAGCTATTTGGATTTATGCACCGCTTTACAAGTTATGGATTTGTGATCTTGTTCATCGGTACAGTTTTGGTAGCTATTGATTATGATTTTAAAATTCCGTTACTAAGAGGGAATTTTTATCTTATTTATGAGCTGGTGTTAGATGTATTTGGCGTTTTGTTTCTAATTGGATTAGCACTGGCTATGGTAATACGAGCCAGAAAGATTCGTCCTAGATTAAGAGATGGGATGGCGGACCAGGCGTTCCTTCTGCTCTTACTTCTTATTGGAATGGGCGGATATATAATAGAAGGAATTCGAATTTCAGAAATGGAAATCAGCCATGCCGTTTGGTCGCCAGTTGGATACGGACTTTCTGTATTATTTCAAGGGCATGCCATCTTTAGCGGGGCATCATATCCTATCTGGTGGTTAAGCCACGCTGTATTAGCTTTTATTCTTGTTGCCATTATTCCTTATACGAAATTATTTCACTTTTTAACAGCTCCCCTCAACATCCTTTTCCATCCAGTGAAACGGACGGGAAATGTTGAGGCACCTTACAACCTGGAGGAAATGACAGAAGAAGAGCGATATGATTCGTTGAAAATACAAGGCGTAAATAAGATATCCGATTTTACTAACTGGCAATTGCTTAGCACTGATGCTTGTACTGAATGCGGCCGCTGTGACAGCCAATGCCCTGCAAACAATAGCGGTAAGCCGTTAGCGCCCCGCAATATTGTAACGAAGATCCGCGATAATATGCATCATGATGAAGAGGTACTTTCGTTTATTTCGGCAGAGGAACTTCAATCATGTACAACCTGTGGCGCGTGTGTTGAGGCCTGTCCAGTGTCCATTAATCATATCGATCTTATTTTATCGATGAGGCGCGGTTTGATTCAAAACCAGGTAATCGAGCAGGAAGCAGAAAACATGCTTGTGAGATTAGAAGAGCAGAATAATATTTTTGGCAAGCCATGGTCTGACCGGGAAGACTGGAGTAAAGGACTGAATATTCCTGTCTTAAGTGATTCAAAGAAGGTTTCAGACAATCAAAAGAAAGAAGGGGCTTAAACAATGGAAGTTTTATTTTGGGTAGGATGCGCTGCTTCGTACGATAAAAGGCTGCAGTCTATAGCTCGGGCATTTTCAGAGATTATGGAAAAAGCAAGTGTGGATTACGCTATTCTAGGAAACAAGGAAAAATGCACCGGCGATATTGCTCGGCGTATGGGAGATGAAAATTTATTTCAGGAATTAGCTCAAGCTAATATTAAAACCTTGAAGGAACATGAAGTTAAATCAATCGTGACAACTTGTCCTCACTGCTTCAATATGTTTAAAAATGAATACCCCGCATTTGGAGGGGATTTTGAGGTAACACATTATACCACATTTATTTATAATCTCATCCGGGAAGGACGTTTAAAGATTCCCGAGAAGCAGAAACGGGAAATTGTTACGTACCATGACCCTTGTTATTTAGGGCGGCAAAATGGAATCTTTGATGCACCAAGGGATATTTTGGAAATGCTTGGATACGAAATTGTCGAAATGGAAAACAGTAAAGAAAAATCTTTCTGCTGTGGTGCCGGCGGCGGTGCAATGTTTGAAACGAAACAACGTGGTGAAAAAATTAATACCATCCGCGGTGAAGAAGCACTTAATACAGGTGCATGCACAACCATGACTTCCTGTCCTTTTTGCTTATTGATGATGGAAGAGTCCATTGGATCATTGAACCAGACGCGCGGAACCAATATGGCTTCAAGGGATATTGCGGAAGTAGTTAATGCCTTAACGGTAAAGCAGTAAGAAGGGAGGAATAAACATGGCTGAATTTAACCATTTATTTACACCAAAGAAAATAGGAGCACTATGGATTAAAAACAGGATTCTAAGTACTGGTCATATGACTTCCTATGTGAGGGACGGGATTCCAACTGACCGTTTGATTGCCTATCACAAAGAAAGGGCAAAAGGAGGGGCTGGGCTGATCATAGTGGAAGCAAACGCGGTTCATCCTACTGCATTTTTTACAGCAGATACGATTTGTGCTTTTAAGGACGAAGTCATCCCTTATTATAAGAAATTAGCGGAAGCTGTTCACCCATATGGCACGAAGATGTTTGTCCAGCTTTTTCATCCGGGAAGAGAGGTTTTTCCATCAGGTACCTCTGTTGCGGTGGCTCCTTCGGCTGTCCCTGCTGATCGTTTCCGTATTATACCAAAGGCGCTTGAAATAGAGGAAATCAGGGATATTATAAAGGGTTATGCGGATACGGCTGCAAGGGTAAAAACTGGAGGACTTGACGGTGTAGAAATTGTTGCATCACATGGGTATTTACCTAGTCAATTTTGGTCTCCAAGGTTGAATTTAAGAAATGATATTTATGGCGGACAGAACATTGAAAATCGGCTGCGTTTTCTAAAGGAAATTGTGGAAAACGTTCGTGAAAGAGTGGGATCTGAATTTGTTGTCGGTCTAAGACTTAGTGTGGATGACCTTGAAGATGAAGGGGCCGAATATGGAGAAATACAGGAAATCTTACAATACATTGATAAGCAAATGGGAGGATTGGACTATTTTAATTTAACCGGCGGAAGTTCTGCGACATATGCAAGCTCGGCATTTATTGTCCCTCCAGCGCCCGTTCCCCCGGCGCATTTTGCCTCCCATGCAGCAAAAATTCGGGAACAGGTATCTGTACCGATTTTTGTAGCAGGACGTATTAATGATCCTGTTATTGCTGAAAATGTGCTGGCAAATGGCCAAACAGATATGGTCGGAATGACCCGTGCGATGATTTGCGATCCCCATATGCCAAATAAAGCTTTACGCGGTGATCTGGAACGCATTAGGGTATGTATCGGCTGCGATCAGGCCTGTATCGGGCATATGCAAATGGACATTCCCATCAGCTGCCTGCAGAATCCTGTTACTGGTAGGGAACTTCAGTTTGCTGAAATGCCGATGGCAGAGAAGATTAAAAACATAGCCATCATAGGAGGCGGCCCAGCCGGGATGAAGTCTGCCGTCATTGCAGCAGAACGAGGCCATAGGGTGACATTGTTTGAACAGAGCGATGAATTAGGCGGACAGGTGAAAATGGCTCGGAAGGTTCCTGGAAGAGAAGAGTTTGGAGAATTGGTTTCGAATCTAAAACGGGAATTGGATTATTATCGTGTAGACGTAAGGCTGAATACAACGGTCACAAAGGAATTGATTTTAGAAATGAACCCGGATGAGGTCATCATTGCGACTGGTGGCAAGCCATATATTCCACACGTAGAAGGAATCGACCTTCCACATGTCGTGACGGCTTGGGATATTTTGACTAGACGAAAAGAGCCTGGAAAAAAAGTAGTGGTGGCGGATTGGAAAGGGGATATGACAGGTGTAGGCGTTGCTCTCTATTTAAAAGAGCTTGGCTGTGATGTGGAATTGGTTACATCTTGTTATCAAGTCGGCCACTCTATTCAAGAAAAGGTGCGCACTTTTACTTTAACCCAATTATTCTTGAAAGAAATTGAGATGACTTCCCAATATAAACTTTCGAAGGCCGGTCCAAATTCTGTGACTTTCTCTAATATTTATACCGGACAAGAGCTGAAAAGAGAGAATGTGGATACCCTTGTTCTGGCATATGGTCTTCTTCAGGAAAACGACCTTTTCCATGAGCTGAAAGAACATGTTCCGCATATCTATCGAATTGGTGACAGCCTCATACCTCGTACGGTGGAAGAAGCCGTTCTGGAAGGATTTGAGTTAGCTGCCAGTCTTTAAGATTTTGTGGGACTTATTCATTAAGGGGGGATAGAGTCTGCATACCACCAAGGTTCTAAACTCGAAGGATTTTATCATCACGATTAATGGTCGGAAGGGTACTCTTGAGGATGTTTTTCCGGCTTTTCATAAAAATGACCGTCTTGGGATTGTGGTTAGACGGCCTTGTGGTGGGGTTGGGGCAAGTGGACTTCTCATGGCTGCCATTACAAGATTTTATGACTTTTATCGACCTGACCTAGGAAATGAACCCGATAGACTCCGTATCTATCCTGACTACTTTATTTTCCATGTTGGGAAACGTCATATGAACCTTTATTGGATGGATATTTGGCCGCTCCATAAGGAAGTCGTGGTGGAGGATGATCCAGAAAGGATTCTGGAAGCGATTAATGACCGTGCCATCACTCGATTAATTGTCGAGGATGGTGAAGCAGCGCCGGCCAATTTTTTACGGGAAACATTCAGCAGTGCTCATCACCGGATTGTCAGTGCACTGGCCTACTCTCCCTTCGGCAGGGCGGCACATGGAGATATCATGATTGCAAGTTGTTCCAAAGTAGAAGAATACGTTCAATCTACTATTGAACTGACGGAGGATTTATCTGATATAGAAAAAAGAGAAATGGCATGGAGACGCCATTCTTTAATGCAAAATAACCGTGTTATAGAATCTTATAGGAGATTGGATGTTTCTGATGCTATTCAAAGGCTGGGGAGCACCAATGAGCAAAAAACTATTAAAAATCAGCTGTCTATCAATCTTTAAGTTATTATCGTAGGAAAGTAAATAAAAGTGACCTATAGGAAAAATACCACACCAACATTACCTGCTGTGGCCAATGAGAATAACCCAAATTGACAGAATTCTTAAAATATAGTAAAGTAAAATATAACTTTATTTTTAACTGGATGGATTTAAAAAGGATAAAAAAAGCTGCCTATTCCATCCAAATATATAGAGGGGATTCTTTCCTGATATAGTATTAGACAGCGTTTTCTTAGAGTCCGGGACTGGCTTTGCAACCTGTTTTTTGGCAGTGAATTGTTGGGGTGGAAGATTATGAATCGTAAAGAGATACAAATGACGCGAATGTGGGAATATTTCATTGATGCAACTGCACAAATTATTGAAACTGAAGGAATAGAGAATGTTACGATAAGAAAGATAGGGAAACTTGCAGGTTATACAAGTTCAACTATTTATAACTACTTTGAAGAGCTCTCACACTTAATTTTCTTTGCTTCTATGAGATTTATCAATCCATATATTAAAGAACTTTCCTACTATATGACGACCGGTAAAAATTCTATTGAAAAATACCTGTTAAGCTGGGAATGTTTTTGTAAACATTCATTTAAGGAACCACAAATCTATCATGCGATTTTTAATGCAGATTTAGGAGCAAAACCGGAAGAATTATTGAAGCATTACTTCGAAGTATATCAAAATGACTTAACGGGGTTGGCTGAAGAGGTCAAGCCATTAATTTTCGAACACAATATATCGAAAAGAAGTAAAGCCGTATTACAGAAAGCAGTTGAAGAAGGATACCTGGATCAAGATGAAAGTGAAGATATTAATAATATGACGATTCTTATTTGGCGGGGAATGTTAACAACTGTTCTAAATAATCGCAGGGATTATAAACAAGATGAGACCGTAGAAGAAACCATGAAATATGTTCGGAAAATAACGATGAGTGCTTTAAAAAAACCTATCGAATAGTATAACAGCAAAAAAAGGATAAGACTTTCCGTGTTATGGAGGCCCTTGTCTTTTTTTTTGTGCTGTAAAGATTGATGTGATTTTGACGCATTATCTAATTCACATCAATCTTTACAAGTTTTTAACACGAAATTAAAATCTTTTCCTGCATTCCTTTATATAATGAAATTAAAGATGAAGAACTAATAGATCTTGTCTCGGGGAGGGACCGGGCAATTTTATTTGAGGTAAGGGGAGTCGGAGGATGACAAGAATTTTTCATGTGCTTTATGGCTATGAGTGCCGGGTTTTCCAGGGGATTAACCGTCACTTTGAGCGGGTATGGCTGAATTTCTTTTTTCGTATGGTCACGCACCTGGGCGGGGCGAGATTCACGATTTCTGCCGTTGTGCTTCTTTATCTCACAGCATGGTCCAAGGAATACCGGCTGCTGGCCATTGCCAGCGCTATGGCTTTATCGTCAAGTCATATACCGGTGCAGCTTGTTAAGATGCTGTTTCCTAGAAAAAGACCTTATTTAACAATCGAAAAAACCAAGTTTCCGGAAAATCCTTTAAAAGATCATTCTTTTCCTTCAGGGCATACAACGGCTGTTTTTGCCATTTTAACGCCTTATATTTTATTCATCCCGCACATCTCCATTATCCTTATTCTAATCGGTTTAAGTGTTGGAATCTCCAGAATCTACTTAGGACTGCACTATCCATCAGATGTGATGGCTGGGGCACTCTTAGGGATTTGTGCCGGGGGTGTAAGCTACCTCTTATTATGTGTTTGAATCATGACCGAAACAAAAGGCGCCATCCATTGCTGATGGCGCTTTTCCTATCCATTTTAATCTTCGAGCTGGAACGTATGGGTGAAATGAGCCTTGCCATTTTCATCCTTAATTTCGACGGTTGCTTTTTGTGTTGCAGGGTCAATACGGAATACGCCGAAGTTGAAGAAGTTTCCTTCCGCATATAATTTTTCAGGGCCGAAGGTTGGGTCGAGTGTTCCTGGATTAATTTTCACTGCGCCGATCGGACCGCTGATAAGTTCGTTGTAATCTGTTTTTCCGTCTTGATTGGCATCATATTTAATCACTTCGGCAAAATGGACGTCGGTTGTGACGAAGAAGACGTTTTTGATTTTATTCTTCACAATAAAGTCAGAGATTTCCTTGAACTCAGTTTCAAATCCTGTTGGATCATTCGGGTTTACATTGTTGCCATTTGCCCAGCCGTCTCTTGCCAATGCCTTACCAGTTGGAATGGAGATTGGCACAGATGATGCGACTAGTTTCACTTTTGCATCAGACTCAAGAAGCTGCTGTTTCAGCCATTCTACTTGTTCATTTCCAAGCATCGTTTTATTCGGTCCGTCTGCCTGGGTGTTAGGAGAGCGGTAGCCGCGGTTGTTCAAAATCACCATATCCATTGTGTTTCCCCAAGAATACTTGTGGTACAGCTTGTCCGCGTCACTGCGTTCATCTGAAATTGGCCAGTAGTTTTCAAACGCGCGTAATCCGGTTGGAGTCAGCGGCTGGGACGGGCCGGAGAAGTCATTGGTTACTTCATGGTCATCCCAAATGGCGTAAGTTCCTGTTTTCTGCAAGAGGCTGCGGAATCCTTTATCTGTGCGGATTTCTTTATACTTTGCCCAGAAATCCTCTACTTTTTGTGAAGGAGGATTCGGTACAGCTGGTGTTGGACTGTCTGCATAAATTGTGTCTCCGCTGAATAGGAAGAAGTCAGGATTTAACGCGGACATCGCTTCGAACGATTTATATGGCGGAATCACGCCATGACCGCCTGTATCTCCGCCCCAAACCATCGTCAATGGTTTTAAGCTGTTTTCCTCCGGCGCTGTTTTAAATGAACCATTGGCAGAATACTTGCTGGAAACAGCATGTGCCCGGTAATAATACTTGGTATCCGGCTTTAACCCGTCCACTTTTACTTTTACGGTAAAATCGTTCTTGGCATCTGCCTTGCTTGTTTTCACAATGGTATTATGTTTGAATGTGCTGTCTGTAGAAATTTCAAATTGCACGTTGGCTTTTTCGCTGGCTCTGGTCCAAAGGACAGCAGAAGAATCGGTCACATCACCGCTTGCCGCACCGTGTGAAATAAACGGCTTGTCCAAAAGATTCTCATATTGATCCGGGTAGTTGGTGAATTGCCCGTCAACGCCAAGAGAGGTCAGCGAAACCATATCATCCTGAGAATTAACAGTCCAAGGGTGTACAAGAAGCTTGTTCTCATGGGCAGCTTGCATCAGCTTCGGAACCACTAATTCTTTGCTTGGGCCTACCCCTGCTGCATAGTCAGAGATTCGCTTCATTTCCTGGAATACATCTTTGCCGTTCAGCATTTTTGCATTATATAGCTGAATCAGTTTTACATTTGGGGCAAGTTCATGCACCTTTCGAAGGCTATCCTCACTAAATGATTCGAGGAATAATTTCTTTTCATCCAGGACATTGGTCTTTTTCAAGATGTCAATTACTTTCTCTTCCATTCCCGGATAGACATTTGGCGCTTTTGTTTCCATGTAAAGACCGACCTTGCCATTTCCGTGCTTCTTGACGAATTGAATGGCTTCCTCAAGTGTCGGTACTTTTTGGCCAATGTACGCTTGTTTCGCTCGCTCCGGATAGGCCTTATTAAACCATGACCCTGCATCAAGACGCTTAATTTCATCAAGCGTGAAATCTTTTACCCGCCATGATGTCCGGTCTGGAAAAACTTCCTTGACATTGGTGGTTCGATTCAGTGTTTCATCATGCATGGCGATCAATTGGCCGTCTTTGGTCATTTGTAAATCAAATTCAACATAATCAGCCTTCATGGTGATGGCTTGTTTATAGGCGGCAAGTGTATGCTCCGGACCGTATCCAGAGGCACCTCGGTGGGCGATGACCGCTGCATCGGAGTTAAGTGGTTTTAAGGTGGATTGTCCGTTATCTGTTGCGGAAATTTCAATTGGTTTTGCTAAAACGGCATAGGGAGCAGCCGCTGAAACGGAAATGGACAGGCAGGCTAGTCCGGCTAGTAAACTCTTTTTCATTTTTCTATCACTCCTAGTAGTATGTATTCGGTTCTAAACATATAGGAGCAATATTGAGCGGGTGTTAATAGAGTATGAATACTCTGTAAATGGAGAAAAAACAGTTCCTTTTTCACATATTGCAGTTGTGAGAATGGAGTGGTTAATAGGAAAGAAGACCTGTATGCTGGCGACTTCTTTTTTCGAATGATTTCAAGTATCCTAAAAGAACAAGCAGCGATAGGAGGGTGACATGATGAAAAAAGTAGTGGCAGATGTGATTCAATTCCGCGGCTCCCATTATGATTTTGGGTTTAAACAGGGAGAGTTATTACGAGATTCTATTTTAGTGAAAAATAGGGAACGGCAGTGGAAGGTACGCAAACCGCTTTTTAAAATAGAGGTCGAAGAAACGAAACAAGTTTTTCAGCGTCTGGCTCCGCCTATTTGGGAAGAATTCGCAGGAATGCAGGAGGCCTTGGAATGGCCGATGGAACGGGTATTACTGGAATTCGGCGGGTATCGGGTCAATATTCGTCCTTCAGGCTGCTCCATTTATGTAGGGGAGAACTTCATGATCCGCAATTATGATTACCACCCCAAAACCTATGACGGGCGTTTGACGGTTTACCAGCCGACGGACGGGGGATATGCGGTGATTGGCCCGAGTCAGAAAATTACCGGCCGATGTGATGGGCTAAATGAAAAAGGTTTGTCGATGGGGTATACCTTTATGAACCGGAAACGCCCGGGTGACGGCTTTATCTGCCATATGATTGGCAGGCTGATGCTTGAACTTTGTGCGAATACGGAGGAAGCGGTTGATTTATTGAAAGAGATTCCCCACCGCGGTTCTTTCAGTTATGTACTATTTGATAGAAGCTGCGGGAAGCCGTATATTGTTGAGACATCGCCAAGAAGGGTGGAAGTCCACCGTGGATATGCCTGTACCAACCATTTTCGAGTGTTGACAGAGGAGAATCGCCATAATCTCGATGACTCGAAGAAACGGCTCGAAATGATAGAAGGAAACCAAGGTTTGAGCGGAAATGAGGCATACCATCTTTTAAATGACAGGGATCAAGGTGTATTTTCTGATTTATACGGAAGTTGGGCAGGCACCATTCACACCTCCGCCTATTTTCCGAAAGAAATGGAAGTCTGGTTTGCCCTTGGCGGGGACCAGAAACCGTACAAGTTCGATTTTTCTAAATGGCTGAATGGGGAGGACCTCGTAGTGGAACAGATTGAGGGCAAGGTTGATACGGATATTCCATTTGTGAATATGGAGAAGGCGGATTGGTTTAGATAGTGATAGGGTGTCCAGCTCTTGCTGGACCCCTTTTTTTATTGGGGAGTGATGAAGGCTGGTTGGTTTATTTTGAAAATGGAATAGGATTACTTTCTTCAGCATCTTCCTGAAAGAAAGTAATCCTATGTAGAATAGTTTTTCATTCCTTTTCCCATTTTTTCGGGTTGAATGTTAAGGCTGGATTAGAAATTAAAGATCTCTTTGCCTGTTAAAAGATGTTTCTTCATCACATTTTTAGCATTTTCAAAGTCTTGTTCCCTTAGGTAGTCATTAATACTAATATGGTCGTCAATAGATCTTTGCATTTTGGATAAATCTCTAGTAAACCTCCTCATCGCATGTTGAAATAAGCGGTCATTCACGTCATTTAAAATTTTAATAAAATAATCGTTATCGAAGGCCTTTAAAAATATCTTATGATATTCCAAATCTGACTTAATAAACCCGTATACATCTTTTTGTTTCATGAGGGATTTTTGTTCTCTAACTTTTTCTTCTAATTGTTGTAAATGTTCATCTGTAAATTGATCTGACATTCTTTCAAATGTGTATAATTCGATTGCCAGCCTAACATTCGTTAAATCGTTGGCCTCTTTTGCAGACACTTCTTTAATATAGGCTCCTCTTTGAGGGGATATCTCGACCATGTTCCCGCTTTGAAGTCTTTGTAAGGCCTCGCGGATAGGGGTCCTGCTCATATTTAAAATCTTTACGAGTTCATTTTCAGATAAAAAAGGACCCTCAAACTCCTCGCGGATAATCATATCTTTAATTTTCTCATAGGCAATATCTTTTAAATAGATCTTTTTCTCCAACACAAACACCTGCTATTTTCATATTATTTACTAACGAAACTTAATTTTCTATGTGCCAGGCAAGGAATACTTTCTCTGGCATTCTCAACTCTTTCCATCTTCATTTCAGCCATAATAAATCCTTCATCTTCAGGTGCTCTTGCAATAACGGTCCCCCAAGGGTCGATGATCATACTATTCCCATAGCAGGCTTTACCTGGAGCAGTACTGCCATATTGTCCGGCTGCTATTACATAACATTGGTTTTCAATGGCGCGTGCACGTAATAAAACTTCCCAATGCAGCATACCGGTATACTGGGTGAAAGCAGCTGGGACAAATAACACTTTTGCTCCGTTAACGGCGTGGTTTCTAAATAATTCAGGAAATCTTAGATCATAACAAATACTTAAACCAGCCTTTCCAAAAGGTAAATCAACAAGTACAGGTGAGTCGCCCCCTTGAATGGTGCTAGATTCTTTATAACTTGGCATGCCGTTTATTTCAATATCAAATAAATGGATTTTGTTATATTTTCCAATTACTTCACCATTAGGATTGATAATAAAACTAGTATTATAGGACTTTTCTTCCGTAAATTTTTCTACTATACTGCCAGCATGGATGAAGACTTCGTTTTCCCGGGCCAGTTCTGAAAGCATTCTGGGTGTCTCTCCATTCGGAATACTTTCAGCAGCAAACCTTTTCTCATGATCCTCTCCCATAAAATTAAAATATTCCGGAAGCGATATCAACTCAGCACCACTTTGAACTGCTTGAATGATATATTCTTTTGCTTTCCTTAGGTTTTCCTGTTTGTCTGACTTAGAGTTTAATTGAATAACGGCAACTTTCATAAAAAATCCTCCCGATTTAGGTAATGGTAAACATCTCTATTTTGCTGAATAATCAGCTCCCTAAAATTGGAAGATATACTGCTATTCTATTCATTTAGGGGCTGAAGTATGAAAGGTCTACTGAGAACTAAGAAGTGATGGCAGCCATAATGAGAGTTGAGGGAAATACGTGATTAAAACGAGTGCGATGATTAATGGAATATAGAATGGAATAATACTCTTTACAATGCTTTCGAATGGTATTTTTCCAACTCTGCTCATGACATATAATCCTAAACCAACTGGCGGTGTAGCCATTCCGATTAATAGGTTATAGCACATTACGATTCCGAAATGGATTCGATCAATACCTAAACTATCAATGATCGGTAATAAAATGGGAATCATGATTAATTTGATTGGAATTCCTTCCATAATACTTCCTAAGAATAGAAGAAGAATATTAATGATTAAAAGCATGAAGAATTTATTTTCTGTGACATCTAATAGAAAGTCAGATAATAATACAGGTAATTGCTCGGCAGATATAATCCATCCCATTGCTGATCCCACGCCTATAAGGAACATGATAAGTGCGGTTGAATGAATAGAGGAAATGAAACCCTCTTTTAAACTTGCCCATGTAAATTCCTTATAGATTGCTGCACAAATTAAAGAATAGATGACGGCTATAAGTCCTGCTTCGGTTGGGGTGACCACTCCTCCAAGCATTCCCCCTAATATGACAGCAGGTGCAAGCAGTGCGAAGAATCCATCTTTAAATGTTTTTCCTAATGTTTTTAGTTCAAAAGGTGCAGGGGGAGGAGCTGTAATGGTTCCTTTTGTTACTCCAAAATGCACATATACAGCAAGTGTCAGTGCAATAATTAAGCCGGGAATAATTCCTGCCATAAATAACTTTTCCACTGAAACTTCTGCTAGATAGGCATAAACAATTAGAGGAACACTAGGCGGGATAATGGCGCCTATAACCGAAGAAGCTAAGGTTAATGCGGCGCTAAAGGGTTTTCTGTATCCTTTATCAACCATTGCTTTTAACTCAACTGCCCCTAAACCTGCTTGGTCACCAACTGCTGTGCCTGAGATTCCGGCAAAAATGACACTTGCAAAAATATTAACCTGTGCAAGGCCGCCTCTTATATGCCCAAGAAGTGCTGTGCAGAAATCAAAAATACGCTGCGTAATCCCGGATGTATTCATTAAATTTCCTGCTAATATGAAAAGTGGAATGGCTAGTAAGGTATATCCTTTAATCCCTTCTACAATCGTTAAAGATATCACCTCTGTTGCGTAGCCGCCCATGAATAATGCGACGATGGTTGCGATGGCCATGGAAAATGAAACGGGAAAACCGATGCCTAGAAGAACAAGGAAGATAATAAACATTGATAAACCGATAACCATATTATTGATCCCCCTCTTCCGCAGCGAAAAGATCTAATTGTGATGTCAGTACCATGATTAATTGGTGGATGGAATATAGAACAATCAGGATCATTAGAAAAGCTAATGGTGCGATAAACCATGCAGATGATGCTTTCATAATAGTTGTCATTTTTTCAAGATGACTGATGGTTAGTTTTGTAGTAAAAATAAGCATGATAAACGAGACAGCAAATAGTAAAATACTATTTACTGCTCCTGCTAATTTTTTAATCTTTGCATTACATTTTTGTACAAGAAAGGTGATTGAAATGTCCTCGCGAATCACCACAATTTTTCCAAAGCCTAAAAAGGTAATCCAGCAAATTAAAATGGAAGCAAACTCTTGTGACCATACAAATGAATAATGGAAGAAATACCTGGAAGTGACCTCCATGGTTAATAGGACAATCAAACCTAAGAAGGCGATTAGGGCCACGAACAGATAGAGGTTTGCAATCCTATCTATGATTTTCTTCATCACAGCTCCCCTGTTCTATTATTTGATAGATTTGATTTGATCGACATAACCTTTCGGAAGCTTTCCTTCCTTTTCAAGTTGGTAATGGAAGTCAGCGAAAGCATTAACCCATTCCTCTTTATTAATTTCAAATATTTCAATGTGATGTTCCTTTTTCATAAGCTCCAGGTGTTCTTTTACTTCCTTATCCGTCAGCTCTTTCGCATACTCACCGGTTTCGTTGGCGGCGTCGATTAAAATCTTTTGCTGCTCCTTTGATAGGCTGGAGAATTTATCTTCATTTATAGCGATGACAACGTCCTGTGGATATTCATCAATAACCGTCATGTAAGGTGCAACTTCTGAAAATTTCATCGGCCATACCAAGGAAATAGGGGAGGTAACGGCATCAACTAGATTTTGTTTTAATGCTAAGTAAGTCTCTGTCCATGCAACTACGGTTGGATTTGCTTCTACAGACTTATAGGCGGAAGAATAAAAGGCTGATTCAAATGAACGGAGTTTAAGCCCTTTTAAATCTTCAACACTCTTAATAGGTTTCTTAGATAACATGACTCTGTACGGACCGCGGACGAAATTCCGTTTTGTATTAAGGATGCGCACGCCTTTTTCAATCATCGCTTTATTGACCTCTTGACCCATTTCGCCGGTGCTGTATTTTTGATAATGATCAAAATCCCTAAACAGATAAGGAATGCTGCCCACTTCCATTCTAGGATCGACATCAGCGAATAGCGGCGCCCCTTCAGCATACATATCCTGTGAACCTAACTGCATATTATCCAGCTGTGTTGTTCCTTTGCCGAGCTGTTCAGCTGGATATACTTTCACTTTTAATTCCCCATTGCTTCTTTCTGAAACGAGTTTGGCAAAGTGTTCAAATGCTTGCCCTTCTGCGGTATCTTGAGGCATTTTAGTTCCCAGCTTTAATTCAATTGTTTCTTTAGTACTGCCAGAAGAACTGTTATCATTGCCACAGGCACTTAACACGAAAATAAAGAGTAAGGCAATAACCCCTAATAGCGCTTTTTTCATATTTCATTCCCCGCTTCGTATAAGTTTTATAGGACCGGTGATCAAGGCTATTTACATAATTTCTCTTTCAATAATTCATCAGCTTTGGTTAAACTGCTCAATGCTGCTCCTTCGTCTAACAGCTTTTTCGTAACAGGTTCACGTTGTTCGCTGGCTTCCGCTTTTACTAATATTTCATCGTAAGATAGATTAGGAGGTAAGACCAACACTCCGTTATCATCAGCTATGATTAAGTCCCCAGGCTCTACCACAACACCGCCGCACTGGACAGATGTATTAATTTCTCCGCTTTGTCCATACAGCTTCGTTGTGATTGGCGATAGGCCGGTAGCGAACACAGGGACCCCTATTTTTCTAATAGCCTGGATGTCTGTACAAGGACCATCAATAATGATGCCTGCAAGTTTTTTTACATTTGCTGCATAGGCGACCATTTCCCCAACACATGCGTGTTTGGTATCACCGTTACGATCAATAATTAGGACATCCCCTTCTTCGGCAAGACTTACGGCCTTATGAACCATAGTAGAATCATTAACAGAGGTCCTTACAGTAAAGGCAGTACCAACTACTTTCACGTCTTGTAACATAGATTTCACTCTAGGGTCCATAAATCCATAATGAAGATGGTGGCCAATTGTAGCGGGTTCTACCTTTTTAAATCTTTTTAGTACAACCTCTGTTAATTGTTCGTTTGTCACACGGTCTTGTATTCTCATTTTATCTCCTCCTTGAATATCACTTGTATACAACTTATATATATGATGTATTCAAGAAAATATTAACCAAGTATTTAAAATCTCTAGATTATTTTTTGGAATGTGAAAGGATAGGAGTGCTGCAAGATTTAAATAGATTAAATCCCAAGAAATAGCCGCAATAGTTCTATCAACGTATGATAAAATGAATCATAGAAACCTAACTAAACAGGTACTGGAATAGGAGGAATATCTTTGTCTCAAGATTATGGAGAAACGATTGATAAAACTGTCCAGGAAATGAAAAAGTTAGAGGATGAGGCGAAAACTTTTTATCAGAAGCAGAAGGGAATGATCCAGAAGCCTCCAAGAAAAAGACGCCGTTTATCGTTTGATAAAACCCATCATTCAAAGGAAGAAGAACGGGAAAAAAGAGATGCGTTAAAGCCAAAGTTGATTGAGCAAAATGAATTGTTTCATTTTAAACCTGCGCAGACAGCGATACAATTAACCAATGAAGCCGTCTCATATGCTTCAATTGGAAATTATGAAATGGCTGTTCCTAAATTTATAGAGGCAGTTGAGCATTTTGATTCTTCCTGCGATATGATCTTTAATTTGGGGAAGGCTGGACTAGAAAGTGGTAATTTCGCAGGCCTTTTTGATCTGTTGGACTACTGGTTTATGACAGAAGATGGCGATTATTATCATGATCAGTTACAAAAGCTGCTCCATTTAGAATTTGAAGGCGATATTGTTTTGGGGTTTATCAATGGCAATAGTCCCCTTGTTTTTGAAATCAAAGAGGATATGGCGGAAATTACGGAAGGGATGGATGAGTTTCAAGGATGTACGCTTCCGCTTATGTATAAAATCCCAGTTTCGCTGGAACTTGAACGAAAAGACAAAGAGGAGATCACGCTTTTTGATTATGATTTTCTAAAACAATGGGCAGGTACAGTTGCGGGGCCGGAATTGCTGCAATATGAAATTATCCTTCCTGTTTCTAGTTTCCGACTATTTTTAAATCAATTTGCAGGTTCTGTTGTAAAGTTATCCAATCATCAGTATCAAGAGTTAACTGACTTTAATGATTTGCATCTTAGGTATGAAAAATATCAACATGAACAATTGAATTTAGAACCTCCAGATCGGTATGAAGCCCCAAGGATTTCGTATGTTCTTGTGGAAATTACGAAAGAAAGTAAGCCGGAATTTCTGAGCGATTTCAGGGATTTTGTGGATAGGCATGTGACAAAGGAAGTCAGCGACGAAGAACAGGATGCAATGGAGGATGCTTATTGGCAGAATCGTTACGAAGAAGAAGCCGATATGTACCGGTCCATAGACCTGCAGGAACAATACGAATATTTTTCAAACCAAGCTCATCTTTATGGTAAACTGGCTGCTTACCTGGAAAATTTAAGGTGTCACGTTGACAGGCCCTATGAATCTTTAAATCAGAAATTAATGGATGAAGCCGAGAATAAATACTGGGGTCTTTTAGGTGATGTCTTCGAGGAAGTTCTGAGAAAAAAACAGGTGAAGAAAGCTGCTGTTTCAATGAAGGGCATGAAAGAATCTGAAGAATTACTTTACCAGAAAAGGATTGAAAAGCTAATGGGAAAGGTGACTTCTGCTGAGGTAAAAGAGCCTTTATACTCCGAATTGGTGCCAATCGTTAAAGTTATTTCTGTCAGCCCAAAATCTGCTTTAAGTCATATGAGGAATGTGTTGGAGATTCTTTTAAAAAAAGGGATGCGTAAATTAGGATTAAATCCAAATGGCGAAACTCTATTCAACTTAATGAACAGCACCATTTATACGCGAAATAAAAAAATAGACGATTACATGCATGAAATAAGAAAGACCGTCAATCAGCATGGAGATCACTTTGATGAATCAAAACAATTCAGTGTGGAAGCTGAAAAAATTAATCAAAAGTATGTCGAGGTTCTTTTAGATAAGCTATTAAAGGTTGTAGATTTTTACATTAAACAGTTTAAATTTTAATTAGAAGTGTTAATGATCCTCATCATTTTTATGGTGCGGATTATTTTTTTGAAAAAGATATTGACTTATATAAAATATGAGAGTAATATTACTAACTGTCGCTGAACGATTTGTTCCACTAAGAGGAACTCAAATCACGAGCGATAATAAACTTTTAAATCTTCTTCGTCTTTAAAAACTTTTTCTTGAAAAGTAACACTGGCGATGGTATGATATAAAGGTTCTCTTCGAAAGAGATTAACTTCTTTTTTAAAAAAAGAGTTGACCTTGTTTGAGAAGTGTGGTATTATTTTAAATGTCGCTTTTGCGATTGAAATTGTTCTTTGAAAACTAAACAAACAAAAACGTCAACAAACAATAAACTATCGAGTTTCTTCTATTATAATATAGTTGAATTCGAGCCAACGTAAATTTTATGAGCTAATCAACTCAACTTTTCCCCGTATTAACATGCAGTAATATCCTTTCGGATAAACTGCCTGTAAATACCCGATTGGTTCGACTAACCATCGCAGGAAAAACATTCTGCGATAGAAGTCTCACTTTATTGGAGAGTTTGATCCTGGCTCAGGACGAACG
>NZ_JAMBNQ010000140.1 GCF_023715155.1 Neobacillus mesonae
TTCCTACAAGGTTGTGTTTTTTTAATAATCGGATTATAGTAGAGTAAGATATTTCGTTTTTTGGGATTTCTCCATGCTCAATTAGTTGTTCGTAGAAAACGCTAACTGGCATTTGGAGATTTTTTTTTCGTATTTCTAGGATTTGATCCTGGTCATCGGGGGATAACCTTCGAGAGTTTCCTTTGTCACCACGCTTCTTTGGTTTTAATGCCTCAAATCCTTTTCGTCGATAATGAAGTAGCCACTCTTTCATTGTT
>NZ_JAMBNQ010000142.1 GCF_023715155.1 Neobacillus mesonae
AAAAGCTGGATTACAGGATAGCCCCCTTGGAAGTAAAAAATAAGCGGAAGTTTTCCCGTTATTTGCAAAATTAAGTTTAAATAGTAAAAAATAAGCGGAGTTTTTTCCGTTATTCAATGAAAAGCACTTGATTTTAGCAGTTTAAAATCAAATAGGGGGAATTCCTCCGTCTATTTCAGCTAATTAACATCCAATTTCCTAAATAAGGGGAATTTCTACCCCTATTTTTTGAATGAATCTTAAAAAGGGAGCAAAA
>NZ_JAMBNQ010000144.1 GCF_023715155.1 Neobacillus mesonae
CAAAACCCGTCCGAAGAGTGTATATTCCAAAAGCCGATGGTACTAAACGTCCATTAGGAATACCAACAGTTGAAGACCGAATTCTCCAAGCCGCAACAAAAAGAATACTTGAACCCATCTTCGAACAAAAGTTTCTAGACTGTAGTTACGGATTTCGTCCAAACCGTAGTGCGCATATGGCGATAGACAAAATCCGTAAGGATTTGATGGAGGGGTATACGTATGTAATTGACGCCGATATAAAGACGTACTTTG
>NZ_JAMBNQ010000145.1 GCF_023715155.1 Neobacillus mesonae
TCCGGATCAAAGCTTGCTTACAGCTCCCCGAAGCATATCGGTGTTAGTCCCGTCCTTCATCGGCTCCTAGTGCCAAGGCATTCACCGTGCGCCCTTTCTAACTTAACCTAAAAGGTTTTACTCTAATCATTAGAGAGAAAAACTAAAATGGCGATACTCGGTTCTTACTTGGTTACTTCTTCTTACGATTATCTAGTTTTCAAAGAACGAATACACTTGAGAGAATTGCTCTCTCAAAACTAAACAAACAAGAAA
>NZ_JAMBNQ010000146.1 GCF_023715155.1 Neobacillus mesonae
CGGATAAAAACGTGTTTGAATCGTTTTAAAAAGCCTTTCAATTTTGCCCTTTGCACGGGGGTCGTACGGCTGTGTATGGGCTAAGGTAATCCCAAGTTTAGCGCAAGCGTAGTGAAGCGTTTCAGATTGATAGATCTTTCCGTTATCCGCATAAATAATTGAAGGTTTCCCTCTTCGGATAAGAGCTTCTTTTGTAACGCCCCTTAAACCATCAAACTTCTCTGACGAGAAGAACTGCGCGTATGGCACAAGACG
>NZ_JAMBNQ010000147.1 GCF_023715155.1 Neobacillus mesonae
CAAAGTACGTCTTTATATCGGCGTCAATTACATACGTATACCCCTCCATCAAATCCTTACGGATTTTGTCTATCGCCATATGCGCACTACGGTTTGGACGAAATCCGTAACTACAGTCTAGAAACTTCTGTTCGAAGATGGGTTCAAGTATTCTTTTTGTTGCGGCTTGGAGAATTCGGTCTTCAACTGTTGGTATTCCTAATGGACGTTTAGTACCATCGGCTTTTGGAATATACACTCTTCGGACGGGTTTTG
>NZ_JAMBNQ010000148.1 GCF_023715155.1 Neobacillus mesonae
CGGATAAAAACGTGTTTGAATCGTTTTAAAAAGCCTTTCAATTTTGCCCTTTGCACGGGGGTCGTACGGCTGTGTATGGGCTAAGGTAATCCCAAGTTTAGCGCAAGCGTAGTGAAGCGTTTCAGATCGATAGATCTTTCCGTTATCCGCATAAATAATTGAAGGTTTCCCTCTTCGGATAAGAGCTTCTTTTGTAACGCCCCTTAAACCATCAAACTTCTCTGACGAGAAGAACTGCGCGTATGGCACAAGACG
>NZ_JAMBNQ010000149.1 GCF_023715155.1 Neobacillus mesonae
CTTTCATCATTCTCCGGTACGGATTTGCCTTCCTGATAGGGCAGACAATATCAAATTTTCTCATGATTCTACGGATCTTCTTCAAGTTGAAGATACACTGAAATTGACCCGCCAATGTCATTTTAATTTGGCGTGCCCCTTTCTTTTTTCCTTTAAAGTGAAAGGCCTTTAGAATCATTTCTTTAGCCTCTTCATCCTTCTTATCTTGCCGTTTCCTTTGTTCTACTGATTTAGCGGAGAAGTAATTATAGTACC
>NZ_JAMBNQ010000014.1 GCF_023715155.1 Neobacillus mesonae
GCCAACATGGTTTTAGCCACCTGTTCCGAGTTTTGCCTTCAAGTCCTCCGCACGAAATCTCACGATACTCGCACTACCTGTCAGCTATACATTTCCGCCACAACGGCATGTTAGGGACTTGCACCCTCTAGAGCGAAGCGCTGCCAAGCGCACAAGAGCCAACGACACCGTCGTTGACCTCTTTTTTATGAATTAATCTATTTATTTAAAAGTTTGACTAATGCAGCTCGTTCCTGTTCTGTCAGTCCTACGAGAGGCAATCTGACTGCCCCAACATCAAACCCCATCATCTGCAGGGCAGTTTTGACAGGTGCTGGACTTGGGGCAGCAAATAATCCTTGCATAAGCGGCAAAAGCTGTTGATGAAGCTTTGCAGCCTTTTCCGGATGCCCTTCAAAAAATGCCTGAACCATTTCCTGTATTTCATTTCCGATTACATGTGATGCAACAGATACGACTCCGGTACCTCCTATTGATAGTACGGGCATAGTCAAACTGTCATCACCACTATACAAAAGAAAATCATCATCTGTATTGGCAATAATCTGGGTCATTGCATTTAAATTACCGCTTGCTTCTTTAACTGCAACAATGTTATCAATTTTTGAAAGGCGGATGATTGTTTCTGGCTGAATCGTTACTGCAGTTCTTCCGGGAATATTATAGACCATGATTGGTAAGGCGGTTGAATCAGCAACTGCTTTAAAATGCTGATACAGCCCCTCTTGGTTTGGCTTATTATAATACGGGGCAACCAGCATAATGGCGTCCACACCAAGCTGCTCCGCTTTTTTTGTCAACTCAATGGAAGCATACGTATTATTACTTCCGGTACCGGCAATAACCGGGATTCTTTTATTTACGACTTTTACGACATGATCGAACAATGCCAGTTTTTCCTCTTTTGTCAATGTGGGAGATTCACCAGTTGTTCCCGCAATAACAAGGGATTCTGTTCCACTATCAATTAAATAATTAATTAATTTTGTCGCTTTAGCAAAGTCAATATGCCCTTTACTATTAAAAGGGGTTACCATGGCTGTAGAGACGCGCCCGAAATAAACCATTTTCTCTACTCCCTTCGAAATCAACTGATTATCCCTTAGCAGCTTTTTCTTAGTCCATATTCCTCAATGAAGCCTCTATTTCTGAACGATTAAACTCTAATGATTCATCTTCTAAATGAAATACATCATGTAAAGCATTTACGGATTCTACCAAATCATCCTGTTTCACCAATACCCAAATGGTAGTATGGCTGTCAGCTGATTGCAAAATACGGATTCCTTTATTGGAAAGTGCAGTTACAATTTTAAATGTCACCCCAGGCACTCCCGCAATCCCTGCACCTACCACAGAAACTTTGGCACAATGCCGTTCTACAATTGGTTCATGACCCAATTCTGTTAAAACACGAATTGCCTGGTCGGTCATTTCTTCAGTGACAGTATAAACAACACTGTTAGGCGATATATTAATGAAATCCACACTTATCTTTTCATTTGCCATCGCCTTAAATACTTCTGCCTGCAGGTAATACTGATCCTTTTTAGCAAATACCTTGATCTGGGTAACATTAGAAACATGTGCAATTCCTGTTACCAGCCGTTCTTTAATGTCACTTCCACGGCTGTTTCTTGTGATGGAGGTGACCAAAGTTCCTTTCGAGTCTGAATAAGTGGAACGGATTCGAATCGGAACCTTTGCCTGCATAGCAATTTCCACAGCCCTTGGGTGAATGACTTTAGCTCCCTGATAAGCCATATTGCACACTTCCGTATAGGTTACAACAGACAGCGGACGTGCATTTTCAACAATTCTTGGATCTGCGGTCATAATACCTTCAACATCCGTGAAAATGTCAATCCACTCCGCATTCAGAGCCGCACCAAGAGCCGCTGCTGACGTATCGCTTCCACCCCGGCCAATAGTAGTCGTATCTCCATTTTTTGCCGCTCCTTGGAATCCTGCAACAACCACAACATCATGATGTTCCAATTCCCTTAAAAGCCGATCACATTTCATTTCAATAATTTTTGCATTTGTATAATCTGCATTCGTTCGGAAACCTGCCTGTGCCCCTGTAAGAGAAGCAGCTTTTATCCCGCTTTCCAAAAGCATATTGGTAAATACAACACTAGAGATTACTTCACCACATGACATTAATAAATCTTGTTCCCGTCTCGATAGCTTACTTGAACTGCTCCCAATCAATGATAATAGTGTATCAGTAGCATAGGGGTCTCCATTTCTCCCCATTGCTGAAACAACTACTACCACTTTATAGCCATCGGCCAGTGACTTTTCAATATGTCTTTGTGCATGTTTACGGCTTTCCTCATCTTTAACAGATGTTCCGCCAAACTTTTGAACAATGATTTTCATGGTGACACCTAAACCTGCCTTTTTGTTGTTACTTAGGTTTTACAATTCCTAATTCTACTAATCTTTCCGCGATTTCAACTGAGTTCCAGGCCGCCCCCTTCAGCAGGTTGTCGGATACAACCCACATATGAAAACCTAGCGCCTCATCAAGATCTTTTCTAATTCTTCCAACGAAAACATCATTTAGCCCAACGCAATCAGCCGGCATTGGATAAATTTGATTTTCTGGATCATCCTGTAATACTATACCTGGAGCATCTTTTAACAATTCTTTAATATCATCAGCACTTACATTCTCTGCTTCAACTTCGAAATAGACAGACTCAGAATGGCCGACTGCTACAGGCAGACGAACACATGTTGCCGCAACTGGGAGTTCTGGCATATGCATAATTTTTTTCGTTTCATTAATCATTTTCATTTCTTCAAATGTAAATCCATTATCTTGAAACTTATCAATTTGTGGAATAGCATTAAAAGCAATTTGATAATGCTTTTTATCAGATTTTACCGGTAGAATATTGGCTTCAAATTTTTCATCATTCACAATGGCTTTTGTTTGTCCCATTAACTCTTCAACTGCTGCTGCCCCAGCACCTGATACTGCTTGATAGGTTGAAACAATTACCTTTTTTAATCCGAATTTTTCTCTGATTGGCTCAAGAGCTACAACCATTTGAATCGTTGAGCAGTTTGGATTGGCAATGATTCCATTATGACCATGAAGATCTGCTTCATTAACCTCAGGAACAACCAATGGAGTATTTTCATCCATTCTAAATGCACTGGTATTGTCTACAACGATTGCCCCGCGTTTTACTGCTTCAGGTGCCAGCTCTTGTGAAACACTTCCACCTGCACTGAATAAGGCAATATCAACACCCTCAAAACTTTCAGGTTTTGCTTCTTGTATTGTGATTTCTTCACCGTTCACCACTACTGTTTTTCCTGCTGAACGTGCTGAAGAAAGTAAAGTAAGTTTCTTAATAGGAAAATTCTCTTTTACCAAGGTTTGAATCATTTGTTGTCCAACCGCGCCTGTTGCTCCAACAACAGCAACATGAAATCCATTTTGCTGACTCATTTCTAGTTCCCCTTTCAAATACACTGGCTGGTTATTTCATAGTTGAGTTATTTTTACTGCCAGTATTGATTACTGATTTATTTTTCACCAGTAGGATAAAGAATATCTTCCTACTGATGAAATATTAATTTATTTTAACATATTCCTCAAAAGAAATAACCTATTTTAAAAAAGGGGGGAATTATTATTCAGAATCCTTATATTTTTCAACAATAACTGGCTGAATTTGTCTGCCTTCCATGGCAGCTTCAACTGTTTCTGTTAATAAACTCATTCTTGCAACCATGGAATTTGGTTTTTTTACCGGGTCATCCTGACCGTACGGAATAAAATAGATATTTTTTGCAGCCATCAGCTTCATTAAATTTACCCCATTAAGTCCTAAAGCATCGTTAGTAGATATACCAAGAACCACTGGTTTTAAATTACGTAAAGTTGCTTTAGCAGCCATTAATACTGGACTATCGTTCATGGCATTTGCAAATTTACTCATAGATACACCTGTAAGCGGAGCGATTACCATACAATCCAGGGGCATCTTCGGACCCAATGGTTCAGCCTTAACAATGGAATCAATTGCTTTATGACCTGTCAGATCCTCAATCCGCTGAACCCAATCCTCACCTTTACCAAAACGGGTTTCTGTGTTCTTTACAGTAAAAGTAACAATTGGAACAACCTCAGCACCAATTTGCACGAGCTTTTCAATTTCTGGAAATACCACATCATACGTACAATGTGAGCCGGTTAGACCAAATCCAATCCTTTTACCTTTTAAACTCATTCTATATTCCCCTTTCGGTTTTTAATTGACTCTTGGAGCAGCTGTATCAGGACATCTGCTAAGATTTGCCCTGCTGTTTTTGGGGCGACAATTCCAGGTAAACTGGGGGCAAGTAATGCTTTAATTCCCCGCTTCTCAGCATATCGGAAATCGGTCCCCCCTGGTTTTGAGGCAATATCAATAATGAGCGTATGTGGAGGTAATTTGGCAATCACTCCTGCTGCAACGATTAATTGTGGAACTGTATTAATAAGAATATCTGTATCGGTAATTTCTTTTTCAACATCGGTTAAATGGAAAGGTTCAAGTCCCATTTCCGTAATCCTTGCAAGATGCTCGCTCTTCCTTGCTCCAACCTTCACTTTTGCGCCAAGGGCATGAAAAGCCCTTGCAATACTCATACCACAGCGTCCCAAACCAAGAATGGCCACATTTGAACCATGGATTGTAAAGTCTGTATGCTGGATGGCCATCATAATCGTTCCTTCTACGGTTGGAATGGAATTATAAATGGCAACATCATCTCTTGAAAATAACTGAATAAGGTTTCTTCCTGTCTGATCTACAATTCCATTCAGGAAGGAATTGCTGATTCCAGAGTATATCGTACAATGTTCTGGTGTTTTTGCTAGAATGTCTTCTGTTAACACGACTTTCTCATTCGAGAATATTGTTTCTACCTGTCCTTCTAAATTTGTGCCAGCCACTGGCAATATAATGGCATCTATATTTGAGAAATCAACTTCATCCAGTTTTTCCTTGACAGCACCTGTGAAGGCGTGGTCAAGCTGTTCAAATCCAATTAATGAAACTCTTGCATCTGACTCGGTTAACTTCCGGATAATTTCCAGCTGTCTGGCATCACCGCCAATAACAGCTATTTGTATCCCTGTCAGCATGAAAACACTCACCTTCTTTTTTAAAAAAATCCTTCAAGGAATTTATTTCTTCTTATCACTTCACCATATTATGTAAGATGGCGTAAATCTGTGAGTTTTCCATCTGCGGTAAAAAAAAAAAGCCTAAGCAAAAGTTATTTGCTTGGGCTTTTTAACAGTAATTATTCCTCTTCAGGAACATCGATAATAATCATTTCGGGACCAATCTTTTTAATGTGCTGCCATGGTACCCTAATTTCTTCTCCTTGCTTTCTAAAACCGAACCATTTCAATGAGGGAATTAATAAGGCCTGAATTTGTCCGGTCCTTTCATTAATTTCTAAATCAGTTTGTCCCAGCACCCCCAGACGTTCTGCTTTTTTGACATCAACAATTTCTTTCCCGCTTAATTCGCTCAATCGCATTAATAAAACACCTCTCTGCTCTTTTTCTATAAGTTTATAAACGAAAAAGCTGAATTAGACTAAAGAAAAAACAGTTCGAGGAGACGAACTGTTTTTAATTTAAAAATTATGAGGGATTTCCCCATCTGGGCTGATTAGTGAAATAGAATAGTTATCTGTAAAAATGTTTCTTCCCATTTCGTCAACACTGTCTTTCGTGACGGCCTCAATTTGTTCAATAATTTCATCAAGTGAGCGATGGCGTTTTAGTAAAAGCTCGTTTTTCCCATTTCTGCTCATACGGCTGTTGGTACTTTCCAGGCTTAACATTAAACTTCCCTTTAACTGCTCTTTACTGTTGGTTAATTCCTTTTCCGTAATCCCGTCCTGTTTTAGTTTATTTAAGGTTTCCTGAATCGTTTCAAAAAGAACATTCAGCTGATTAGCCCCTGTCCCGCCATAAATTGTTACGATTCCGCTATCCTGATAGGCTGAATGATAAGAGAAAACCGAATAGGCTAATCCTTTTTGTTCACGGACATCTTGGAATAATCTCGAGCTCATGCTGCCGCCCAAAACATTATTTAAGGTAATTAAACTATAAATATCCTCATGCCCTACTTTCAAACCTTCAAAGCCAATACATAAATGGGCTTGCTCCGTTTCTTTCTTTCGAGCAATTTTATTAGAGTGGAAAGTTGGGGTATTTTCACCTGTCCGAGCATTTCCACCTTGATAAGAGCCAAAATATTGTTCCACATCATGAATAAAAGTTTCTGGTACATTACCAGCAATAGAGATTACCACATTATCTGGTATATACCTTTCATGAATATATTCTCTTAATGAATCACCTGTAAAGGTATTCAGTGTTTCTTCGGTTCCTAAAATGGGATATCCTAGAGGATGATTACCAAAAATTGCTCTGCTGAGCAAGTCATGAACGATATCATCCGGAGTATCCTCATACATTTTAATTTCTTCAAGGACAACATTTTTTTCTTTCTTAAGTTCATTATCATCAAATGTTGAATTAAAAAACATGTCAGCTAAAACATCTAAAGCAAATTTTGAATGTGTATCCAAAACCTTTGCATAATAGCATGTATACTCTTTTGAGGTAAAGGCATTTACCTGTCCGCCGATACTATCAAAGGACTCGGCGATTTCCTTAGCAGTGCGCGAGGTTGTGCCTTTAAAAAACATATGTTCAAGAAAATGGGAAATCCCATTGGTTTTTGGATTTTCGTTTCTTGAACCCGTTCCAATCCAAATACCTATGGCAACTGAACGGACGGTTGGAATTTGTTCTAATACTATCCTTACTCCATTTTTACAAGTATATTTGTTTATCATCAACTTCCTCCTGTCTGTAAACAGCAGATGCTACTACTCCATTGTTTATTATACCTTTTATAACTATTTTCTCCAACTTTTAGCTAATCTTCCCTATTATTTCATTATTCTTTCTTCATTTAATAACTCTGATACTGTCCCGATTTCCAAATGCTTCTGTTTAATTTGGGTAATTAATTGATCAAGTGATGCAGCAGTCGATTTAGTCGGATGCATGAGTACCATTGAACCATTTCCGATTTTACTCATAACACGGTTAATAAGTGCTTCCGGCGCTGGCTTTCGCCAATCCACTGTATCAACTGTCCACAAAATCGTCTTCATTTTTAATTCATTAGCAATTTTTACAGTTTCGTCACGATAGCTTCCGCTTGGCGGGCCAAATAATGTACATTTTTTTCCTGTTGCCGCTTCAATGATTTCATTCGTTTTGATCATTTGCTCTCTTGCTTGGGATGCCGTTAATTTTGCCATATCAGGATGGGAATAGGAATGGTTCCCAATCTCATGACCTGCACTAACAATCATTTTTGCAAGTTCTGGATTTTTTTTTGCCCAATTGCCCTCTAAGAAGAAACTTGCCGAAATATTATGTTTTTTTAAAGTTGCAAGCATTTCAGATAAATATTCATTTCCCCATGCTACATTAATAATAAAGGAAACCATTGGTTTATCAGGATGCCCGCGGTATATAGGGGAAGCGGGTAAGTTACTAAGATGCACTTTTGGTTTTACCTGTGTGTAAACTAATTTATTTTCATTGAAAGAACCCAATTTCCTCATATTTGAATATGATGCATCAATATCTACCTTAACCCCGTTATAACCAGGGATGGCTTTCCAAACACTGTCTATTTTTGCATCAGAAGGCGGCTTTTCATATGTAGATGCTTTTTGTTTAATTTCTTCCATTAGAGCTTCAGAGTCTTTTACTGCCGGCATGGCATTGTCCTTCAAACCACGGACATAGTTAGTTATGATTGATGTATTTACGACCATCCACGCAGCAAAACAAATGACAAATAATATAAGGACCTTTTTCATTCTACTTTTCCCCCTTCCATAAAGATTATGTATGAAAGGGACAAGGTAGAACAAAAAGCGCGGATGTCTTCGGAACAAGTACTGCTGTTCCCAGCGGAGATATTTCCGTCAGCATTCTTTGTGCAGGTGCCCAACATAATAAAAAGCCAGAGACACTCAGATCCCTGACTCCAATCCTATATTAACTTTGCTGGCTTTCTTCAGCTTTTTCCCGTTGTTCCTTTAGGACTGCTTTGCGGGACAAGTTAACACGGCCATGCTTATCAATTTCAGTAACTTTTACTAAAATCTCGTCTCCAATTTTCACTACATCTTCTACTTTGCCCACACGTTCTTCGGCCAGTTCAGATATATGAACTAAACCATCTTTACCATGGAAGATTTCTACAAAGGCGCCAAATTTCTCAATCCGTTTAACTTTACCCAGATACATTTGGCCAACCTCAACCTCACGGACAATATCTTCAATAATTTTCTTTGCTTTTTGATTCATTTCAGAGTCAGTAGATGCAATGAAAATTGTACCGTCCTGTTCAATATCGATTTTAACCCCTGTTTCCTCAATAATTTTATTGATTTGTTTACCGCTTGGACCAATGACATCACGAATCTTGTCCGGATTGATGGCCATTGTTAAAATCTTCGGTGCAAATCGAGAAAGTTCTTCTCTTGGATTTCCAAGGGTCGAAAGCATATGATCTAAAATCTGCATTCTGCCTTTTTTGGCTTGCTGTAATGCTTCCTCTAGAATTTCACGGGAAAGCCCCTCAATTTTGATGTCCATTTGAAGTGCCGTAACACCTTTTGCAGTTCCAGCTACTTTAAAGTCCATATCTCCCAAATGATCTTCCATTCCTTGAATATCAGTAAGAACGGTATAATGTTCGCCAGATTTAACAAGGCCCATTGCAATACCAGCTACAGGTGCTTTGATTGGCACTCCGGCATCCATTAATGCTAATGTGCTCCCACAAATACTTGCCTGTGAGGTAGAACCATTTGATTCCAATACTTCTGATACAACCCGGATTGTATAAGGAAAGTCTTTTTCAGATGGGATAACCGGCTCTAAAGCACGCTCTCCAAGTGCACCATGGCCTATTTCACGGCGGCCGGGACCACGGATTGGCCCAGTTTCCCCAACACTAAAGGATGGGAAATTATAGTGGTGCATCCACCGTTTCTCTTCCTCAATTCCTAGACCATCCAAAATTTGAACGTCTCCCATTGCTCCAAGGGTACAAATACTCAAGGCCTGCGTTTGTCCTCGTGTAAATAATCCTGAGCCATGTGTACGCGGAAGAATTCCAACCTGTGAGGATAATGGACGGATCTCATCAATTTTACGGCCGTCTGGACGAATTTTTTCTACTGTAATTAAACGGCGTACTTCATCTTTTACAATCTTATCCATTGTTTGCTTTACTTGTTTTAAGGTATCTTCTTCAGCTGCTTGTTCAACATACTTTGCAAATATTTGATCTTTGACTGCTTTAATTGCATCTTCACGTGCATGCTTTTCTTGAACTTGAATAGCCTTGATCATTTCTTCTTCACAAAGTCCCCGAACTTCAGCTTCCAGCTCTTTGTCAATTTCAAAAAGAGTAACCTGTAATTTTTCTTTCCCAATTTCAGCCACAATTTTTTCTTGGAAGGCAATTAGGCGTTTAATCTCTTCATGACCAAACATAATGGCTTCTAACATTACTTGTTCTGGAACTTCATTTGCTCCTGCTTCAACCATGTTAATGGCGTCCTTAGTACCAGCTACTGACAAATGAATATCGCTTTTTTCCGATTGTTCCACAGTCGGATTAATAACAAACTGGTTATCTACCCTGCCGACAACTACACCGGCAATTGGTCCTTCAAATGGAATATCTGATACACTAAGTGCGAGTGAAGAGCCAAACATGGCTGCCATTTCGGGGGAACAATCTTGGTCCACGCTCATTACCATACTGATTACTTGAACCTCGTTCCTGAATCCATCAGCAAAAAGCGGGCGAATCGGCCGGTCTATTAAACGGCTTGCTAAAATAGCCTTCTCACTTGGCCGTCCTTCACGTTTAATAAATCCTCCAGGAATTTTTCCTACTGCATATAAACGTTCCTCATAGTTAACGGTTAAAGGAAAAAAGTCTAAGTTCTTTGGTTCCTTCGAAGCCGTGGCTGTACTTAAAATTGCTGTTTCACCATAGCGGACTAAAACCGCTCCATTGGCCTGTTTAGCAAGCTGTCCGATTTCGACCGTCAGCTTGCGTCCAGCCCAATCAATGGAATACACATGTTTCTCATGGTCCATAATTTTACCCCTCTCATCTAAACATCTTAGAAGGATGATGCGAAAAATTCCGCTAAATCATCTAACTAATTAAAAATATAAAAAAAGCCTTAAAAGCTTATGTTATCAATTCAAATTAATATTAGTATGCACAATAAAGCCGAGTCTTAAAAATATGTATATCCTTCTTTTATGTTTTTTTACTAATAAAAAAGCGGGAAAATTCCCGCTTCTGTAAACTATCGACGTAGGCCAAGCTTTTTAATTAATACACGATAACGCTGTACGTCTTTGTTACGAAGGTAAGTTAAAAGATTACGACGCTTACCAACCATTTTCAACAGACCACGACGTGAATGGTGATCCTTCTTATGAACGCGTAAGTGATCGTTCAATTTATTGATTTGTTCAGTAAGGACAGCGATTTGAACCTCTGCAGATCCAGTATCATTTTCATGAGTTTTAAACTCATTGATGATCTCGTTTTTACGTTCTTGTGTGATTGCCATCCATGTTCACCTCCTAATTTTCCAAATCCCCTGTTACCGAGCAAGCGTCGGTGACTCGACTTGCCAAGCAAAGGTTATTTTTAGTACGTAAATAAGAATACAATGTTTTACGTCAAAAAGCAAGTTTTATCCTTAATAATATCCAAGATATTCTTACTTTAATCAGCCTTTTTTAGAAGTTTGTCGATTTTCGTTAAAATACTGTAAGGCATTCAGTTTATCTTTTTCAATTTGCTTAACCAGTTCATCAATTCCAGAAAACTTCCGTTCATTTCGAAGGTATAGAAGCCATTCGACGACTGTCTCTTCACCATAAATGTCTTGGTTAAAATCGAAGATATAAACTTCAATTGATATTTTTACATTTTCCTTATTAAAAGTCGGTCTATAACCAACATTGCAAACACCATTATGCCAAACATCATTCACCTTGATTCTAACAGCATACACACCAACCGGCGGAGTAATATAATCATCATTCAACTCGATGTTTGCTGTTGGAAAACCTATTGTTCTCCCTCGTTTATCACCATGTATAACGATTCCAGAAGTCGAATAATACCTGCCTAAAAGGGATGGAATTTGATCTATTTTTCCTTCCTTAAGCAGATTACGAATTCTTGTTGAGCTTACTTTTTGGTTTCCCTCCATAAACTCTGGCACAACAGAATAGGTAAATTTTTCTCTTGAATGGAAGGGCAATGTCTCCATATTGCCTTTCCCCATTCGTCCATACGAATAATCAAATCCGGCTGTAACATGTTTTACATTTAGTCCGATTATATATTGATCAATGAATTCCTGTGGCAGCAGATTAGCAAACTCTTCAGTAAAATGAACAATAAATAAATAGTCAATTCCAAAATGCTCAATGACTTTTATTTTTTCTGTTAAGGGAGTAATGTATTGAATAGGCTTTTGCCCTTTTTTCAGCACAACTGACGGATGAGGGTCAAATGTCATTACCGCACTGCTAAGTCCCTTATCGATCGCCTGTTGTTTAGCTTTTTGAATGACCTGCTGGTGGCCTCGGTGAACTCCATCAAAATATCCAAGAGCCATGGATAGCGGCGGCAGATTTTGATCCCCTATGTTTAATGGAAACTCTAACATCTTTACTTCCAATTGAAACTCACCTTTTCTATTCCGTACCTTTTATTCTTGTCCATTCCTTAAGACCTTGACTGGTTTTAAGAATTCTGGCTTATTTGGATGTTTTGCATATATCGCTAATGCAACTCCATCTTCTGTTTCAGCAATAATAGGTCCGTTACAAGTTTTTAAATGTTCGGGTATGGTCAATAAGGCACCATTTTTCACTTTCTCTGCTACTTTATCATTTATTTTTAATTTCGGCAAATAAGAAAGTCCTGTTTCTAATGGTCTTAATACAGCTTTAATACTCCCCTCTTGTGCCATTTTTTCCACTTCTTCTAATGTAACGCAATCCTTCAATGTAAAGCAGGCTGACTGAGTTCTTATCAGACTTGACATATGCGCAGGGTATCCCAATTTTTCCCCAATGGTGACGGCTAAAGTTCTGATATAAGTCCCCTTGCTGCAGCTGACTTTGAACTTAAATCGAATAGGGTCTTCAAACCATTCCTCCCGTTCATCCAGCAGCTGAATCGAATAGATGTTGACTTTTCTGGAAGGCCGTTCTATTTCGATTCCTTTACGGGCATATTCATAGAGACGGACACCATCGACTTTTACAGCCGAAAACATTGGAGGTGTCTGTTCAATTTCACCAGTCAGCGACTCAAAAACCTTAAGTATGTCTTTTCGAGAAATCGGCCCTTCAATCGGCTTTTGTTCCACTCTTTCTCCGGAAGCATCTTCCGTTGTCGTGGAAAAACCAATTGTCACTTCTCCCTCATAAGTTTTTCCTGCATCCGTAATATATTCGGCAATCTTGGTAGCTTTCCCTATACAAATAGGAAGAACGCCGGTAACATCCGGGTCAAGTGTTCCAGTATGGCCAATTTTCTTTGTTTTTAAGATTTTTCTTAACTTAAAAACACAATCATGACTCGTCATCCCTTTTGGTTTATAAAGAGGCAAAATTCCTTCCACATTTCTAGCTCCTTTCTTCCGAAAAAAATGGATAGACGATTTGTCTATCCATTTCCCGTTATTCTTTTCTATTCTTCTTCATTCTTCTCCAGCTGTTGATCATCTGTATGGAGTTCATGAATAAGGGTTTCAATTCGATTTCCATAATCGATTGATTCATCAAATTCAAATATGATTTCAGGTGTTTTACGCAGACGAATACGGTGTCCGATTTCGGATCTAATAAACCCTTTGGCTTTTGCCAGGCCTTTTAATGTATTCTCTTTTTGCTCGTCATCACCCAAAACAGATATAAATACTTTGGCTTGTTGAAGATCTCCTGTAACTTGAACGTCTGTCACTGTCACAAAACCAATTCGCGGGTCTTTGATTTTGCGTCCAATGATATCACTTAATTCTTTTTTCATTTGCTCTCCAACACGGTTAGGTCTATGGCTCATTACATTCACCTCTTAACTTAAAGCCATTCAATCTCGGTGATTGTTCTTTCTATTTCCGGAAATGAGTCAATTAATTTTAATGCGTTTTGTAATTCGTGTTCTGCCCCTGTCCGTGCCTGGGATACTACAGTAATGGCTATTCTTGTTCTTTGCCATACATCATGATAGCCAACCTCAGCCACAGAAACATTAAATCTTTGACGTAAACGAGTGATAATCCGCTGTAATACAGCACGTTTCTCCTTTAATGAATGGGCATCATAAATGATACATTCACAGTCGGCTGAGCCGATGATCATTTACGTTCCACTTCTTGCATTACATATGCCTCAATGATATCTTCTTCTTTAATATCATTATAATTCTTAATTGTTATACCACATTCATATCCTTGTGAGACTTCCTTGGCATCATCTTTGAAACGTTTTAATGCATCGACTTCACCTTCGAAGATGACTATTCCATTACGAATGACACGTACACCGCTGTCACGGGTAATCTTACCATCTGTCACATAAGAGCCGGCAATTGTTCCAACTTTTGAAACCTTAAATGTCTGACGAACTTCAGCTTGACCAATAATTTTTTCTTCAAATTCAGGATCAAGCATCCCTTTCATGGCTGCTTCCATTTCCTCTATCACTTTGTAAATGATGCGGTGAAGCCGGACATCAACTTTTTCTTCTTCGGCAGCACGTTTGGCGTTAGCATCCGGCCGTACATTAAAGCCGATAACGATTGCGTTTGATGCGGCTGCAAGGGAAATATCAGATTCATTAATGGCTCCTGTGCCATTATGAATAATTTTAATATTAACGCCTTCTACATCAATTTTATTTAAAGAAGCTGCCAGGGCCTCTGCAGAACCTTGAACATCTGATTTTAAAATGACATTCAGGTCTTTCATTTCTCCCTGCTTCAATTGTTCAAATAAATTGTCAAGGCTAACGCGGGTCTTTTCTCCCCGTTGTGCAGCCACTGCGGCTTGAGAACGTGCTTCTCCAACATGACGTGCTGTTTTTTCATCATCAAAAACAACAAACCTATCGCCGGCCTGCGGTACATCATTAAGACCTGTAATTTCAACTGGAGTAGATGGACCAGCTTCTTTTACACGGCGGCCTTTATCATTAATCATTGCCCGAACACGGCCAAATGTATTACCAACCACTATTGGGTCGCTTATTTTTAATGTACCATTTTGAATCAGCAAGGTTGCAACTGAGCCTTTTCCTTTGTCTAAACGGGCTTCGATTACTGTACCTATTGCCTTCCGGTTTGGATTTGCTTTTAGTTCTCCTACTTCGCTGACCAATAAAATCATTTCTAATAAGTTGTCGATTCCATCACCATTTTTAGCTGAAATTGGAACAAAGATGGTATCGCCGCCCCAAGCTTCTGCTACAAGTCCATGCTCAGTAAGCTCCTGCATTACCCGGTCAGGGTTGGCCGCCTCTTTATCCATTTTATTCACTGCAACAATAATTGGCACCTCAGCAGCTTTCGCATGGTTAATCGCCTCTACTGTCTGAGGCATAACACCATCGTCTGCAGCAACCACAAGTACAGTTATATCCGTAATTTGTGCACCGCGTGCCCGCATTGTCGTAAATGCAGCATGCCCAGGTGTATCAAGGAAGGTAATTTTTTTACCATTATTGACAACTTGGTAGGCACCAATATGCTGGGTTATTCCCCCTGCTTCCCCTTCAGTAACTTTCGTATTACGAATGGAATCAAGCAATGTTGTTTTACCATGGTCAACGTGACCCATAATTGTCACAATTGCTGGTCTTTCCACTAAATCTTCTTGATCATCTTCGGTAAAGTAAACCTCTAAATCAGTGGTATCAACTCTAATTTCCTCTTCTACTTCTACTCCATATTCACCAGCAATCAATTCAATTGCATCTTTATCTAAATCTTGGTTAATAGTTGCCATTACACCAAGCAAAAAGAGTTTTTTAATGATTTCTGATGGCTCACGATGCAGTTTTTTAGCAAGTTCTGCTACAGTTAAAGAATCGGTAAAGGTAATTTTTGTTGGAAGTTCTTTCTCTTTTTTCTTTTGCGGAGCAGCTTGCTGAACATGTGGTTGGTTTTTCCGCTTGTTTTGATTTCTGTTGTGATTATTATTATGAGACTTAGACTTTCCTTTTCCTCCCTGAAAAGCTTTATTTTCTTTAGACTGATATTCTTGATCGTGTTTTTTGCCTTCTTTATTTTTAGGAGGTGCCGATACCTTTACCTTATTAGGTGCAGCTAATTTATCATCATCCTCAATGGACTTTGGTCCGGTCTTGCCCGCCGCAACAGGTTTGTTTGCTTGTTTATTTTGACCAGGGCGGTTGTTGGGACGTTTCTCATGAGAAGTATTCGCCGTTTTTTGCTGGGTCTGATTTACCTGTTTTTTCTCTCGGGAATTACTTTCAGTTTTATTGTAGGCAGAATCAAGCTTTTTAATATCTGCTTCTTCTAATGTTGCCATATGGTTTGTTACCTCAATATTCATTTCTTTTAATTTTGTAATGATTTCTTTACTTGAAAGATTATGTTTTTTCGCATATTCATACACACGTAATTTACTCATTATTTTTCACCCCCGCTAGAATTAATCGAGCAACGATACCAGTTTTTTAGCAAATCCATCATCCAACACAGCAACAACCACGCGGGCCTCTTTACCAATCGCTCGACCAAGAAGATGACGGTTTTCAACCATTTTCAATGGGACCATATATGAATTACATTTATCTGTAATTTTCTTTGCAGTATTTTGAGATGCATCCTTGGATAGTAATATGAGCTTTGCTTTACCGCTCCGAATCTCTTTAATGCTGAGCTCCTCACCCGAAATTACTTTTCGTGCCCGATTAGCCAATCCAAGTAATGAAAACCATTGATTTTCTGTCATTTGGTTGACTCAGTTCTCCTTCTCTATTAACTCAAGCAGTTCTTCATAAATCTCATCCTTCACCGCCGCTTCCAAGTGACTGGATAAGATATTTTTTTTCTTAGCTAATAAAACTGCTTCCTTATCTTTTGAAAGGTATGCTCCTCTTCCGGATTTCTTTCCGGTTAAATCAATGGAGACATCTCCTTCTTTAGAGCGAACGATGCGAACGAGTTCTTTTTTCGGTTTCATTTCACCCGTAGCTACACATTTGCGCATTGGAACTTTTCTTTTTGTGTTCATCATCATTCACCTCGTCCTTACTCTAATTCTTCATCATCATAGTCAAAATCAGTGTCGACTTGATCATCAAACAGCTTGATCATTTCCTCACGCGGGTAAATCCCCAATTCGCGAGCTTCAGATTCTGATTTAATGTCAATTTTCCAGCCGGTTAACTTGGCTGCAAGGCGGGCATTTTGACCTCTTTTGCCAATTGCTAATGAAAGCTGATAATCAGGAACAACTACTGTAGTTGCCTTCTCCTCTTCCTTAACAATAACATCAAGCACTTTTGAAGGGCTGAGTGCATTGGCAACAAATACAACAGGGTCATCTGACCATTTGACAATATCTATTTTTTCACCCTTTAATTCGTTTACAACCGCCTGAACTCTTGCACCTTTAGGTCCTACACAGGAACCAACCGGATCTACCTCAGGATTATCAGAATGGACGGATATTTTTGAGCGATCACCCGCTTCACGTGCCACGGATTTAATTTCGACCGTGCCGTCGTAAATTTCAGGCACTTCAATTTCAAATAATCGTTTTAATAAACCAGGGTGTGTACGAGAGACAAAAATTTGCGGACCCTTTGTTGTTTTTTCAACTTTTGTGATAAAAACTTTTATCCGATCATGCGGTTTATATTTCTCATTAGGCATTTGCTCATTTACCGGAAGTAAAGCCTCAATTTTGCCTAGACTCACATAAATAAATTTCGAATCCAGTCTCTGGACAATACCAGTCATGATATCTTCTTCACGGTCAATAAATTCAGAATAAATAATTCCTCTTTCTGCCTCTCTGACCCGCTGAGTCACAACCTGTTTAGCTGTTTGTGCTGCAATTCTGCCAAAATCCTTAGGAGTTACTTCCATTTCGACGACATCTTCCACCTGATAGTTCGGATTAATGTGTCTGGCATCTTCAATTGAAATTTCAAGCCGTGGATCGAAGACTTCATCTACAACCTCTTTACGGGCAAAAACACGCATTGAACCTGTATCTAAATTCAAATCTATTCGTACATTTTGGGCCTGATTAAAATTGCGGCGGTATGCAGATATAAGTGCCGCTTCAATGGCGTCAATTAGAACATCCCTCGAAATACCTTTTTCTTTTTCCAGCACCATAAGAGCATCTAATAATTCGCTGCTCATTTGTTCGTATCCCCCTAATCATATTATATTCTACAGTTAATTATGAAAAAGTAACCGCGAGCCTCGCATTTGCTACTTTTTCATAAGGAATTTCGATGGTCTTTTTACGGGTTTTTATTTTTATTTCTATTTTTACTATCTGGCCATCAAATTCTTGTAAAATTCCTTCAAAGTTTTTTTCCCCATCAATTGGTTCATACGTTTTAAGAAAAACATTTTTTCCGATTGCTTTTTCAAAATCCTTTGGTTTTTTTAAAGGTCTTTCTGCTCCGGGAGATGATACTTCAAGGAAATAGTTATGTGGAATCGGGTCAATCTCATCAAGTTTTTCACTGAGACGTTCACTCACCAATCCGCAATCCTCAATATCAACACCTTTATCTTTATCAATATATACGCGAAGAAACCAGCTTTTTCCTTCCTTCACATATTCAATTTCTACAAGTTCAATGTCAAGTTCTTGACATATTGGCGCAGCCAGTTCTTCGACCATTTCAGTTACTTTGCTCATGTAATACCTCCTTTTCCACCCAACTACTATGTACCTGCTGATATTTTTTCAAAGTAACAAGAGTAGCGTAAGCGCCTGTTCAAAGGCAGCAGGCACGAGACCAGCTTTCTTGAGGCTGCGGCTTGCGGCCCCTTAACCCCATGGCGCTTCAGTAACAACAAAAAAACCGTGTAAACACACGAAAGAGTGGGAGGGACCCCACTCTTTAGATACGAGAGTAATCATTAGTATTTCCAATAAAACTATACCATAACCAAATTCTATATGCAAACCCAAGAAATTTTACTTCCATTAAAATAGAGAAAGTTGGTTTTGATCTGGAAGTGATTCTAAACAGCCTTGATTATCTAGGTATTCTAGAATAGTTTTGGATACTTTTCCACGTTGCTGCAGGTCTTCCTTCGATAAGAATTCACCCTTGGCACGTGCATTTACAATGTTGATTGCAGCATTAGTTCCAAGGCCAGGGATTGAATTGAATGGTGGAATTAATGAATTACCATCAATAATAAATTCTGATGCAGCAGATTTATATAAGTCGTAGTTTTGGAATGAGTACCCTCTTTCGGTCATTTCGAGCGCTAATTCCAAAACGGTTAATAAACTTTTCTCTTTATTGGATGCATCCAATCCTTTTGCATTGATTTCTGCAATCCTTGCACGAATCGCTTCAGAACCATGTGTCATTGTTTCAATTTCGAAGTCTTCTGCACGAACTGTGAAATAGGCTGCATAGTAAAGAAGCGGTAAATGAACTTTAAAATAAGCAATCCGCACTGCCATCAAAACATATGCGGCAGCATGTGCTTTTGGGAACATGTACTTTATTTTTTTACATGAATCGATATACCATTCCGGCACTTCATTCCTGCGCATTTCTGCTTCCATATCATCTGTTAAGCCCTTCCCTTTACGGACAGACTCCATGATTTTAAATGCAAGTGAAGGCTCTAGCCCCTGATAAATCAGGTATACCATGATATCATCACGACAGCCGATTACTTCGCTTAATGTACAGGTTTGATTTTGAATTAATTCCTGAGCATTTCCAAGCCAAACGTCTGTACCATGTGAAAGTCCAGAAATTTGAACCAGTTCTGAGAAGGTTGTCGGCTTTGTATCCTCAAGCATCTGTCTAACAAACCTTGTTCCAAATTCAGGGATACCCAGTGTCCCTGTTTTACACATGATTTGTTCCTCGGTAACTCCCAAAGATTCAGGGCTGCTGAATATTTTCATTACCTCTGGGTCGTCCGTTGGAATGGTTTTTGGATCAATCCCGCTTAAATCTTGCAGCATCCTAATAACCGTCGGATCATCGTGTCCGAGTATATCTAGTTTTAAGACGTTATCATGAATGGAATGGAAATCAAAATGGGTTGTTCTCCATTCAGAATTTCTATCATCAGCCGGGAATTGAATAGGAGTAAAATCAAAAACATCCATGTAATCAGGAATAACGATAATACCCCCAGGGTGCTGGCCGGTTGTCCGCTTAACACCCGTACAGCCTGAAGCAAGCCGTTCAGTTTCAGCATTTCTCATATGGAGATTATGATCCTGCTGATAGGCTTTTACATAGCCAAAAGCTGTCTTATCTGCGACTGTACCAATGGTACCTGCCCGATATACATAGTCATCACCGAACAAAACCTTTGTATAGTCATGGGCGCGCGGCTGATATTCACCAGAGAAGTTCAAGTCGATATCTGGAACCTTGTCCCCTTTAAAACCAAGAAATGTTTCAAAGGGAATATCATGACCATCTTTACGATATTTAGCTCCGCAATTTGGACAGTTTTTATCTGGTAAATCAAAACCAGAACCAACCGATCCATCATCAAAAAACTCCGAATGTTTGCATTCAGGGCAGATATAATGAGGCGGCAGTGCATTTACTTCAGTAATTTCCGTCATCGTGGCAACTAATGAGGAACCGACTGAACCCCTGGAACCAACTAGATATCCATCATTAAGTGATTTTTTTACAAGTTTGTGGGCGATTAAATAGATGACGGAAAATCCATGACCGATGATACTTTTCAATTCTTTTTCAAGCCGTGCTTCAACTATTTCCGGCAGCGGATCACCATAGATCTTGTGAGCCATGTCATAGCTCATCTTGCGCATTTCATCCTCTGCACCCTCGATCTTTGGTGTATACAATTCATCTTTGATTGGTTTAATGTCATCAATCATATCTGCTATTTTATTGGTATTGGTAACCACTATTCTCTTGGCCTTTTCCGCACCAAGAAATGAAAAGGCATCAAGCATCTCATTGGTTGTCCTGAAATGAACATCCGGAAGTTCATGACGATTTAATGGATTGGCACCGCCCTGTGAACTAATCAGGATTTTGCGGTAAATTTTATCATTTTCATTCAAGTAATGAACATTTCCAGTTGCCACCACAGGAATCTCAAGTTTATCGCCAAGTTCCACGATATTGCCGATTATTTGTTCAAGGGCTTTTTCATCACGAACAAGTTCCATCTCAATTAATGGTGCATAAACTTCTTTTGGCATGACCTCAAGATAGTCATAAAAGCGGGCAGCTTCTTCAACTTCTTCGGGAGTCTTTTGCATCATTCCTTCAAAGACCTCTCCCTTGTCGCAAGCAGAACCAACAATTATTCCTTCACGGTATTTCTGCAGTAACGAACGAGGTACTCTTGGAACCCGGTAAAAATACTCAATATGAGCGATGGAAATAATCTTAAATAAATTTTTCAAACCAGCCGCTGTCTGTGCAATAAGAGTACAATGATAAGGTCTTGCACGCTGATATGCATTCCCTTTCCCCATGTTTTCATTAAGCTGGTCATGATACTCAATCCCTTTTTCTTGAGCATCTTTTAACATTTTTAATAATAAATAGCCTGTAGCTTCAGCATCGTAGATTGCCCGGTGATGTTGAGTTAATTCAATATCAAACTTTTTGGTTAACGTATTTAAACGGTGATTCTTTAACTCTGGATAAAGAAAACGGCCAAGTTCTAATGTATCAATTACTGGATTTTTTGCTTTTCCTATACCGATATTTTTATATCCGACATTTAGGAATCCCATATCGAACGAGGCATTGTGTGCAACTAAGACCGCATCTTGTGCCCAATCATGAAACCTTTGGAAGACCTCAGACGTTTCTGGTGCGTTTTGTACCATATCATCCGTTATACCTGTTAAATTTATGGTTGTAGCCGATAAGCGGTGATGCGGGTTGGCAAAAGATTCAAATCTGTCGATTATTTCTCCGTCTTTCACTTTTACAGCTGCAAGCTCGATAACCGTATTATAGACAGCAGAAAGGCCGGTCGTCTCAACGTCGAAAACAACATAGGTATCGTCTGAAAGCAGCCTGTGAGCATCATTGTAGGCAATAGGAACGCCATCATCCACTAGATTTGCCTCGACGCCAAAAAGAATTTTAATATCGTTCTTCTTACCTGCACTAAATGCTTCCGGGAATGATTGAGCGCCAGCATGGTCTGTTACAGCAATTGCCTTATGACCCCATTTTTTTGCTTGGGCAACCAGCGCACTTACTGGTGTTACGGCATCCATTTGACTCATTGGTGTATGAAGATGGAGCTCCACTCGTTTTTCGTTTTCCGGTGCTGTATCCTTCCGCTCAACCGGCTTAATTTCATGTATATCATTCGCAATCATCACAAGATCCCGGACGAAGGTATCATTTTGTATACTTCCGCGGGCCTTTACCCACATTCCTTTTTTGACACGTTGAAATTGGGCAGCATCCTCTTTGTCACGGGAAAACATTTTCACCATAATGGAACTGGTATAGTCTGTAACTTTAAATGTAAGCAGTGACCGTCCGCTTCTTAATTCACGTATTTCAGCATCAAAGATATAACCCTCGACTACTACTCTTCTTTCTTCATCTACAATTTCAATCATACTGCGAAGATCATGGTCATCTTTAATTGTAAGACCGATTGAAACCGGGCCATCCGAAACGTCGCCATTAGCTTGGTTATTTTCTGCCTCTTTCTTCTGCATTTCCACCATTGCTAAAAGGGCCCGTTCTTGATCTTCTTTCTCTTTAGCCCGTTGAAATTGTTCATATTCTTCATTTTTTTCATCCTTTTTGATTTCCGTATCCATTGAAATGAATGGAAATCCTAAAGATTGAAGTATATTGCTAATGACAGAACCATATTTATTTTTTAATGTCATTCCTTCAGCTTCATTGTGAACCGCAACGGTCAATTTGTTTCCATTGACTTCTGGAACTTGTCCATTTAAAAGCTTAATCAGGGGCGGCGAAATACCATCAATTTGCTGGATACAATAGCTCCAGTATTGTTGTAGTAATTCAGCAGTAAAAGCGGAATTTTCGGTGTGGATTTCGTAAGTAATAATAGCGATATTAGAAAAAGCTCTTTCTAACCGTGTTGCAAATTGGATATAAACATTAAAAGGAAGAATTTTTTCAAATAAAAATTGAAAATGCCACTTCCTTGATTTTTTTTCAACTAATAGCCTTTCGATTTGCGCATTGTTGAAATACACTACAACAGCATCCTCAACTAATTGCAGCTGCTGGAGCAAGAGTTGGAATCGCTCTTTATTGCCCAAGGCATGTTCGCTCATCGTTCTCTCTCCCATCCTAATTCTCTCTAACAAAACATAATTATATCACATCAGTTTATCAAAAATCGGTTTTATTCGACAAAAACCTTCATCCATTTTTTGTCCATAAAAAAATAAGGAACCAATAAAGCTGGTTCCAAATTTGTTTATTCCGCCTCAACGGGCAGTAAGACTCCCACCTTAAAATTATTGAGTAAACAAAGAAATTAGTTAGGAGATCTACTGCCTGTAAAGGTCCGATTTGTGAAAAACAGCAAAACTTACCGATGCGTAAGCAAAGGTTAGTCTAAACCTATTTGTACGGACTCTTTATCAGTGCGGCACCAACGATATTAAAGTCAGTACAACGGGACTATCCATCAGTGGGGTTGAAGAACCAACTGATGGAAGTTTTACTTTATTTTAAGAAGAACCTCTGTATATCATTCCATGTGACGACAAGCATGAGCAGCATCAGTAAAGCAAAGCCGATGAAATGTACCATTCCCTCTTTTTGCCTGTCAATTGGCTTTCCTCTCACTGCCTCAATGGCAAAAAACATCAATCTGCCGCCATCAAGTGCAGGAATTGGTAATAAGTTCATAATTCCTAAATTGATACTTAAAATACCTGCCCATTTCATTAGATAATAAATTCCCGATTTTGCAACTTCATCGGTTGAATAGTAAATCCCTACAGGACCGGATAGTGCATCAATAGAAAACTGTCCTGTAACTAATTTACCAACCATTACAAAAATTTGTGTTGTCCAAAAATAAGTTTCTTTCGCCCCAGCCGTAACTGCTTGAACAGGAGATTTTTCTACAGGACTATAAACCCCGATAATCCCTATTTTATCTCCTTCGACCGCTTTCTCTTGTGGTGTTACTTGGACATCCTTTTCTTGTCCATTACGAACAATTGAAAAATCTAATTTTTCATTTGGATTTTTACGTATGATTTCAACTACGTCAGACCAGCTTGTAATTTCTGACCCATTAATGCTCTGAATAATGTCATCTTTTTGAAGTCCAGCAGCATTTGCGGCACCATCCTTTGTGATAACCCCAAGTTTTGGTTCATTTGTCGGCACGCCTTGTAATAAAGCGATAATAATAAATACCACAAAAGCCAAAACAAAATTCATAGCCGGACCTGCAAAAATAGTCAAAAATCTTTGCCATAATGTTTTGGAGGCAAACTGTCTGTCAATCGGTGCAAGCTGTGTCTCCACACCATTTTCTACAATGACCGCTGCGGGATGAATAGGAAAAGTCTGCATGTTTTCATTATCATCATCAGGATACCCTTTTATGATCAAATCCTTTTCAATATCCGCATGCTCTACTTCAACAATTCGGCAATTAGGATATTTATCTTTATTATTAAGGATAATTTTACTTACTTGTTCTTCCTTATTAAATAATAATCCAATCCGATAACCAGGCTTAATCTCAACCATTTCCGGGTCTTCTCCAGCCATGCGGACATAACCGCCAATTGGCAGCAGCCTGATTGTATAGGTTGTCTCTCCCCTTTTATGAGAAAAAACCTTTGGTCCCATACCGATTGCAAACTCACGGCACAATATTCCGGCTCTCTTGGCAAAAATGAAATGACCAAATTCATGAAAGAAGACTAATGCACCAAAAATTACGATAAAGGCAATAACTGTATTCAAAAATATAACCACCTTTTTTTGGGGTAGGAAAGGATCTTTATTCCTTTAATCGACTGTGAATAATTATCACAGCCGATGCTATTTTTAATTATAACAGTGATTGTACATACTGTCTTGTTTCCTTGTCAACTTCGTGAATTACGTTTAAGCTCGGATAATCAATGGTTTGATGATGTTCTAACGCCTTTTCAACCAAATTTTCAATCTGTAAAAAACGTATCTTGCCTTCCAAAAAGGCAGCAACAGCTGTTTCATTCGCAGCATTTAAAACGGTCGGCAAGGTTCCCCCAATCCTGCCAGCTTCATAGGCGAATTTAAGGCAGCGGAAACGTTCCAAATCCATTTCTTTAAAATGCAATTGGCCTATTGCTGCCAAATCCAGCCGATGTCCTGACGGGAGCGGCATACGATCCGGGTAGGTAAGAGCATACTGGATTGGAACCCGCATATCTGGTGTTCCAATCTGACCTTTGATGCTGGAGTCATGAAATTCAACCATTGAATGAATAATGCTTTCTTTATGAAGAAGGACATCAATTTTATCATATGGCATATCAAACAGCCAATGTGCCTCAATGACTTCCAACCCTTTATTCATCATACTGGCTGAATCAATCGTGATTTTTGCACCCATCGACCAATTTGGATGATTTAGCGCTTCTTCAACAGTGACATCTTCTAACTCGCTTCGAGTTCGGTCTCGAAAACTGCCCCCAGACGCAGTTAAAATCAATCGTTCGATATTTTTCTCTTTTTCCCCCTGAAGCGACTGAAAAATAGCAGAATGTTCACTGTCAACTGGTAAAAGCGGAACATTATTTTTCTTAGCTGCATCTACTACTAAATGTCCTGCTGTCACCAATGTTTCTTTGTTCGCAATGGCAATGGTTTTGCCACATTCAATGGCTTGCAGTGTTGGATTTAATCCAACACTGCCTAACACGGCATTCACAAGTATATCCGCTTTTTCATAAACAGCCGTTTCAATTATTCCTTCATCCCCGTATGTGAAATTAGTATGGGGAAATTCTGCTTTTAATGTATTAAAATCATCAAAATTTTGGACAGATACTAATTCTGGTTGAAATTCACCAATAATTTTCCGGGTTAGCTCAATGTTTTTCCCAACAGATATTGCTTTAATAGTAAATTCATCTTGGTGCTCACGGACAACATCAAGTGTTTGAATCCCAATGGATCCTGTTGCCCCCAATAAACTAATATTTTTCAAAATAAGTCATCTCCTATAAGAAAGAAAAGCGTAAGCGCCTTGGCCAGCCTCAGGCAAGCACAAGCCAATCTGGCTGAAAGCTTTATTGCCTATGACCAGATTGGCTTGTGACGCCGGGAGTTCGGTGCTGGAGCTGTACATTCTTGAAGGTCTTAAATATTAAATTTAAGACCAAATGTGGAATAAATGCAGCAATGGCAGAACAAAAAGTAAGCTGTCAAAGCGGTCGAGGATACCGCCGTGACCTGGTAAAATATTTCCTGAATCTTTCACATTAAAATGGCGTTTATAGGCAGATTGGACAAGGTCTCCAATTTGTCCAAATATGGAAAGAACAATCGTCATCCCTATTAATGTGATAATAGTAGCATTAAAGTCAGAAAAGAGTCCGAAAAAAATTGCTACCACTACTGCACAAACTATTCCGCCTAAAGACCCTTCTACCGTTTTATTCGGGCTGATTTCCGGCCAAAGTTTATTTTTACCCATTGCTTTACCAAAAAAATACGCCCCGGAATCAGTAGCCCATATGATGAATAACGAATAAAAAATATACACAATTCCTGCTTCACGTGTTTCCATGAAAAAATAAAAACCGATTCCTACATATATCGAGGATAAAATCGAAAATCCGGCATCCTCAAAATCAAAGCGGTTTTTCGTGATAACCGTATAAGTCAATAATAAAAGGATTAGCGCAATACTTATTTCAACTTTAGAATAATAAAAGTCATTAAGAATTTCATTTGGTAAAAGAAGAATCCACAGAAGAATTAACGCCAAAAACCCATAAGGCGAAAAAATACTTAATTTCTTCATCCTCATTAATTCATAGAGTCCAATACTGGCAAGAACATATGTCAACAGCAAAAAAGGAAGTCCGCCATAAAAAACGATTGGCAGAAATAGCGCTGCTGCAACGACCCCAGTTATGATTCTTTGCTTCATTAATAATTTCAACACCTTTTTAATATTAGAGAAGGTTAAAAATAAAATGATTGGCTAGACGGGATTCATTATTTGGTGAAACATCCCTGCCTTTATATTCCTCCAAAGCGTCTTTGTCTTTTTTGAAAAACCTCTATCGCTTCCAGCAGATGTTCCTCACTGAAATCAGGCCATAACACATCCGTAAACCAAAACTCCGAGTAAGCTAATTGCCATAACATAAAATTACTTAAACGGATTTCACCGCTTGTCCGAATTAATAGATCTGGGTCTGAAAAATCCGCTGTCATCAAATAAGATGAAAAAATCTGTTCATTCAAGTCAGATTCGTTCAGTGTTCCATTTTGACAATCAGTTAAAACCTTTTTTACTGCATCAATAATTTCGGCTCTGCTGCCGTAATTTAATGCAAAATTTAATACTAACCCATCATTATTTTTAGTCTCTTCCATAGCTTTTTCTATTGCACGCAGTGTATGTACGGGAAGTTGATTTTTATATCCCATCATTTTTACCTGAACATTATTTTCCACCAATTCAGGAAGAAATGTTCCAAGAAATTCTTCAGGCAGTTTCATTATATAATCGACTTCATTTTTTGGCCGTTTCCAGTTTTCTGTCGAAAAAGCATACAGAGTAAGTGTCTTAACGCCAAGATCATTAGCGAGCATGGTTGTTTTACGAACTACTTTCATACCTTCATGATGGCCCGCAATCCTTGGCAGTGCCCGCTTTTTAGCCCAACGGCCATTACCATCCATAATGATAGCGACGTGTTCTGGTATGGGTGACTTTTTTAACTCTTCTATTTTATCTCGGAGTATGGAAGAATTATTTTGATTCTTCCAAAGCCTAATTTTATTAAACATAACATTTGCTCCTCGAATACTTATTCATTTCCTCCGAAATTAAACTGCTTGTTACCAACAATATGTATTGTAGAAATTATCCAGCATGTTTATATCATACCAAATAATCCAAAAGATATCTTCATTTAATAACCTATGTAAATTAAAATGAGTTCAGAATAATGATTAGAACTTTTATCCCGCATTAACGGGATGTAAGAACTGCTTTTAGGCTTACATGCAAAGAAGGATATGCGGGAGATTAACTGCCCGTAAATGCCCGATTGGTTCAACTAATAATTAGCGGTGAACGAAAACCTTCCCGCTGATTAAAGTTTCACTTTATTATACTTCCCCGTTAATTTTCGCTCAACCATCAAACTTATAATAGCAGGGATAACATTATTACAGCCAATAGGAAAAAAACCCCCTAAAAAAGAGGGTCTCCCTATTTCTATTCAAGGTACTTTCGCTTTTCTTTATTAAACTTCCATAATTTCTTTTTCTTTATCTTTCGTAATTTGATCAATTTTGTTAATCTGATCATCTGTTAATTTTTGGATGTCATCTGAATACCCTCGAAGAGCATCTTCAGTAATTTCGCCATTTTTTTCAAGTTTTTTCAATTCATCATTTGCATCACGACGAATATTGCGGATAGCAATCTTCGCTTCTTCTGATTCTTTTTTCACCAATTTAACAAGCTCTTTTCTACGTTCTTCCGTCAATTGTGGAATGGCAAGACGGATAACAGACCCATCGCTGGTTGGATTTAATCCAAGGTCAGATTTTAAAATCGCTTTTTCAATCTCGCCGAGGATTGACTTATCATATGGCTGAATTACTAATAATCTTGCTTCTGGAGTTGAAATCCCAGCAAGCTGATTAACTGGAGTCGAGGCACCATAATAATCAACAGTAATTCTGTCCAATAATGATGCATTAGCTCTTCCTGCACGGATGCTTGCAAGTTCTCTAGTGTATGCTTGGATCGCTTTCGTCATTCTCTCTTTTGCCGAATTAATAACTTGTTTAGGCATTATTTCTTCCCCCTAACAATTGTACCGATTTTTTCACCCATAACTGCTTTTTTAATATTTCCTGGTTCTGTAATAGAAAAAACAATTAGCGGAATATCATTATCCATACATAAAGAAGATGCTGTAGAGTCCATTACAGCTAACCCTTCTTTAATTACATCAAGGAATGATAAGTCTTCATATTTTGTTGCACTTGGATCTGTTCTTGGATCTGCAGAGTAAACACCATCGACATTATTCTTTGCCATCAAAATAACTTCTGCATCAATTTCTGCTGCTCTTAATGCAGCAGTTGTATCTGTCGAAAAATATGGATTTCCTGTTCCTGCTGCAAAAATAACCACGCGGCTTTTCTCTAAATGCCTCATAGCTCTTCGTCTTATATATGGCTCAGCCACTTGACGCATTTCAATGGAAGTTTGTACACGGGATTCAATTCCCAAGTGTTCTAAGCTGTCTTGAAGAGCCAAGGAATTCATTACGGTTGCAAGCATGCCCATGTAGTCAGCTGTTGCCCGGTCCATTCCCATTTCACTGCCGATTTTACCACGCCAAATATTGCCGCCGCCAACAACAACTGCTGCTTCAACTCCAAGCTCTGCTATTTCTTTAACCTGTGTGGCAATTGATTTTATTACGGAAGGTTTAATTCCAAAGCCTGTGTCACCAGCTAATGCCTCCCCGCTTAATTTCAACACCACGCGTTTGTATTTAGGACTACTCATATAAACCTCCGATTAGAAAAGCACAGGGCGCCCTTCCATTCGACAAGAACAGGCAAGCCGATATAAACCGGCTTTTAACCTTCTTAATGGATTGACCATGATGAAACAGCCGATGGCACCCGGAGCTAGACCTTTTCAAATTTCAAATTTTTCTTTAAAAATAGGGAACACACATCGTGTCCCCTATTCAGAATCTATTTCAGTAACATTCCCTTAAAATTCAATTAAAGTTTCCCTTAAGAAAAGTTGACTATTGTTTATTCACTTGGTTCATAACTTCTTCAGCAAAGTTATCTTCACGCTTTTCAATTCCTTCTCCAACTTCATAACGAACGAATTCACGAAGTGTTGCACCTTTTGATTCAACGAATTGACGTACTTTTTGGTCAGGATTCTTAACAAAAGCTTGGTCAAGGACACATACATCCTCAAAGTATTTTCCTAAGCGGCCTTCAACCATCTTTTTAACAATATTTTCTGGTTTTCCTTCATTAAGAGCTTGCTGTGTTAATACTTGACGCTCATGTTCAACTTCCTCTTGTGATACTTGATCACGAGAGACATATTTAGGATTTAAAGCTGCAATATGCATTGCTACATCTTTTGCAGCATCTTCATCAGAAGTACCTTCTAATACTGTTAAAACCGAGATACGTCCGCCCATGTGCAGATAAGCACCAAATGCATCATTATCACCTTTTGATACAATTGTAAAACGGCGAAGAGTTAATTTTTCTCCAATTTTCGCAATTGCAGCATTAACATGGTCAATAACAGTTGCGCCATTTTCCATTGTTTGAGTTAATGCTTGTTCAACATCAGCTGGTTTGTTTTTCAATAAGTGTGAAGCAAGTTCTTTTACAAGAGTTTGGAATCCTTCGTTTTTCGCTACAAAGTCAGTCTCAGAATTCACTTCTAAAATTACCGCATCATTACCTTCTGTTAAAATGGAAGTTAATCCTTCTGCAGCAATACGATCAGCTTTTTTAGCTGCTTTGGCAATTCCTTTTTCACGTAAAAAGTCAATTGCTTTTTCCATATCACCGTTTGTTTCAGTCAGTGCTTTTTTACAATCCATCATACCTGCGCCGGTTTTTTCACGTAATTCTTTTACCATTTGTGCAGTTACAGCCATTATAAAATCCTCCTTAATATTCTATGTACCTATCTTAGCCATACACGCTAAAGATAAACTTTGTCATAATTATATTTCTTTAAAAAAAGGTGATAAAGGGTCTCCCTCTTATCACCTTTTTTTAGTTTACATTATTAAAATTATGCTTCCACCGCTGCTACTTCTTCGCCTTGTTTTGCTTCAAGGATGGCATCAGCCATTTTAGAAGTTAATAGTTTTACCGCACGAATTGCGTCATCATTCGCTGGGATAATAACATCAATTTCGTCTGGGTCACAGTTTGTATCAACAATTCCTACGATAGGAATATTTAATTTCTTTGCTTCAGCAACAGCGATGCGCTCTTTACGAGGGTCAATAATGAATAATGCATCTGGAAGCTGCTTCATTTCTTTAATACCGCCTAAGAACTTTTCAAGACGTTCTTGTTCTTTTTTCAATTGAACAACTTCTTTTTTAGGTAAAACATCAAAAGTTCCATCTTCAGCCATTCTCTCGATATCTTTTAAACGTGCGATACGTTTTTGAATGGTTTCAAAGTTTGTTAATGTACCACCTAACCAACGATGGTTAACATAATACATTCCAGAACGTTCTGCTTCTTCCTTAACTGAATCTTGAGCTTGTTTTTTAGTACCAACAAACAGCATTGTTCCGCCATTTGCAGCAAGTTCTTTTACCCAGCTATAAGCTTCTTCAACCTTCTTAACTGTTTTTTGAAGGTCAATGATATAAATGCCGTTACGCTCAGTGAAGATATATTTCTTCATTTTTGGGTTCCAACGGCGAGTTTGGTGTCCGAAATGTACACCAGCTTCAAGTAATTGTTTCATAGAAATTACTGACATGTAACTTTTCCTCCTAATGGTTTGATTTCCTCCGCTTGTCTCATCTTCAAACAGAAACTGTCGAAACAGCACCATCCGTTCAAATCAACAAACGTGTGTATTAACACCAAGAATTAATATAGCACAGACAAAAAAAACAATCAAGTTTTACTTTAAAAAAATTGGGTGCCTGGCTCTATGTGACATTCACATGGTGCCTGACACCCTTTACTTGCTTCTTCTTAATGAGATTTTAATTTCTCAAGTTCTACTAAGAACTTATCATTAAGAACTTTGATATAAGTACCTTTCATACCAAGTGAACGGGATTCGATAACTCCTGCACTTTCAAGCTTTCTTAATGCATTAACAATCACGGAACGGGTAATACCGACTCTATCAGCAATCTTTGAAGCAACTAATAGACCCTCTTGTCCGTTAAGTTCTTCAAAGATATGTTCAATTGCTTCAAGTTCACTATAAGATAATGAACTAATTGCCATTTGAACTACAGCTTTGCTTCTTGCTTCCTCTTCAATTTCTTCTGCTTTTTCACGTAAAATCTCCATACCGACTACAGTAGCGCCATATTCAGCAAGAATAAGATCGTCATCTGAAAATTGATCATGAAGTCTTGCAAGAATAAGAGTGCCTAATCTTTCCCCGCCGCCGATGATTGGAACGATTGTTGTCAAACCTTCGCGGAAAAGTTCTTGGTTTTCCACAGGGAATGCAGTATATTCACTTTCAACCCCAAGATTGGAAGATGTTTCAGTAATATTAAATAAGTTATGAGTATATTCCTCAGGAAATTGACGTTCTTCAAACATCTTCTTCATACGTTCATTTTCGATTTGCTGATAAATGGATAATCCAAGAAGCTTACCACGTCGGCTTACAATAAAAATATTTGCTTCAATAGTTTCACTTAATGTATCTGCCATTTCTTTAAAGTTTACTGGCTTTCCTGCTGCTTTTTGCAATAAAACGTTAATTTTTCTAGACTTTGTTAGTAAATCCATCTGTTTCTTCCTCCTAAATAGCTGCAACCATTATTTAATTTTTGTGTTATTGAAATATTTCTTTGAATTAGGTACCTTGAAAACCTTAAACCTATACCTTTATAAGATATATTGGCTTAAATCCTTATTTTTCGAAATAGCTCCAAGTTTTTCATCTACATATTGAGGTGTAATCGTAATTTTATCCATTGTGATATCCGGTGCTTCAAATGAGAGGTCCTCTAAAAGCTTTTCAAGAATAGTATGAAGACGCCGAGCCCCGATATTATCTGTATTCTGATTCACTTCAAAAGCTATTTCTGCGATTCTATGAATAGCATCGTCAGAAAATTCAATTTGTATACCTTCTGTTTCTAATAATGCATTATATTGCTTAATTAATGCATTATCAGGTTCGATTAAGATGCGATAAAAATCATCAACTGTCAGCTTTGTAAGTTCAACACGAATTGGCAGACGGCCTTGAAGTTCTGGAATTAAATCAGATGGTTTAGCCATATGAAAGGCACCAGCTGCAATAAATAGTACATGGTCTGTTTTGATAGGTCCGTACTTCGTTACAATCGTTGAACCTTCTACTACTGGTAAAATATCTCTTTGCACTCCTTCTCGAGAGACATCTGCAGTTGAACCGCCTGAATTTTTGCTGGCAATTTTATCAATCTCATCGATAAAAATAATACCTGTTTGCTCAGCACGATAAATGGCTTCTGTTGTTACCTCATCCATATCAATTAATTTGGATGCTTCTTCATTTGTTAGTACCTTTCTAGCTTCTTTGACCGTTAACTTTCTTTTCTTGTGTTTTTTTGGCATGAAACTGCTAAGAGCATCCTGCATGTTCATACCCATTTGCTCAATTCCAGAGCCTTGAAAAAGATCAAACATAGATGGAGCTTGTTCTTCTACCTCTACTGTGACCACTTCGTTTTCCAAGTCCCCAAGGGCTAACTTTTCTCTTACAATTTTCCGTTTTTCGTGAATTGAGTAATCCTCTTGAGGTGTTTCTTGTTCAGAAGCAGAATTTCCGCCGCCAAATAACATTTCTAAAGGATTTTTATAGTTGTTTGATTTTTTAGCCGCTGGTACTAATAACTCAACCAGCCTATTGTTAGCATTCTCCTCTGCCCGCTCCTTAACACTCTGCATCCGCTCTTCTTTGACAAGACGAACAGCAGTTTCTGCCAAGTCACGGACCATTGACTCCACATCCCGGCCCACATAGCCTACCTCTGTAAATTTAGTGGCTTCCACTTTTACAAATGGTGCACCAACTAATTTAGCAATTCTGCGGGCTATTTCAGTTTTGCCGACACCCGTCGGCCCAATCATTAGAATATTCTTAGGAATAATTTCATCCCGCAGATTTTCGTTCAATAGACCTCTTCGATATCTATTTCTAAGTGCAACCGCAACTGCTTTTTTCGCATCCTTTTGCCCAATGATATATTGATCAAGTTTTTCAACAATTTGGCGTGGCGTTAAATCGGATTTTTTACTCATTTTATGTCTCCTCCCATTAAAGCTCTTCAACGATTATGTTATGGTTTGTGTAGACACATATTTCTGCAGCAATTTCCAATGAAGCCCTGGCAATTTCTTTGGCAGATAAATACTCACCCGAATACTTTTTAAGGGATCGTCCTGCCGCCAGCGCATAATTACCTCCAGAACCGATGGCCAATATACCATCATCCGGTTCAATGACTTCACCTGTGCCGGAGACTAATAGTAAATTTTCACGATCCATGACAATAAGCATTGCTTCGAGTTTCCTAAGCACCTTATCGCTTCTCCACTCCTTCGCGAGTTCTACAGAAGCTCTTTGAAGGTTACCGTTAAATTCTTCTAACTTTCCTTCGAACAGTTCAAAAAGGGTAAAAGCATCGGCTACAGAACCTGCAAAACCTGCTAATACCTTCCCATTAAAAATCTTCCGAACTTTTCTCGCTGTATGCTTCATCACAACCGTATTGCCCAATGTTACTTGACCATCACCAGCCATGGCGCAGTGTCCATTATGGTGAATAGCAAAAATCGTTGTTGCATGAAATTGATTCATTTAAGATGGTCCTCCCTTTGGAGTTAATTATTTGTATTTCACAATTTGTACAGTTTAACTTATGTAAAATATTTTCAAAATATCATTAACATATTAGAGTTAACGGTCTTCAATATTAATTTTTAATGATGATTTCCTAAGTGTCACTGTAAATGCTCTGTTAGTCTTTTTTGCTCAGAATTGAACAATATGTTCAGTTGATAAAAGCTATCAATGGCTCAATTGTTTATTTTGAATAACTCTAAAACAATTGTAAATACTTGATAACTAACTTTAATAAAATGTTCACAATTACAAACAATTATTCCCGCAAAGGCTACTACATATTATCACACTTCCAAAACCCTTGCAACGTTTTTTACAAAATCTTCATAAAGTTCTGAATTGTTCCTAATATAAGTCTTTAATTCCAAAATTACCCGTTGATAACCTCATTTGCTCTTCATGGAACCATTTAAGACTATCCTTTGATTTGACCCATATTGCATTGTACTACATGAATTAAAAACAAAAAAGCTTTTAGATTCAGAAACAATGTAAAAGAGTGGATTTTTATCCACTCTTAGCTTTGCGGTTCTTCCTTGTAGTCACAATTTACACATTGAACTTGGACACCTTTTTTCAATTTCTTTTCAACCAGGAGTCCCTCACATTTCGGACATTGCCTTGGCAATGGTTTATCCCATGAAATAAAATCACATTCCGGATAACGGCTGCAACCGTAAAATAAACGTCGCTTCTTACTTTTTCTTTCGATGATGGTGCCTTCCTTACATTTAGGACACGTAACCCCAATTTCTTTTACAATTGGTTTAGTGTTCCGGCAGTCAGGGAAATTGCTGCAGGCCATAAATTTTCCGTAACGGCCCATTTTGAACACCATTGGTGAACCGCACATTTCACAATCTTCTCCTGCAGGTTCATCTTTAATTTCTATCTTTTCCATTTCTTGTTCCGCAATTTTCAAATGGGTCTCAAACTCTTTGTAAAAGGCATCAATCAGTTGTACCCATGGCATTTTTCCATCTTCAACATTATCTAATCCGTTTTCTAATTTGGCTGTAAATTCCACATCGATGATTTCTGGAAAAAATTCAACCATGACTTCATGCACAATTTCCCCAAGCTCTGTAGGGATAAAACGTTTATTATCCAGCGTAACATAACCACGTTTTTGAATCGTATCCAGCGTTGGAGCATATGTGGAAGGTCGTCCGATTCCCAGCTCCTCCAGCGTCTTTACTAATCTTGCTTCAGTATATCTTGGCGGCGGCTGAGTAAAATGCTGTTTAGGATCAATGTCCTTTTGAAAAACTTCGTCTCCCTCATTTAAATCAGGAAGCATCTTTGCAATTTCATCTACTTGGTCATCAGATCCTTCTACATATAGTTTCATAAAACCTGGAAACTTTATTTTCGAACCAGTAGCCCGGAAAATAACGTCGCCATTCTGCAAATCAACACTCATTGTATCCATTACAGCCTGTGCCATTTGACTGGCTAAAAACCGCTCCCAAATTAATTTATAAAGACGAAGCTGGTCTCTGGATAAGAATTCCTTTAAGCTATTTGGTTCCTTATACGTGCTGGTTGGACGAATGGCTTCATGTGCATCCTGAGCATTTGTCTGCTTTTTTTCTTTTCTTTGCTCCGTTTTTAAATAATCGTCACCATAGGTTGTTTTTATAAAATCAACAGCTTCCGTTTGTGCCACTTCAGATATCCTGGTTGAATCCGTTCTCATATAGGTGATTAAACCAACCGTTCCTTCTTTACCAAGTTCAATACCTTCATAAAGCTGCTGGGCAAGCATCATCGTTTTCTTTGCCCGGAAGTTTAATTTCCTTGCAGCTTCCTGCTGAAGTGAGGAGGTCGTAAAAGGTGGTGCTGGATTTCTTTTTCGTTCTTTTCTAGTAACAGATAGTACTTTGAATTTATTTCCGTCTAATTTTTTTAATACTTTTTGTACATCTGCTTCAGATTTTAATTCCGTTTTTTCCTTGCCGGTCAGTGAATAGAAAGATGCACTAAACTGGTTTGTACCTTTAACGAAATCTCCTTCAATTGTCCAATATTCTTCTGGGACAAAGGCCTGTATTTCCTTTTCGCGGTCAATGATTATTCTGACGGCAACAGATTGAACCCTTCCTGCACTTAATCCTTTTTTTACTTTTTTCCACAAAAGCGGACTGATATTATAGCCTACAAGCCGATCCAATATCCTTCGGGCCTGCTGAGCATCGACTAAATCCATATTGATTGGCCGAGGGTATTTAAAAGAATCCTTAATCGCATCCTTTGTAATTTCATTGAAAACAACCCGGCAGTCAGATTCCACATCTACCCCCAGACTTTGTGCCAGATGCCAGGCAATGGCTTCCCCTTCACGATCGGGGTCGGCTGCGAGATATACTTTCTTTGCTTTTTTTGCTGCTGTTTTTAATTCTTTTAAAACTGGTCCCTTTCCCCGGATCGTAATATACTTTGGTTCAAAGTTATGCTCTACGTCGACACCTGTTTGACTTCTTGGTAAGTCTCTTACATGACCCATCGATGCTTTTACTTTATATTTTTTCCCTAAGTATCTTTCAATCGTTTTCGCTTTTGCCGGCGACTCTACGATGACAAGAAATTCAGTCATGTTTATTCCTCCTTAAATAAGAGGGAAATTATGAAAGCGCCTAGAATACGGCGAGTGCCTTTTTCTATGATGCTCACAATTTGAGAAGTTTTCTAAATTCCAAATTCCATTGAATTTACTTGTTTCAAAAATTTTTTTTACAAAACTCCCTTATCCCAAATATGTTCAATTATTATTTATCCCGCATTAACGGGCAGCAGCCCCCCATTTCAAGACTTAGCGTTTAGCGGGAAGCAGATGTGGGGGGGAACTGCCGCATGCGCCCAATTTGTGAGATAGAGTGAAACTTTGCCGCCGTGATTTTGGCGGCTTCGTTAAACCAATCAGGTTCCAGCTTTCTATTTGTCGAGGCGTTAGACTTCGATATTAGAGAAAATAGAACGGAACTAACCATCAGTTGGTGATGAAAAGACGCCGCTGATTGAAGTTTCACTTTATTTACAATATTATTTATTCTTTTTAAACTTATTCTTTTTTCGAACATCTGTTGGAAAATGTAATACATATTAGAAATTATTTCAACCTTTTTATACTAAATTTTATCTTTTTATGCAAGAATACACTATATTTTTTCCCAATTCAGTTAGAGTTTTATCTTATTTCTTCTAAAATATCCTCTGGCTTTGTAACAAGTTTTGCTCCTTGTTGGATTAAATCATTTGTGCCTAAAGAAAACGGGTTGAATATACTGCCTGGAAGTGCGAAAACTTCCCTTCCTTCATTAAGTGCAAAATTCGCTGTAATTAATGAGCCGCTTTTACGTTTTGCTTCTATAATAAAGGTTCCTTGTGATAAACCGCTAATAATTCGATTTCTCGCTGGAAAATGCCATTTTCGCGGCCTGGTATCCGGTGGATATTCGGATAACACCAGTTGTGTATCCATCATTTCCAATGCTAGGTTCATATTTTCCCTTGGATAAATATGTTCAAAACCGCCTGCTATAACTCCGATGGTCCTGCCGCCATATTTTATAGCAAATTCATGAGCAAGTGTATCAATGCCTTTTGCAAGGCCGCTGACAATGAGGAGTTTATTTCCAATTAATTTAGGAAACAGGGTCTGAATGGCATTTTTCCCATAAAGAGTTGATTGTCTGGAACCTACCACAGCAAGCTTTGGCCCCTTTTCAAGCAGTGACAGATCTCCCTTGGCAAATAATGCCCATGGCGGTTGATAAATTTCTTTTAGGCAGCTGGGGTATTCTTTATCAAAGTAAGTGATGACATGGATATTGTTCTTTTGGTACTGTTGAATTTGGTCAAAAATGATATCTGGATGAAAGGAATCGAGTGAAGATTGGGTGAAAGGTTTTCCGATTGTGGAGAAGACCATCTGTAACGGCCTTGCTGATTTGTACGGGTGAAAGGATTCAAGACCCGGGTCCTTTTTCAATATCTGAAATATGTTATTCCATGAAGTATTTGGATAGTGAAGCAGGGTTATTAAATTTTTTTTAAATTCATCCATTAACAGCATTCCTCCTAAATTTAAAAAGCAAGAATAGTCCCTCACAATATGAGAGACTATTCGTTATACCTTATGATGTAAATTAGTGAGTTTTACACTTTTCGTAAAGTCCTTTTTCTTTTAGGACTTCAATTAAAGTTTCACCCATTACTGAAGGTGTTGCAGCAACTTTAATACCGCATTCGTTCATAACACGGATTTTTTCATCTGCAGTACCTTTACCGCCTGAAATAATTGCACCAGCATGTCCCATGCGTTTTCCTGGAGGTGCAGTACGTCCGCCAATGAAGCCGACAACAGGTTTCGTCATGTTTGCTTGTACCCATTTTGCAGCCTCTTCTTCAGCAGTACCGCCGATTTCACCAATCATGATGACAGCATATGTTTCAGGGTCTTCATTAAAAGCATTTAGAACGTCAATGAAGTTTGTTCCGTTAACAGGGTCTCCGCCAATACCAACAGCTGTTGTTTGACCAATGCCTGCTTGAGTTAATTGATGTACTGCTTCGTACGTTAAGGTTCCGGAGCGGGAAACAACTCCCACATGTCCTTTTGTATGAATATAGCCAGGCATGATCCCAATCTTACACTCATCTGCCGTAATAACACCAGGGCAGTTAGGACCGACTAAGCGTGTCTTTTTGCCTTCCATATAACGTTTTACTTTTACCATATCCAATACTGGAATATGCTCAGTAATACAAATTACAAGATCTAATTCAGCATCAACTGCTTCGATAATAGAATCAGCAGCAAATGGGGCTGGAACATAAATAACAGAAGCATTCGCACCAGTTGCTTCCACTGCTTCTTTTACTGTGTTAAATACAGGCAGGCCTTCCACTTCTTGTCCGCCTTTACCTGGTGAAGTACCGCCGACTACCTTCGTTCCATATTCAAGCATTTGTTTTGTATGGAAACGAGCAGTGCCGCCAGTAATCCCTTGAACAATAACTTTCGTATCTTTATTAACAAAAACGCTCACGTTAATTCCCCTTTCATTCGATCCTATTTCACTAGTGAAACGATTTTTTGTGCACCGTCTGCCATAGATTCAGCAGGTGTAATGTTTAGATCTGACTCAGAAAGAATTTTCTTACCTAAGTCAACGTTCGTTCCTTCTAAACGAACAACAAGCGGCATAGTTAGTCCTATTTGTTTTGCAGCTTCAACTACGCCCTCAGCGATGACATCACACTTCATAATACCGCCGAAGATATTGACGAAAATACCTTTTACATGTGGATCAGAAAGGATAATTTTAAATGCTTCCGTTACCTTTTCAGCTGTAGCACCGCCCCCAACATCAAGGAAGTTAGCCGGGTCTCCGCCATAATGTTTAACAATATCCATAGTCGCCATTGCAAGACCAGCACCATTAACCATACAGCCAATATTGCCATCTAATGCAATGTAGCTTAAATCGTATTTAGAAGCTTCAATTTCTTTTGGATCTTCCTCTTCAAGGTCACGGTATTCTAAAACATCTTTTTGACGGAATAATGCATTGGAGTCGAAGTTTAATTTTGCATCCAGCGCCATAACTTTTCCATCACCAGTAACGACAAGCGGGTTGATTTCAGCGATTGAACAGTCTTTATCAATATAAGCATTATAAAGTCCTGTCATGAATTTAACAGCTTGGTTTACCAATTCTTTTGGAATGTTAATATTGAATGCAAGGCGTCGTGCTTGGTATGGCATTAATCCAAGACCTGGATCAATTTCTTCCTTGAAAATTTTCTCTGGTGTGTTTGCAGCAACTTCTTCGATCTCTGTACCGCCTTCTTCAGAACCCATTAATACTACTCTGGAAGTAGCACGGTCAAGCACTAATCCAACATAGTATTCCTTTTTAATGTCACAGCCTTCTTCAATTAAAAGGCGTTTTACTTCTTTGCCTTCTGGGCCAGTTTGGTGTGTTACCAATGTTTTGCCTAGAATTTCGCTAGCGTATGTACGAACCTCATCAAGGTTTTTCGCAACTTTTACACCACCGGCTTTTCCCCTGCCGCCTGCGTGGATTTGTGCTTTTACCACACATACTTGAGTGCCTAGTTCTTTTGCAGCTTCAACAGCTTCTTCAACTGTGAATGCTACTTTTCCATTTGGAACCATTACTCCATATTTTCTGAGGATTTCTTTCCCCTGATACTCATGGATATTCATTTCCCATCCTCCTATAGCTTACTCTTCAAAAAATTGACTCCGTTTTCATTTTATATAATGATACAAACCTTGTCTACCATAAAGCATAAAAATAATTTTTCCCTGCCATTTCATAGATAATAAGGGAAATTACCCCATAGAAATAACTACTTTTAATTTTTTAGGATAATAAACAAAAAACAGGCATCGCCTGTTTTTAAATTCTATAGTTAAACACCCTTTAAGAGAATAAGTTCGGTTCAATATACTCCCTAACAGGGGCAAAAGATTTCCGGTGGTATTTTGTAATTCCGCATTTCTGAATGGCCAGCAAATGTTCCTTCGTACCATACCCCATATTACGTTCAAAACCGTATGCTGGACAGCTTTGGGCAATGTCCTTCATCAACTGATCTCTGGCTGTTTTAGCAACAATGGAAGCTGCCGCAATGGAAACACTTTTAGCATCTCCCTTAATAATTGATTCAGATGGATAGGGAGTTTCTACCTTCATTGCATCAATTAATATGTAATCTGGACAAGGATTCAATGAAACAATAGCAGATTTCATCGCTTTTTGTGTTGCTTTATAAATATTGATTTCATCTATTTCTGCAGCCTGTACCATAGCTATGCTGATTGAAACAGCCTCTTTCCTAATAATCTCATCATATTCTTGCCGTTTTTTTTCTGATAGTTTTTTAGAATCATCTATTCCTGATAAGAAAAAATCGTGAGGTAAAATGACAGCAGCCGCCACAACAGGGCCTGCAAGCGGTCCACGTCCAACTTCATCTACTCCAGCAATGAGCTCAAAACCTTCAGCTCTGGCTTTCCGTTCATAATAGGTCATGTTGTGAAATTTAATTTCAAGGAATTTTTCCTCTTCCCGCCTCTTTTTCCATTTAGCCAGACTTTTTTGGACGCCAACTCTTTCATCCTTTTCCAGCTCACAAATAAACGGGTCAGATTCATTCCTAAGTTCCGCTAAACTTTGTTCAATTTGCGCTATTGAGGGTCGTTTCATATTTGTCACCTAAAATTTTGTTTATTTTTGGAATGATAATTAGAAATCACTCGGCTTTTCAAAAGAAATTGGGCCAAATTTTTCAGAACGAATTTCACGAACGACAAGCTCAGCCACTTTATCATAATCTACCATTCCTCCGCCCATCAAACAGCCTCTCAGCCGTCCAATATGTTCAAAAAGGGCAACAGGATCTTCCGGCAGTTCAGTAAGCTTATAACGGTCTTTTAAGCGTTCTGGATATTCCTTTTCTAAAAACTTTAACGCATAAATCGTCATATCATGCAGATTTAACAGCGTGTCTTTGATTGCCCCTGTGACAGCAAGCTTCATCCCAACCTCTTGGTCCTCAAATTTAGGCCACAGAATCCCTGGTGTATCGAGCAGATCCATTTCTTTTCCAACCTTAATCCATGCTTGAGATTTCGTAACCCCCGGGGTATTGCCGGTTTTTGCGATATTTCTTTTTGCTAAGCGGTTAATCAGCGTTGATTTCCCGACATTTGGAATTCCTACAATCATGGCGCGAATGGCCCGTGGTTTAACCCCTTTTGCCTTAAGACGGTCAAATTTCTCCTTTAGGATTTCCTTTGTAGCACTGTTGATGTTTTTCAGGCCTTCTCCGGCTTGTGAATTAATAGCAAGAGACTTTATTCCCTTTTCCGCAAAAAAGGCCGTCCATTCCTTCGTTACTGTTTGATCGGCCATATCCGCTTTATTTAAAAGTACAAGTCTTGGCTTATGCTGAATAATCTCATCAATCATTGGATTTCTTGATGAATAGGGAATTCGTGCATCGACCAATTCAAATATAATATCAACAAGCTTTAATTTTTCCGTGACCTCTCTGCGCGCCTTTGCCATATGGCCAGGAAACCATTGAATCGTCAAAGTGCCGCCTCCCTTTTATTTATTTAACTTTTACTATACGCGCATCTTTTATTGGCCAAAAGATGACGCTCGCCTTTCCAATGACTTTGCCCATAGGAATTGTTCCGATATGTCTTGAGTCTTTACTGAAGCGGCGATTATCCCCCATGACAAATAACTCGCCTTTTGGAACAGTGGTACGGCCTATTTTTTCTTCTAAAGTAAAGTCATCTGTTAACGGTCCATCTTCAACTTGGCTTTTATATTCGTCAAGATATGGCTCTTTATAAGCCTTTCCATTTACATACAATGTATCATTTTTATATTCGATATGATCCCCAGGCAGTCCAATTACCCGCTTTATGTAATCTTTATGCTCTGGTGCATGAAAGACAATGATATCAAAGCGGTGAGGCTCCCCTATTTCATAACTTAATTTATTTACAATCATCCTGTCTTGGTCCTGTAGTGTCGGCATCATGGATAACCCGTCCACTACTATTGGAGCAAAAAGAAAGTAGCGGATAACTGCCGCAAGTGCAACTGCTATTAATAGTGCCTTCGTCCATTCCCATAGTTCATTTTTTTTCTTTGTCATACATTACCCACCAATCCTGCAAAGTCTTATAAAGATTATTGTACATAACTTCCCTCTAATTAGCACGGAGGACCCCGAGTTTTAATGAAATTTTAATCTTCCTTTTTCCAAATTCCATTCTCAGGTTAGATAGATATGTATGAAAAAAGAGCTTGCGCGGCAAGCTCTTCTCTTTTTCATATTAGCGGATTTCTTTAATACGAGCTTTCTTACCGCGAAGGTTACGCAGATAATAAAGTTTCGCACGACGAACTTTACCGCGGCGGATAACTTCAAGCTTCGCAATTTTTGGTGTATGAACAGGGAATGTACGCTCAACGCCTACTCCGTAAGAAACTTTACGAACAGTGAAAGTTTCGCTGATTCCACCACCACGACGCTTAATCACAACACCTTCAAATAACTGAATACGCTCGCGGGTTCCCTCGATAACTTTTACGTGTACACGTACAGTGTCACCAGGACGGAACGCAGGAAGGTCAGAACGAAGTTGTTCTTTTGTGATTTCTTCTATAATTTTATGCATCGTTTTCAACTCCTTCCAACAGACGCTCATGCACATAAACGACTTATCATTGCAGCGGAACATCGTTATAAGACCCGGCTGAATAAGCTTCAGGCAAAGTCACAAGATGTATCATACCATAATTATTGACAGGCTGCAATACTAGATTTTTTCTTTTTCCACTTCTTTAAGCCATTTTTCTTGCTGTGGTGTTAATTCTATTTTTTCTAATAAATCAGGCCTTCTGACCAATGTACGCCTTAATGCTTCCTTATTGCGCCATTCCTCGATTAATTTATGATTTCCTGAAAGAAGTACATCCGGTACCTTCATCCCGCGAAAATCAGCTGGTCTTGTATAATGCGGGTGTTCCAGCAATCCAGTGCTAAAGGAATCCTTCATATGAGATTCAGCGTTCCCCAATACTTCCGGTAATAAGCGGACAACACTGTCAATGATGACCATTGCTCCAAGCTCACCGCCAGTTAAAACATAATCTCCAATTGAGATTTCATCTGTTACAACATGCTCGCGGATTCGTTCATCATATCCTTCATAATGTCCGCAGATAAAGATTAAATGCTCCTCTTTAGCTAATTCCTCGGCCTTTCGTTGGTCATACCGGGTTCCCTGAGGGCATAAAAGGACGACTCTTGTTTTTTTGCTTTCTGCCTTTTCTTTTAGGGCTGCAACAGCATCGAAAATTGGCTGCGGCATTAATACCATTCCAGCCCCTCCCCCATACGGATAATCATCGACAGCCGAATGTTTGTTATCAGCATACTCGCGAAAGTTCACCACATTATAGTGTACTGCTGATTTTTCAACAGCCTTATGTAAAATGGAATTGCCAAGCACCCCGGAAAACATTTCTGGGAAGAGTGTCAGGATATCAATATACATCATGATAACAAACCTTCCATTGGTTCAATTAAAACTGTTTTCTCCTGCACATTAACTTCTTTGACAACCTCTTTAATATAAGGGATTAAAATCTCTTTGCCGCCCTTTCCTTTTACAACCCAAACATCATTCGCTCCTGGCGTCAGAATCTCACTGATTTTGCCAATCTCCTCACCAGAAGGAAGAAATACATGGCAGCCAATAATCTCATGAAAATAAAATTCATCTTCTTCCAAATCCGTCAGCTGCGATTCAGGTACTTTCAAAATACCATCGCGAAACTTTTCCACCAAATTGATATTTTCATACCCTTCAAATATCAGTAAATCAAAATTCTTATGTGTTCGATGCTGCTTTACTGTCAGCTCAATTGGAGTACTGGCATTTGGTAAAAATAAATATAATTGATTTCCTGGCTTATAGCGTTCTTCAGGAAAGTCTGTCTTTGAAATGACACGGACTTCTCCTTTAATTCCATGTGTGTTAACAATCTTTCCAACATTAAACCATTTTTCCATTCTGCATCACCTACTATCTAATATCCTCGATAATGCCATCTTTAACCACAATTATTGGCTGTGTATCATTCCAGACATCCCCAATCTTTACATCTATGAGCGCCTGAACTTCTTTCTCCTTTAATTCGCTGCCTATTGGCAGGATATGCAGCTGTTCAATTTGAAACTCTAAAAGCTTTATTTTTTCTTTCCTCATTTGAATTTCTTTTTCAAAATGTTTTTTCAACGTAACGGGTGAAAAATTTCTCGTCTTGTCTAATCGCTTTAATTCAAATTGAAGCTGGTCGCATTCCTTCTGAAGCTGGAGCTTTCGGGAGTGATATTGGTCAAAAAGCTGCTGTTTACTGTTTTCAGTCAATATTTGTTTTACTAAAACGGTTTGGATTAGCTGCATGCAGGGTCCTCCTCCCTGGGTCTAGGCGTTCCTATAGCAAAAAGGGAGGAAATTAATCCCCCCTTTTAATCCATGTTTAGCTTCCCTGCCTAGTAAGGCATGGAAGCTTTTCTATGATGCAAAAAGCTATTCACCAATTTCTAGAAATATTTTCTTTTGTTGTGATGATCCTGCTGCGTAGACAACAGTTCTTATGGCCTTTGCAACGCGCCCCTGTTTGCCAATAACTTTCCCCATATCAGCTTTATTCACTGAGAGATGGTAAGTTACACGATTTTCTTCCTCAACAGCGTCAACACGGACGTCATCAGGGAAATCAACCAAGGGCTTAACAATTGTTTCAATCAATTCTTTCATAACTGCAGAATTACTTGCTTAATTTTGCATTATGAAATTTCTCCATAATACCTTGTTTAGAGAAAATGTTACGAACTGTGTCAGATGGTTTTGCACCGTTTTGTAACCATTTAAGTGCAAGGTCTTCATTGATTTCAACTTTAGCTGGTTCTGTAACTGGGTTGTAAGTACCAACTATCTCAATGTAACGTCCATCACGTGGTGAACGAGAATCTGCAACTACGATACGATAAAAAGGAGTTTTCTTTGCTCCCATACGTTTTAAGCGAATTTTTACTGCCATGATTAATAGCACCTCCGAATAGTTTCACACAAGAAATAATATTAGCAGATAGTTTATATGTTTGTAAAGTGTTTTCTCTTTACATTAATTATTACCAATATCTACTAAAATAAAACAGCCTATAAATAGAACTTTAATAATCGTCCAGCTCCAGCGCCTAAGGGTTCGCAGTCTACAGCCAATCCGTCAAGAAGGCTAAAAACATCCTTCTCGCCGGCTCTTATGCCTGCCGCCCCTGTCAAGGCGCTTCTGCTTTTCTCTTTAAAAAGGCTTAAACGGGAATTTGAATCCGCCTTTTTTCTTTGATTTTTGCTGCATGCCTGTCATTTGCTTCATCATTTTCTTCATGTCTTCAAATTGTTTAAGCAGGCGGTTGACTTCAGACACAGTACGTCCGCTGCCTTTGGCGATCCGCCGCTTGCGGCTTGAGTTCATAAGTTCAGGATGAATCTTTTCGTCTTTCGTCATCGACTTGATGATTGCTTCTACATGTGCAATTTGCTTTTCATCGATTTGAATATTATTTAAGCCCTTGATTTTATTTGCACCTGGCATCATTTTCAATAATTCATCAAGCGGCCCCAGCTTCCGTACCTGTCCGAGCTGGTCTAAGAAATCATCGAGCGTAAATGTTGCCGTACGCATTTTCTGTTCTAATTCTTTTGCCTTTTCTTCATCAATATTGGTCTGTGCTTTTTCAATTAGTGTCAGCACATCACCCATACCCAGTATCCTGGATGCCATTCGTTCCGGATGAAACGGCTCAAGGGCATCCATTTTTTCACCCATACCGACAAATTTAATCGGTTTTTCAGTGACAGCACGAATTGAAAGTGCCGCACCGCCCCGTGTATCCCCGTCAAGTTTTGTCAGGATAACCCCGGTAATCCCAAGCTGTTCATTAAAGCTCTGAGCTACATTTACCGCATCCTGTCCAGTCATGGCATCAACAACAAGGAAAATTTCATCCGGCTTTGTTAATTCTTTGATGTCTTTTAATTCATTCATTAAAGCTTCATCAACATGCAGGCGTCCGGCAGTATCTATGAGAACATAATCATTATGTTCCTCTTTTGCCTGTTCAATTGCCTTTTTGGCAATTTCCACAGGACTTACTTGATCCCCCAACGAGAAAACCGGCATGCTTAATTGTTTTCCAAGCGTCTCAAGCTGCTTAATTGCCGCAGGACGATAAATATCGCCAGCAGCAAGCAATGGCTTGCGGTTATACTTTTTACGCAGCAAATTAGCAAGCTTGCCAGTTGTCGTGGTTTTACCAGCCCCCTGCAGACCAACCATCATAATAACAGTCGGCGGGCGGTTAGAGACGGCAATTTTACTTTGCTCGCCGCCCATTAAGGCTGTTAATTCTTCATTAACAATCTTGATAATCTGCTGGCCTGGCGTTAAGCTTTTTAATACTTCCTGCCCAACAGCCCGTTCACTGACTTTCTTAACAAAGTCTTTGACAACTTTAAAGTTAACGTCAGCCTCTAATAGAGCAAGACGAACTTCACGCATCATTTCTTTTACATCCGCTTCAGAAACTTTCCCTTTACCGCGGATTTTTTGAATCGTACTTTGCAGTCGGTCGGCTAATCCTTCAAATGCCATCAATGCCGCCCCCTAATCTAAATTATCCAGTTTACTAATGGCCTCAAGTAAATCTTGCTTTGAAGGCTTTTCCTCCATAAGCATTTTTTTCATCTTTTTTATCAGCCCTGAACGCTCTTGAAACTTTTGCAGCAGCAGCAGCTTTTCTTCATATTCCTCAAGCATGGCTTCTGTCCGTTTAATATTATCATAAACGGCCTGCCGGCTGACTCCATATTCTTCAGCAATTTCACCAAGAGAGAAATCATCTAGATAATAAAGAGACATGTAGCTTTTCTGTTTTGGCGTTAACAACGAGTTATAGAAATCATATAAGTAATTCATTCGCGTTGTTTTTTCTATCATGCCAGCGTCTCCTTTAATGTTAAGTGAAATACCTTTACAAAGAAGTGTACACAGCCATATTGTATCTGTCAAGAAAATACCTTTACAACTGCAGGTTTCTATACCTCTGCTTTATCTACCTGTTCCGCAAACAAACCATAAACATATTTTTCAGCATCAAATTCCTGGAGATCATCCATTCGTTCACCAAGCCCTACAAACTTGACCGGGATATTCAATTCCTTACGAATCGCTAGTACAATCCCGCCTTTAGCCGTACCATCCAATTTAGAAAGGACAATCCCGCTGACATTGGTTGCTTCTTTGAAGGTTTTGGCTTGAATGAGTGCATTTTGTCCTGTAGTTGCGTCAAGAACAAGCAGCACTTCATGGGGAGCACCTGGAATTTCCCGTTCAATCACCCGCTTAACCTTTTCTAATTCTTTCATTAAGTTTACTTTATTTTGTAATCTGCCTGCTGTATCACAAAGCAAAATATCAACTTTACGTGATTTTGCAGCTTGGATGGCATCATACATAACCGCAGCCGGGTCTGATCCTTCCCCCTGTTTAATAGTCTCTACACCAACTCTATCGCCCCATACTTCGAGCTGTTCAATTGCACCAGCACGGAATGTGTCTCCTGCTGCTAATAGCACTTTTTTCCCCTCGCTTTTAAACTTATGTGCAAGTTTGCCAATTGTGGTCGTTTTGCCAACGCCGTTTACCCCAACAAATAAGATCACTGTAAGACCTTCCTCTTGGATATTCAATTCGGAAGTTAATTCCTCTCCAGAATTATAGATATCTACCAGCTTTTCAGAGATAACACTCTCTACCTCTTGTGGATCTTGTATGTTGCGTCGTTTTACTTCCATTTTCAGCTCATCAATCAGCTCCATTACGGTATCGAAGCCTACATCTGCTTGAATCAGAATCTCTTCTAATTCTTCGAAAAAATCTTCATCCACTTTACGGTATCTTGCAATCAAGTCATTTACTTTTCCTGAAAAATTGTCCCTTGTTTTTGTAAGACCTTCTTTAAATTTTTCCGTCACAGAATCTGTTGATTTAGTGATTTTATCTTTTAACTTCTTAAAAAAACTCATTCTTTCACTTCCTTTAGTTTTGGTTCTGTGAAATTGTCCTGTGCTTCAGGACTTTACCTGTCAAGTTTTGAGGAGCCTCCTCGACGCCGCTTTGGCGCGTGCGGAATCTTCTCTGTCCCGTACTCTTGCAGAAATCTTCGTGCAGCTGCTATTCCACTCAACATAGTTTTAAAAATCAAAATGTCATTTAGCACTGCCTTTTAAGATTGAACAAGTTCCTTTGTATCTTCCAGCCGGACAGATACAAGTTTAGAGACACCTGATTCCTGCATGGTTATACCATAAAGGACATCTGCCTCTTCCATTGTTCCTTTTCGATGGGTAATCACGATAAACTGGGTTTCGCTGCTGTAGCGTTTTAAATATTGGCTAAAACGCTGAACATTAGCTTCATCCAATGCTGCTTCCACTTCATCGAGAATACAGAAAGGCACAGGGCGCACCTTTAATATGGAAAATAATAACGCAATGGCTGTTAAGGCACGTTCCCCGCCTGATAGGAGCCCTAAATTCTGTAATTTCTTCCCGGGAGGCTGTGCGACAATTTCAACGCCTGTATTTAGAATATCATCAGGCTCTGTCAGGATTAAATCAGCATGTCCTCCGCCGAAAAGTGCTCGAAAAACAGGTTCAAAATGGGAACGAACCCCATCAAATGTTTGTTTAAAACGTTTTTTCATTTCCTCATCCATTTCATCAATTACCTGGAAAAGGGTATCTTTCGCTTCTTGAAGATCTGTTTTTTGTTCATTTAAAAACTCATAACGTTCAGAAACGCGTTCATATTCTTCAATAGCACCTAAATTTACATTGCCAAGTTCGTCAATGGCAAGCTTAATCAGTTTGACCTTTTTACGTGCTTCCTCAACTGGAATTGATAACGGGTATTGTTCCTTCGCTCCATCAAAAGATAATAAATATTCTTCTCTTAAGCGGGCAAGACGATTTTCTAGTTCAACATCCAAGCGGTTCAATTTTACTTCCTCATCTTTTAATACGACCGTCATGCCTTTATGAATGCGTTTGGCTTCTCTTGTTTCTATTTCCAAATTTTCTAATGCATCTTGTAGTCCCAGACGTTCCTGCCGTCTAGAAGTAATTAATTGTAATGTTGCTTCTTTATCTTGCTGCTTACGTTTGGCTGCTTCTACTAATTGTTCCTCACCTGAACTGCTGTTTGACATTTCCGATGATAAAAGACTTAAATCTTCCTTAAGAATGGAAAGCTTTTGCTCGCTTTCCTCAAGCTCTATTGCAATTGCGCCAAACCGCTCTTTCAAATGCATATATTGCTCATTCTTAGAAGCAAACGCAACTTTTAAATCATTAATCTCAGTTGTTAGTGCTTCCTTCGATGTAAGGTCATTTGTCTTCCGCTCAGTTAACTGCATAATTTGCTGGTCAAGTTCGCTAATTTGTGTTTGATAAACAATTAGTGATTGAGTAATATTTTTCTTCCTAGAGGATAGAGTACTGATTTCTTCAGCAATTTGTCCTTTTTCAAGGTCATATATTTCCAGTCTTTCATTGATATTTTTTTCTTCCAATTCCGCCGCGCGTTGATTACCCTTTAAAGTCTGTTCAATGAGCCTTAATTCTTCTCCATTTTTACGCATCTCTTCAAGCTGCGATTCTTTTAAGGTTACTTCCTCTTTTAGGGACTTAACAGCTGCCTCTAAAGCCGCTGTTTTTTCCTCCATAATAACAAGCTTTTCTTTCAGGTCCTCAAGTTCTCCTTTTCTTGTTAACAAAGAGGATGTCTTCTGTTTAACAGTTCCGCCAGTCATGGAGCCGCCAGGATTAACTACATCACCATCAAGAGTTACCAGCCGTACACGATATTGAAGAATTTTTGCTAACTCATTTGCCCCTTTTAAATCTTTTGTAATCACAACACTGCCTAATAGGTTATTCATGATTTCAGCATATTTTCCTTCAAATCGAACAAGACTTACAGCAGGTCCAATAAGAGACGGATGCCCCTTTATCATGGATATTTGTGCCTGGGACAATGTTCTGCCTTTAATAACATTAAGGGGTAAAAAGGTGGCTCTTCCATATGAATACTGTTTTAAATATTGAATGGCAGCCCGGCCGTTTTGTTCTGTATCAACTACTATATGCTGAAGGGATCCCCCAAGGGCGGTTTCAATTGCTGTTCCATATTCTTTTGGAACAGTAATCAGTTCAGCAACAGCTCCTTCTATCCCTTTTAGCTTACTGCCGCGGGCCTTTAACACTTCTTTAACCCCTTGGAAAAATCCAGAGTAATCTTCCTCTAGTTCTTCAAGCATGTCCTTTTTTGATTTAGCCTGCTGCAGCAGCTGATAGGCTTGATATAACGTCTTTTCCTGTTTTTGATAGTTATTCTTTACGGATTCAAGCTGCCGTTTATGTTCGCGAAACCCTGCAACCTGGGCATCTAGTTTTTTTCCAGTATCATCAAGTTCTGCTTGAATATCCGCCTTTTTCTTTTCAGCTTTTTCGCGCTCCAGCAAAAATTTTTGATTTTCATCATCTAGACGAGTGCTCTTTCTTTCCTGCTGCTGAAATTGCTCTTCAATATATTTCAATTCATTTTTGGCACTGGCTTGTTCATTTAACAGCTCAATATATTCATCTTTTAATGCATCAATTTTTTCATCAATATTTTCCCCATATAATTGCAGTTTTTCCTGTTTTCCCTTTAACTGTGCCTGCAATTGTTGCACCTGCTTCTCCAGATTGCTTACTGAATCCGCAAAAGAATCCCGATTTTGTGTTAATGCTGCAATCTTATCCGTCAATTCGGAAATATTCATTTTTAACTGTTCTTTATTCTGGGCCGCATTTTTCCGCCTTTCTTTTAGGACTTCCTTGCGCCCTTCAAGCTTTTCAAGTTCTTCACTTGCATGAAGCAGAACATTTTGAAGCTCAGTAATCGATTCATCCAATGCCGTCATTTTGTCTCTTGTTTCAACGATCTTGGCTTCTTTTAATTGCAGCTCACTTGATAGTTTTAATTCCTCTTGCTGATGGTCCTCCAGCTGTTTTGAATGGTCTTCCCATTTCTTATTTAATTCCTCAATTTCATATACAGTTAAAGCTACTTCAAATTTCTCAAGTTCTTCTTTTTTCTCTAAAAAATCCTTTGCCATGGAGGCTTGTATCTTTAACGGCTCTACTTGGCCTTCAAGTTCATGCAAGATATCATAGACACGGTTTAAATTTTCCTGTGTCTCGGCTAATTTTCCTTCAGCTTTCTTCTTACGGGTCTTGTATTTTAAAACCCCTGCTGCTTCTTCAAAGATCGTTCTCCTGTCTTCTGCTTTGCTATTTAATATTTCTTCTACTTTTCCTTGGCTGATAATGGAAAATGCTTCCCGGCCAAGCCCAGAATCCATAAATAAATCAATAATGTCCTTCAGCCTGCACGGCTGTTTATTGATAAAAAATTCACTATCTCCAGAGCGGGTAACTCTGCGTGTTACACTTACTTCATTATAATCAATCGAAAGGCCTTGCTCCTCGTTGTCTAATGTTAAGGTCACCTCTGCAAAATTAAGCGGCTTTCTTGTATCACTGCCGGCGAAAATGATGTCCTCCATTTTACTCCCGCGCAAGGATTTGGCAGATTGCTCTCCTAAAACCCAGCGAATTGCATCTGTAATATTACTTTTACCGCTGCCATTAGGACCGACTACCGCTGTTACCCCAGTAACAAAATCCACACTAATTCGGTCAGCAAAAGATTTAAAGCCAATAATGTCCAACCGTTTTAAAAACATTACTTTATCCTCCCTAAATGCTAAAGGGATTTCTCCTCTATACATTTGCCCATTCTAAGTTGTCTTGGTTTTCAATACTTCTAAAGCTTTTTGTGCAGCATGCTGTTCAGCTTCTTTTTTTGACCTTCCTGTTCCCGTTCCCAGCTCTTCACCATTAAGAGTGACCTTAGAGACAAATTCTTTATTGTGGGCTGGGCCTTTTTCCTGGAGGACATGATATTCAATCATACCCGTACCATCCCGCTGAACATACTCCTGCAATTGGCTTTTAAAATCCATCACATGAGAAAAAGCACCGGCATTTACTTTAGGGTATACAGTTCTTTCCAAGAATCTAATTACAGTTTCAATTCCTTGATCTAAATAAAGTGCACCAATGAATGCCTCAAAAACATCCGCAAGTAATGCGGGACGTTCTCTTCCGCCAGTCATTTCTTCCCCTTTACCAAGCAATATGAATTTACCAAACTGAAGTTCATTGGCAAAAGTTACAAGTGACGGCTCACAAACTATAGCAGCCCTCAGTTTTGTTAACTCTCCTTCTTTCATTGTCGGATACTTTTTGAAAAGGAATTGTGACACAGTTAACTCAAGAACAGCATCTCCTAAAAACTCCAGCCTTTCATTATCTTCAAAAGGCTTTCTTCGATGCTCATTCACATATGATGAATGAGTAAAAGCATGTCTTAATAATTTTTCGTTGGTAAATGAAATTCCTATCATCTGTTGGAAATCCTTAAATTGGTAATCCCTTCCACGGTTGTTTACTCCTTTTTCTTTCCCATTCATGCGCATTAATGTCTCCACCTTGTACTAAATTCAACTGATATTGTTAGTTTAAGAAAAACTTTCACAAAACGCAAAGAAACTTGGCAAAATTAAATACTATTTGCCAAGTCTATTTTACAGTAAGAAAAGCGAAGGCGCCACGTTCAGGGGCGACAAGAATAAGACTAGCGTCGTAATGGCTGCTCTTTAACCATCTTGACGGCTTGGTTTATTACTCGAGCCGCTTGGCGCCGCAGCCAGACAAGAAAGCCCCGTTTGAAAACGGGGCTTTAGGTGCATGCTCTAACGAAATTTACTTTTTGCTATTTATGTAGTTCACAGCATCACCTACTGTGCCAATTTTTTCAGCATCTTCGTCAGAAATTTCCATATCAAACTCATCTTCTAATTCCATTACTAATTCAACTACGTCAAGGGAATCAGCACCAAGATCATCTTTAAACGAAGCTTCAAGTGTTACTTGAGACTCGTCCACTCCTAAACGGTCAACGACGATCTTTGTTACACGTTCTAATACCTCTGCCATGCTTTTCACCTCCCCTCAAGCTATTATAAAGGATTTCTTTTAAATAATACAGACGAACTTTGCGAATTGTTCAGTTCCGACAGCCAGGCGCTCCGAAGCGGGCAAAAAGCGTGTCATTTACATGACCATTCCGCCATCAATATGTAATGTTTGCCCAGTTATATATTCAGCGTCGTCTGAAGCAAGAAATGCCGCCGCTTTGGCTATATCTTTTGGTTCTCCTAAACGGGCGAGGGGGATTTGTTTTAACATTTCTGCTTTTACATCTTCAGGAAGTTTATCTGTCATATCAGTAGTGATAAAACCTGGAGCAATTGCATTAACGGTAATATTACGAGAAGCAAGCTCCTTAGCAGTGGTTTTCGTTAAACCAATAACCCCCGCTTTTGCTGCAACATAGTTTGCCTGCCCCGGATTACCGCTGATTCCGACAATAGAAGCCATATTAATTATTCTTCCTTTTCTCTGCTTCATCATTTGTCTTGTTACCGCTTTTGTCACTAAGAAAACCCCTTTAAGGTTTGTATTAATGACATCATCCCATTCTTCTTCCTTCATTCTCATAAGTAAATTATCTCTTGTAATCCCCGCATTATTAACGAGAATATCAAGACTGCCAAAATGATCAATTGTTGCTTTCACCATTTCAGCCACTTCACTAGAATCAGATACATTGCATTTTATAGCAAATGCTTCCCTGCCAAGTGCTTTGATTTCATCTACAACTTCGTTTGCCTTCTCTTCACTTCCGGCAAAATTTACTGCTACATTTGCCCCCTGCTTAGCAAGCTCAAGAGCTACTTCACGGCCGATTCCTCGAGATGCTCCTGTAACCAGTGCTGACTTCCCTGCTAAACTCATAGCTTTTCCTCCTTTAAGGCATCGATTACACTTGAAGCGGCTGCTTCATCCGAAACAGAATAAATCGTGACAGTTTTATCAATTTTTTTAATTAATCCAGAAAGAACTTTTCCAGGTCCAATTTCAATAAAGGTGTCAACCCCTAATTCAATCATTTTTTGTATCGAATCTTCCCATAGAACAGGAGAATAAAGCTGCTCAATTAATTGATCCTTAATTTCTTCCGCTTTTGTTACGGGTTCTGCAGTTACATTAGCGATAACAGGGATCCTGGCATCATTCATTTCAAGTCCGTCCAATACTTCTCTCAGTTTTGTGGCAGCTGGTTCCATTAATGGTGAATGGAATGGACCGCTCACTTCCAGCGGCAGAACTCTTTTAGCCCCTGCTTCTTTTGCTTTTACACCAGCCGATTCTACTCCTGCTTTTGAACCAGAAATAACAATTTGACCAGGACAATTTAAATTGGCTAAAGCAACAGGCATTCCTGATGCCGTTACTGCTTCTGTTACAGCGGAAAGCTTGTTACGGTCAAGGCCTAAAACAGCAGCCATCGAACCTTCACCATTTGGTACGGCGTTTTCCATAAATTCGCCTCTTTTTCTAACCGCAAAAACACCATCAGCGAAGCTTAAGACGCCGGCAGCAACTAGTGCTGTATATTCACCTAAACTATGGCCGGCAACAAAATCGGCTTTCACTCCGGATTTTTGAAAGAAGTCCAAAAGAGCAATGCTCGTTGTTAATAGTGCTGGCTGCGTGTTTACGGTTAATGTCAACTCTTCCTTTGGTCCCTCAAAAATCAATTGACTTAATGGACTATTTAATGTTTCATCTGCCTTTTGGAAATATGCCATTACATCTGGATATTTTTCCGCAAGGTCTTTTCCCATTCCAACCGTTTGTGATCCTTGTCCTGGAAACACAAATGCGATTTTCTTCATCTAATCACTCCCCATGCTTTTGCTTTGTTTCTTCAATAGTTTGTTTAATTTGACCGACAACATTGTTTGCGGCCATTTCCCTCGTCTGCCTTACTGCACTATATAACGCACGGGCATTTGAAGAGCCGTGTGCTTTTATGACTGGAGCTTTCAGTCCAAACAGCGCAGCCCCGCCATATTCGGAATAATCAAGTGTATTTTTTAACTGCATAAGATTTGGCTTTAAAATGGCAGCGGCTAATTTGCTTTTAAAGCTGCTCATTAAAGTAGTTTTTAACATTTTAAACATTGAAAGGGCAGTTCCTTCAACGGTTTTTAACACCATGTTTCCAGTGAATCCATCTGTTACAACAACATCAGCCACACCATTAAGCAAATCACGCGCCTCAACATTGCCGACAAAATGTAAGTTTGCTGATTTTAACAAATCAAAAGCATGCTTTGTTAAATCATTGCCTTTTTTCTCTTCTGTTCCAATATTTAAAAGTCCAACCCTTGGATTTGATATACCTCTAACCTTCTGACAGTAAATGGAACCCATTATGGCATATTGAAGCAGGTGCTCAGGTTTTGCATCTGCATTTGCCCCTACATCTAAAAGCAGGAAACCCTCCCCGCCGAGTGTTGGAAGTGTGGGCGCTAATGCAGGCCGGTCAATTCCTTCAATTCTTCCTACCACAAAAAGACCAGCAGCCATAAGTGCACCTGTATTTCCTGCAGAAAGACAAGCATCTGCTGTCCCGTCCGCTACCTGCTGGGCAGCCAGTACCATGGATGCATTTTTCTTGCGTCGGACTGCCCTTACCGGTTCATCAGTACCAAGAATTACATCAGTTGTATGTATAATAGAAATTCGATCATGACTTGTTAAAGTTTCTTTTATTTTATTTTCGTCTCCGACTAGAGTGATTTCAATATCTGGAAAAGCTTCTACTGCCTTCAAGGCCCCTAAGACGATTTCCTTTGGAGCATGATCCCCGCCCATCGCATCAATTGCAATTTTCATCTGTCTCATCCTTTAGTTAGTTTTCGAACGATACATTTCAAAGTCTCCGGTAAAGACCAATTCATTATTCACAAAACTTGTTACTTCAACAGTGGTTCTGCCATTCTTGTCATCAATTTTATTCACTTTCGCTTTAGCCACCACGCGCTCGTTCAGCTTAACAGACCGCTTAAATTGAATATTGGCCTTTGCTGTTAACGCCAATTCATCATTTATGACTGCTACTGCAAGTGAGTTTGCCTGAGCGAAAAGATGATGCCCCCTCGCAATATTATTCCGTTTAAATACGTGTTCTTCCTTTACATCAAATATGGAAATAGCACTTTGGTCAAGTTCAATATCGATAATTTCGCCAATTACTTCATCCAATGGTAATGAGCGTACTTCTGCCTCAAATCGTTTCTCAGCCACTGTTTTTATACGTTCTCGAAGTTCTGGAATCGATAATTCCAACCTGTCCAAACGAATCGTCTGAACACTTACTTTAAATTTCTCAGCGAGTTCCTCATCTGTGACAAATGGGTTTTCATTAATTGTTGCAGCAAGCATACCCTGCCGCTCTTTTTTATTTCTTCGCATTTGATACACCGTCCGAGATCTTATGACTAGGTACTAAGAGTAGTATAAAAGTTAAAAAAGCAGATTGCAAGAATAACTTACTTTCCTGTAATCTGCTTTTAGCTTAGTCCAGCTTTTCTCCCTCTAATATTCCTGAAATCTCCAGTTGATTTCTTAAATTAGAATACTCTGGCGCCTTCCAAAAATAGTGTGATTGAATCAAGAGCGCTGCATCATTTCGGGCTGTTTCAAGCGCACGGTAATCATGTACCATGTCTGCCACCTTAAATTCTGGAATCCCGCTTTGTTTTTTTCCAAAAAAGTCACCCGGGCCCCTTAGTTCTAAATCTTTTTCACTTAGAACAAAGCCATCATTTGTTTCGGTCATGATTCTCATTCTTTCCTGACCTGTTTCAGATTTAGGATTGGCAAGTAAAATACAATATGATTGATCACTTCCGCGGCCAACCCTTCCACGCAGCTGATGGAGTTGTGAAAGGCCAAATCTTTCGGCATCATAAATAACCATAATGGTAGCATTAGGTACGTTAACCCCAACTTCAACGACCGTAGTCGATACCAGCACCTGAACCTCATTAAGACTGAATGCTTTCATAACTGAATCTTTTTCTTCTGAACTTAAGCGTCCATGCATCAATCCTACATGGTATCGATTTTGAAAATAGTGGCTCAGTGCAGTGTGAACATCAATCGCATTCTGGACATCGAGCTTGTCCGACTCCTCAATCAATGGGCAAATAATATATGCCTGATGACCCTTAATCAATTCTTTTTCTACAAATCCAAGGACACGTTCGAGCATTTCAGGCTTAGACCAGTAAGTCTCGATTTTTTTTCTTCCAGCCGGCATTTCATCGATAACGGATACGTCCATTTCACCGAAAACGGTAATCGCAAGTGTTCTCGGAATGGGTGTTGCCGTCATAAATAAGACATCAGGATTTTCTCCTTTTTCGCGCAGAACACGCCGCTGTTCTACACCAAAACGGTGTTGTTCATCTGTAATGACAAGTCCTAATCGTTTAAAAGAAACCTCATCTTGAATAAGTGCATGGGTGCCAATTAAAATATTAATATTTCCAGCAGCCAATTCAGCTAAAATCTCTTTTCTCCTCTTTCCTTTAACAGAGCTTGTCAGCAGTTCACATCTGATTGCAAAGGACTCAAATAACTGTTTTAAGGAATCCGCATGCTGTTCAGCTAAAATCTCCGTTGGAACCATGAGGGCACCCTGAAATCCTGCAGTGCATGATGCATATAGAGCTATGGCTGCTGCCACAGTTTTTCCTGCCCCAACATCCCCCTGTAATAAACGGTTCATCCTGTAAGGCGATAACATGTCCGTTAATACTTCATTAACAACCCTTTTTTGCGCATTTGTTAACGGAAATGGAAGATTATTAATAAATTCTTGTAATTTTTCAAGATCATAGTCTTGTTTAATCCCTGGGGAGTGCTCCCGTTCAAATTTTCTTAATCCCTGCATTTTTAATTGAAATTGAAGAAATTCCTCATATACCAGTCTTCTTCTTGCCTGTTTAACATCTTCTTGATTACCCGGAAAATGCATGGCTTTGATACATTCACGTCGTCCCAGAAGACGATATTTGTGCAGCAATGTTTCTGGCAGCGTTTCTTCTATATATCCCCCAAATTGTTGAAAAGCAAGACTAATAAATTTCCGCATCCCTTTTTTGGTGATTTTACCTTTCAATGAATAAACCGGTTCAAAATCATGCTGTTTCGTGTTGCTTCCAAGCTGTAGTTCCTGCCCCGTGATCGTCTGACGGTGGGCATCCCATTTTCCTGTCACTGTTACAGTTTCATTGATGATCATTTTCTTTTTTAAATAGGGTTGGTTAAAAAAGACTGCCTTAATCAAATATCGCCCGACTAGAAGGCGAATCGTAAGCTTCGATTTTTTTCTGCCATAATAGACAAGAGAAGGCTCACTATGAACCTCCCCTTCGACTGTTACCTTCTCTTCATGCTTGACCTCGCTTAAGTCTCGAAGACGATAATCCTCATACCGATATGGAAAATATTCTAATAAATCCTGAATCGTATGGATTTTCATTTCTGACAAGGTTTCAGCCGTTTCTTCACCAATCCCCTTTAATACTTCTACTGATTGATTAAGATATTGATTCACTTTTCATTCAGCGGCATTCCAAAAATTTTAGCCTCAAGCCGTCGTCCTGTTGGAGTTGCCGCCAACCCTCCCTGTGCTGTTTCTCTTAATGCAGATGGCATGGCCTGCCCGATTCTATACATAGCATCAATCACTTCATCACATGGAATACGGCTGGTAATTCCAGCCAATGCCATATCAGCCGCAACCATCGCATTAGCTGCTCCCATAGCATTTCGCTTAACACAAGGCACCTCTACAAGGCCCGCTACAGGATCGCATACTAAACCAAGCATATTCTTTAAGGTAATTGCCATTGCTTCGGCACATTGCTGAGGTGTACCTCCAGCCATTTCAACTATTGCTGCCGCAGCCATTCCGGCAGCAGAACCGACCTCTGCCTGACATCCTCCGGCAGCACCTGAAATGGAAGCATTATTGGCTACTACAAAGCCGAAAGCACCTGCTGTAAAAAGAAATGAAATCATTTGTTCCCTTGTAGGGTTTAATTTTTTCTGAACCGCAAACAATGTTCCCGGAACAACTCCCGCAGAACCTGCTGTCGGTGTTGCACAAATTGTTCCCATTGCGGCATTTACTTCATTTGTTGCAACTGCCTTACTTACGGCATCAAGAATGGTTTCACCTGATAAAAAATTTCCTTTTTCAATATATTTCTGCATCAGAACCGCATCCCCGCCAGTTAATCCGGAATGAGATTTAACCCCATTAATTCCCCGCTCAACGGCTTTCTCCATGACAGTAAGGTTCCTATCCATTAAACCCAAAATTTCCTCTTTTGTACGGCCGCTTACCATTACTTCCTGTTCAATCATAATTTCGGAAATCTTTTTATTTTGACTGACTGCAAGTTCTACTAATTCAGCTACATTACGGAACACAATATTCCCCCCTAATTCCCTGATTGACTTTAGTCGGCTATCTTAGTTGCTTTTAGAATATTAGGCAGCTGTTCAAGTTCTTCAATCAGCTGATTATTAATATTCTGATCTACTTCGATTGTCATTAGGGCCAATTTCCCGACTTCCTTGCGGGAAACTTCCATATGACCAATATTAATTTCATATTTGGCAAGCGTATTGGCAACATTTGCAATGGTGCCGAAACGATCATTATGCATGACGAGTAATGCTGGGTGATTCCCAGAAAGCTTTAATTCAAATCCATTTAATTCAGTAATTTCAATTTTACCGCCGCCGATTGATATGCCGACCAATTCTAATTCCCCATCATGGTCGCCAATGATCACTCTGGCTGTATTTGGGTGGTCTGTTACGGCATCTTCTTCAATAAAAGTAATTTTCATGCCGCGCTCATTTGCAATATCAATAGCATGAATGATTCTTTGATCATCGGTATCAAAATCAAGTAAGCCGCCAATAACAGCTACATCTGTACCATGTCCTTTGTAGGTTTGGGCAAATGAGCCATATAATGAAATATTGGCCCATTTAGGCTCCCTGCCAAAAAGACTTCTAGCAACACGCCCAATTCTTGCAGCGCCTGCAGTATGTGAACTTGAAGGTCCAATCATAACCGGACCAATAATGTCAAATACGCTTCTATATTTCATATGGTTTCTCCTCTCCGTTTTAAATAGATTTTTTACCATCTCTATTCATTTACTAAAAATAAGCTAATACATATGATAAAAAAGCCAAAGCATTTTGACCAACTCGGACAAGTAATTATTCTTCGCACTGAAAGCTGTCCTTTAACCTTTTAGGGCCGAAGATTATTACACCTCGAGCTGTTCAAAGCTATCGCTTTCGCAATACTTGAAGCATTTTTTTCGAGGATGAAAGCTGGCTGGGCGCTGTGCTGGTCATGTTTCAAGATTTAGGATTTTATTCTTTCTTTACTTTTAAAAATAGAGGATGGACCTCTTCTGCGAGACCCATCCTCTATTTTAAACGTTACTTATTCAATTGAAAAGATGTAAGAATATAGCGGCTGCTGGCCATTATGGATTTCAATCTCAACATCGGAAAAGTTTTCCTCTACATACTCTGTCAGCTGATTGAGTTCTGTTTCAGTAATATCCTCTCCATATATGATGGTGAGTATTTCTGAATCCTCATCGAGCATATGTGAAAGTAAATCCTTTACGGCTGCTTCTTTATCTTTATTTTTTACGACAATTTTACCCTCTGCAATTCCCATGAAATCATCTTTCTCAATATCCAAACCATCGATTTGAGTATCGCGGACAGCATACGTAATTTGTCCTGTCTTAACATGGTTTAATGCTGCTTCCATAGCTTCTTCATTTGTCTTTGCATCAGCAGAAGGATTAAAGGCAAGCAGTGCAGATAAACCTTGTGGAACGGTTTTCGATGGTATTACATAAATTTCATCTTCAGACACTTGTACTGCCTGCTCAGCAGCCATGATGATGTTTTTGTTATTCGGCAAAATAAATACCTTTTTAGCATTTACCTTCTCTACGGCCTTGACAATATCCTCGGTACTTGGATTCATTGTTTGACCGCCTTCTATCACTTCATGGGCACCGATGCTCTTGAATAATTCCGCAATACCTGCTCCCATTGAAACAGTAACTATTCCGTATTCTTGTTTTTCTTTAGGACCTTCAGGCTGTTCAGGCTGTTTAGAAACTGAGTTATTTTTCGTTTCCCCTACAATATTAGAATGCTGCTGGCGCATATTTTCAATCTTCATATTAATTAAACTGCCATAGCGCTGGCCATATGATAAAACTTCTCCAGGCTGTTCAGAGTGAACGTGAACCTTAACGAGTTCGTCATCAGCAATAACCAGCAGGGAATCCCCCATTTTACTAAGATCATTACGGAATACTTCCTCTTGAAAAGGGTGTTTAGCTGTTTTATCCGCTTCGAATTTCACCATAAATTCTGTACAGTAGCCAAATACGATATCTTCCGTATTGATATGAGATTGCACACTTTTATGATGTTCGGCACTCACTAATTCATCCATTGATGGAAGAACACTTACTGTATCGGAAAGCTTTTCACCCTTTAATTCAGCAAGAAATCCTTCGTAGACACATACCAGACCTTGTCCGCCGCTGTCAACAACGCCAACTTCTTTTAATACCGGCAGAAGCTCAGGTGTCCTTTTTAAAGATGCTTTCGCTTCCTTTAAAACTTCTTCCATTAAAACAATAATATCGTCCGTTTTCTCGGCAGTCTGAATCCCTTTTTTAGCCGCATCTTTTGCTACTGTTAAAATGGTCCCTTCCACTGGCTTCATAACAGCTTTATAAGCTGTTTCCACCCCGGCCTCTAAGGCATGGGCAAAGTCGTTTACAGAAATAACGGCTTTATTTTCAATGTCTTTTGAAAATCCTCGAAAAAGCTGAGATAGAATAACTCCAGAATTCCCTCGTGCTCCCATAAGCAATCCTTTTGATAAGGCTGCTCCAACCTTGCCGATGTGTTCTTGGATATTATTCTTTACTTCCTTTGCCCCGGAGGTCATGGACAAATTCATATTGGTTCCTGTATCACCATCCGGTACGGGGAAAACGTTTAATGCGTCGACCATTTTTGCATTTGCTGCTAGATGATTCGCACCATAAATGATCATCTCAGCAAAACGTTTTCCATCTAAAGCTGTAATTGACACAAATTTTCCTCCTCACTAGGGTAGAGTTACTCGAACTCCCTGAACGTAAATATTTACCGAACTTGCGGCAAGCCCAACTGTCTTGTCAAGGATATATTTAACTTGTGATTGCACGTTATGAGCAATTTCAGAAATTTTCGTTCCATAGCTTACAATAATGTACATATCAATATGTAATTCCTCATTTTCCTGGCGGACAATTACACCGCGGGTAAAGTTTTCTTTACGCAGTATTTCAGTTAAACCATCTTTTATTTGATTTTTAGAAGCCATGCCGACGATTCCATAGCATTCAATTGCCGCTCCTCCAGCAATGGTAGCGATTACTTCATTTGAAATATCAATTTGTCCGAACTTGGTTTGTAATTCGATGGACATGAATCGTTCCCCCTTTGGATTATTGATCCTTGGCTACAGTAATTTTACTATAGTGACAGCAATATGGAAAGTCATACCTTTCCAAAGTATATATTTTAACATTAAGAGTTGTCCAGCACCACAAGATTTATGATCAGCATTCCTTGGAACTAAGAAAAACAGCTGTGATTTATCATTGCAGGAACAAGCCATGCTTTTTCGGAAGGCGCTTCCGCTTTTCTTCTTGTTCAGCTTCTGTGCCCAGCCCCTCAAGGTCAATTTACCTTCATCCCTAAAAGTTAAAAAGCAACTTTCAGGGATGAAGTACATTTGCTTGTCGGGGCTGACCAAGGCGCTTCCGCTTTTTTGTTGTCAAGGTTTTTTTCTTGAAAGGTTTTGATACAAGTATTGCATTCATAATCGTTGTGTGTTAAATTATTAAAGTATGTGAAGGCTAGAAAACTTGGCTTAGCCATTTTTTTCTATATCTATTTTGGTATACAAGCTATTAAGCTTTTGGTAGTTAAGGAGGGAAATATTATGCCACGTAAATGTGTTGTAACTGGAAAGAAAACGACAACTGGTAATGCACGTTCACACGCTATGAACGCTAATAAGCGTACATGGGGTGCCAACCTTCAAAAAGTTCGTATTCTTGTTGATGGAAAGCCAAAACGTGTTTGGGTTTCTGCAAGAGCGTTAAGATCCGGTAAAGTTGAACGCGTATAATTTTGGGGCATCCTGATGAGGGATGCTCTTTTCATGAATAATTCCCTGACATACCAAAATAAAAAGCACCCAAAATTGAATGGGTACTTTTTATTGTTTATTAAAAGGTATTGAGCAATGCATTATAATCTTTATTCTTTTTTATTAAACGCACCAATCATCGCTCGGACAATTCCGCCTAAAAATTTCGGCAGTTTAATTGTATAAAATTTCATACTGTCCCTCCTCAAATCTCACGTCTCTTCTCATATCAAACCACAGCTTTCGAACGTCAATACCATTTTATTCAAACGAACGAAATCAGTACCAACTTTCAGGAGCCTATTAATCATGACTTCTTATCACTATTAATATGCCTTCAGAAAATGAAAAAGTACCACATTCACTAATAAGTTCATTACTAATACATAGTGTGGAGCCAAGAGAAATATGACGATCTTTCAAGGGATACTTAAAGCCCTCAAGCGTAAGGTTTGATACATCAAGGGTCAGCGGAACAAACGATATATACTTTTCCTCTGTTTTTTTTATGGTGTAGGTGCCCGGTGCTCTCAAAAAAATCTCGTTGTATCTATCAATTAAAAAGATATCGGTTTTCTGACCAGCTTTTAATGGCTGAATTAGCAGCTGTACATTTGCAAATAAGTGATCGAGCCTGCCGCCTGTAGCTCCAAATAAACGAATAGTATCTGGCTTTTCCATTAAAGCCCAGTTTAGGGCAAGCTCCATGTCTGTTTCATCCTTTATTGGATGGTAACGTTTCAATTCTTTTACTTCCTCTTCAATATACGTTAATTCCTCACGGGATACAGAATCAAAATCGCCAAAAGCGATGTCAGGTTTAATATTTCTTTTTAATAAATGAAATACACCTCGGTCAACACCAACCCAAATAACATTTTTTCCTATATAATGGTGCAAATCCGGTAAATGGTCTTCAGGACCTCCTGCAAGAATATTGATAATCATCATTATTACCTCATTTCCATATTCAAAAAGCCGGACATTAAATCCGGCTTTTTAGGTGCGATATAGCTTTCGCATAGTCTTCTTGATTATATATTGCAGAGCCTGCGACAAGTACATTAGCTCCAGCTTCCACACATTGGGCTGCAGTTTCTGAATTAACGCCGCCGTCTACTTCAATTTCAATATCAAAGCCTTTTGCTGCTGCCATTTGTTTTACCTGGCTGATTTTAGATAATACTTCTGGAATAAATTTCTGCCCGCCGAACCCTGGGTTTACCGACATTAACAAAACCATATCAATGTCAGCAATTACATGTTGAATCGTATCTACTGGTGTTGCAGGATTCAATACAACCCCTGCTTTCACACCGTACGATCTAATACTTTGGATGGTTCGATGTAAGTGGCGGCATGCCTCCACATGAACTGTAATATAGTCAGCACCTGCTTTAGCAAAAGCTTCAATATATTGATCAGGGTTTTCAATCATAAGATGACAGTCAAGCGGCAATTTTGTCACAGGACGAATGGCATCTACAATTAATGGACCAATTGTAATATTGGGTACAAAATGTCCATCCATCACATCAACATGAATATAATCAGCACCTGCTTTTTCAACCGCAATAATTTCTTCCCCTAATTTTGAAAAATCAGCTGAAAGAATTGAAGGGGCTATCTTCACCATAATCATTAATACCTCGGCTTTCTCTCTTTAATTTCTCGTAGAAAATCCACATAATGTTCATAGCGGTATGCGGGAATTTCTCCGATTTCTACTCTTTCCTTTACTCCACATTTTGGTTCTTTTAAGTGCAGACATCCGCGAAACTTGCAATTCTCACTCGCCTGCAGAAGTTCTGGAAAACAATGGGTCAAATCCTCCGGGTCAATATTTAAAAACTCTAATGAGCTGAAACCTGGTGTATCTGCCACAAGTCCATGTCCAATTTTAATCAACTCTACATGCCTTGTTGTATGCTTTCCTCTGCCTAAGTGGGAGGAAATATTATTTGTTTTTAATTCAAGTTCCGGCCTCAAAGCATTTAGCAAAGAAGACTTGCCTACACCGGATTGGCCGGCGAAGACAGAAATTTTATGTTCTAAATGCGGATTTAACAAATCAATCCCAGTCTCTGTTTCAGAAGAAGTCAGGATGACTTCATATCCGGCCTCTGTATAATTTTTGGCATAGGTTGATATCCGTTCTTTTTGTTCATCGTTTGTGAGATCCATTTTGGTAATACAAATCAAAGGTTTTATATGGTTAAATTCAACCAAAACTAGAAAGCGGTCTAACAACGCCGGACTGAAATCTGGTTCCACTGCCGAAAAAACCAAAATTGCCTGGTCAACATTCGCGATTGGAGGGCGCTGTAATTCATTCTTGCGATCTTTAATTTCTAAAATATAGCCTTCTTGGTCATTTTCAGCTTGAAATACTACTTCATCCCCAACCAAGGGAGTAATCTTATTTTTTCGGAATATCCCCCGGCCACGGCATTGAATTAAGTGATCGTCATCAAGAACATAATAAAAACCGCTTAAAGCTTTGATAATCTTTCCTTCAGGCATAGCATCACTCCTTGGGAGCTCTAATCCCTTATTATCTTAAGTTTCTGATTAATCTACATCTGAATAATTAATGACATCTTCTGTAAATACACTATTATCCTTCATAATCCTGTAACCCGCTTTTTTACCGTAAGGGATGATTAATTCAATGGTTATTTTTTTTGTTTCTTTTATAGAGAAGGTGTCTGTCGGTTCTGTCATCGTACGGTAAAGATCGTCAATATATACCTGGACAATCTGTTCTTTATCCGGGTTTTCCGGGTCAGGTTCATATGGGATTGTAATTTCTTTCACTACCTTTTTAGGAGGTTTTTCACCCTTTGAGATAACGACTGTTACTTTCTCACCTTTTTTAAGTTCTGTTCCTTCTTTTGGTGATTGTGAAATAATCATTCCAGCAGGAACTTTGTCATCATATTGTTCCTGTGATGCATCCAAGGTTAATCCCACTGAAGCGGCGTAATCCTTCGCACCTTTTAAACTATATTGGGTCAAATCCGCTAATGTAACAGTTTCAGGGCCAATACTCACCTCAAATTCCAAGACCGTATCTTCCGGGACTACTTTTTCTCCTTCCGGAAGACTTTGACTGAGAATGGTCCCAGATTCACTGTCATCATGCTTCTCTATCTTTTTAATATCTTTAAAATTATCGTTTGATAAAAGTTGAAGGACATCATCATATGTTCTTCCGACATAATTAGATAGTTCCACTTTTTCTTTCCCGAGACTGATATAAATATTGACTTTTGATTCCTCTTTTACTATATCACCTGCCGGGGGATCTGTTTTAATAATTAATCCTTCCTTGACTTTTTCATCTGTCAACTTAATTTTTTTATCAATGCCAAGCCCATTATCTTTTAACTTCGAAATCGCCTCATTTAATTCCAATCCGCTTACATCCGGAACTTTTACATCCTTTGCCGAAAGTATTCCTGGTAAAAATAATACAGATAATATTCCTAAAATGGCTAATACTAAAAAGATAGAAATAACGACTATTGGCCATTTCTTTCTTTTTTTATCCTTACCTTTATTTTTTCCATCCTTCTCCTTCCAGGTATCGGCTGGCTTCTCAATAGGTTTTTCCACAGCATGAATTAACGTATCATCCAAATTTTTCAATTGTTTATCATCAGTGATAATTGGAATCGCTTTGGTTGCTTCATCATCGATAGGAATGGAAAACTTAGGTTCATTCATCCTATCTGGATTAAGAGCTGTCCGAAGGTCCTCTCCCATTTCATCTACCGTATCGTATCGGTGAAACGGATCCTTAGCAGTTGCTTTTAAAACTATATTTTCCACGCTTTGAGGTATATTTGGACTCCATCTTCGTACAGATGGTGTTTCTGATTGAAGATGCTTAAGAGCAATGGAAACAGCGGATTCACCTGAAAAAGGCAGTCTTCCGGTTAATAATTCAAACATAACAATTCCCAATGAATAAATATCAGACTTTCTATTTGCCATTCCACCCCGGGCCTGTTCAGGAGATAAGTAATGAACAGATCCTAAAACCGAATTCGTTTGAGTGATGGCTGTTGCACTAAGAGCCATGGCAATCCCAAAGTCAGTAATTTTCACATTACCTTCATTGTCTATCAAAATATTATGCGGTTTAATATCTCGATGGATAATGTGATTATGATGAGCATGAGAAATGGCTGATGTCAGCTGACTCATAATCTCGACCGCTTCTTCTACTCTCAAGGGAGAGTGCTGCTGTATGTATTGTTTAAGTGTTTGGCCGTCAACATATTCCATTACAATATAATAAAGTTCATTTTCTTCCCCAACATCATATATATTGACGATATTCGGGTGATTAAGACTTGTAGCAGATTGGGCTTCTCTATGAAATCTTCTGATAAATTCTTCATCATTCGCAAAATCAAGCCGAAGCATCTTTACTGCTACATCTCGATCTAATATCATGTCATGAGCTAGGTAGACATTGGCCATGCCGCCGCCGCCAATAATATTCAAGATTTTATAGCGGCCGTTTAGTCTTCTACCAATTATCATTTAAACATCACCCCTTAATGCCCTCAGAAAACTCGGCAATTACTAAGGTAATGTTGTCCTCTCCGCCATTTTCATTTGCTAGCGAAATAAGCGTCCCGGCTTTCACATCCAGTTGATCGTCATTTAACAGAATATCTGACATTTCTTTCAAATTTACTTTATTAGAAAGGCCATCGGAACACAGTAATAGGATGTCTCCTTCTTCAAAAATAATCGTTTTGATGTCAATTTCGACTGTTTTTTCCGTTCCCAATGCACGAAGTAAAACATTTTTTCGAGGATGATGTTCGGCATCTTCCTTGGATATCTGGCCTGATCTAACTAATTCATTTACAAGCGAATGATCTTCAGTAATCTGCTTAAAACCAGATTCATTTAATATATATCCTCTGCTGTCCCCTATATTTGCAAGTGTAGCAAAGCGGTCCGTTGTGATGGCAGCAACAATGGTTGTTCCCATTCCGTCACACTCAGCATTATTCGTGGCATGCTCCAATAGAATATCATTGACAGCTGTTATTTGATCCTGCAGCCATTTTTCGGCATCATCCGCTGTTATAATGTCTTTGGCCGCTTCCCATTCATTTTTTAAATGAGTAACACTCATCTCACTCGCAACATCACCTGCACGGTGACCGCCCATTCCATCGGCTACAATGGCCAGGCGGCTGCCATCCTGGTTGACAAAGATGCCGCCAGCATCCTCATTATGGTGGCGGACTTTCCCTTTGTCTGTTTTAAATACCGCTTTCATACCTTCACCTCGTCTCTTCTTTTCGCTCCTTCGCACGAAGCTGACCGCATGCTGCATCAATGTCATGCCCATGCTCACGGCGTATTGTTACATTAATTCCGCGATTTTTCAATGTCTTTTCAAATGCAAAAATCTTTTCCCTAGGTGTACGGACATAGTCTCGTTCAGGTACATAGTTTACCGGAATAAGATTCACATGGCATTTAAGATCTGTAATTAAATCAGCCAATTCTTCTGCATGTTCAGTTGAATCATTTACACCACCGAAGAGACCATATTCGAAACTGACCCGGCGACCTGTTTTATCGATATAATACCTTACTGCTTTCATTAAGTCATCAAGTTTAAATGCTTTATTGATTGGCATTAATTTGGTTCGCAGCTCAGTGTTTGGTGCATGAAGCGAGACGGCAAAGTTAATTTGCATATTTTCATCAGCAAATTTATATATCTTAGGAACAATCCCGCTCGTTGAAACCGTTATATGACGTGCCCCAATATTTAGCGCTTTTTCATGGTTGATAATTTTTAAAAATGAAAGCATATTATCATAATTATCAAACGGCTCTCCTATGCCCATGATGACAACTGAACTTACTCTTTCATCGGATTCATCCAACGCTTTTTGAACCTTTACAACCTGTGCTACAATTTCACCTGCTTCAAGGTGGCGTTTTAATCCGCCAAGAGTGGAGGCACAAAAGGTACAGCCAATCCGGCACCCAACTTGTGTTGTGACACAAACAGAGTTTCCGTAATCGTGACGCATTAAGACTGTTTCAATGGAAAAACCATCATGAAGTTCAAATAGGAATTTAATCGTTCCGTCGGAAGATGTTTGCTGAATAACTGTATTTAATGTTGTTATTTGGAATTGATTTGCAAGCTTTTCCCTCAATCCCTTAGACAGATTGCTCATATCTTCAAAATCAGCAACCCTTTTTTTGTATAGCCAATCAAAAATTTGCTCAGCTCTGAAAGGCTTTTCTCCATTCTCCTGCAGCCAATCTTTTAACTCCTGAAGCTGGAGGGAATAAATTGATTTTTTCTTTTCTGCTTTTTCAGTCTTTGTCTCAGTTGTAGTAATCTGTTCCAACTGTAACACCTTCTTTCTATTTTGTTTTGGTTGGTATTTTCTTTAATGCTGCTATATAAAACCCGTCTGAGCCAAAATCCTGAGGAAATATTTGCAAATCAAAGCTTGTCATCAATGGCCGGATTGCCTCAGGCATTCTATTTTTCAGCGAATTATCTTTTTCAAATTCCGGATGATCCTTTAAAAATGCTTGAATGGCCAATTCATTTTCCTGTTTATCAACCGTACAGGTACTATAAACAAGTATGCCCTCTTTTTTAACCAAAGGAGCAACAGCATTCAGCAGTTTTTGTTGGACTCTGCTTAGCTGTTCTACGTCTTGTTCCTGCTTTCGATACTTGATATCTGGCTTTCTTCTCATCACTCCAAGGCCTGAGCATGGCGCATCAAGCAGGACACGGTCAAACGATTCACTACTGAAATGCTCTCCAACCATTCTGGAATCCAAAACAAGCGGATGTATATTACTCAAATCAAGCCTGCTTGCATTATCATTGATTAATTTAACTTTATGTTCATGTAAATCAATGGAAATCACTTCACCCGTTCGGTTTAATTTTTCAGCAATATGAGTGCTTTTTCCCCCAGGGGCGGCACATGCATCTAAAACCGTTTCGTTTTCCTTCACACCAAGCGCATAAGCAACCAGCATTGAGCTCTCATCCTGGATGGTAAGCAGACCACGGTCAAAAGCTTTGGATGAAGCCAAGTTTCCTTTTAGCGAGCGGATTGCCTCAGGAATAATTGGACTTGCTTCTATTTGAAAACCTTCCTCCTCAAGTAGTCGGACACATTCATCACGGGAAATTTTTGTTACATTTACCCGCCCCGTCTGCAGAGGCGCTGTTAAGTTGATCTCACACATCTGTTTTGTTTTTTCATAGCCAAATTGTTCAGCCCATCTTTTCACAAGCCATTCGGGATGACTGGTTCCGATTGCCAATCGCTCTAACGGTTCGGCTATTGTTTCAATGGCCGGCAGCCCTTCACGCTGTATTGTTCTTAACACTCCGTTAACAAGTCCGGCAATCCCTTTATGTCCTCTTTTCTTGGCAATTTCAACCGCTTCATGTATAGCTGCCCGATCAGGTATTTTATCAAGATAAACCATTTGATAAAGAGTCACCCTTAACAGCTGCAGCACCCAATTCTCCAGCTTTTTACTGTTTTTAAGAAATGGAGTTAAATAGAAATCAAGCGTCATTTTTCTTTGCAGGGTTCCATAAATTAATTCAGTTAAAAGACCTATATCTTTTGGCGGGAGCTTTTGCTTATTAATTTCATTATTAAGCAGTAAATTGCTGTAAGACTGGTTTTTTTCAATTGCATTAAGCAAATCTAATGCCGTTTCACGGACATTTTTTTTGGTCTTGGTTGTCATGTCATTCTCCTAATTTAGTGCCCAAAGAAATTTTTGCTCCTGCTCCCCGTAAAAATTGTTCACTTGCCATCCTTGTTTTCCCGGACGGCTGCAGTTCTGTAATTTTTAATGCAGTGTCATTACCACTCTTTACGACTAGTCCACTTGGCTCTATTTTTATAATGGTGCCCGGCTCACCGCTGCTTTGATTATGAACCTTTTCCGCCTTCCAAATTTTCATTACCAATCCATTTAATGTTGTAAAAGATACAGGCCAAGGATTTAAGCCGCGAATGTGGTTGTATATTTCCTCGCCTGTCTTCGTCCAATCTATTTTCTCCTGCTCTCTTTTTATATTTGGAGCAAAAGTAGCATCAGCATCAATTTGAGGAATCGGCGTCAGACTTCCTGCTAACAATTTAGGCAGGGTTTCCGATAATAATTCAGCTCCCGCTTCACTAAGCTTATCATGCATTGTACCGACATTATCTTCTTCAGTAATGGGTACTTCCACAGCAGTTAAAATATCGCCTGCATCCAATTTTTCCGCCATATACATAATGGTGACCCCTGTTTTCTTCTTGCCTTGTAATATTGCATAATGAATAGGCGCACCTCCGCGAAGCTCCGGAAGAAGGGATGCGTGAACATTGATACAGCCATATTGAGGTGCCTCAAGAAGTTCCTTTGGTAAAATTTGACCGAAAGCTGCTGTAATAATTAAATCCGGCTTTAAATCTAATATTTTTTGCAATTCATCCGGCTTGCGGATCTTTTCCGGCTGAAACACGGGAATCCCCTGCTTAATCGCTTCTACTTTAACAGGGGGCGGTGTTAATTGTTTTTTACGTCCAACAGGTCGATCAGGCTGGGTTACAACTCCAATCACCTCATAGCCATCCTGAATAATCTGCCTCAATACTGGAACGGAAAAGTCAGGTGTACCCATAAAAACGATCTTCGTCATTCCCCTTCAACTCCTTCCAGCTCATCTTCCTTAAGATATCTCGTTACTTTTGATGTAAATAAAATTCCATCAAGATGATCAATTTCATGCTGAATGGCCCTAGCAAGAAATTCTTCCGCCTCAAGCGTATATTTCCTGCCTTTCCTGTCAAATGCTTCAATCCTTACATAATTAGGTCTTGTCACTTCTCCATATAATCCTGGAAAACTAAGGCATCCCTCTGGGCCTGTTTGTTCACCCTGCTGCTCTAAAATAACAGGATTAATCATTTCGATTGTTCCTGACTCATCATCAATATCAACAACAGCAATTCTTGCATCTAAGCCTATCTGCGGGGCTGCGAGCCCAACGCCATCGAATTCAATCATTGTGTCATACATATCGTCCAGCACTTTTCCTAGTTTCTTATCAAACTTTACTACTTCTTTACATTTATGTTCTAAAATTTCTGCTGGGTAGTTTACGATTCTGCGTACTGCCAAAATAGTTCCTCCGTTACAATCTCTATATAAGTATTTATTAATTATCATTTTCGCCCGAATTACATTAAGATAAACGGGTTAACATCAATCGAAACTAACAGTCCATTTTTCGATTCTTTTTGATATTGATCAAGAATTTTCCTAAGAATATTTGTTAGATTCGGTTCCCGTTTGTATTTTATCAAACATTGATAACGATATCTATTATTAATCCTTGGAATGGGGGATGCTGCAGGTCCTAATATTACCGTTTGATTTGATACCTGCGACCGGATAAATCTAACAATTTTCTCTGTTTCCGCCACTACGGTCATTAATTGCTCATGTGAAATGGTAATAAGTGTTAGAAAGTAAAATGGCGGGTAATGATGTGTTTTCCGTACCATCATTTCACGCTGGTAAAAGAAATCATAATTTTGAGTTCCTGCAAGTTCTATGCTGTAATGCTCCGGCGTATAGGTTTGAATGACTACCTCACCAGGTAATTGGTGCCTTCCAGCTCGTCCGCTTACTTGAGTTAATAACTGAAATGTCTTTTCAGAAGAGCGAAAGTCTGGCAGGTGGAGCATCGTATCTGCAGACAAGACACCTACAAGAGTAATGTTCGGGAAATCTAAGCCTTTTGCAATCATTTGTGTTCCTAATAGAATGTCAGCCTTGCCGTCCTTAAATTCTTTCAATAATTTTTCATGCGATCCTTTCCGGCTTGTTGTATCAACATCCATCCGGATTACTCTCGCTTCAGGTAATATTTTTCCCAGCTCATCCTCTACTTTTTGTGTCCCAGTCCCAAAATAGCGGATATACTCACTTGAGCATTCGGGACAGGTCTTAGGTATATGACTTTCATATCCACAGTAATGACATTTCATCCGATTTCCTGCTCGATGGTATGTCAGCGAGATATCACAATTCGGGCAATTCACGACATATCCGCAATCCCGGCACATTACAAAGGAAGAATGCCCTCTCTTATTTAAAAATAAGACAGATTGCTGTTTTTTTTCAAGGCGGTCTTTTAACATTTCAAAAAGCTTCCTAGAAAACATGGAACGGTTTCCAGCACGCAGTTCCTCCCGCATATCCACAATTTCAACTGAGGGCAATGGCTGATTGTTCATCCTGCTTGACAAAGTCAATAAGTGGTACACTTTTTTTTGTGCCCGTGCAAATGTTTCTAAAGACGGTGTTGCGCTTCCAAGCACAACTGGACACTGATAGGTTTTTGCCCTTTCAATTGCTACATCCCTTGCATGATAACGCGGCATATCTTCCTGCTTATAGCTTGTTTCATGTTCTTCATCAATAATAATAATGCCGATATTTTCAAATGGAGCAAATACAGCTGACCTTGCACCGACAACAACCTTCACTTCTTTACGTTGTATCTTACGCCACTCATCATATTTCTCGCCGGCAGACAGGCCGCTGTGCAGGACGGCAACTAAATCACCGAACCTTCCTTTAAAACGATTGACCATTTGCGGTGTTAAAGAAATTTCCGGTACTAGAACGATGGCCTCCTTGCCTTTTTCAATCACCTTTTGGATTGATTGCAGATAAACTTCTGTCTTACCGCTTCCCGTTACGCCGTATAGTAAAAATACTTCGTGCCTGTTTTCTTCTATTGAAGAAAGAACTGGTGTAATAGCTTTTGTTTGTGCATCCGTTAAAGGTAATGGTGTGGTATGGTCGAATATTCGATTTTCATAAGGATCACGGTATACCTCCATTTCCTGCTCCAATAGAACTCTTTTTTCAATAAGAGCATGGACGGTTGAAGACGAAGTATGGACGTCGGACAGCAGCTGTTTCAATTCAATTGGATCTGGATGAAGAATGAAGTATTCTATTATCTGTTTTTGCTTTTCAGCATTGGCCGGCAGCTGATCCGCTTCTCTAGCAAGGTTTTCGGCTGTTCCAGCTGGGCGAACAAACTTAACGTGTTTTTTCTTCACCCTTTCCTTTACGATATAGACCACTTCGAGATTTCCTTTTGCTGCCTCTTTCTGTAGAATTGGAACAAGGTCACTTTTTAATGCTTCTTCCCAGTCAAGACTTTTATTACCTATAAACAATTCTTGGATAGAAGCCGGGAGAGAATCTTCGATAACTCCAGGGGCAAGCCTTACCTTTTTCTCATACTTTGCTTTTAATGCTGCTGGAAGCATGACCTGGAACGCAAAAATTTTAAAGCAAAGGGATGTTTCCGTTAACCAATTACCAAGATCCAATAATTCTTTGTTCAATACCGGTTTAAGGTCCATTGGCTCAATGATTTCTCTTAACTGCTTTACTTCGGATTCTGACTTAATACCAATGACAAATCCCTGAATCTTTCTCGGTCCAAATGGAACTATCACCCTCATGCCCGGCTGTAACGTATCCTGCCATTCCTCAGGAATTAAATAATCAAATGGTTTATCTGTATGTTTTGCCGGAACATCGACTATCACACTAGCTATTTTCATTTTTACCCCTATCCTTCAAAAGGGAACTTACTTCTTCTAAAATTTTTCCTGCAACTGCAGTTTTGGACATAATCGGCAATTCTAATTTCGAACCATTTTTTTTATAAAGAGTGACAATGTTTGTATCCGTTCCAAATCCTGCCCCATTGGTCTTGACATTATTGGCAACAATCATGTCTGCATTTTTCTTTTTCAGTTTCTTTTGCGCATATTCTTCCACATTATTCGTTTCTGCAGCAAAGCCAATTAGTGTTTGTTTCGTTTTCCTTTGCCCCAGTTCAAACAATATATCTTTAGTTCTTTCAAGTTCTATGGCTGCATTTCCATCTTGTTTTTTAACCTTATGATCATAGACGATTCTCGGCCGATAATCCGATACAGCAGCTGTCTTAATGACAACGTCTGCCTGGTCAAAAAACTTGAGAACAGCAGAATACATTTCTTCTGCACTTTCCACTTTCACAACTTCTATACCTGCAGGCGGATCAAGAGCAACAGGCCCTGATACCAAGATGACTCGAGCCCCCTGCTTTTTAGCTTCCTCTGCTAAAGCATAACCCATTTTACCAGTGGATCGGTTTGAGATAAAACGAACCGGGTCAATTTTTTCACGGGTAGGTCCCGCAGTAATTAACACTGTTTTACCTTTTAATGATGGATTTGTTCCTTTTGCGAAAAAATGATTCATGATTTCTACAATTTTCTCTGGTTCTTCCAAACGTCCTTTTCCCACATATCCGCAGGCAAGATACCCTTCACTTGGTTCAATAAATTGATACCCATATTCTGCTAAAATTGAAAGATTCTTTTGAACAGCAGGATGACCGTACATATGTACATTCATTGCCGGAGCTATCCAGACCGGGGCTGTGGATGCAAGCAAAGTAGTTGTAATCATATTATCAGCAATCCCTCCGGCTAACTTTGCAATTGTATTGGCTGTTGCCGGGGCAACAAGGATAAGATCTGCCCAGTCAGCTAAATCAATATGTGCGATAACCTGTGGATTTTTTTCGTCAAAGGTGTCTGTATATACCTCATTGCGGGATAATGCCTGAAAGGTTAAAGGGGTAACAAACTTTGCGGCTGAATCGCTTAACATAACCTTAACATATGCACCTGCCTGAACAAGTTTACTAGTCAGAGCTGCAGCCTTGTAAACAGCAATCCCCCCTGTTACGCAAAGTAATATTTTTTTATCCTTTAGCATCAATCATTCCCCCACTTTTTCTTATAAAATAAAATGTATAATTTTCGATTTTAAGAATTGTCCATCTTCAAAGGAAAACTTCGGCAGCATCAGCTTTTTCATGGAGCTCACAGCCAGTTCTCGGTCTTAAATAAGTTCCTTCGAATTTCTTGTGATAAGCGATAGCTTTAAGCAGCTTGGGGTCACCTAAATGTGCTCCTAAGAGTCAAAATACAGTTTTCAGGTAAGAACAGTTCTATTCTTAAGACTGCAGCAAGGCGCTTACACTTTTCTTATATCTATTATGATGGAACAAAAACTTTTTTTCACTATTTTCCTTCTTAATTCGACAAAAATCTATTAAATAAAAAAGGCTGACATAAGGGTGTTTCCTTTTCGTCAGACCTTGTCTATTTCATCATATACTTTTTGCTAAAAAATGATTACTCTTCCATTGTTTCTGCTCTGTTAGCAATACGGTATGTGAGTACACCGCCATCAATTTCTTCTAGTGCTTTTCCAACATATTTATAAGAAACATATTTTGGCAGCCGCTCATTCTTTTCTATTTGCATAATTCTAGCACGTTTTGCAGCAACCGATACAAGCGAATATTTGGAATCAATTTTTTCTAATAATGAATCAATCGATGGGTATAACATATTATTCAACCTCCAGCAATTTTTTATAGATATGCTCTACTCTTTCCCTGCGGCAATGTTCAGCCACAACAATGGACTTGATACGCTCACAGGCAAGCTCTACTTGATCATTTACGACCACATAATCATACAATTCCATCATTTCAATTTCTTCACGGGCAGTAAGCATCCGATTATTAATGATGTCATCTGTCTCTGTTCCTCTAGTCACAATGCGGTTTTTCAACTCGGATAAACTCGGCGGCATTAGGAATATGAATAAGCCTTCCGGAAATTTCTCACGAACCTGACGTGCCCCTTTAACTTCGATTTCAAGAAAGACATCCTTTCCCTCATCCAAAGTTTGGCGGACATAATCAACGGGTGTACCATAATAGTTGCCGACAAATTCGGCATATTCCAATAGTTTTCCATCTCGTATTAACGCTTCAAATTCTTCTCGTGTTCTGAAAAAATAATCCACCCCATCGACTTCACCTTCACGCGGCTTTCGGGTAGTGACCGAAATGGAATATTCAAAAGCAGTATCTGCCTGAGAAAAAATCTCCTTCCGAACCGTTCCTTTTCCAACTCCAGATGGTCCAGAAAGTACAATGAGCAACCCTTTTTCCTGCATTAAAAAATCCTACCCTTCATCAATAGTCTCATCACGGTCCGATAAACGATGGGCAACTGTTTCCGGCTGAACAGCGGAAAGAATTACATGATCGCTGTCCATAACAATTACCGCCCGGGTACGCCTTCCATATGTAGCATCAATCAATGATCCACGGTCACGTGCATCTTGAATAATTCTTTTAATGGGTGCGGACTCCGGACTGACAATAGAAATAATCCGATTCGCTGAAACAATATTTCCAAATCCAATATTAATTAATTTTATCCCCATGAAAACCATCCAATCATAAATATTTTGACCGTGTCAAACTTTTTGTAAACCATTCTATTCAATATTTTGTACTTGTTCCTTCAGTTTTTCGAGCAAACTCTTCATTTCCACTACCTTTTTGGCAATATTTGAATCATTTGCTTTTGACCCGATCGTATTAGCTTCCCGGTTCATTTCCTGTACAAGAAAATCAAGTTTTCTTCCAATAGGGTCATTAACATTTAAGGTTTGGGTAAATTGCCCAATATGGCTTTTTAATCTTGTTATTTCTTCATTTATGTCCGCTTTTTCAGCAAAAATCGCCACTTCCGTTAAAATCCTGGCTTCATCTACTTGTCCATTCAAGTATTCCTGCATTCTTTTGGTTACACGGTCTTTGTATAACTGCACCACCACAGGAGCATATGTTTCAAGTTCGCCTATATGTTGTTCCAATTGGGCAATAATCGACTGAAGATCCTGTTTTAGTTCTTCTCCCTCAGCTGCCCGCATTTGTTTAAGCTGTTTCACCGCTTCTTCAACTGCCAGCAGAACTAAATGATCAAGCGCTTCATTATCCGATTCATTTTCTTCTATATGTATGAGATCTGTCTGACTTAACAAATCCTGAAAGGTTATTTCTCCTTTAATTCCGTACAGTTCTCTTGCCTGCTGGATAAATTGATAGTATTCGTCAATCAGCTGCCAATCAACATGAATTCTACGGGTTATGACACCTTCGCCTTCCACACTGACATAAACCTCAATTCTGCCGCGGCGTATATATTGATTGATTTTCTTTTTAATTTTATCCTCTATTTTTAACAATTGTCTAGGCAGCCGGATATTCATTTCGCTAAATCTATGGTTTACAGTTTTTATTTCCACATTGACTAAAAAAGCCTCTGACTCTGCCTTTCCTCTTCCAAAGCCTGTCATACTTATTACCATTATTACGCACATCCATTTCTTTGAAAGGCTGGATTTAAATTAAAAATCCAAAAGGTAATAGAGCAATTCTATCACCTTTTGGATTATATCATACTTTATTTTGTTTTTCTTAACAAAAATGAACCTGCTAGTAAAAAAGTTGGAATCGAAGATAATCCAATAATTAAAAGCCAATCTTCTGCTTCTATCGGTAATGTATGGAAAACTGGCTGCAGCGGCGGGTAATAAATGACTACTAACATTAATACCAGCGAAGATATAACTGCCCATACAAGATATTGATTTCCGAATGGATTTCGGGACAATATGGAAATTTCACTGCGGCAGTCAAACACATGAATTAGCTGGGCCATAACCAGTGTTGCAAAGGCAACTGTTTGAGCATATTGCAATTGATCAGGATCATCGTGATAAACAACCATAAAGGCTATTAACGTTACTAAACCAATTAAAAATCCTCGCGATATGACCTTCCAGCCTAAACCGCGGGAGAAGACACCTTCATTCGGACTTCTAGGCCCCCGTTTCATCACATTTTCTTCCGGCTTATCCAGTCCTAAAGCCATTGCCGGCAGTCCATCCGTTACTAGATTAACCCAAAGAATTTGAATTGGAATTAATGGTAACGGCAGAGCCAAAATCATGGCAAACAACATAACTAATATTTCGCCCACATTGGATGCTAATAAATAACGAACAAACTTTCGAATATTTTCATAGATATTTCTGCCTTCTTTGATAGCTCCTTTTATTGTAGCAAAGTTATCGTCTAATAACACAAGTGAGGATGCCTCTTTTGCGACATCTGTTCCGGTTATCCCCATGGCCACACCGATATCTGCAGCTTTAATGGCTGGTGCGTCATTTACTCCATCACCTGTCATCGCAACAATATGACCACGATTTTGCAAGGCTTTAACAATTTTTAATTTATGTTCAGGAGATACACGCGCAAAAACAGCGACATCATTAACAACAGCTTCAAGTTCTTCAACCGGCATATTTGCTAATTCTTTTCCTTCAACCACTTTGCTATTTTTTGTTAGAATTCCAAGTTCTGAAGCAATTGCTTTTGCAGTAATAACATGATCGCCGGTAATCATGACTGTTTTGATACCAGCAGCCCTGCACTCCTTCACCGCATCCTTCACTTCAGGTCTTGGCGGATCAATCATTCCCTGAATCCCAATTAACGTCAGTTTGGTTTCCGCTTCTTTTTCACTTAAAATAATGGTATTATGTGAAATTGGTTTAAAAGCAATGGCAATGGTTCTCAATGCATTGGATGCCAGATTATTTATCGCATTCTGCACCTTTGTCTGTTTTTCTTTATTTAAAATTTGACTCCTGCCATCCCATAGAATCGATTCACAATTTCCTAAGATGACATCCGGTGCTCCTTTTGTTACGATAAAATGCCTTCCTTGCTTATCTTTCACATGAATGCTCATCATTTTTCGGGCCGAATCAAAAGGGAATTCCTTTATGATTGTAAAATCCTCTAATAGTTTAGCCCGATGAAATCCTGCCTTCATCGCACTTACCAAAAGTGCTCCTTCTGTTGGATCACCGTCTAAAATATAGTCTTCCTCTTCTTGGTAAACATCTGAATGGTTACACAGCATCCCAAATATAAGCATTTGCTGTAATGCCTTCTCCTCTTTAGGATTCACTTTTTGTTTATTTCGGTAAAATACTCCCTCTGGCTGGTAGCCAATTCCATCAACTGTCCATGTTTGTTCCCCGCTCCATAAGTGGGTTACTGTCATTTTGTTTTGTGTCATGGTGCCTGTTTTATCAGAACATATAACAGATGCACAACCCAATGTTTCAACGGCCGGCAGTTTTCGGACGATTGCCTTTTGCCTGATCATTTTTTGAACGCCTAGTGATAACGCTACTGTTACGATGGCCGGCAATCCTTCAGGTATAGCAGCAACCGCTAATGAAACACCAGCTAGAAACATCGTATAGATCTCATGACCGCGTAAAACACCAATAGCAACCACTAATACGGTTAAAAACAATGCGACAGTGATTAAAATTTTTCCTAATTGCTCTAAACGCCTCTGCAGCGGAGTTTCTTGGGATTCAGCTCCTTGAAGAAGACCAGCTATCTGACCCATAGCAGTTTTCATACCTGTTGCCATAACAACTCCGACTCCGCTTCCTCTTGTTACCATTGTTCCCATGAAGGCGGTATTCTCCATATCCCCAATACCTGGGTTTGGAGTTGTTAAACAATCCGAATGCTTAGCTACAGGAACAGATTCGCCTGTCAGCGCCGATTCTTCTATCTCCAAACTATTGGATTCAATAATTCTCACGTCTGCACCGATTCTATCACCGCTGGAAAACTTTAATATATCCCCAATCACAACTTCCTTCGATGGAACTTTAATCCAATGTCCATCACGAAGAACGGAAACTTGCGGGGCTGATAATTCTTTTAATGCCTGAAGTGATTTTTCTGCCCGCCTTTCTTGGTAAAACCCGAGAATACCATTTAGAATAACAATGGCTATGATGGCAATCGCATCAATATATTCACCAAGCAAACCAGAAATTAATGTAGCGGCTAGAAGAACCAAAACCATAAAATCTTTAAATTGACTGAAGAACAACAGTAATGCGGACTGCTTTTCCCCTTCTTCCAATTCATTAAATCCGTGCTGTTTCGTCCTTTCTTTCACCTTATCCTGTGTTAATCCTGACGAAAAGTCGGTTTCTAAGGCCTTTTCTACTTGTTTAATCTCCATCTCATGGAACTTCATCCGACCATCTCACTTCCCCCTTATATCGGCTATAATGTAAAGGATTATGCAGCGGTTTTTATCCCGCATAACGGGCAGTATGACCCCCGCTTCAAGGCTTTGCTTAAGCAGGAAGTATCGATGGGGGACAACCGCCCGTAAAAGCCCGATTGGTTCAACTAACAATCCGTGGGGGATGAAAGAAAACCCCGCTGATTGAAGTTTCACTTTATGCTGATCCTTATAGGCTGACCCCTAAAGAAAGCTTATTCAGGGTCGTCCAAAAAAATGCTAGGATATTAAGAAAAGCAGAAGTGCCCGCGTCAGCGGAGTATGGCCGCCTCAAAAAAGCTATTGTTTTCGTGCGATGTTTATCCTGCCGCATCTTTTCTTGTGAAGCAATCCAGCTTTGATAAAAGGAACACGAAGAGCCAAGTTATTGCCTAAACAAGCGTCCTCTGTCTTTTCGACAAGCTGATCGCCGCTTCTTCCGAATATGGTTTGGCACAGGAGCAGGAGGCAAATTCGAGCTTAACTTATCGCAGGGTAATGGAGAAGGTACTAGCTGCTTGGACACTGGAGCTGAACAAGCCGCAAAAATGATACTTTGTCTTATAAATAAGACAGAAATAATAAAGTTAGGATATAATGAAAAAGTGTATTTCTAAAAAAAGGATGTTTTTTATGTCATTCGATGGTTTATTTACTAAAGCAATTACAGAAGAGCTCTCCGGCCTCCTAAAGGGCGGCAGGATTAATAAAGTACATCAGCCATATAAGAACGAAGTGATTTTAATCATACGCTCAGGAGGAAAGAATCATAAGCTGCTCTTGTCAGCACATCCAAGCTACTCACGGGCACAAATAACCCATGAAGCTTATGAAAATCCGAGTGAACCGCCAATGTTCTGTATGCTGCTCAGGAAACATATTGAGGGTCATATACTGGAAGATTTATATCAGATTGAAAATGATCGGATGATTGTTTTTGAAATTAAAGGCAGGAATGAAATAGGTGATCTTAGCTACAAGCAGCTCATCATTGAAATAATGGGAAGGCATAGTAATATAGTATTAGTGGATAAAACGCGGAATCTAATCCTTGACAGTATCAAGCATATCTCATTTGCTGTTAACAGCTATCGTGCCATTCTGCCGGGACAGCCATATGTATTCCCGCCGGAGCAGCATAAGCTGAATCCTTTTTTGGCTGTTGAAGAAGATGTGTTAAGTAAATTAGACTTTAGTACCGGGAAATTGGACAAACAATTAGTCGAAAACTTTTCAGGCATCTCACCGCTTTTTGCAAAAGAAGTTATTTTCAAAAGCGGTCTTGCCAATCGAACAACGGTTCCTAATAATTTTATCCATATGGTAAAAAAAGTTGCTGATCATGACCTTTGCCCGTCTATTATGACAACTGATTCGAAAGAGTTCTTTTACATGTTCCCGCTTGAACATGTAAAAGGAGAGATAAAAACATTTTCAACATTAAGTGAAATGCTTGACCGCTTTTATTTTGGTAAAGCGGAACGTGATCGTGTTAAGCAGCAAGGACATGATATTGAACGGCTGATTATTAATGAAAAAGAAAAAAATGAAAAAAAGATTGAAAAGCTTGAAGCAACATTAAAAGACGCCGAGCAGGCGGAAAAATTTCAACGTTATGGAGAGCTGTTAACTGCAAACCTGTATGCAGCCAGAAAAGGGATGAAAGAAATCCAAGTCCTAAATTATTATGATGAAGCCGGCGGAACCATCACGATTCCTCTGGACCCTAGGAAATCACCTTCTGAAAATGCCCAAAAATATTTTTCAAAATATCAAAAGGCGAAAAATGCGGTAACTATTGTTATTGAGCAAATCGCCCATGCTGAAGAAGAAGCAGCTTATTTTGAAAACCTTTTGCAACAGGTTGAGACTGCTTCGCCAAAGGATTTACAAGAAATTCGTGAGGAACTGATTGAAGGAGGATATATTCGTGAAAGGCAAAAGCGGCATGGCAAAAAGACCCATAACGCTAAGCCTATGCTCGACCACTTTCTATCCACAGACCAAACAGAGATTATTGTTGGGAAAAATAATAAACAAAATGATTATTTAACTAATAAGCTTGCAGCTAGAGATGAAATTTGGCTCCATACAAAGGATATTCCAGGTTCACACGTGGTTATCCGCAGCAAGGAACCATCAGATCAAACGGTTTTAGAAGCTGCGATGCTTGCTGCCTATTTTAGCAAAGCAAGAAACTCAAGCTCCGTCCCAGTCGATTTTACTAAAGTCCGTCATGTTAAAAAACCGAGCGGGGCAAAACCGGGATTTGTTATTTATGAACAGCAGCAGACCATTTACGTAACACCTGATGAAGAATTAGTACTTAAATTAAAAAAGAATTAAAAAAGAGGGTGTCCCAAAAGTCAAAATTTCAGGGGCAGCCCTCCTTTTATTTTTACTGTTCTGAATCTAGTCTGTTGATTACCGTTACAGGCGCTTTGCTTTCCGCAGGCGTACAGGCGAGCCTCCTCGTCGCTGACGCTCCTGTGGGGTCTCGCCTGTAACTCCCCCCCCAGGAGTCAAACACCTTCCGATCCAATCAACTAGTTTAAGCCCTTTCAAGCAAGTTGCCAATTCCAATTTGCTATTATTATAAATTCATAGAAAGAAACGCGTAAGCAGACTAGGCAAGTGCTTCTTTACTTTTTCTATAACCTTCTCGACAAGAGGCTGTAACAGATGCCCATTTCCTGGAATCACTATCGTTCCTAATACAAATCCTTTTTCATCGGTGGTTGAATGGAATGAATATGCAAATGTTTGTTTCGTTCATCTTTCACATAGCAGTCACTTTCAGGGGCTGCCATACTTTCCTTAATTTCTTTCCATTCTTCTTTTCAAATTTCTTAGGAGAAAATGGCTTTTTCCCGTGTTCCTCGCGATCTAAATTGAGTTCCAATTGAAGTTTCTCTTCATAGGCACGAGTTTCCTTTCGAACGACTTTTATCATATTTATTAGCACTGGCCTTGACATGTGTGGAATCTAAGAATATATGGTCAGGAGACAGCAATCCTTTATCCATAATCTCCTTCACAATATATGGTATAAGATGACCTTGAACACATCGGTATCGTAAAAGCGGCGCTCATAATTTTCACCGAAGGTAGTGAAGTAGGGATTTCTGTGTAGAAACTATTTCTTTTTAAAAGTAAAAAGACTGTGGGCAAACTAGAAATTCTTCGAGTTTGTCTACAGTCTGTCAGCCCCGGAAATACCAGGGCTATTTCTTATTCATATTGTTTGCTCCACTGTTCGGGACCTTTGCTCCACGACAAAAGGTTTTCCTGATCATTATCACTAATATACCCAATTTCAATGGCCACCTTGACCAAAGTCGGAAAGTCTGTCAGTGAGCGGCTTTCAATTTTTTCTTTTACAAAAGCTTCCTTTCCCTTTTCGAGTCCATATGTAAAGATGGAAACTGCCCCCAGGACATTGCAGCCTGCTTCTCTAAGGGCTTCCACAGCAGTAATGACACTGCCGCCTGTAGAAATTAAATCTTCCACTACTACCACTTTTTGACCTGGTTGAACTTTACCTTCAATTTGATTGCCTTTTCCATGGCCTTTTGCCTTTGAACGTACATAACACATAGGCTTGTCCATAAGCTCACTTACCCATGCAGCATGTGGAATCCCAGCCGTAGCTGTTCCTGCAATCATTTCTGCCTCAGGAAAATGTTCCAAAATCAATTTCTGCAATCCTTTGGCAATCTCTTTTCTTACCTTGGGGTAAGAAAGTGTTAAACGGTTATCACAATAAATCGGTGAACGAAGTCCTGAAGTCCAGGTAAATGGTTCATTCGGTTTTAGTGCAACTGCCTGTATTTCTAATAATTGTCTAGCTATAGCCTCTTTCATTCATTAACACCCTTCCATACTTCTATCCATTTCTGATAACTTTTTAACGGATCATCAGCTCTCGTGATGGAACGTCCGACAACAATTGCACTAACTCCTGTCTCTCTTGCAAATTCCGGTGTTGCCACCCGTTTTTGATCTTGAGTTTGATCATCCTGCATACGAATTCCAGGACAGACTGTTAAAAAGGATTGTCCCAACTTTTCACGAATCATCCCTGCCTCCCACGCAGAACATACCACACCGTCTAATCCTGCTTCCTGCGTGAGTCCCGCATAGTGTAAAACTGATTCATTCAAAGAAACAGGTATAAGTTGTTCATTATTCATCTGCTCCTGTGATGTACTCGTTAATTGGGTAACTGCAATACAGCGCGGCCGCTCACTGCCTGCACTCGTTCCCGCATCTAAACCTTCCAATGCTGCCTGCATCATGTCTTTACCGCCTGAAGCATGAACATTCACAAGGTCACACTGAAGCCGGGCAAGTCCTTTCATAGCACTCTTAACAGTATTCGGAATATCATGCAATTTCAAATCAAGAAAAATTTGATGACCCGATTCTTTTATTTGATGCACGATAGAAGGACCTTCTTGATAAAACAACTCCATACCAATTTTAACAAAAAGCTTTTGTCCTTCAAATGGTTTTAAAAACTTTGCTGTTTCACTGCCATTTGCAAAATCAAGCGCGATGATAAGCGGGTTGTCCATCTTTCTTCCAGCTCCTTCCGGTACATTCACTGATGTGTTCAAATCCTAATTGCTCTAAAGCTGAGGGGAGTTCATTAATAATATTCGGGCATACAAATGGATCTACGAAATTGGCTGTTCCAACCGCAACAGCACTTGCCCCTGCGTAGAAAAACTCGATGACATCTTCCGCAGATTGAACCCCGCCCATTCCAATAATAGGTAGTGATACTGCCTGGCTTACTTCATAAATCATCCGGATGGCGACTGGTTTTACAGCTGGTCCAGAAAGTCCGCCAGTAAGATTAGCTAAAATCGGCTTCCCTGTCTTTAGGTTCAGCCTCATGCCAATAAGGGTATTTATCATCGTAATCCCGTCAGCGCCGCCAGCTTCCACTGCCTTTGCCATTTCAACAATATTGGTTACATTTGGGGAAAGCTTTACATAAACAGGAACTTCGGAAACTTCCTTTACCTTTTTCGTTAATTGCTTTGCCACTTCCGGAACGGTGCCAAAAGTGATGCCGCCTTTCTTAACATTAGGACAAGATATATTTAATTCCAAAGCTCGAACATTCGCTGCCTTGGAAATCTCCTTTGCCACTGCAATATAATCATCTTCCACTGAACCAGCGATGTTAGCAATAATCGGCACATCATATTGGGCCAGCCAAGGAAGTTCTTCGGATACTACTTTTTCAAGACCGGGATTTTGCAAACCGATGGCATTTAACATCCCAGCTGATGTTTCGGCAACTCTTGGCGTAGGATTGCCGAATCTTGGTTCCACTGTAGCAGCTTTAATCATAATGGCACCAAGCTTACTTAAATCATAAAATTGACTATACTCCCGGCCGAATCCAAAACAGCCTGAAGCCGGCATAATTGGATTTTTCAGATTTAAACCAGGTAACTCTATATTTAAACGGTTCATATGATTACCTCCCCAGCACGGAATACTGGGCCGTCGCTGCAGACCTTTTTATAAGAAGATCCTGATGCATCACTACTATGGCATACACAGGCATAACATGCACCAATCCCGCAGCCCATCCTCTCTTCCAAAGATAAAAAGAGCTTTTTATCTGGATTTCCTTTTTCAATGGCCCTTAACATCGGAGTGGGTCCACATGTATACAAACAATCAAAGCTTAACTCTTTAATAACATCCGTTACAAAGCCTTTTCTTCCATAAGATCCGTCATCCGTTGTAATGAAAGTCATTCCATTTTCTGTAAATTCCTTTTCGTAGAAAACAGCTGACTTTGTTTGAAAACCAAGGATATGAATGACATTTACCCCTTTTTCAATCAATTGATTAGAAAGCTCATAAAGCGGGGGGACACCGATGCCTCCGCCTACAAGCAATGCTGTTTCACCTGCATTGACCTCATCAACAGGAAAACCGTTCCCTAATGGACCGAGGACGTCAAGATACATCCCCGGTTCCATGTCTGACATTAAGGAAGTGCCCCGTCCATCCTTGCGGTAAATCATCGTAAATTGTTTCGCCTTTTTATCGAAAGAGCAAATACTAATTGGTCTTCTTAAAAGCGGGTCAAATCCATTGGAGACCCGTATATGAACAAATTGTCCGGGTGCATTTATTTCACTGACTAAATCAGCTTCCATTATGAGTTCATATACATCAGCAGCAATTTCCTTTTGGCTGATGATTTTACTTAACTCTTTTTTTATCATGCCAATACAGCCACCTTTTTCTCTGCCTTCATGGCTTCAGTTGAGAAATTCATTGATTCTATTACTTTAAGGATTGCATCAGCTGTATCCAATGAAGTTAAACATGGGACTCCATTTTCAACTGCTTCACGGCGGATTCTAAAGCCATCTCTTTCAGGCTGCTTTCCTTTGGTTAAAGTGTTGATAATGAACTGTGCTTCTCCGTGATGAATAACATCTAATAATGTCTTTCCTTCAGATCCAATCTTTTCAACGACTTTTACTTGGAGACCAGCTGATTCCAGTATGGACGCTGTTCCTTTTGTTGCCATTATACGGTATCCGATTGCCGCGAATCTTTCCGCAAGTTTCAGGGCTTCTTGTTTATCCTTATCGGCAATTGTAAATAAGACTGTACCAAATTTTTGAATTTTTATTCCTGATGCTACCAGCCCTTTATAAAGTGCCTTCTCAAGTGTGATATCTTTCCCCATAACTTCACCGGTAGATTTCATTTCTGGTCCTAAGGATATATCTACACTTTTCAGTTTTGCAAACGAGAAGACCGGTACTTTTACATAAACCCCCTCTTTTTCGGCAGCCAGCCCTGGAGTGTATCCTTGTTCAACAATAGAAGTGCCAAGAATAGCTTTCGTGGCTATTTTTGCCATTGGTATATTTGTAATTTTGCTCAAGAATGGAACAGTTCTGCTTGAGCGGGGATTCACTTCTAAAACATAAACTTGATCTTCTGATAATACATATTGAATGTTTAACAGACCGATAATATTTAATCCTCTTGCTAGTTTTTCCGTATACTCTGCCAATGTTTGCTTAACGGAATCAGATAGTGTCTGCGGCGGATAGACAGCGATTGAATCACCGGAATGGACCCCCGCGCGCTCGATATGTTCCATTATTCCCGGAATTAATACATCTTGACCATCACAAATGGCATCAACTTCTATTTCTTTCCCTGTTAAGTAACGGTCAATCAAAACAGGATGTTCTGGATTAATTTTCACCGCATTTTCCATATAATGAAGAAGTTCTTCCTCATGATAGACAATTTCCATTGCTCGGCCGCCTAGGACATAGGATGGGCGAACCAGTACAGGATAACCGATTTCTTTTGCTATGATAAGTGCTTCATCAACTGATAATGCCGTTCTGCCTAACGGCTGCGGGATATTTAATTGTTCTAGCGCCTGTTCAAATTTATCTCTATTCTCAGCACGATCTAGATCTTCAAGGCTGGTTCCTAATATTTTCACTCCATTTTCTGTAAGCTTTGCAGCCAAATTGATGGCTGTCTGACCGCCAAATTGAACAACAACCCCCATCGGTTGTTCCAAATCGATGATATTCATTACATCTTCAATTGTCAGTGGTTCGAAATATAGCTTATCAGAAATACTGAAGTCAGTTGATACAGTTTCTGGGTTGTTATTGATAATGATGGCTTCATAGCCTGCTTCTTTAATAGCTTTAACAGAATGAACAGTTGCATAATCAAATTCAATCCCTTGACCGATTCGGATTGGACCTGACCCCAGTACAATAACACTTGTTTTGTCCGTTACAACGGATTCATTTTCTTCCTCATAGGTACCATAGTAATAAGGTGTTTCAGATTCAAATTCAGCTGCACAGGTATCCACCATTTTATATACAGGAACAATGCCTGCTTGTTTGCGAATTCGTATAATATCTGTTTCAGAACTTCCCCAAAGCTGTGCAATTTTTTTATCAGTGAATCCTTTCTGTTTGGCCTCTTTAAGGATTTCGGAATCGAAGTGATTTTCAGCCAGTTTTGATTCAACCTCAATGATTCCCTGCATTTTGTTTAGGAAGAAGAGATCGATTTTACTCCATTGATGGATGGTTTCAATTGAAGTCCCGCGCTTTAATGCTTCTGCAATGTAAAAGAGGCGTTCGTCCCCTGCTTTTTTGATCCGCTTTTCAAGCAATTCCTTATTTATTTCACCGGCATCATTTAATTCAAAGTGATAAACTCCTGCCTCAAGGGAACGAATCGCTTTTAACAGTGATTCTTCAAATGTCCGGCCAATTGCCATCACTTCACCTGTTGCTTTCATTTGAGTGCCGAGGGAACGGTTCCCTGATTCAAATTTATCAAATGGCCATCTTGGAATTTTCGTTACAACATAGTCAAGGGCAGGCTCAAAGCTTGCATATGTTTTTCCCGTAACAGGATTTAACATCTCATCAAGAGTCAGTCCAACCGCAATTTTTGCCGCCAGTTTGGCAATGGGATAGCCCGTAGCTTTTGATGCAAGGGCAGATGAACGGCTTACCCGAGGATTTACTTCAATAATATAATAATTAAAGCTGTATGGGTCTAATGCCAGCTGAACATTACAACCGCCTTCTATTCCAAGAGCGCGGATGATTTTTAACGATACATTTCTTAATAATTGATATTCCCTGTCACTTAAGGTTTGGCTTGGGGCGACTACAATCGAGTCTCCTGTATGAACGCCGACCGGATCAATATTTTCCATGTTACAAACGACAATAGCATTATCGTTTGAATCCCGCATGACTTCATACTCAATTTCCTTAAACCCTGCGATACTTTTTTCAAGTAAACACTGATTGACAGGACTGTTTTTCAAACCGCTCAACACAATTTCTTCCAATTCCTTGTAATTGCCGCAAATACCGCCGCCAGTACCACCCAAGGTATAAGCCGGACGAACAATCACAGGGTAGCCGATAGCATCCACAAACGCTATTGCTTCCTCTAAATTATGGATAATAGCACTATCTGGTACAGGCTCTTGTAATTCATTCATTAAGCTGCGGAACAGTTCGCGGTCTTCCGCCTGTTCAATGGCAGTTAATTTTGTGCCCAGGATTTCAACATTACATTCCTCAAGTACACCAGAATTGGCTAATTCAACCGTTAAATTAAGACCTGTTTGCCCTCCAAGTGTTCCTAAAATGGCATCAGGACGTTCTTTTCGAATAATACGGCTGACAAAATCAAGAGTTAACGGCTCAATATATACTGCATCCGCAATTTCTGTATCCGTCATAATTGTTGCCGGATTAGAGTTTACAAGGATGACCCTGTAGCCTTCTTCTCTAAGAGCTATACAGGCTTGTGTTCCGGCATAATCAAATTCTGCTGCCTGGCCAATGACGATTGGTCCAGATCCAATTACAAGAATGGAGTTAATATCTGTACGTTTAGTCATGTGCTGCTACCCCCTGTTTATTTTCTACCATCATCTGAAGGAACTGATCAAATAAGCTGTTTGCATCTTCAGGTCCTGGAGATGCCTCTGGATGATACTGGACAGTGAAGGCTGGATAATCCAAATGCTTTAACCCCTCTATTGTTTCATCGTTCAAAGCAATATGTGTTACAGCTAATCTTGTTCCTTTAATCGATTCTCTCTCTACAGTATAACCGTGGTTTTGGGCCGTAATGGCCACCTTGCCAGTTGCTAAATCTTTCACAGGATGATTTGAACCGCGATGGCCAAACTTCATTTTCACTGTTTCAGCACCGCACGCCAGAGCAAATAGCTGGTGTCCAAGGCAAATTCCAAAAAGCGGCACTTTCCCTAAGACCCCTCTCAGCATATCTACCGCTTCTGGTACATCTTTCGGGTCCCCAGGCCCATTGGACAGCATTATACCATCAGGACTTAATTGAAGAATTTCTTCTGCTGTTGTATAGTATGGAACTACGACAACATCACAGCCTCGTTCGTTTAATTCCCTCAATATTCCATGCTTCATGCCAAAATCAACAAGGACTACTCTCTTTCCACGCCCAGGACTTGGATAAGGATTTTTCGTTGATACCTGTCTTACTTGGTCAGTCGGAAGGGTTGTCTGACGTAATTTCTCAATCACTTCAGCGGCATCATGTTCCATACTGCAAATTGCGCCTTTTAGAGTTCCATATTGCCGGATAATTCTTATTAGTTTACGAGTGTCAATGCCTGCAATACCAGGGATTTTCTTCATTTCAAAGAATTCTCCGATGGTAAACTCACTTCTCCAGTTTGATGGGAAATCTGCCGCTTCTTTCACAATAAATCCTTTTACTGCGGGATTAATTGTTTCAAAATCATCTCTATTAATTCCATAGTTTCCAATCAACGGGTAAGTAAGGGTTACAATCTGTCCGCAATAAGATGGGTCTGAAAGAATTTCCTGGTACCCTGTCATTCCTGTATTAAAAACTACTTCACCAATTGTATCAATGCTGCTGCCAAAACCTTCACCAATAAAAACCGTTCCATCCTCTAAAATTAGTTGTCTTTTCATGCTGTAACACATCCTTTTTCCCAAACTATCTTTCCACCCGCAATAGTCATAATTGGCCAGCCGCTGCATTCCCATCCGGCAAATGGTGTATTTTTGCCTTTCGATAAGAATTCTTCTGGATTAATGGTATGTTCATCTTCCAAGTCAATCAGTACCAAATCTGCAGGTGCACCGACTTCAATTTTTCCATATGGAAGTCCAAAGCTTTCTGCTGGTTTTATTGTTAAAAAGTCTATCAATTCTTCAAGAGTTAAGATATTTTTTTTCACTAAATGTGTATACAATAGCGGGAATGCTGTTTCCAAACCTACAATTCCAAATGGTGCGAGTTCCATCCCTGCACTTTTTTCTTCCGCTGTATGTGGTGCATGATCTGTAGCAATAAAATCAATAGTTCCATCCAGAAGACCTTCGATTAAGGCTTCGCGGTCAGCTTTGGAACGAAGAGGCGGATTCATTTTGAAATTGGCATCAAGACCTGGGATATCATCCTCTGATAACAGCAGATGATGCGGCGTAACCTCCGCAGTTACATGTATTCCCGCCCGTTTAGCATCTCTTACAGCCCGAACAGATTCTTTTGTACTGATGTGGCAAACATGATAGTGACATCCGGCAGCTTCAGCGAGCAATACATCCCTTGCAATTTGCACAGACTCACATACAGCTGGGATTCCGTTAAGTCCGTGTTCCTTTGAAAACGAGCCTTCATGGACACAGCCCTTATGAATAAGCGTATTTTCTTCACAATGGGCAACAATGGCCATATTTTCTCCAGCTGCTTTCTGCATAGCCTGAAGCATCATATCAGCCGACTGGACACCAACGCCATCATCGGTGAAGGCAAAGGCACCCGATTCTTTTAATGCATGAAAGTCCGTTAATTCTTTTCCAAGCTGCCGGGTCGTAATGGATGCATAGGGTAAGACCCGGACTTTAGCCGTGTCTTCAATTCGCTGCATAAGCCAATCCATCTGTTCTTTGGAATCTGGTACCGGCCGAGTATTTGGCATGGCAGCTACAGTAGTAAAACCACCTCTTGCCGCAGCAAGGGTCCCCGTTTCAATCGTTTCTTTCTTTTCGCCGCCAGGTTCTCTCAAATGGATATGTAAGTCAATCAAACCCGGGGATACAAGCAAGCCTGATGCATCCATTTTTCGATCTGCTTCCGCTTCAATATTTTCCTCTATTTTTGTAATGATTCCATTTTCAATTAAAATATCAGATTGTTTCTTTTCCCCATTAGATGCTTTGTAAGATGCGTTTTGAATAATCAGTTTCATTTTGATTTCCTCCTTGTAAGCTTTCAATAGATCTTTTAATGACGGCCATTCTGACAAACACGCCGTTTTGCATTTGTTTGAAGATTCGTGAACGGCTGCACTCCACAAGACTGTCAGCAATCTCTACATTTCTATTAACAGGGGCAGGATGCATGATAATACTATCTACCTTCATCCTTTTTTCCCGTTCAATTGTAAGTCCATATTTTTGGTGATATTCATTTGCGCTAAAACCGCCTTTATTCTCGTGGCGCTCGTGCTGGACACGGAGCAGCATCACAACATCTGCTTCCTCAATTGCTTCATCTATAGGTTTATATTTTGATAGGTTCAAACTGGAGTCAAACCATTCTTTAGGACCTGAAAAACGAACCTCGGCCCCTAATCTTGTCAGGACATCTGCATTTGAACGTGCCACCCGGCTATGGCGAATATCCCCAATAATTGAAATTTTTAAACCGGCAAATCGGGAAAACTCCTGATAAATTGTCATAAGGTCTAAGAGGGATTGTGTTGGATGATGTCCACAACCGTCACCGCCATTAACAATTGGGATATTGACTTTTCCAACCAATTCATCAAAATAACGGTCTTGACTATGACGGATGACAACCATATTTACGCCGATGGCTTCAAGCGTTTTGACGGTGTCATATAGTGTTTCCCCCTTTTGAACACTGGAGGTTAACGCCTCAAACGGGACCACATCTAAACCAATTCTTTTTTCCGCTACGTCAAAGCTGCTTTTCGTCCTTGTACTTGCTTCAAAGAAAAGGTTGGCAGCAAATAACTGACTCTCCGGTTTCCAAGCCGCACCCTCGGAAAATTTCTTTGCATCCGCCAAAATTTGATAAATCTCTTCAACCTTTAATTCATTTGTGGTTAATAAATGTTTTATCATATGTGTCCCCCCAATTTGTCCGTTTTCAAAAAAACACCCTGACCAATTTTGATCAGGGTGTAAATACTAATGTAAAATATCCGGAATGCAGTCTGTACCCGCTAATTCCGATTTACACCCTTATAAGCCTCACTGGACTTCTTTTAAAAGGCTGCTTCTCTATGCTGTTTTCTTATCTTTATCATTAGAATCAAACATATTTTCGCTGACTTGCTGTCTTCCAGGAAGAATGAGATTTAACACTACCCCGAATATGGCGGCCAAAGCCATCCCTTGAATTTGAATATCCTTAAACGGCAGTTTTAATACTGCTCCACCTACACCGAGTACTAAAATAACCGATGCAATCACCAGGTTTCTTTTATCATCAAAATCAATTTTATTATCAACTAACATTCTTAAACCTGATGAAGCGATGATTCCAAATAAAAGAATGGATACCCCTCCCATTACCGGTGTTGGAATACTATGAATGAGTGCTGTAATTTTCCCGATAAATCCAAAGAGAATGGCAAAGATGGCTGCTCCCGCCAGTACATATACACTGTAAATACGGGTGATTACTAAAACTCCGATATTTTCACCGTATGTTGTTTTTGGCGGACCACCGATTAACGCCGATATGATAGATCCTGTTCCGTCACCAAGTATGGACCTGTGCAGGCCAGGGTCTTTAATATAGTTACGTCCAACAATATCGCTTAGTATAAGCTGGTGGCCGATGTGTTCAGAAATGGTAACTATCGCAACCGGCACGATAAGCCAAAAGATATCCCAAGTAAATTGCACCTTATAGCTTACAAACGGGATAATAAAGTGCGGCATTTCAAACCAATGAGCCTTGAGTACTGGTTCAAAATCGACAACTCCAACGATTAGAGCATAAACATAACCAATGATGATTCCGGCTAAAATTGGAATTGTGCTCAATAATTTTTTCGCAAAGACTGAGAAGATAATCGTCACAGCTAGTGTAACCAGTGCTACAGAAAAATGAAGCATACTATATTTTCCGGCCGCATTTTGAGTAGCCATATTCACCGCTGTCCCGGAGAGAGACAAACCAATTACAATAATAACCGGTCCAACCACAATCGGCGGAAGTATATTCATGATCCAGCGGTACCCGGCTTTTCGAATAATTAGTGCAATCATTCCATAAACAAGGCCAACCAGGAAGGTACCAACCATTGCTGTACCAGGCCCAAAAGAATCATTCATAAGTTTAATTGGTACAATATAGGCAAATGATGATCCTAGGTATGCTGGAACTTGAAATTTCGTGATAAGCAGGAAGGCCAATGTCCCCAGACCACTAGATATCAAGGCAATTGCTGGGTCTAAACCGACCAGGTACGGAACAAGAATTGTTGAACCGAACATAGCGAATAAATGCTGAATACTTAATGTTATCCATTGGGATGACTTAGGTTTATCATGTACGTCTAAGATAGGCTGATTAGTCATTTTTTTCTCCCCTAATTTTATTATGTTTTTCTTATTTTCTTCAATTGCTGCAATAAAAAACCCTCTTTGTTTAATCTGTACAAAGAGGGCACGGAGAATCTGATTTAACCGCCATATCCCCCTTTGTCAGACTCACAGGACTGCATTTAAAAGGGTATTATTTAATTATCATAAATAGCAACTTGATCTTCCTGATCGACTTCCTTCAATTCAACAACAATTTTTTCGTTGTTGGATGTTGGAATGTTTTTCCCAACATAATCAGCTCTAATTGGCAGTTCCCGATGACCGCGGTCAACTAGAACAGCAAGCTGGATTACTGAAGGACGTCCAATATCCATAAGCGCATCAAGTCCAGCTCTTACAGTTCTTCCAGTATACAAAACATCATCAACCAGAATAACTTTTTTGTTGTTTATTTCAAATGAAATGTCCGAACCCTTAACCAGCGGTTCTTGATTATCTGTCTTTATTGATAAATCATCACGATAAAGGGTAATATCCAGTTCCCCGACAGGAATAGAATTTCCCTCTATTTCTTCAATCTTAGCAGCGAGACGCTTAGCTAAATATATTCCTCTTGTTCGAATCCCAATTAATACACAGTCACTAATTCCTTTATTTTTTTCGATAATTTGATGAGCAATACGTGTCAATGCTCTTCCTATTGCCTGTTCATCAAGTACAAGTGCTTTCTGGCTCAATTATGTCACCTTCTTTTTAAAAACTAAAGCTATGTTAAACTTGGCTGTTGATTTTCGCTCCACAAGGAAGTCTTCGTCAGCATAGGCATCGCACGGCTAAAAGCGATAGCTTTTAGAAGGAGGCACAAGCGGTTTGCGGGCGTTCCGTGGAGCCTCCTCGGCGCTAACGCCTGCTGGGTCTCCCCTGGCACGTACTCCCGCAGTGCCTCCCACTACAATCAACAGGGTTATAAAAAAATCACCCCCGCTCTTTAACAGAGCCAAAACTTAAAAACCTCTCACCGTCGGCGGCGAGAGGTATACAGGTTTTGTAAATATGAGCAAATGCTCAACTAACCGTTTCCTTCCCAGCCTCACGGGACTGATTTTAAAGGACTTATTCAACTAAGGCAATCTTACTTTAAAATAATGAGAATGTCAATGATTTTTTCTTAGGTCATGTAGAAGTTTTTCCATATCCTCGGGAAGAGGAGCCTCAAATTCAAGATATTCATTTGTTCTCGGATGGATAAATCCAAGTACACCTGCATGCAGAGCCTGTCCATCTATATGGAGTGTTTTCTTAGGACCATACTTAGGATCACCTGCAAGCGGATAACCAATGTATTTCATATGAACACGAATTTGATGGGTCCTTCCGGTTTCTAACTGACATTCAACAAACGTAAAGTCTTTAAACCTTTCGAGCACATGAAAATGTGTAACAGCATGTTTCCCTTTGTCCACAACAGCCATGCTTTGTCTGTCTTTGCTGTCTCTGCCCAGCGGAGCATCAATTGTACCAAAATCGTGCGGAATGACACCGTGGACAATCGCCTTATATTTTCTGGTAACCGTTTTTTCAACCAGCTGATTCACAAGGCTCTCATGGGCCTTGTCATTCTTTGCGACCATTAACAATCCTGTTGTATCTTTATCAATCCGATGTACAATTCCCGGTCTTAATACTCCATTAATACCGGACAAATCCTTACAATGTGCCATTATTCCGTTCACCAAAGTCCCTGTCATATGCCCTGGTGCAGGATGGACAACCATTCCTCTTGGTTTATTGACAACTAAAACATCTTTATCCTCGTAATATATATCCAGATCCATTTCTTCAGGAATAACATCCAGTTCCTCTGGTTCTGGAATTGAAATGACAATTTGATCATTTATATTACACTTATAATTGGTCTTTACGGGTTTTCCATTCACAAGAACATGACTATCTTTAATCCATTGCTGAACCTGTGTCCTTGACCATTCATGATCTAATCCAGAAATAACCTTATCAACGCGGTCACCCTGTTGTTCATTAAGAACGATGTGTTCCATTTTTTCCATAGGCTTTCTCCTTAGAACTTCTTTCTTCAAGAAGCATTTGAATCATCAGTAATATAACTCCAATGCACAATGCTGAATCTGCAATATTAAATACAGGAAAATTGTAGCTGAAAATAAAGGTATGAATAAAATCGACAACCTCTTTACGAATGACGCGATCAATAAAGTTCCCAATTGCACCGCCCAGCATTAAGGCGAGCGAAACACCTAACAGCCATTTTCCTTTTGCCGCTTTTTGCAGGTAATACACAATTCCAATAATGACAACAATGGTAATAACGTAAAAAAGCCACATTTGTCCCTGAAGAATTCCCCAGGCAGCCCCTTGGTTACGATGAGAGGTAATATATAAAACATTGTCAATAACTGGGATGCTTTCCCCTAAATACATTTTGTGTTCAATTAACCATTTTGTTAACTGGTCTAAAAAAATAACAAAAAGTGCGATTAAATAATAATACACTAAAAAATACCCCCACATTAACCTGACATTCCAGTCCCCGGCAAAAATCGCCGGAAGCTTATGCATATCTTCTTAGAATTTTAGCATATTTAATCGCAAAACAACAATGGGACATTATTAAAATGGTGTTAGGATAGGTTTTTTATAAAAGGTTTCTACATTTTCGGAGTCTTTGAGTGTTTTTACGGTAGGAATCATATGTAATAAATCTTCCGGAAGAAGTTCACCGGACATCTCACATTGACCATATTTTCCGTTTTCAATTTTAGCAAGGGCATTGTCTACATCTTCTAATTCCGCTTTCAAAATTACGGCTAACCAGTCGCTTTTATCCTTTTTCTTTAATGATTGTTCAAGTTCTAATTTCGTTTGACGGAGTTCCAAAAACATCTTTTCCTGCAAAGCATTCATTATGTCATTACCTCCGTTTCATCATTTGTTTTATTTTGTCCGCTTCATTTATGCGTACACTACAAAACATTTGACATCATGAACAACAATTAACGGAGAAGGAAAAAATTAAAAGCCCCTGAAATGACAGGGGCCTATTATTTATGAATTATGAGAATAATTTTCTTTTACAACATGTGCGCAGCGAGGGCAAAGTGCAGGATGTTCAGGGTCTTTCCCGACATCTGGTGTAACAATCCAGCAGCGTTCACATGTCTCACCTTCAGCTTTGGTTACCACGATTGCTGCAGAGTCAAACTTTAATGCATCTTCAGGTGCCGCCTCATAAAATCCAGCAACTTCAAAACCAGAAACAATAAATAGCTGTGTTAAGCTTTCGTCAATAGAATCTAAAAGAGCCTTGGTCTTTTCATTTACATATAATGTTACTTTAGCTGTTAATGATTTACCAATCACTTTAGCATTCCGCGCTTCTTCAAGGGCTTTTAATACATCATCACGAAGTTTCATAAATTCTGACCATTTTTCTTCTAAAGCCTTTGCACCTTCAAGCTCTTGATATTCCGGCATATCAGTTAATTGCACACTTTCCTCTTGAACACCAGGGATATATTTCCATACTTCGTCCGCTGTATGGGAAAGAATCGGTGAAACAAGTTTTGTAAGCGAAACTAATGATTCATATAGTACAGTTTGAATTGCACGACGCTCATGATTATCTTTTGCTTCGATATATAAAACATCCTTAGCAAAGTCTAAGTAGAAGGCACTTAAATCAAGTGTACAGAAATTATTAACAGCATGATAGATGCCAGAGTAATCATAATTTTCATAAGCATTTCGTACATATTTAACCAGCTTATTTAATTTTACAAGCATAAATTGGTCTACTTCACGCAGGTCCTTATAGGCCAATTTATCTTTTTCCGGATCAAACTCAGCTAGGTTCCCTAATAGGAATCGGAACGTATTACGGATTTTACGATAAACCTCCGCAACTTGTTTTAAGATAGAATCAGATACGCGTACATCTGCCTGGTAATCAACAGATGCAACCCATAATCTCAGAATATCTGCACCTAATTGATTCATTACTTTTGCAGGAACGACGACATTTCCTAATGATTTACTCATTTTTCTTCCTTCACCATCTAATGCAAAGCCATGGCTTAATACACCTTTGTACGGTGCCTTGCCTGTTACAGCAACTGCAGTGGATAACGATGAGTTAAACCAACCGCGGTATTGGTCAGACCCTTCAAGATAAAGATCTGCAGGACGAACTAAATCTTCCCTTTCTAAAAGAACTGCTTGATGTGAGGACCCAGAGTCAAACCATACATCCATGATATCTGTTTCTTTCGTAAATTCTCCGTTTGGACTTCCTGGATGAGTAAAACCTTCTGGAAGCAGTTCTTTTGCTTCACGCTCAAACCAGACATTTGATCCATACTGGCGGAAAAGGTCAGAAATATGATTAATGGTTTCATCTGTAATGATTTCTTCACCATTTTCAGCATAGAATACCGGGATTGGCACACCCCATACACGCTGTCTTGAAATACACCAGTCACCACGATCACGAATCATATTAAACAGTCGTGTTTCTCCCCAAGCAGGAACCCACTTGGTTTCTTTAACTGCTTCAAGCAATTGTTCACGAAAATCTTTAATTGAAGCAAACCATTGGGCTGTTGCACGGAAAATAACCGGCTTTTTGGTTCTCCAGTCATGTGGATAGGAGTGGGTGATAAATGAAAGTTTTAACAATGCGCCTTTTTCTTCGAGCTTTTGGCCAATAGCTTTATTGGCATCTTCAATGAATAACCCCTCAAATCCAGGTGCCTCACTTGTCATACATCCTTTTTCATCAACAGGTGCTAAAACATCTAATCCATATTTTTGTCCTACAATGAAGTCGTCTTCCCCGTGTCCAGGAGCTGTATGAACGCAGCCTGTACCTGCATCTGTCGTTACATGTTCCCCTAGCATCACCAATGAATCCCGGCCATACAATGGATGGCTGGCAACAATATATTCTAAATCAGAACCTTTTACTTTTTGTAAAACTTCAACATTTTCCCAGCCAATCTCTTTTGTAACTGACTCAAGCAGACTTTCTGCAACTAAATATTTATGACCGTTAACAGCAGCTGTTACATAAGTAAGATCAGGATGGACTGAAATACCTAGGTTCGCTGGAATGGTCCACGGTGTAGTTGTCCAGATTACAATTTCTGTATCCTCGTCTAGGACACCCTTGCCGTCTTTTACCTTAAACGCTACATAAATGGATGGCGAGCGTTTATCCTTGTATTCAATTTCAGCTTCAGCAAGAGCAGACTCACTGGAAGGAGACCAATATACAGGCTTAAGACCTTTATAAATATAGCCTTTCTTCGCCATTTCTCCAAAAACCTTAATTTGTTGTGCCTCATATTCAGGTTTAAGCGTGATATATGGGTTATCCCAATCTCCTCTTACTCCCAAACGTTTAAACTGTGTCCGCTGATTATCAATTTGCTGGTAGGCATATTCTTCACAAAGCTTACGGAATTCAGCAACAGACATTTCTTTTCTCTTTACACCTTTATTGGTTAATGCCTGTTCAATTGGCAGCCCATGTGTATCCCAACCAGGTACATAGGGTGCATGATATCCAGTCATTGATTTATGGCGAACGATAATATCCTTCAAAATTTTATTTAAAGCGTGACCCATATGGATATCACCATTTGCATATGGCGGTCCATCATGGAGAACAAACATCGGTCGTCCTTTTGTACGCTCTTGAACTTTTTGATAAATATTCATTTCTTCCCATTTAGCCTGCATTTCAGGTTCCCGCTTTGGAAGATTGCCACGCATTGGAAACTCTGTTTTCGGCATTAACAACGTTTCTTTATATTCCATTTTTCTTCCTCCATTAGCTTCTATTTGAATAGAATAGATATTTAAGTATTAAAAAAAACCTTCTCATCCCAAAAAAGGGACGAGAAGGTTTTTTCCCGCGGTACCACCCTGATAGATAGAACATTGTTCCATCCTCTTAAGATTCGTAACGTGAATAATACGCCAAAGCTTACTATCCCGTTTTTGGGGTTCAGCCCGGAACTCAAGGGTGATCTTCCAATTCCTCTGCTTTGCCAGGCTTACACCACACCCTGGCTCGCTAAAAAAGCATTTGAAAAAATTGTACTGTCCCTGTCATCGTCAACCATTCTATTCAAAATAATCTGTTAAGAAATTATATGCTACAATGACACCATTCGTCAAGCTAACGAATCTTCTTCTTCTTGTAGTTTTAATTCTGTTGCATCCACTTCATATTCAAGTAAATGATCCCAATCATCTGTATTCAACATATCAAGCTGTGCTTCAATCAACATTTTAAAGCGTGTACGGAATACTTTGGACTGTTTTTTCAACTCTTCAATTTCTAGTGCAATCTTTCTCGCCTTTGAAAGAGATTCATTAATAATACGGTCGGCATTTTTTTCTGCCTCTTTAATAATCAGCTTTGCTTCTTTTTGAGCATTCCGGCGTACCTCTTCCCCCGCCTCTTGTGCAATGACGATGGATTTGTTTAAGGTTTCCTCAATATTTATAAAATGGCCTAAACGGTCGTTCAAGTCATTTAGACGTTCTTCTAGTTCTTTCTTTTCGCGAAGAACAAGTTCATAATCTTTGATCACTTGATCCAAAAATTCGTTCACTTCATCCTCGTCGTACCCTCTAAAGCCTTTATTAAATTCTTTATTATGAATATCCAACGGTGTTAACGGCATGATGCCACCTCCAACAATCTCTTTAAATATGTATAGGTAATATTCGACAAGGTTTTTAATAATCCTTCAAAAAAATGAATTATTTTTGCTTTCCAACCACAATCCGCCATTTTTCTTTTTTGGTCCTTCCCTCGATTTGGAGAATTTTCACCCTCCCATAACTGCGGACAGAGATTAAGTCCCCTTCGCGGCAATTAAATGAGGGATTTTCAATGGCTGTCCAATTTACTTTAACGAGCCCGTGTTGTATATAATTCAATGATTTTTGTCTTGAAACATGTAAAACATTAGAAATAACAGTATCCAAACGTAAAGAAGATACTGTTACATCCAATTCTTCTAATAGATTCTTTGGAATTAGTGCTTGGTCAGGCGTTTTTTCAATTAGTTTTACACCAGCGCGGCCAATAGCTTCTACATGACTTTGAATATAGTCACTAACCTCTTTAGCAGCAAAAAACTGAATCTGTCCCTCTTTTATAAGAATATCTCCATATTTTCCACGTTTTAAGCCAAGAGACATAAGGGTCCCTAATACCTGCCGGTGTTCAATGGTTACGAACTTTTTAGGATAATGAATTTCAAACAAACAAATTTGAAAATCATCTTTATTTGGAACTAAATATTCAGGAAAAAGAAATGCCCGCTTTCTTTCTCCATCTTCAATTCCGCCAAAAAGGGAGCATTTGACTGCTCCATTATCACCAATAATTGATGTTAAAATATGCTGTTCCCGCGGGTCAAGGAAATCTGTCAGCTTGGGTGCATACTGCTGATCCACATATTCTTTCCAGTCGATGACTTGGTCAATAAACTCCCTCTCCTCGGGCCGGAAATGTTGATAGATATTCATTTAAAAACACAACCTAGTAGAAATTTTATGAACCAATCATGTGATAAACACTAGTCAAACCATAACTTGCAAAATTCAATACTAAAAATGCCACAATTGGAGAAATATCAATCATCCCGATTGCCGGAATTATTTTTCTAAATGGCTCTAGATAAGGTTCACAAATTCTTGCTAAAAATCTCCCAATAGAAGTTTCCCTGGCATTCGGAAACCATGACATTAATATATAAATAATTAATGCCCATGAATAAATTTGAATAAGCTGCTGCAATATGCTAATCACATAATACATGTTTGTTTACCACCTCACCTTATGTATTTCTTGTTCCGGAAAAAGGTCCGAAATATTCCCTGACACCTCCACATTATCCGGTGTACAAAGAAAAATGCTCAAACCAATCTTTTGCATGTCCCCGCCAAGTGTATAGACCACACCGCTTAAAAAGTCAATAATCTGTCTTCCCTGCTCATGATCAATACGCTGCAGATTTACTACTACAGCCCGGCGGTTTTTTAAATGATCAGCTATTTCAGTTGCTTCAGCATAGGTGCCCGGTTCCGCAAGAATCACTTTTGATGCTTTTTGAACTACACTGGGCGCTTTTTGGACGCTTTGTAAACTTACGACATTCTGGGCTTTTACAGGTTGTTTTTGTGTCTTTATAGTTTCAGCTTTTTCCTCAGCATCTTCATGGCCGTTATATTCGTCATCTAAAAAGAAAAATGTTTTTAATTTTGATTTTATCGTCATGATTTTCTCCCCTAATTATCTTCACCCACTAGTGCCGTACCAATCCTGACCATTGTTGCACCCTCTTCAATGGCTATGGCATAATCATTTGACATTCCCATCGAAAGTTCCGTGCACGGGGCATAATCAAGTTGAAGTGCCTGTACTTGACCAGCAAGTTCTCTAAGTTTGCGAAAACAATCTCTCAGCACTTGTTCATTATCGGTTAAAGGTGCCATAGTCATTAATCCTTCAACACTAATATTTTCAAATGGGCGGAGTAACTCGATAAACTGAATCGTTTCTTCAATAGGTAATCCGTGCTTTGATTCTTCTCCAGAAACGTTTACCTGGACAAGACATTTTATTTTCCTGTCAGCACGTTTATTTATTTCCTTGGCAAGTGTTAAACGATCTAAAGAATGAATATATTCGACTTTATCAATGATATTTTTAACTTTTCTTGTCTGTAAAGAGCCAATATAATGCCATAGCGGCTTGTCCCCAAGAACCTCCCATTTGTTTAACAGGCCTTCATCACGGTTTTCACCTAAATCCTCAATTCCTGCCTCCAGGGCTTCTTTTGCTCTTTCAATGCTTACATACTTTGTAACCGCAATTAATCTTATTTCATTAGGATCACGATTTACTTTTGTACAGGCCTGATTGATGCGATGTCTAATTTGTTCAAGTTTTGATGCTACTTTCATGAATAATTTGATATCTCCTTCCAACCAATAAAACTTAACATTCTGCCTGTTTTCCCTTTATCACGTCGATGGGAAAAAAATAATTCCTGGTCACAGCTCGTACATAGATGAGACATTACAATTTGTTTTTCAGGGATACCGGCTTTTATAAGAATCAGCTGGTTTAATGCATGCAAGTCTAATGAAAATTGTCCCTCACTAATTAAATTATATGGCTTTCTATCGACATCTTCTAGTATATTTTCGATTAACTTAACGACACGATTATCTACAATATAACATTTTTCGCATATCGATGGTCCAATTACAACATGAATATCCTTAGGATCGATTCCTTCATTTTTCCAAGAATCGACCATTTTCCTGGCAATTTGGGCCACTGTCCCTTTCCATCCAGCATGTGCTGCCCCAATCATTCTTTTTTCAGGGGCAATAAAAAAGAGTGGTACACAATCTGCAAATGCAAGTGTTAGTAAAATCCCCTCTTCATTTGTATAAAAACCATCCGTTCCTTTAAATGCCTGTTCATAGGAGTCTGACCCCTTACCTCGATCAATTGCTCCCACTTTCTTAAGAACTGTTTCATGAATTTGCTCTGCACCTACCCAATGATCCAAAGGAAAATTAAGCTGTTTGGCAACATTCTCTCTATTAGAACACACGTCACTTACTATATCTCCAACATGAAATCCAAGATTTAAAGTCTTAAACTCCCCTTTGCTGACCCCGCCGCTTTTTGTTGTGATACCAGCAGCTAGTCCTGGGAACTCCTTCATCCAGCTTTCAATCGTTAACAATGATTGGTTCTTCTTAACAAAAGGTTCCATACTATTACCTCTTTTGTTTTTCTATAGTTTACCATGAAAAGAAAAATCCTGCATTCTATCCCTCGTCAGATATTTCTTCTTCTAATCCTTTATATCTTACTAAAACAACATCCTGACCTATTTTGATGATATTTTTCCATGGGATTACGATTTCTTCCTCTTTACCAAAAAACCCAAGCATTCTTCCATTTCCAGAAATAACAACGGCTTCAATTTTTCCTGTATTTAAATTAATCTCTATATCGCCAATATTCCCCAGACGTCTGCCATCCGACACATTAACAACATCTTTTATCTGAAACTCAGAAATCTTCACCAATTTCACCACTCCCAATTACGATACTATAATAAATATATGATTGCACTTGGGAATATATCATAGAAAAAAGCTGCACCTAAGAGCAGCTTTAACTTTGGATATTTTTATTCATTTGTCTAATGGCTGCTTTTTCCAATCGTGAAACCTGTGCCTGTGAGATGCCAATCTCATCAGCAACTTCCATTTGAGTTTTTCCCTGGAAGAATCGTTTCCGCAAAATCAATTTTTCCCGTTCATTTAAGCGTCTCATGCCTTCTTTTAAAGCAATTTCTTCGATCCAATGAATGTCTTTATTTCTTTCATCACTTAGCTGATCCATTACATAAATCGGATCTCCGCCATCATTGTAAATTGGCTCAAACAAAGAAACCGGATCTTGAATAGCATCTAATGCAAAGACAATTTCTTCATGCGGGACTTCTAATACTTTTGCTATTTCCTCTGCTGTTGGCTCCCTTGATGTTTCACTCATCAATCGTTCCCTTACTTGAAGGGCCTTATAAGCAATATCCCGCAAACTTCGGGAAACACGAATCGGGTTATTATCGCGCAAATAACGCCGAATTTCTCCAATAATCATTGGAACAGCATAAGTGGAAAACTTAACGTTTTGACCTAAATCGAAATTATCGATTGATTTCATCAGTCCAATACAGCCAACCTGAAATAGGTCATCAACAAATTCGCCTCGGTTATTAAACCTTTGAATCACACTTAATACGAGGCGTAAATTCCCGTTGACAAGCTTTTCGCGAGCAGTTAAATCTCCTTCTTGCATTTGCTTGAAGAGTACTCTCATTTCTTCGTTCTTTAATACTGGAAGTTTTGATGTGTCTACACCGCAAATTTCAACTTTATTTCGAGTCAATTCTGTTCCCTCCTCAGGAGCTGCTGTACAAAAAACAGTATCTCCTTGGAAAGGAAAAATATGCACCTGTCCTTGATCACGGACAGGTGCATATTTGTCGAAAAATACGATGAAATCACGAAATAATAAGGATTGTAAAGTGGAAAAATTTTTCTTTTTTACACCATTTTATTAAATTCTTTTCTTAGTCTTTTTATAATCCTTTTTTCTAATCTGGATATATAGGATTGTGATATTCCCAGCATATCAGCTACATCTTTTTGTGTCTTTTCTTCTCCATTCGCCAAACCGAAGCGCAGCTCCATAATTTGCTTCTCGCGATCTGAAAGCTGGTGCAAAGCTTTCGATAACAGCTTCCGATCTACATTTGCTTCAAGGTCCTTTGTAATAATATCATCATCTGTTCCCAAAACGTCAGATAATAATAGCTCATTTCCATCCCAGTCAATGTTTAATGGCTCATCGAAAGAAACCTCTGACCGGATTTTATTATTTCTTCGTAAATACATAAGAATTTCATTTTCTATACACCTGGATGCATATGTAGCAAGCTTAATTTTCTTTTCTGGATTAAATGTATTAACCGCTTTTATTAAACCTATTGTCCCTATACTAATCAGATCTTCAATATTAATCCCGGTATTTTCAAATTTCCGGGCAATGTACACTACTAACCGCAAATTCCTCTCAATTAGTATCGACCTGGCTGCCTTGTCACCAGTTGGCAGTTTCTTTAATAATACTTCCTCTTCATCTTTGCTCAAAGGAGGCGGCAGCGCTTCGCTTCCACCGATGTAAAAGACTTCATCAGTTTTAAGTCCCAGTTTTATTAAAATTTTATACCAATAGTAGGATAAGCGAATTTTCCACTTAATCATGTTAGCTCCCCCTTCTAAATTATGAAATTCCCGAGTATAGTATTATTAACTCACTTTCTCATCTTTCCCGTGCTGCCTTGAACCTGTTAACATTTTTGGATGGACAATACATTGAAAAGTATCGTCTTTTGAAAGCTGCTGCATGGTAAATGAAACAAGACCTTTTGTGCATAAATACACATCTCCATTATGCTCAATCATAATATTATCAGGCCTGATAGCAGCTATTAGCTGATTCTCTTGTCCAACCACACTATAAGGAACAATCCTCAATCTTCCTTGCCATTCACCAGGTAATTCTTCAGTGCCCATTAAAACTGTGTCAGGCTCACTAGCAATCTTTTTTATAGGCTCCGGTAACAATTCCAAAGAGTTTTTAATGGAAACAAACATAACCGGAAGTCTTGATAATGGATCATAAAGCTGATTTCCGCTATCGACGAGCCCATTAAATATATATGTCTCTTTTTCTATTTCAACACGTACCTGGACAATCTGTTCATATTGAATTTTGGTCATCTCCATACTTTCAATATTCTTTTTTGAGAAATGCCAGGCAACTGGAAAACCAATCAATACAAACAGCCAGCTAATCGGATCACCAAATCCTTTCACACTTGACAATAGCAGCTGATTAGTAAGCTCAGTATCGTATTGTGAAAAATAATGGGCCCCTATTAATGCGCCGCCAATTAAAAATGTTGAAACATAAAGCGTCATTAAGGCTTTTATAAAAAATGACAAGCGTTTATATCCAAAAGTAATGAGCACCATTATGAATGAGCAAAACAATTTGGCAATGGGATGGTTTGAATAGACATTTAAGGGTGTAAAAGATAATAAGATAATTAATGACCCAATAAATCCGCCGGCTCCCAATCTCCAAAACCGGACTTTTCTTTTAAGAAAAATGGCTGTTAAATAAAGAAGAAGCGTATCAAATAATAAATTCAGCATCCAGATTACATCCAGATAAACAATCACCAAGCTTCCTCCTCTATTTCCTCCTAATAGGATAATTACGCTTCAGCTTTTTCTTTGTCCAGCTTCAGCTCCTAGCCCCTCATGGTCACAAGCCATCCCGTCCAAAAGGTTAAAAACCAACCTTTCAGCCGGTTCGTCTTGTGCTTGTCGGGGCTGACCAAGGTGCTTCAGCTTTTCTTTGTCCAGCTTCAGCTCCTAGCCCCTCGTGGTCACAAGCCATCCCGGCTAAAAGGTTAAAAACCAACCTTTCAGCCGGTTCGTCTTGTGCTTGTCGGGGCTGACCAAGGTGCTTCAGCTTTTCTATTAATCTGTTTATGGAAAAGTATAACTTACTTCATAGCTTGAAGTGTGTCACTTTCTGTAATTAAAACAGCAAAAATTTCCACTATTACCAACGGATTTTGTCAAAAAGAAAAGGGTATCTTTTTACAAAAAGGCTGTTTTCGTAAACTATGTTGTTATGCCAAGAAAAGCGGTGGTTTATTCAATTTAGGAATAAGCGGACTCTGCGAAAAAGCTGGATTACAGGATAGCCCCCTTGGAAGTAAAAAATAAGCG
>NZ_JAMBNQ010000150.1 GCF_023715155.1 Neobacillus mesonae
TGGAAAGAGGTCACCGCATTACAAGGTATGCAGATGACTTCGTCATCTGTTGTAAATCTCAAAAAGGGGCAGAAAGAGTTCTAAGAACAGTAGTAAAGTTGTTAGAGGGAAAACTGGGTTTAAAAGTCCACCCAGATAAAACAAAGATTGTAAATAACTACGAGGAACCGTTCATCTTTCTTGGCTACGTATTTAAAAATGGTTATTACCATTCACCCTCAGAAAAAGCAGTCAAGAAATTTAAGGAGAAAATCA
>NZ_JAMBNQ010000151.1 GCF_023715155.1 Neobacillus mesonae
TTAACTTTCAAATGGATTCTACGAATCCCTTTATCTTAATTTTAGCTGGCTTACCATATTTAAAGACTCGCTTGGCGTTAAACCATCATCGACCACTTGCACAAAGAATCATAATGAAGTATGAAATCGAGCCGTTAAATGGAGAAGAAGTTTCCGATTATATTCACCACCATATGAAATTGGCGGGTGCAAAAATCCCCATTTTTACAGAAAACGCTATTGAAGCTATTGCATCCCGCTCTCAGGGCTGGCCGC
>NZ_JAMBNQ010000152.1 GCF_023715155.1 Neobacillus mesonae
GAACGAATACCGAAGGTATATTGAATGAAAGCCATCTTTATTAATACAACAGGATCAATACTTGGTCGTCCTCGTTCAGATGAATATAAGTCTTGAACTAGTCCATAGATAAATGAAAAATCAATAGTTGCTTCTATCTTACGAACTAAATGGTTTGCAGGTACAAGTTGATCTAAAGCAATCATTTCTATCTGATCACGATTAATCTGTGTATTTTTAGTTAGCATTTCATTCACCTCTTTAAAATCTCTGTAA
>NZ_JAMBNQ010000153.1 GCF_023715155.1 Neobacillus mesonae
TCATTTCTTTAGCCTCTTCATCCTTCTTATCTTGCCGTTTCCTTTGTTCTACTGATTTAGCGGAGAAGTAATTATAGTACCCACTTCTCGAGACACCAGCCGTTTCACAAAGGTACTTCACCATGTGTTTAAGACTGTATCTTTCAATCACTTCGCGAATCAGTAGATATTTCTGACTGGCAGGAAGCTTTATTTCCCGAGCCCCCTTTCTAACATTCGAATCTTTTTTAAAAGCTCATTTTCCGCTTCTAAAAG
>NZ_JAMBNQ010000154.1 GCF_023715155.1 Neobacillus mesonae
CCACTGAAAATCTTCGATTTTTTAGGAGACAAAATAAAATATAAAAAAAAGACGACTCAAGAATTCCAAAAGGTTGAATTTTGAGTCGCTTTTTTGATTAAGTGGGATATATATTCCACTTATATTAGTCCATTAGTTTCAATATTCTTTTCAAATTAACTGTAAATATGGCCATGGCACCTTGTAATTCCATGCCAATTAGACCCGAGGATTTTGCTACATCATACCCGTGTCTGTGTTTTAATTCGCTATTTT
>NZ_JAMBNQ010000155.1 GCF_023715155.1 Neobacillus mesonae
GGTTCGAATCCCGTCTTCCGCTCCATATGCCGGGGTGGCGGAACTGGCAGACGCACAGGACTTAAAATCCTGCGGTAGGTGACTACCGTACCGGTTCGATTCCGGTCCTCGGCACCATTTTTTAAAACATGCGCCCGTAGCTCAATTGGATAGAGCGTCTGACTACGGATCAGAAGGCTATGGGTTCGACTCCTTTCGGGCGCGCCATAGTGTTTAACGGGAAATAGCTCAGCTTGGTAGAGCACTTGGTTTGGG
>NZ_JAMBNQ010000156.1 GCF_023715155.1 Neobacillus mesonae
TAAGGCCCCAATATAATATAAAAGTAAACAAAAAAATGGTGGGCCTAAATGGACTTGAACCATCGACCTCACGCTTATCAGGCGTGCGCTCTAACCAGCTGAGCTATAGGCCCACATTATTATGAGAATCATTCTCTCAAAACTAAACACCCAAAACGTCAACCCTAAATATCCTTAGAAAGGAGGTGATCCAGCCGCACCTTCCGATACGGCTACCTTGTTACGACTTCACCCCAATCATCTGTCCCACCTTAG
>NZ_JAMBNQ010000157.1 GCF_023715155.1 Neobacillus mesonae
CGCCATCACCGCCGGACTATTTATTTGTTGAGGTTTCATTCCCTCAAAACTAGATAATAGAGAAGAAGTATGTTAAGAACGAGTTCGCTTTAAGAATTGCTGTCTAGCTGCGGCTCCTAACTTCTCGACCGTTTCGGTCCGTCCCTTCAAATCCTAAAACCAGGATTTGCAGTGCCAGCCCTCCAACGTCTGTCGAAGTTGAACAGTCGCCTTCGCTTTTCGCTTTGGTTAAGTCCTCGATCGATTAGTATCAGT
>NZ_JAMBNQ010000158.1 GCF_023715155.1 Neobacillus mesonae
AGAGGTAGAAATTCCCCTTATTTAGGAAATTGGATGTTAATTAGCTGAAATAGACGGAGGAATTTCCCTTATTTGATTTTAAACTGCTAAAATCGGGTGCTTTTCATTGAATAACGGAAAAAACTCCGCTTATTTTTTACTATTTAAGCTCCCTCAGTTAGATACGATTTTCTCTCGAATACTCACTTATTCGCAGGATTTCAAAGCACTTGTAATAACATTTGGGGATTGATGAATGAGTTGTTCGTAATTTGG
>NZ_JAMBNQ010000159.1 GCF_023715155.1 Neobacillus mesonae
CTAAGGTGGGACAGATGATTGGGGTGAAGTCGTAACAAGGTAGCCGTATCGGAAGGTGCGGCTGGATCACCTCCTTTCTAAGGATATTTAGGGTTGACGTTTTGGGTGTTTAGTTTTGAGAGAATGACTCTCATAATAATGTGGGCCTATAGCTCAGCTGGTTAGAGCGCACGCCTGATAAGCGTGAGGTCGATGGTTCAAGTCCATTTAGGCCCACCATTTTTTTGTTTACTTTTATATTATATTGGGGCCTTA
>NZ_JAMBNQ010000015.1 GCF_023715155.1 Neobacillus mesonae
AAAAGGTGCAAAGAGCGCGAATATCATGAAAAAGGGAATCCCCGCGCACTAAGGAAGGTTGATAAAGCGCGAATTACAGGAAAAAGCGAATTTCCGCGCACTAAGGAAGGTTGAAAGAGCGCGAATTACAGGAAAAAGGGAATCCGCGCGCACTAAAGAAGGTTCATAGAACGCGAATCTTAGGAAAAAAGGAATTTGCGCGCACTAAGGAAGGTTCATAGAACGCGAATCGTAGGAAAAAGGGAATCCGCGCGCACTAAAGAAGGTGCAAAGAGCGCGAATATCATGAAAAAGGGGAATCCGCGCGCACTAAGGAAGGTTGAAAGAGCGCGAATCTTAGGAAAAAGGGAATCCGCGCGCACTAAGGAAGGTTCATAGAACGCGAATCTTAGGAAAAAGGGAATCCTCACGCACTAAGGAAGGTTCGTAAAACACGAATAATAGGAAAAAGCGATAACGCTCTCGCTGAGGAAGATCCATAGTGCGTAAGCTAGAAAATTAAGAGTTCTATCGCGTACTTTAAAAGCATTTACTAAAGAAACTCAATTAATTGAATTAAATAACTATGCTTTTGAAAGCCAAACCCACGGTGTAAAATATTTAGAAAAAAGGAGGCAGCCAATGCAGATACTCTTTTGGCCATGCATGATCGCTTCACTGATTCTTGCCATTTTGGCTCTTAGTCTTAAAAGAGCAAAACTTCTCTTTATTTCCACCATCCTAAACCTGCCAATGTCTTTATACCTGGCAGCAACACCACGCTTCCACCTATGGGGTTTAATATTTCCGCTCTTGTATGCCGGAGCTGCTGTAACGCTAAAAAGAAAGAAGCTTGGTCTGGCAGCTTTGCTAATCGTTCCGAATTTTGTCCTTATATGCTGGCTGGGATATAGTGTGTTAAATCATTAATGGTAGAATTCAAAATTCAAAATAAAAATATTTAGTCCAAAACAGTATATTAATCTGTAGAGAAAGTGGAAAAGAGTTAAAGTGTATTAACAGAATTTTTTTGTTGGGTACTCTTCATAACTTGGCAGTCTGGAATTTATCGAAAAATAACTTTATAATGGTTTCATCATTTAAGATAAGGAGAAACCCCTTTGTTGAAAATTTTTAAGAAGAATAGCTTAAAGCCTCCTCAAATCATTGTTTTATTTTATTTGATTGCTGTTATAGTATCTACTCTTTTATTGAGCCTGCCTTTTGCTCTTAAACCTGGTGTACATTTAAAATTCATAGATATTTTGTTTATTGCAGTTAGTGGATTAAGCGTAACGGGCCTATCACCCGTTTCAATTGTAGATACATTTAGTACAACTGGTATCTTTATATTAATGTTTATCCTTCAATTTGGTGGAATAGGGATTATGACGCTTGGAACCTTCTTATGGCTTTTAATGAAGAAAAAGATTGGTCTAAAGGAAAGACAATTAATTGCGACAGACCAGAACCAATCCAATTTATCTGGACTTGTTAAGCTTATGAGGCAAATATTAATTATTATTCTCTTAATTGAATTGATAGGTGCATTAATCTTAGGAACTTATTTTTTAACTTATTTTTCAACGTGGGAAGAGGCTTATTTGCAAGGATTATTTGCCTCTGTAAGTGCTACAACCAATGCAGGGTTTGATATTACAGGAAACTCACTTATTCCGTTTGCTCATGATTACTTTGTACAAATAATCAATATTGTTTTATTAACACTTGGAGCAATAGGATTTCCGGTACTTATAGAATTAAAGGACTTTTTTCTGCATCGCAAAGACAATAAACAATCCCATCATTTTTCTTTATACACCAAATTAACAACTGTTACGTTTTTCCTTTTGATGTTTGGCGGAACGTTTCTTATTTTATTATTTGATTTTAATCATTACTTTGCTAATAAAAGCTGGCATGAATCCTTGTTTTATGCTTTTTTTCAGTCTTCATCCACGAGAAATGGCGGATTAGCTACAATGGATGTGAGTCATTTTTCAAGACCCACTTTACTGGTTTTATGCTTGTTAATGTTTATTGGTGCTTCGCCAAGCTCTGTTGGCGGAGGGGTAAGGACAACCACTTTTGCAGTAAACTGGTTAGTCATTTTCTCGTTTGCACGAGGCCGAAAAAATATTAAGGTTTTTGGACGTGAATTACATGAAGATGATATCAGGAAGTCATTTGTTGTTAGTTTCTTAGCCTTTTTTATTTGTTTTATAGCAGTAATCATCCTTTCTGAAACTGAACCATTTAATATGCTGGAAATTATGTTTGAGGTGAGCTCAGCTTTTGGGACCACAGGTTTATCTATGGGAATCACTCCGGATCTTAGTTTTACAGGAAAGATTATTATTATTATATTGATGTTTATTGGAAGAATCGGAATCCTTTCCTTTATTTTCATATTTAACCGCGGAAATAAGCAGGAAAGTTATCGATACCCAAGAGAACGTGTGATTATTGGATAATGTGTTTAGTTGAAGTGACTATTTATTAGTAACAACAAAAGGATGGTTCAAATGAAAATTGAACAAATCTATGGAAATCTGCCAGCCTTGGAGACAGAGCGTCTGCTTCTTCGAAAAATTTCACTGGCGGACGTTGATGACATGTTTGCCTATTGTTCAAATGAGGCAGTATCGAAATATGTTACCTGGGAGACACATCAGTCACTGAAAGACACGGAACAATTTATCAACTTTGTTCTGCAGCAGTATGGAAATAAGAGGGTTGCTCCGTGGGGGATAGAGTTCAAAGAGACTGGCAAGCTGATTGGGACCATCGATTTTGTCTGGTGGCATCCCCTGCATCAAAGTGCTGAAATCGGCTATTGTTTATCCCAGGATTACTGGGGAAAGGGAATCACCACAGAGGCAGCGAAAAAGGTCATTAAATTTGGCTTCGAGAAGATGGATTTAATGCGGATCCAGGCAAGATGTTTCACCGGAAATTTTGGTTCGCAAAGGGTGATGGAGAAGGCCGGAATGTCTTTTGAGGGGATAAACCGAAAGGCAATGCTGATCAAAGGAAAGCATCGGGATTTAAAAGTGTATTCAATCTTAAAAGAAGAATTTTTGAAATAAACAAAGGCCGCTCAGGAACACTGGAGCGGCCCAATTATTAATACCCTTTTGAATAGTCTACAAGGTTGATTGAAGGTGTTCCCCCTGCTAGATAATCCTTCAAATTTGGAATTAAAATATTTTCTACCACGCGCCTGTTGTAATGTTCGGTGGAACCAGCCGTATGCGGGGTAATAATAACGTTACCCATCTCCCATAAAGGACTATCTGGACTTAATGGCTCCGTTTCAAACACATCCAATCCTGCTCCGGCAATGATTCCTTCCTGTAGTGCTTGCACCAAATCTTTTTCCACCACAATTTCACCGCGGCCGATATTAATAAAAAAGGCGGTGGAATTCATTTGGTAAAATTGTTCAGCACCAAATAAATGATGTGTTTCTTTAGTGTGAGGAAGTGTTACCACAACATAATCACATAATGGCAGGACCTGATGCAGCTGACCTGCAGTATACATTTCATCCACAAATGCAGCCGTTTTACCCGAGTTTCTTACCCCGAGAACTTTCATCCCAAATGCCTTGGCAATTTTGGCAACTTCGCTCCCAATAGCCCCCACTCCGATGATCCCAATTGTTTTTTCGTGGATTTCAAGTTTCATATTACTGTGATGCCAGGTGTGTGCCTGCTGATTTTTTACATATGTATGAATTTTTCGGGTTAATCCAAGCATTAAAGCAAAAATTGTTTCAGAGATTGGATATGCATGGACCCCATTGGCGCTCGTTAGCATAATGTTCCTTGCAGCCAGTTTTTCGAGAGGCATGGAATCAACTCCGGCACTCCATGATTGCAGCCAATTAAGCTTCGATTCGGGTCCTAAGCAATATTTATCAAGTCCTTTTTTCCAGCCGGCGATGATTTCAGCATCTTTAGCCTGCTCCTGCCAAATTTCTTTTTCCTTTGAGGCAACCAGCTCCCAATCCGGGACTATCTCTTTTACCTGATCAAGCAGGACCTGCTCAAGGTTATGGGTAATGACTAATTTTCTTTTTTCCATAATGTGAGCCCTCCATCTTATATTTGTTAATTCCATAATACAGGAATTCGTCCTAAAAAAGACAATCCTTTCATATTAGTTTTCAGAATTTTCCTTTTTCTAACTGATGTGCTATTATTTGTATCAACTAAATAAAATAAGTGATAGCAGTTTATATGAAAAGGCGGGAGTTTTGTGAGAGATCGTTTGTGGACAAAATCATTTATTATGCTTATGGTTGGGAACCTTTTTGTGTTTATGTCTTTTCAGATGCTGCTTCCCATCTTGCCGCCTTATATTCAATCACTTGGGGCGTCCGGTATTGAAATTGGCTTGGTTACTGCACTGTTTTCAATTGGTGCTGTCCTTAGCAGGCCATTTATTGGCTTTATGCTGGAATATAGGAAAAGAAAAGCAATGGTGTTGATTGGGGCTGCGATGCTGCTGTTTATTACGGTACTCTATCCCATTTCGCAGATCATTGTCATCTTTCTGCTGTTCCGTTTTCTGCACGGTCTTGCTTGGGGATGGTCCACCACAGTAAATGGAACGGCAGCAGCGGATACCATTCCAAATTCACGGCTTGGTGAGGGGATGGGATATTACGGGCTTTCAGTAACTATTGGAATGGTCATTGCGCCGAGTCTAGGAATCTTTCTATTTAACATAACATCCTTCAACAATCTTATTTTTATATCCGCATTACTGGGGGGTGTTGCTGTAGTACTGCTTATGTTCGTGCATTATATCACCCCTGAAGCAGTACAGAAAACTAAAAGAGAAGAGCTTACATTTTCCTATTTTAGGTCATCATTTGATAAAGCAAGCTCGTTTCCAGCCTTCATTACCTTACTGGTCAGTCTCGGATACGGTGCAATTACAACATTTATTGTGATATTCGGACAAGAGCGGGGAATAAGTCAAATCTTTTTATTTTATATCCTCAATGCAATCATGTCGTCCGTCACCAGACCGTTTGCCGGAAAGTGGTTTGATGAAAAAGGCCCTAGAGGACTCGTGCTGTTCTGTTCTTTTATTACATTTGCCGGGATGTGGGTGCTTTCCTTTGCTCACTCCAATTTCTTAATTGCCATTGCCGGAGCCCTATTTGGTGTTGGATTCGGCTGTGCGATTCCAACTTTGCAATCCTGGGCATTACTAATTACTCCTGCGAACCGCCGCGGTGTCGTCAATGGAATGATTTTCTCCTCCATTGATTTAGGGATTGGGTTAAGTGGATTAATTTTCGGCTTTATTGCAGATTTCGTGGAAACAGCGACTCTGTTTAGACTAGCCAGCATATTTCTTGTTGCTGCCGTTGTCTGTGTGGGACTGACTGTGAAAAAGAAAAAGGTCTCTGCAGTAGAAAGAAGTATTTCATAATAAAATAGACGGGACAGAAAAAAGTTTTTTCATTCCCGTCTTTCTATAAAGTTAGTGAAGAGGATAGGGCAGGCAGATTTTCAAGCATGCTGATATTGCTTTTGTTTTTAAAGGAAAGTAAGCGCTATCAATTAAAAAGAAAGGATGATAGAAATGAAACATCCCTACTTACATGAGGATCATAAAATTTTTCGTCAAGCTTTAAGAAAGTTTTTGGAAAAAGAAGCCGATCCCTTTTATGAACAATGGGAAGAGGACAGGATGATTCCGCGTTCATTTTGGACAAAAATGGGTGAACAGGGGTTTCTTTGTCCTGATATTGACGAGAAATATGGCGGCAGCGGGGTGGATTGGGGGTTCTCCGTTGTCATCAATGAGGAGCTTGAACGAGTAGGCACCGGCTTAATTGGAATTAGTCTTCATAGTGATATCGTCATTCCTTACATCACCTCATATGGCACAGAGAAGCAAAAACAGCGCTGGCTCCCGAAGTGTGTGACAGGCGAAATCATAACGGCTATTGCCATGACAGAGCCGGGAACAGGCTCAGACCTTGCGAACATTAAAACAACCGCTAAACTTGATGGAGATCACTATATTGTGAATGGGCAGAAAACGTTCATCACCAATGGTATTCAATCAGATCTTGTGGTTGTGGCGGTAAAAACTAATCCAGATGCTGTGCCCAAGCATAAGGGGCTCAGCTTGCTGGTGATTGAAAGGGATACTCCCGGATTCTCAAGAGGAAGAAAATTAAACAAGATAGGTCTCCACTCACAGGATACGGCTGAATTAATCTTTGAAGAATGCCGCGTGCCAAAAGAAAACCTGCTGGGTGAGGAAGGAAAAGGCTTCATCTATTTAATGGAAAAATTGCAGCAGGAACGCCTTCTAGTTGCAATTGGGGCGCAGACTGCCGGGGAGGTCATGCTTGAAAAAACGATAGAATACGTCAAAAGCCGTGAAGCCTTTGGAAAAACGGTCAGCCAGTTTCAAAATACTCAATTTAAAATTGTTGAGATGGCCACTGATCTTGAGATGAGCCGTGCTTTCTTAGACCAATTAATTGCTGAGCATATCGAAGGACAAAACGTGGTAACCAAGGTATCTATGGCAAAATGGAAGCTGACTGACAATGCCAGAAAAATTGCCACAGAATGCATGCAACTTCATGGCGGTTACGGCTATATGGAAGAATACGAGATTGCCAGACGATTCCGTGACATACAGGTTGGCGGCATCTATGCCGGTACCAATGAAATTATGAAAACGATTATTGCTAAAAATTTAGGGCTGTAGGAAGAAAATCCTTTTAGATAGACAGGCAATTTTTTTAGAGAAAATTTTCTATCACTAAAGGAGCTAAAAAAAGGAAAACCAAAAAATCGGAGGCGATGGCATGACAACTACAATCGGAAAAATCTTTGAATTAACGGTAAAAAAGTATCCAAATAAAGAAGCGATTTATGATGTCCGAAAAAATCTCCGCTATACGTTCAGAGAATGGAGCGAACAGGTGAACCGCCTTGCGAATGCACTCTTAACGGAAGGAGTTAAAAAAGGGGACCGGGTTTCCACATTTATGTTTAACACAGAAGAGTTAGGTACTGCTTTTTTTGCCTGCGCAGCACTTGGCGCTGTGTTTAATCCGATTAATTTCCGTCTCACTGCTGAGGAAACAGCGTTTATTTTATCCGATGCTGCCCCAAAGGTTGTGCTTTTTGAAAAAGCATTAGAGCCTGTCATCTCTGCAATCGCCAGCCGTTTTCCAAATATCTCATTTTGGTTTATTGATGAGGACACACCTGAGTATGCTGACAGCTACAAGGATAAGGTCGTTTCTGCGTCTGCGGAAGAAATTCATGCCGAAGTGAATGAAAATGATATCTATGCTTTTATTTATACAAGCGGAACAACAGGCAGGCCCAAAGGTGTCATGCACAGCCACCGTAATATGGTGGATCAAAGTTTACTCTGTAATGCTGCACAAAAGCTTGAGAAAGAAGACGTTGGCCTGGTTACTGCACCCATGTTCCATTGTGCTGAGCTGCATTGTGCCTTCCTTCCAAGAGTGAATGTAGGGGCAAAAAATGTGATACTGCACCAGTTTAATCCAAAAGCCATCCTGTCATTGATTGAAGAAGAAAAAATAACGAAGCTTTTTGCGGCACCTACCATGTGGAATATGCTTTTACAAGAGGACTTATCTGAATATGACTTATCCAGTTTAAAACTGGGGTTATACGGAGCGGCCCCAATGGCCCCCTCTCTTGTAAATGCCCTGCACGATCGTTTAGGTATTTCTTTAGTTCAAGCCTATGGAATGACGGAAATGGGACCTGCTATTACGTTCCTGTCTGAAGGAGATCAGCTTAGAAAAGCAGGATCAGCCGGCCAGGCTGCCTTAAATCATGATATTCGGATTGTCCGTACCCGGGAAGATGGCCCGTCTGATCCTGATGATATTGTTCCAACAGGGGAAACAGGAGAGATTATTGTCCAAGGACCTTGTATGATGCTAGGTTATTATAATCGTGAGGAGGCAACAGAAGATGCCATGTATAAAGGCTGGTATCATTCTGGAGATATCGGCTATATGGATGAAGAAGGCTACCTCTTTGTGAATGACCGGGTCGATGATATGATCATCAGCGGCGGTGAAAACATCTATCCGCGGGAGGTGGAGGATTTGCTGCATAGCCATCCAAGCGTTCTCGATGCAGCGGTTGTGGGTCAGCCGGATGACCGCTGGGGAGAAACTGTTACCGCATTTATTGTTAAAAAAGAATCAAAGAATGTGACAGAACAGGAGTTAGATGTATTTTGCAAAAATAGTGACAGTCTGGCCAACTATAAGCGTCCGCGAAAATATATTTTCTGTGACGCATTGCCGCGAAATGCCAGCGGTAAAATCCAAAAATTTATATTAAGAAAACAGCTTGAGGAGCTTTTTTCACAAGATTTATAAGGAAATTTTTTTGATAGTTCGTCTTATATTAAGGCGGACTTTTTCTATATACGTTTATTATGGGGTTCTGCATATCTTGGTAAAATGATAAACTAAATGAATGGTGGTAACTTTTGTAAAAAAGGAGAATTTTGAATGATGAATAATGGGAGTATCTTTGGTTTATTTGCGATTGTGCCGATATTGCTTTATTTGATTATTTTGGTCTTTGCTATCTATTTTGTGGTTAGGACGATTCGATTCATGAGTGAAAAAACAAAATTGGATCAGGAACGGAATCAAAAGCTGGATGCGTTGATAAATGCGATACAAGAGAATAATAGGAAAAATAATTAGAAAAAAGGCCTAAATCACACTTGATGATTTAGTGCCTTTTTTTCTTGTTGATTTTGCCTGGGGAAGTGCCCTTAGGAAGGTTAGTGGTAAAAATAAGCGGTTGATTCTTCCCGAGAAGAGGTCAAATCAAGAGCCAGCGGTAAAAATAAGCGGTTGATTCTTCCCGGGAGAGGTCAAATCAAGAGCCAGCGGTAAAAATAAGCGGTTGAATCTTCCCGGGAGAGTCCGAATCAAGAGCCAGCGGTAAAAATAAGCGGTTGAATCTTCCCGGGAGAGTCCAAAACAAGAGCCAGCGGTAAAAATAAGTGGTTGAATCTTCCCGGGAGAGTCCGAAGCAAGAGCCAGCGGTAAAAATAATTGGTTGAATCTTCCCGGGAGAGTCCGAATCAAGAGCCAGCGGTAAAAATAATTGGTTGATTCTTCCCGGGAGAGTCCGAATCAAGAGCCAGCGGTAAAAATAAGCGGTTGAATCTTCCCGGGAGAGTCCGAATCAAGAGCCAACGGTAAAAATAAGTGGTTGAATCTTCCCGAGATGAGGTCAAATCAAGAGCCAGCGGTAAAAATAAGCGGTTGATTCTTCCCGGGAGAGTCCGAATCAAGAGCCAGCGAGTAAAATAAGCGGTTGAATCTTCCCGGGAGAGTCCGAATCAAGAGCCAGCGAGTAAAATAAGCGGTTGAATCTTCCCGGGAGAGTCCGAATCAAGAATCATCGGTAAAAAAAAGCGGTTGAATCTTCCCGGGAAGAGTCCGAATCAAGAGCCAGCGGGTAAAATAAGCGGTTGAATCTTCCCGGGAAGAGTCCGAATCAAGAGTCAGCGGTAAAAAAAGCGGTTGATTCTTCCCGAGAAGAGTCCGAATCAGGAGCCAGCGGTAAAAAAAAGCGGTTGAATCTTCCCGAGAAGAGTCCGAAACAAGGTTAGCGGTTAAAATGAGTAGATAATTTAGCCCGGGAATTTGCCAATACGCGATTAGCGGGTAATATGAATTCCTACTTTTTTCGAGCTAGAAATTAGTAATAATAAAATGGCTGATAATATCATTAATGTGTGACAACTCATTTATGAAAATCAATTCAGTCCACAGAAACATATTTTCTTCCCCTAAAAATAAGCGGTATAATAGAATGGGTAAACCTACTGATAGAATGAAAGGAGAAACTATTTTGTTTGAAAAAGCGCAGCCCCTATTACAATCCTATTTTGGTTACAACTCCTTTAGAAAGGGCCAGGAGCAGGCCATCCGCTCAGTACTAGACGGTAACAATACCATTTGTGTTATGCCGACCGGCGGAGGAAAATCGATTTGCTATCAAATCCCTGCTTTAATCCTGCCTGGTACCACAATTGTTATTTCCCCGCTGATTTCCTTAATGAAGGACCAAGTTGATACCCTTGTTCAGGCAGGCATCCCTGCAGCCTATATTAATAGTTCACTCAGCTATAATGAGTCATATGACCGGATTCAAGCAGCAAAGCTGGGCCAATACAAATTGTTGTACATAGCGCCGGAACGGCTTGAATCACAAGAATTTCTGGAAGACTTAAAACAAATGGAAATCTCATTCATTGCTGTTGATGAGGCACACTGTATTTCACAATGGGGTCATGATTTTCGCCCAAGCTACAGGCAGATTCAGCGTATGATTCAAATTTTACCGCAAACGCCAAATATCCTGGCTCTTACAGCAACTGCAACACCAAAAGTGCGTGAAGATATATGCACTTTGCTCAATATAGATGAAAGAAACACAATCATAACAGGCTTTGAACGGGAAAACCTTTCGTTTTCTGTTATTAAAGGACAAGATCGCCATAAGTTCCTGTTGGACTATTTGAAAAAGAACGATAAGGAATCAGGCATTATCTATGCAGCAACAAGGAAAAATGTGGATCAGCTTTATGAAAGATTACGAAGAGAAAATATAAATGCAGCTCATTATCATGCAGGAATGGGGGAGAAAGAACGGAGCCATGAGCAGGAACGTTTTCTTACTGATGAGGCAACTGTTATGGTGGCCACTTCTGCCTTCGGAATGGGTATCGATAAATCTAATATAAGATACTGTATCCACTGGCAGCTGCCAAAAAACATGGAAAGCTACTATCAGGAAGCAGGCCGTGCCGGACGTGACGGGCTGAAGAGTGAGTGTATTGTTCTTTATTCGCCGCAGGATGTTCAAATTCAGAGATTCTTAATTGACCAATCCAGTGACCGCAGCCGAATGACTCAGGAGCTGGAGAAACTGCAGCAAATGGTTGACTACTGCCATACGGAAAGCTGCCTGCAAGAATTTATCCTGCATTATTTTGGTGAAACAGAGACGGATTCATGCGGAAGATGTGGTAACTGCACTGATTCCCGAAATCAAATCGATGTGACGAAGGAAGCCCAAATGGTTATGTCATGTGTCATTCGAATGGGCCAAAGGTTCGGAAAAACCTTGACTGCCCAAGTGTTAACCGGATCGAAAAATAAAAAAGTGACGGAGCTCGGATTTGATAGTCTATCAACCTATGGAATTATGAAGGAAAGAGCGGCAAAGGATGTCAGTGATTTTATAGAATTTTTAATTTCACAGGATTTGATTGGAATAGAGCAGGGAACATTTCCTACCCTATATGTATCGCCCAAAGGTAAGGATATATTGCTTGGTAACACAAAGGTATTACGCAGACAGACTGTGCAAGTAAAAGAAGTTTCAAAGAGCGATCCATTATTTGAAGCATTAAGAGAGGTCCGGAAGCAAATTGCAGCACAGGAAAATGTACCGCCTTTCGTCATTTTCTCTGATGCTGCGCTAAAGGATATGTGTGCGAAATTACCAAAATCTAATGAGGAATTTTTACAAGTGAGCGGTGTGGGAGAACATAAACTGCAGAAATATGGCCTCGAGTTTATCCAGGCTATTCGTTCTTTCATCGAAGACAATTCAGATTATCAAACTCAATTGGATGTTGAACCAAAAGCACCAAAAAAACCAGCAAAAGCAATAGGCGATTCCCATCTTGAAACATTCACATTACATCAGACTGGATTAACGATTCCGGAAATTGCAGAAAAACGAAATCTGGCCATAAGCACAGTTGAAAATCATCTGCTTCAATGTGTCAGGGAGGGATTGGAAATTGACTTTTCCCTTCTAATCCCGGACAGCTATCTTCCTATGTTAGAACAGGCTGTTGAAAATGCAGGACGGGAACGGTTAAAACCAATTAAGGAACTGCTTCCAGAAGAGGTCAGTTATTTCATGATCAAAGCCTTCCTCAGCAGAAAATAATAGGCATTAACACAAAAACCACTTCATGAATAAGGTAAAGTAGATGACATTCCATGGACACTTTATCCAATATGGCAATTAGCCCTGCTTCAAGCATAGGGGAACTTGCTGCAAAACGGGGCTAACAATCAGTGGGGATGGAAATAAACCACTGATTTAAGTTTCACTTTAACTGAGGTGGTATTTGTGAATATTCATGTTGTAAAAAGCGGGGATACTCTTTGGAGGATCTCACAAATGTACGGTGTGACTATCAATCAAATTATTGCAGTTAATGGCTTAGCTGATCCGAATCGGCTGGTCCTTGGGGAAGCATTGTTCATTCCCGCGCCTTATCAGCAATATGTAGTCCAAAAAGGCGATACACTTTGGACGATTGCACAGCTTTTAGGGGTATCTATTCAAGAAATTGTTGATGCGAATCAGCTTTCTGATCCTTCAAAAATTTATGTTGGCCAGGTGCTGACGATCCCAGTCTTGTACCATACTGTTCAAGCAGGTGAGAGCTTATGGACCATTGCCAGCCGTTATGGAACAACCGTACAGGTAATTGCTCAGGCAAATCATATCCAAAATGCCGGTGTCATACGTGTCGGGCAAAGGCTGAGGATTCCGGAGGCTCCAAAGCCGGAAATTGAAGTAAATGCCTACGTCACAGAAATAGAGCAGGCTGGCGCTGATATTGTTGCTCCGTTGACATCCTATTTTACTTATATTAGTCCTTTCAGCCATAGTGTTGGCGAAGATGGGAGTCTCGCTCCATTAAAAGATGAAGACATTATTAGAACGGCACGGGAAAGAAATACTGCGCCGCTTTTAGTGGTTACAAACTTTGTTGGGAGTCAGTTTAGTGCAGAACGGGCAGCCTTAATTTTAGGGACCCCTGAAATTCAAGATAAGCTTATTAACAATATCCTTACGCAGCTAAAAGAAAAAGGATATGTTGGGGTTAATATTGATTTCGAATATATCAATCCGGGTGACAGGGAAAATTATAATAACTTTTTACGAAAAGTGGTTTCCCGTCTGCATCCTCAAGGTTACTCCGTCTCTACTGCATTAGCGCCAAAAATTTCCGCTGGACAGAAAGGACAGTTATATGAGGCACATGATTATGCTGCGCACGGTCAAATTGTCGACTTTGTTGTGATTATGACATATGAGTGGGGCTGGATTGGCGGCAGACCTTGGGCAGTTGCTCCAATTAATGAAGTGAAAAAAGTGCTTGATTATGCAGTCACTGAAATCCCACGCAATAAAATTGTCATGGGTGCACCCTTATACGGCTATGATTGGAAAATTCCTTGGGTAAAAGGAACGTTCGCCAGGATTATTAGTCCAAAAGAGGCGGTGAACATTGCTGCAAAATACGGAGCTGCTATCAACTATGACGAAACCTATCAGTCTCCCTTTTTCCATTATACAGATGAAAAAGGCCAGCAGCATGAAGTCTGGTTTGAAGATGCTAGAAGCATGCAGGTAAAATATGATACGGTTAAGTCCTATAGACTACGCGGTATCAGCTATTGGGTGCTAGGAAATGCATTCCCGCAGAATTGGCCTGTTCAGGCGGCAAACTTCACAGTGAAAAAATATTCATGATGATTGATATCGTTTTAGTGTACGGCTGTAATTTTCAGAAAATTCATAGCGGTTGTCGATATGCCGCTGTTTCTGTTATATTTCCCCGGTAATTTTGTCGAGAATAGTGGTAGAAGAACAAGGTCAGCTTCGTTTGAATGCAGCCTTGTTTTTTTGATTGAATATTTCCAAATAAGCATACATAAGCATTTGTATATCATACGAACTTTAAATCAGCTATAATAGAAAGGTTTTAAAAAAACAGATTTAAAGGAGATTACAATGAAAACATTGAGAAAGATTTCCCCCAAATATGATCCGTGGGAGGCGTATTTGGATGTTGAAGAATATGGGAGGATGAGACTGAGCAATATTGAATTTACTACCACAACTCTTTGTAATATGCGATGTGAACATTGTGCCGTAGGCTATACACTTCAAACTAAGGATCCAAATGCGCTTCCGCTTGAGCTCCTGTTAAGAAGACTGGATGAAATCCCCGCCCTGCGCTCCTTAAGCATCACCGGTGGAGAACCGATACTTTCAATGTCGTCCGTCAAAAATTATGTTGTACCGATTTTAAAGTATGCCCATGAACGGGGCGTCAGGACACAGCTTAACTCCAATTTAACTCTTGATCTAAGCCGTTATGAATTAATCACTCCATATTTAGATGTATTACATATCTCGCACAATTGGGGAACTGTTGATGATTTTGTCCAGGGCGGTTTTGCCAGAATGGAGAAGAAACCTGAATACTCCCAGCGAGCAAAATATTTTGAAAGAATGATAGAGAATAGCCGTGAATTAAGTAAAGCAGGGGTGCTAGTGTCAGCGGAAACTATGTTGAATAAACGGACATTACCGCATTTGGAAAAGATTCACCGGCAGATTGTAGATGAAATGCTTTGTCAAAGACATGAGATACATCCAATGTACCCAAGTGACTTTGCCAGCAATCTAGAAGTATTAACATTGGATGAAGTTAGAAAAGCAATTCATCATTTGCTGGATGTTAGGGATGAAAACATATGGATGTTGTTTGGAACACTGCCATTTTATCCATGCAGCAGCAATCAAGAGGATTTAGCGATATTGGAACGGATTTATAATAGTAAAAATGTAACGGTTAGAAATGATCCTGATGGCCGTTCACGGCTGAATGTAAATATTTTTAGCGGGGAAATTATTGTAACTGACTTTGGCGATACACCTCCTCTGGGAAATATTCAAAATACGAATCTTTTAGATGCGTATGAAAAATGGCAGTCATCCAAAATAGCCAAGGAATTAAGCTGCCACTGTCAAGCTGTATCCTGCCTGGGACCAAATATTTTAGTGAAAAATAGTTACTATCAGGATGTTGATTTTTCAACACGGCAGACAAAACTTATAAAGGGATGATAAGCAGGATGGACTCCTGCTTTTTTATCTTTCAATCTATTCTGCTTGAAAGATTTACCTTATACTAGAAATATAATGTTTTTATACATAGGAGGGAACAGGCATGAGAATTCTAGTTGTAGGAGCAGGTGCAGTAGGTGGATATTTTGGCGGGCGATTGATGGAAAAGGGTGAAGATGTTACCTTTTTAGTAAGGGAACGCAGGAAAAAACAATTAGAAGAAACGGGTCTGAAAATTGAAAGCGCTCACGGGAATATAGAGCTTTCTCCAAAGTTAATATTGTCTGGAGAGAAAACAGAGGCTTTTGATCTCATTCTTTTGTCAACGAAGGCCTACCATCTCGAAGAGGCAATTGAAAGCTTCCGGGAGTATGCAGGTGAAAGAACAGCGATATTACCTTTGTTAAATGGGATATCCCATTATGAAAAATTAATAGCAAAATTTGGTAAGAAACGAGTTGTCGGAGGCCTCTGCTTTATTGAAACGACACTTGATGCAGAAGGGGAAATTATCCAAACAAGCCCTAGACATGATTTGGTATTTGGAGAGCTGACCGGCGAACGGACAGAACGAATTGTGAAAATTGAGGAGGCCTTTGCCGGAACAAATGTGGGTTACCAGTTAAGTGACGATATTAAGAAGGCTTTATGGAATAAATATTTATTCATTTCCACGATGTCGGGAATCACTACTTTGATGAGAGCTCCAATTGGGCCAATCCGTGAAGAACCAAGCGGACGTGCTGTGATTGAGAAGCTGTTACAGGAAATTGTCACCGTTATGAAGCTGGCAGGAGCACCGTTTCCTGATGATATAGTAGAACAGCAACTGAATCAAATTGATTCACTCGAATATTCAATGAAATCTTCTATGCAAAGGGATATGGAAAAATTGTCCCAGGTTGAAGCTGATCATTTACATGGATATCTATTGGGGATTGCACAAAAGGAACAGATTCCAGTGCCTGCACTTGAAGCAGTTTATGCGAATTTAAAAATTTATGAGCAAACATTGAAATAAGAAAAGCCCCAAAGTTGGATTTTCTAAGTCCAACTTTGGGGCTTCATATCATTTTGATAGGGCTTTTTCTTTATGGAGACAATTTTTATTCAAAAGACAGGTCTGTTCTCATAAGGGTTCATGAGGACAACACAGCCGGGAAACGAGGCTCTCCAGTTCTCATAAAGGGTTCATGAGAACAACACAGCCCAAAAATGAGGCGCCCCAGTTCTCATAAAAGCCTTATAAGGACAACACGCCAGGAAACGAGACTCCCCCAGTTCTCATAAAAAGTCAAACGAACATTACGCCGAATGCTGTTTCACCAGTTTTGGATCCCTATGCATTGCCACGAGCAGGATGACACCACTGATAATTAGTAATGCACTTGTGCTGATAAATACGGCAGAGAAACCCAGGTAGCCGGAAATGAAGCCACCGAGCATTGGGCCGATAATGTTGCCGAGAAACCTTAAGCTAGTATTATAACCAAGAACCTCACCCTGCATTGCAATTGGGGCTTCCTGACGGATATAAGCAATCCTCACTGGAATAATTCCGCCCATGGCTACTCCGAGAACAAATCGGATTACTACTAACTGCCAATAACTCGTAACTGCAGCCCCAGGCAGATAAATAATTCCCGCGGAAAAGAGGAGAATCACCAGGATTTTAACATAGCCATACTTATCAGCAATTTTCCCCCAATTTCGTGACATCAGCAAATTTCCTATTCCGGCTACGGAAAATGCCATACCGGAAAAGAAAGCAATATTTGTTGTCCCATGCAGTTCACTAACAAAAAGCGAAAGAATCGGCTGAATGCTAAAATGGGCAATCTGAACAAGGGCTGATATTAACAGAACCGTTAAAAGAACGGGATTTCTCATGATATGCAAGAGTACTTCTTTGCTGGAGTAATGGTTTTTTGCACCCGAGCGGGTATCAATGCGGAATTCTTTTGTCGTCATCACCAGCAGGGCTGATATGAAAATGGCGATTGATGTCCATTTAAATGTAGTTGAATATCCAAGGGTGTCGGCTAGAACACCGCCAAGCATAGGTCCAAATAAAGAACCGGTGATACTCCCTGTTTGAAGGGTGCCAAGAACACGACCGGCGATTTCCTTCGGCGTCTGTGTTGAAATAAATGCTTGAGACATGGAAATAAAGCCTGAGAAGAAACCCATGAAAAAACGAAGAAGGAATAACTGCCAAACAGATTGGGCGAATCCAATAAGAAAAATGGAAACAGCCATTCCTATCCCCGAAATGATTAAAATCTTTTTCCTGCCATAAAGGTCACCGATTTTTCCCCAAATGGGTGAGAACATAAAAGCAGAAACAAAAGTTACAGCAAAAGTCAGACCGGCCCAATGCTGTACATATTTAGTAGAAAAATGTCCAAATGTTTCAATATATAAAGAGATGAACGGAAGAACCATAGTCATGCTGCCGGAAACAAAGAAGTTCGCAAACCACATGACCCATAAATTATGTTTCGCCTTTCCCTGTTGATTCACAGTAATAAACACTTCTTTCTATTGTTTGCTTCGATTTACTAAATATTATATTACCTAAATTTCCAATAAATTCAATCCCGCTGTTTGTCCATTTTTGGTTTATAGTGAATCTTTCCTATCCTTCCTTAAAACTGTCAGGAATATTGCTTTAGAAACTTATTTTGATTTAAACTAAATAAATAATTTAGTTAATGTGGTGAGAAGATGGGGAATCAGGTAGAACAAACAAAAGAAATTATGGAACTTTGTTTACTGGCCGGCAGAATCATGCTTCAAAGCGGCGGTGAAACGTACCGGGTGGAAGACACTATGACACGAATGGCAGCCGCCCTTGGAATTGATAATACAAACAGCTATGTTACTCCAACAGGAATCATTTTTTCTGCAGAAGGCACAGGACCTGCCAGAACGAAGCTGGTCAGAATATCTGAAAGGTCAACTGATTTAAAAAAAGTCGCTTTGGTCAATAGCGTCTCAAGGGGTATAAGCAGCGGAGAAATCAATCTAAGGCAGGCATTTGAACAATTAAACGAAATCAATTCAATGAATTTAACCTTCCCATTCAAGGTACAAGTGGCTGCTGCATCAATTGCAAGCAGTTGTTTCATGATTATGTTTAACGGAAGCTGGAATGACTTTATCCCGGCAATGATTTCAGGTGGTGTTGGTTACTTAAGCTTTATTTACTTTCACCGGTTTGTACCGATTAAATTTTTCTCGGAATTCCTGGCTTCCTTTGTGATAGGGCTGCTTTCATTTTTATTTGTCAAGAACGGCATTGGCCACCAGTTAGATAAAATAATAATAGGTTCAGTTATGCCGCTGGTTCCAGGTCTGCTTGTAACAAATGCCATCAGGGACCTAATGGCAGGGCATTTAGTCGCCGGATTGTCAAAGGGGGCAGAGGCCTTTCTTACGTCCTTTGCCATAGGGGCCGGAATCGCCTTTGTTGTATCGTATTTGTGAGGGTGAGGGAACAATTGTGGATGTAATCATTCAAGTAATAACAAGTTTTATTGCAACGGGTGCCTTTGGTATTCTTTTTAATGCTCCGAAGGAAACGTTAATCAAGTGCGGTTTGACTGGGGCGGGAGGCTGGCTGATTTATTATGTTCTGAACGGTTATTCGGAAGATGCCGTTCTTGCCACATTAGCTGCGACTATTTTTATCGCAGTATTAAGCCACCAATTAGCAAAGTTTTATAAAACACCGGTCATTATTTTCAGTGTAGCCGGAATTATTCCGTTGGTACCAGGTGGAATGGCTTATGATGCGATGCGGAACTTTGTTGAAAATGATTATAATACGGCAATTGGCCTTGCTGCAAAAGTGTTTATGCTGGCAGGGACCATTGCCTTTGGACTTGTTTTTTCAGAAGTCATAAATCATATCATAAGAAAAATAAATAACAGAAGAGTAAAACATCTTTAGTCATCGGATTTGCTTAATGGCAACTTTTCCCCTTTCTTCCCTTCATTTCTTTTGGTATGGTAGTATGGAACTAATGAAGACTTACCATTATTCTGACAAGGAATGAATTTTTATGAAAAAATGGCTAATCATCGTTATGATTCTAGTAATATCAATTTTTGGTGCCAAAACGATTAGTACAGTAAGGGCAAGTCAATCGGAGCATGTCGCTGCAGCTGAAGCAGCACCGCTAAAAACCCGTCAGCTGGCACTTCAAAAGGATGGTCCGATATTGCCGAAAAGTAAGCTTTTGGATGTTCCATTAATCAACCAGATGGCTCAGCCGAAACTGTATAATGGCTGTGAAGTCACCAGTCTGGCAATGATTTTGAATTATCATGGTATCAACGTGACGAAAAATGAATTGGCTGAGAATATCAAAACGGTTCCTTTAACCTATGCTAATGGCAAAAAGGGGAATCCAAATGTCGGTTTTGTCGGAAATATGGCTAAAGGTCCAGGGCTAGGAGTGTATAATGGTCCCATATTCGACTTAGCCCAAAAATATGCAGGTAATAAAGTAGTTAATTTGACCAACAGTCCATTCACAGATTTACTAAAAAAGGTCAGCCAGGGACTGCCGGTTTGGATTATCACGACATCCAGCTTTGCCCCCGTATCAGTGTTTGAAGCATGGAATACTCCACAAGGAAAAATTAAAATCACTTTTAGCGAACACAGTGTGGCTATTACCGGATATGATGAGAACCATATTTATGTAAATGATCCATATGGCGTAAAAAATCGAAAATTAAGCCGGGAAAGTTTTATTAAAGCATGGAAGCAAATGGGCAGTCAGGCGGTTGTAATTGAAAAATAAATTGGTTAAATTGACGAAGGCAGAGGAAATTTCCCCTGCCTTCGAATTTTGCTTTATCTATTTGTTATAGTTATCTATTCGTAACTTGAATTCTGTAAGTTTTTTTCTAATAAAAAACAACCAATTTGCCGCGGTATATTTTTCCACTGTAGGTTTTATAACCTAAACGACGTAAGCCCTGCCTCTCTTACATCCTCACGGCTCCTAGGCCGCTCCAGTGTGAATAAGTCTTTCCGATAAAACATTTGTGAAAAGCCAGAAACGATTTTTATATGTCGTCTAAGTGATTCAAGTTACCACTAAAGTAAAGCACAAAAAATAATTATAATGCAAGTTATATTAAATGTCAATAAATCATTAGAGAGCTCCTTTGGAAAAATTGGTTCAGGCAAAATAGAGTCAGCAGGGTTTAATGGCTTTGCATGGATGAAAGTTAAATGACCGGTACAAAGAAATCCTTATCCCACTGGGAAAGACATTAAAAAGTGATAGCTGCTTTTTTCCCAATTGAAAATTTGTCGAAAAACATCGTATTTCTATAGAAAGATGGTAAAATAGTAGGAGAACAATTTATGAACAAAATTACAATCTTTCAAAAATTGTGGTATTTAAGGAGCAAGATGTATGGATGAACGTCGCCGATTTCCGAATTTAATTTACGAAGAGAAGAAGGCGATCAAGCTTTTTTTATGGTTATTTTATATCTTTTTTTTCTCTTATAATGTGTTGTGGTACCTAATTATACCGAAATATACCAATTTTGGGGACCAGGACTATTTAAAACAAGGTCTAGGGGATTGGCTTTACATAGCCGTTATTGTACTCTTGCCCATATCTTATTTCTTTAAAAAAAAGGGCAGTCCCTATATTATTAAATATTTTGTTTTTTTGGGCTATATTTTCATCGATATTATTGATAATCTTTTGAGATATTTAGGCACGGATACACCGTTTGCATCTGGAAATATAGTTGAATTGTTATTTGTGTTTTTCGCCCCGATATTTGTCAATAAAAGATACTTTTGGACGGTATCCTTTGGGATCATTGGGAAATACCTTTTTCTGGGTATCGTATTGCAAGATACAGATGTTATTATGCCCATTGCCGTTACGATTATTTTAATTGCGATTTCGTTTATTTTGTTATCTCGGTTTAATTCTTATATTGAATCATTAAAGAATGTTTATGAAGAGCTAAGGATAAAAGAAAAGCAGGCTGTCATTGGTCAAATGGCCGCAGCAATCGGTCATGAAATCAAGAACCCATTGGCATCATTAAAAGGGTTTGCCCAGCTGCAGTATGAGAAGTTTCCTGATAAGAGTAATTATTATCCAATTATCATTCAAGAAATTGATCGAATTGATTTTATTGTCAATGATTTGATGTATATTGGGAAACCAAAAGCATTCCAGATTGAAAAAGTAAATATCAAACAGATTATCAATTATACGATATCACTTATGGAACAGCAGGCTGAAGCGCAGGGGATAGAGATTACATCAAGTTTTGCTAAAAATCTTCCCTTAATTGAATGTGACGATAAACATCTAAAACAAGTATTTATCAATTTGCTTAAAAATGCCATTGAAGCAATGACGGAAGGCGGAGTAATTAAAATAACGGCTGTACCTAATGAAGAAGAAAAAGTGGTTGTATCAATTAAAGACGAAGGCTGTGGAATCAAAGAGGAAGATATTTCAAATCTGCTGGTTCCTTTTTATACAACGAAAAAGGGCGGGACAGGTTTAGGCCTTGTGGTTACAAATCAAATTATTAAGGATCATCATGGTGATTTAAAATTAGAAAGCACCTTTGGCAAAGGGACAGAGGTAACTGTTACTCTACCAATAGAGTGGAAATAAAATCCTTATTGTAAAGTATTTCAAGTGATTTCCTAATAGGATATAATGTAGAGTGATAGCGAATAGTGATAGATTTTGTAAAACTAAAATGTATAACAGATAGTTGGTATAGCTTGGAGGTTTCTATGATACTGCATGAAGAGAAGCGAACCCTTAAATGGTTTCTTGTATTTTTCTATATAATTTTACTGGGCTATGATTTCTTTTATTATTTTTTTATTCCTGCTTTTGTAACACATAAAAAAATGGGCCTGCCAAGTAACATTTGGTTTATCAATTATGTTGTGCTAGCGATTTTAATTCCTGTCATATATTATTTTTTCAAGTCTAATCGATTTTCCGGAATTAAATATATTTTGTTTACCAGCTATTTGATAACCGCCTTTATTGTGGATATTATCAGTTACTTTGGCAAGGGGGATTCCTATTTAAGCGGGAATATGGTAGAAGTATTTTTAATCCTGACTTTGCCAATTTTCTTAAGCACTAGATATTTTTGGCTGGTTAGTCTGGGAATTACAGTTAAATATTTGTTGGTTGGAATTATTCTAGATACTTCCTATGTTATTATGCCTTTTATATTAGTAGCTGTTTTATCCATTATGTCGTTCTTTCTGTTAGTTCGGTTTCAAGGTTATGTTCATGCGATTCAATCTTCCTATGATAACCAGCTGGAGGGGATTGTAAAAGGAGTAATTGCCACATTGGAACTAAAAGACCCTTACACAAGGGGGCATAGTGAACGTGTCGCTAAATATGCTTTGTTATTAGCTCAAGAATTAGGTGATTTTTCAAAAGAAGAATTAAAATCTTTTTATTATGCCTGTTTGCTGCATGATATAGGGAAAGTCCATATTCCTGATTCCATCTTGATGAAACCGGGAAGGCTTTCAACAGAAGAATATGAAATTATTAAAACCCATCCTGTAGTGGGGGCTGAGGCAGTTAAGGATGTTGAAGGAATAAAGGATTGCATCAGTGTGATCCGCTACCATCATGAAAGATGGGATGGTAAAGGTTATCCAGAGCAATTAAAAGGAGAAGAAACTCCTATACTTGCCAGGGTAACTGCAATTGCTGATGCATTTGATGCTATGACCTCATCTAGGTCATATCGTCCAGCACTACCCGTTGAGACCGCCTATCAGCGCATTATTGAAGGAACTGGTTCGCAATTCGATCCGATGCTGGTTGAAGAATTTAAAAAGGTATTCCCTGCATGGGTCAATTTCCATAAATCATATCCATGGACAAAACAATTTAATTCTGAAAGGAAGTGGGCTTATGAAAATTCGTAAACTAAAAAAGGTGAAAACAACTTGCTGGTGGTGTGGTTATTGGATTAAGCCATGATGAGTAGGATGCGGGCTTTAGAGCCGGCATCTTTCTTTGTTAAGGAGAGTTTGCGATTGTGTAAAAACGCAAACAATATGCAAGGCTGCGCATTCCAAAGATATTTAAGGAACGGTGGAAAAAATGAATCTCACACTTTACTCCAGTCTTTCATTGGTTCCAACTGAGATACAATTCGATAAAAAAAGTTACATCGTTGAAGACAAAGTCTCAGGTGAGTTTTATGAAATGCCTGAAGTTTGTATAGCTGCCATTAAATTAATAAACAGCGGCTTAACTTTAGGAAAGATTGAGGATCAGCTTAAAGACATCTATCCTAATGAAGAGGTTAATCTGCTTGATTTTGCCGAACAACTTTTAGAGATGGAGCTAGTGGCAGAAGTAAACGGTGTAAAGGTTGACAAGAAGAAAAAGGAACAGGAAAATCAAGGGTATCTATCAATTTCTCCGCAGTTAGGGAAATTCTTTTTTAATAAAATAGCTTATTTTGTTTATGCTGCTTTATTTTTTTTGAACGTCATCTTTTTTATTGTCTATCCGGCATTGTTCCCAAAGTATAAAGATTTATTTATTTTTCACTATATGTTTCTAAATATACCAGCATGGATGGTTATATCTTTTATTCTGGTATTGATTCATGAATTTGGCCATGTCCTGGCTATGAGAGCCTTTAACCTTCCTGCAAGAATAGAGATGGGTCACCGTCTGTTCTTTGTGGTGTTGGAAACTGATATGACTTCAGTTTGGAAATTACCGTCCAAGGACCGGAATATTTTATACTTAGCAGGGCTTTGTTTTGACACAGTTATTCTATCTTTGGCTTTAATAGCCCAACAGCTGTTGAATGGTTACTCAGAGTTTTTTTTGCGTATTATGTCTATTATTGTCTTAGATACTTTCATCCGCATGGTATACCAATGCTGTATTTATATGAAAACCGATTTATATTACGTATTTGAAAATATATCTGGCTGCTATAACCTTATGGAAAGTGCGCAGCAGCAAATAAGAAAACATATACCGTTTTTGAAACCAGCAGCGAAAGAAGAAGTGGTTTACGATGAAGAAAGAGGAACCGTATTGACCTATTCCATTTTCTATTTCTTTGGAGCCGGTGTAACCATTTTGTTGTTTTTTACATATTATCTTCCGCAATTAGTATATGCCTGTAGAAAAGTATTGCCAGGTTTCTCACAAGGAACAGCCTCTGCTCCCTTTTGGGATGCTGTCATCTTCACATTGCAATTTTTACTGGTTTTGTCGCTTCTGTTTTTTTCTTGGAAAAAGAAATATTCTCATTAAAAAAGTGCCCGGCATAAAACGTGCCGGACACTTTTTTTTGCTTATAATTTGAATGAACTTTTTAAAGAAACAATTTGGTTAAATACTAGTTTATCAATCGTTGTATGTTTTGGATCCACATTGAAATAGCCATGTCTGAAGAATTGAAATTTCTCATGTGGACGGCTCTCCTTCATGTTTTGCTCAACAAAGCCTTGGAACACTTGGATTGAATTTGGATTGATATGGTCAAGGAATGTCCCTTCCTCATCCTCGTTCGTTTTGTCTAAAATTAATGGCTCATAAATCCGGAATTCTGCAGGAACAGCAAGGGTTGCTTCAACCCAATGGAGAGTCCCTTTTACTTTTCTTCCCGTAAAGCCAGAGCCGCTTTTGGTTTCTGGATCATAGGTGCAGTGCAGTTCGACGACCTTGCCATCTGCATCCTTGACGACTTCTTCACATTTAATAAAGTAAGCATGCTTTAAGCGGACTTCATTACCAGGGAAAAGCCGGAAATATTTTTTCGGCGGATTCTCCATAAAATCTTCTTGTTCAATATAGATTTCACGGGAGAAAGGAATCTTGCGGATGCCCATTTCCGGGTTTTCCGGATTGTTCTCAGCATCAAGCAGCTCAATCTGTCCTTCTGGGTAATTGGTAATAACCACCTTAAGCGGATTAATAATCCCCATGGTCCTTGGTGCTTTTAATTTCAAATCTTCACGGACAAAATGCTCCAACATTTCAAAATCAACAGTGGCATTGTTTTTTGAAACTGCTGTTTCATGGATAAAATTTCGAATGGACTCAGGTGTAAAGCCTCTTCGGCGCATCCCTGAAATCGTTGGCATCCGGGGGTCATCCCAACCATCAACATATCCTTCGTCAACCAGCTGTTTAAGTTTCCGTTTACTTGTTACCGTATTTGTTAAGTTCAACCGGCCAAATTCAATTTGCTGAGGCTGTTCTTTCATCTCACATTGCTCAACGACCCAATTATAAAATGGACGCTGGTCTTCAAATTCAATCGTACAAATCGAATGGGTTACGCCTTCAATTGCATCTTCAAGCGGGTGAGCAAAAGTGTACATCGGATAAATGCACCATTTATCACCAGTATTGTGATGGCTGACATGGGCGATACGGTAAATTACTGGGTCACGTAAATTAATATTTGGCGATGCCATATCAATCTTAGCCCGCAGTACTTTTTCTCCATTGCCAAATTCACCGTCACGCATCCGTTCAAATAAATCAAGGTTTTCTTCAATCGACCGGTCCCGGTAAGGACTGTTTTTGCCGGGTTCTGTAAGTGTACCGCGGTATTCACGAATCTCATCCGCATTTAAATCATCGACATAAGCTAGTCCTTTTTTTATTAAAAGTACGGCCCGATTGAACATTTCATCAAAATAATCGGATGCGAAAAATAAATTGTCCCATTCATAGCCCAGCCATTTTACATCTTCCTTGATGGAATTAACAAATTCGATGTCTTCTTTTGCCGGGTTTGTATCATCAAAACGGAGGTTTGTTTTTCCGTTAAACTCGTCAGCCAAGCCAAAATTAAGTATGATTGATTTAGCATGTCCGATATGCAGGTATCCATTTGGTTCAGGAGGGAAACGAGTCATAATACTTTGGTGTTTACCAGATTCTAAATCCTTTTTCATAATATCTTTTATAAAATTAGAGTTTTGATTTTCCACTCTTTTCAACCTCTTTCATCTTATCTATTATCTATAAATACCATAAATAATGATATTTTTCCATTCTTGCCTGTATTTCAATGCAAAAACAGTCAAAAAATTGCCGTTTTATTGGAAAAATGACCTTAAAAAGAATAAAATGGTACTTTAAATAATGCTTGAAAGGAGCAGCAATATGCTTAACTTTGCAACAGTGGGGACTGGCTGGATTACGGAATCTTTTATACAGGCAGCACAGGAAAGTAAGGATCTAAGGCTTGCAGGAGTGTACTCCCGGTCAGACGAAAAGGCGAAAAAACTTGCAGAAACGTACCATGCGCAACATTATTATACAAATATAGAGGAGCTGGCCTGCAATCCTGAAATTGATGTGGTCTATATTGCTTCACCCAACTCCGTTCATTTTAGCCAAACTTTAGTCTTTTTGAAAAATAAGAAACATGTAATTTGTGAAAAGCCAATTTTTTCAAATATGACTGAATGGGAAGAGGCGTACCGGACGGCGGAGGAGAATGGGGTTTATTTATTGGAAGCAATCCGCAATATACATACCCCTAATTTTAAGATTTTAAAGGATCATCTTCATATGGCAGGAAAGGTAAGAAGCACGATGCTGTCATATATCCAATATTCTTCCCGCTATGATTTATTTTTAAAAGGGGAAGAACCGAATGTTTTTTCAACACGATATTCAGGCGGGGCTTTGGTGGATTTAGGTGTTTATCCATTATTTTTAGCAGTCGCGCTGTTTGGCGAGCCGGAAAAGGCTGCTTATCATCCTGTTTTATTAAGAAACGGTGTTGATGGCAGCGGTACGCTGGTGCTCTCGTATGATGGATTTGTCTGTACGATTCTTTGTTCAAAAGTATCCCATTCAATGTTGCCATGTGAGATTCATGGGGAGAAAGGGACATTTGTTTTAGAAGATGCGGCTCCAATTTCGGAAATCACCTTTTATGACAGCCATACAAAGGAAGCTCAAGTGCTTAGTGTAGAGCAGGAGGCTAAAGATATGGTTTATGAATGCAAAGACTTTGCGAGAATTATTGAGACAAAGGATACTGATGAATATAAATCGTTGAAAAACTTAAGTAAGGCCGTGTTGCGGATTACTGAAGAAGTGCGGCGGGAAAACGGCATTGTGTTTGGTGTAGAAGAATAAGTAGAGCCAGTGGATCTAACTTAAAATGATTCACTGGCCGTTTTTATATTTGGACTTTGTTCTATTCCTTCTTGGGGAGTAAAGGGTGTATAACGGCCAAAAGAGGAGTGTTTTATTGCCTGCCGGAGTAGAAAAAAGGACGATCCGGAAAAAAGGAACGTTTTCTATTACCCGCTGGAGTGGAAAAAAAGGACGATCCGGAAAAAAGGAACGTATTCTATTGCCCGCTGCAGAAGAAAAAAGGAAGATCCGGAAAAAAGGAACGTGTTCTTTACCTGCTGGAGTGGAAAAAAGAGTGATCCGGAAAAAAGGAACGTTTTCTATTACCCGTTAGAGTCACTATTCTAAAATAAATAGAGCCAGTGGATTTCAGCATATCCACTGGCTTTCCTATTATTATGATACTTTTTTTAACTCAGACTTCTCACTGCTTGCAACAGATTGGCGGCCTAGTTTTTCTAAAACGAATCCTGCCACCCCGCCGACAACAGCTGGTACGATCCAGCCAAGACCAACTGAAGCGAATGGAAGATGGCTTGCGAATGACTCAAACATATTCCATTTTAAACCAAACATTTTTAATCCATCATAGATACTAAAGATTCCAGTTAACAGCATTGCACCGGCATAAACCATTTTGGCTCCGCCGAAGAAGCGGTGGAAGAAAGGGAGTGTGACAAGTACGATTGTTAATGGGTAAGCCATAACCAGGAACGGTACGGAAATGGCGATAATTTGATTTAAGCCCAGGTTTGCAATTGAGAAACTAACTAACGTGACAAGTGTTACTACTGTTCGATAGCCCAGCTTTGGAAACATCTTCGAGAAATATTGACCACAGGCGATGGTTAAACCGACACAAGTGGTAAAGCATGCTAATGTAAAGATAAAACCTAAAAGAATTTTCCCGCCGGTTCCTAAAAGAATGACGGCTGCAGATGATAAGATCGCTGTTCCATTATCAAATGTACCATAGCCGGCCATTCGTGCACCGACAAATCCAATTCCAGCATACACAAGTGCAAGTGCAGTTCCAGCTACTAAAGCGGCTTTAACCGTATAAGAGGTTAATTGTTTTGGATCTGTAACTCCTTTTTGGCGGATGGTTGTTAAAATAACAATTCCAAATGCAAGGGCGGCTAATGCATCCATTGTCTGATATCCATCAATAAAGCCTTTAAATAAAGATGCTGATTGGTAAGTTTCATTTGGAGCCTGTAATGGTTTATCCAATTTGAAAAATCCGGTTACACAAAGGACAACAATAGATAATAATAAAGTTGGGGTAATGATGCGCCCCATATAGTCGACCACTTTGGATGGATTTAAGCTTAATAGAAAAACAAGTAAAAAGAATACGGCTGTAAAACCAAGTAATAGCATAGAATCGCTCGTATGAACATTTCCTAAGAATGGTTTAAAGCCCATCTCAAACGCGACATTGGCATTACGAGGAATCCCAAAGAATGGTCCAATTGATAAATAAACCAATACAGTGAAAACAGCGCCAAACCATGGATGGACCCTATTTCCAAGGGCATTTCCTCCATCCTTAACAAGTGCGATAGCTGAAATAACCAATAACGGCAGCCCGACTCCCGTTAAAATAAATCCAATAATCGCCGGCCAAAAGGAAGTTCCTGCACCCATTCCGAGGAACGGCGGGAAAATCAAGTTGCCTGCTCCAAAAAACATTGAAAATAGCATTAACCCAACAAAAAACGTATCTCTCTTCTTCATCTTTTCCCTCTCCTTTTCTTTGGCTTTTTTTGAAAATACAAAAAGCCCGCCCCTAAAATTAGGGACGAGCTAGCTCGCGTTACCACCCTACTTCTGCAAATGAAAAAAATCTTTGCAGCTCTCGATCAACGTACTATCATACGCGTCCAATTGTAACGGCAGGCAATCCGGCAAGGCTTACTTTGAGTTGTGGAAAAGTTAAATGAACTTCGACACAACTATCTAGTTTCAACACCTAGCGATTAGTGTCCTTCGGTCTTCTCCCTGCGATAAGTCAACATCGATTGCTGTCGCTCTTCATGTTTCCTTTTTCTCAGTCGCAGTCCTTCAGGCCCAATGTCTTAAACCAGGTGCTTCCGCTTTTAATTCACCCTTGCATCTCAGAGATGATTTTCACCTGTTTTTTGACACCGGCTTTCACCATCCGCCGGCTCTCTGGGGTCAAAGGAGAACAAGTTACTCTTCTCGTCATCGATTTTGATTTTTAAAAAAAGTCAGAAATGATTTTGATATAGTTATTATATTATATTTTAATAGTTTTGCAAGAAGTTTTTAAAAAAAATTTTTTGAATCATTATAATGATGTGAAATAATAATAAAAGGAAAAATATTTAGGAGTGAAGAAATTATGCCGATTTATGATATATCAAGAAAACTTCGGAACAACATGCCTGTTTGGCCGGGAGATACCCCTTTTCAATATACAGTTTCAAGTACGGAAGAGGGGGGAACCACTGTAAACGTTGGCAGTATGGTGTTAAGTACTCATTCAGGTACACATGTCGATGCTCCGTTTCATTTTGATCATAATGGAAAAAGAATTATTGATTTAGATTTAGACCATTATGCCGGCCTGGCAAAAGTGGTGGATATGACAGGAAGGGAACAAATCGGTATAGAAGAAGTTCAAGACATGGAGCTTGAAGGTGTTAAACGAATTCTATTTAAAACACTTGCATGGACAAACCCAGATAAATTCCCTGACAAAATCCCTCACATCGAGCCGGAGTTAGCATCATTTTTAGCAGGGAAGGGAGTAAGACTGATTGGGGTCGATGTCCCTTCTGTTGACCCGCTTGATAGTATCAACCTGCCTGCCCATCAACTTCTTCATGAAAAAGGAATCCATATCCTGGAGTCGTTACAGTTAGATGAGATAGAGCCGGGAGACTACGAATTAATCGCGCTCCCGCTGCCGCTTGCAGAAGGAGATGGAAGTCCAGTTCGGGCAATTTTAAGAAGACCATGACCTCAATCTCAACTTGATGTAAATCAATTTTTTAAAAAAATGGCCATGCTATACTAAAACCAATCTTATGAAAAGGGGATTGAAAAATGAGCGGTATCTTTCAGTTAGATGGTCAAAAGATGATAATCGATGTGCGTGCACGGGTGGCGAAGGGGGAACACCCACGCGGTGAAATTTTGAATGCGATAAAGACGGCACCGGTAGGAACAATTTTTGAAATTCACCTGCCGCACAGGGGAGAGCCGCTTATTGCCAATCTGCAATCATTTGGAATGAACGTTATTGTCAATGAAATCGAACCAATGCACTTCCGCCTCATGGCTGTAAAATTAGATGAATTTTAAAATAAAAGCTGGATGGACTTACTCCAATCCAGCTAGTTCTTTTAATTTTTCCAATTCTAGTATTTGAATGTTCCGCCTGCCGTCCATATGAATTAGCCCCTGCGACATAAACGTTAACAGTTTTCGGCTGACAGATTCTGGTGTTGTCCCAATAAACCCTGCTAAATCTTTTTTCGTAATCGGCAGAGTAAAAGTGCTATTTCCAGCATGCATTTTATCGTGAAATAGGATAAGTGCTCTCGCTAACCGCTGTTCTACCTCCATTAAACTTAACAGACTTACTGATTCATCTGCTTCATACAACCGGTCATTTACCGCAAGCAAAAAGCGGTAAGACAAATCGGCATTGCTTTCCATTACTTTCAAGAAATCCTTTTTCTCAAGATAACAAATCACTGTATTTCCAGCGGCTTCGGCATTGACATAATGCTTGTCATTTTTTAATAAAGAAAATAACCCGAAGAAATCACCGGGGAAAAGTATACGAACGATTTGTTCTTTCCCTTCTGCTGACATTTTTGTCAGTTTAATCAGTCCTTCATTAACAACAAATAATGTTTCGGAGAGTTCTCCTTCGTGAAAAATAAATTCCCCTTTTAAAAATTTTCGGCTTCTGGTCACCTGCTGCAGTGCCTGCAGGTCTTTCTCGTTCAACCCTTTAAAAACAGGGACAGTAATTAGGCATGAAGACTCATGTGAGCAGCCATGTCCACAACTCATTTAAATCACTCCCTGAACAAACGTCTATACCTTATATTATCTCTTATGGAATGGGAATGTAGTGATTTATATCAAACCTTGATGTATATCAAGGTTAATGAGAATGATTTTCATTATACTAAAGAAAAAACAAGAGGTGATCGTACATGATGGATGCTGCTTGTTTAATTGTTTATGCCAGCATGTCCGGGAATACAGAGGAAATAGCCGAATATATTGGAGATGGAATCCGAGAAGCCGGTGCATCTGTTGAGATAAAAGACGTACTGATGGCAGATCCTGCAGAATTAGAACAATATGATGGGATTTTGTTAGGGGCCTATACTTGGGACGATGGTAATCTTCCTGATGAGTTTCTAGATTTTTACGAGGAAATGGATAGCTTAAAACTTACAGATAAACCAGCAGCGGTATTTGGTTCTTGCGATTCTTTTTACGAAAACCGCGGCGGTGCTGTAGATATTTTAATAGAAAAATTAACAATGCTTGGCGCCCAAGTCGTCTTTAATGGGTTAAAAATTGATTTATCGCCCACAGATGAAGAGAAAGAAGAATGTATTCAATACGGAAAATCATTTGTGGAAAAGTTAACTACCAAGAGAAAGGGGCTGTCAGCATGAGTGTTATGGAAGTATCCGTAGGTCATATTGCTTGTACGAGCTGCATGAAAAAGATTAAACGGGGCATCAAAAAATTTAATGGAGTTTATCAAGTGAAAATATTAAATGGAAAAGGAAAGTTCCAAATTCTCTTTAATGAAGAAATGGTTAAACAGGATTCCATTCACTCAAGGATATACCAAATAGCCCAACGAACATTTGATTAAAAAAGCCCAATTCAGGGCTTTTTTAATATTTTGTTTTTCTTTTTTAAGAACAAGCTTTTTTTTATATAATATAGTAATTATTTTTAAAAGAGGTCTTGCATATGAAATAGATGCAAAACTGATTAGGGAAAATGGAATTGTTATCGTTTATCATAAGTTTGAATGATTTATTTTACGAAAACCTACGAAAACTAGACACAAAACGGTGATTACGTTAGTATCAATTTTAGGAAAATGAAAAGGAGCAAAACATGTTAAACAATTTAAAGCCTTTTTTACAGGAAGTATGGAATAAGTCTGGATTCCAGTCTATGACGGCTATTCAGGATAGAGCGATTCCAGCTATTTTGGAAGGAAAAGATCTCATTGCTGAATCACCGACCGGGACTGGGAAGACGCTCGCTTATCTCCTTCCGATATTGCATAAAATAGAGGCTGACAAGTCTCTTCAAGCTATTGTTTTAGCCTCCTCACAGGAACTTGTCATGCAGATTTTTCAAGAATTTCAAAAATGGTCTGAAGGAAGCGGCATCAGAGGGACATCCATTATCGGAGGGGCGAACCCAAAACGCCAGCTGGAAAAATTAAAAAAGCGTCCGCAGATTATTTTTGCCACACCAGGCCGTCTGTTGGAGCTGATTAAACAGAAGAAAGTAAAAATGCATGAAGTAAAGCTTATTGTGCTGGATGAAGGCGATCAGCTGCTTATTCCAGAGCATATCGATTATGTCCAAAACATTATCAAATCAACAATGAATGACAGACAGGTCGTATTATTTTCAGCCACCCTCAAGCATGCTGTTGAGAACTTGGCCAAGGAAATGATGAAAGAGCCTGAAGTTTTAAGGGTGACCAAAACTGAGTCCGGGAAAGTGGAGCATATTTATTTTCACTGTGAACGCCGGGACAAGATCAAACTTTTAGAGAAAATTGCCCGTTTAGATGATGCGAAATCGCTGGCCTTTATCAATGATATTGGTGAGCTAGAAGTGTTCAAGGAAAAATTGAAGTATAAGGAGCTTTCTGTCGGGATTCTACACAGCGACATGAAAAAATTAGACCGTCAGGCAGCACTAAAGGCATTTCGGGATGGAAAATTAAAAATGCTGGTGGCAACGGATGTGGCTGCAAGGGGTCTCGATATTCAAGGTGTCACCCATGTTGTTCATATTGATTTTCCTAAGAATTTGTCGCAATATGTGCACCGCGCCGGAAGAACTGGAAGAATGGGCGCAGACGGCACCGTTATTTCCCTTGTCACTGACCGTGAAGAACGGGAATTAAAACGATTCTGCCGGGAATTAAATATCCCGCTTCATAAACGGATTTTTTACAAGGGACAAATTGCAACAGAGGAACAAAAGGTTCAGCGGTAAAACAGGAGGCTGTGGAGAAATCCATGGCTTCCTGTTTGGTTCTGCAGATATATTGAGCAAAGTACAGATAAAATACTCTAACTCGCAGATATATTGAGCAAAGCCGCAGATAAAATGCTTTAACTCGCAGATATATTGAGTAAAGCCGCAGATAAAATGCTTTAACTCGCAGATATATTGAGCAAAGCCGCAGATAAGATGCTTTAACTCGCAGATATATTGAGCAAAGCCGCAGATAAAATACTTTAGCCCGCAGATATATTGAGCAAAGCCGCAGATAAAATACTCTAACTCGCAGATATATTGAGCAAAGCCGCAGATAAAATACTCTAACTCGCAGATATATTAAGCAATGCCGCAGATATCTGACATTAAACTTTAAAAATTAGAGGATATTTGCTCCTTTTCTTGAATAAGTAAGGGGAAATGGAGGGAAGAGGATGCAACATCTTGAATGGCTTGAGGAAATGACGATTGGTCAGCTCCAGGAAAAATTAGAAAACGGTGAAATTACCTCTAAAGAATTAACTTTCCAATATTTACGAAGAATTGCGGCATATGATCAGAAAATAAATGCAATCCTTGAAATAAACCCTGATGCATTACAGATTGCGGAAGCCCTGGATGTAGAGCGAAAAATGAATGGACCTCGCAGCCGGCTTCATGGAATTCCGATTTTAATCAAAGATAATATTGATACCCATGATAAAATGCATACAAGTGCCGGATCGCTCGCCTTAAAGGATTCCATTGCACCAAGGGATTCCTTTGTTGTCAGGCAATTACGCAAAGCCGGGGCAGTACTATTAGGGAAAACGAATATGACCGAGTGGGCCAATTTTATGGCTGTCGGGATGAAAAACGGCTACAGCTCCAGAGGCGGCCAGGTGATGAACCCGTACGGTCCGGGAAAATTTGATGTTGGCGGCTCAAGTGCCGGCTCTGGTGCGGCTGTTGCGGCTAATTTAGCTGCGGCAGCTGTTGGAACGGAAACATCGGGGTCCATCTTAAATCCAGCCTGCAGAAACTCGATTGTCGGTATTAAACCGACAGTAGGCCTTATAAGCCGTAATGGCATTATTCCAATTGCCCATTCACAGGATACGGCTGGACCAATGGCGAGGACGGTAGAGGATGCTGTAATAGTGTTAAATGCCTTGAACGGAGTGGATAAAGAGGACCCAATCACCCAAACAAGCCCATTTTATGAGGTTGATTTTTCAAAGTATCTGCGTGCCGACGGCTTAAAAGGAAAACGGGTAGGCATTGCATATGAGGGTTTTCTGGAATTTCTAAGCAAAGATAGGCAGCAAATTGTTCGAAATGCAATCGAAATGTTAAAAACAACGGGAGCGGAAATAATCGAGAATATTAAGGTTCCCAGTGCCAAGCAGCCATGGTCATATGATGTGTTAACATATGAATTTAAGCCGGATTTAAATGCATATCTCAGCAAGCTGGACCCGTCTGTTCCTGTTAGAACGCTGGCTGATGTGATTGAGTTTAATAAGCAGAATGAGAGTGAAATGCTCAAATACGGGCAAGCGGTATTATTGGAGTCGGAATCAACGAGCGGTTCATTAAAGGAAGCCGCCTATATAGAGGCTTTAGCTTTCGACCAATATTATTCTAAAGAACAAGGCATCGATTTTGCGTTGAAAAAATATAATCTCGATGTCATTGTATTTCCCGCTGATGAAGGGTCGGTTATTAGTGCAAAAGCAGGTTATCCTTCAATTGCGGTTCCGGCGGGCTATACTGCGGATACTGGTCTGCCGGTTGGTATTACCTTTGCTGGAACAGCCTTTAGTGAACCACAATTAATTGAGGCCGCCTATGCCTTTGAACATGTGACAAGATTCCGCAGAAGGCCGCCTCTTGAGCAAGAATAAGTCCTCCTGTTTTCACTCATACTATCAATGAATTTCTTAAAAAGGAGTTGACAAGCATGGGTAAAACGAAGCTGGGAAATGCTAATGCACAGCGTAATAATAATCGTAAAAAGGCAATGAAAACAAGCTCTGAACTCGTTGAATTTGAAACCGGAGAAGACATGAAACGCAATCGCCCGCGTGATAAATAGATTGGAAAACGCCTCCTGCCGGTAACGCTGGAGGCGTATATTTTTTGTAAAGCTATTTGCTGGACCCAAAAGGGTTGTTATCCAATGGAATTGTGTTGCTATTTCTGAGCGTAGGTTAATATCCCAAAAATGAATGTAGATACCCCACTTACTTACTTCTTTTCCAACAAATCAAGCCCGCTTAATGCCGGGCCTTCAATTACCTCGCCATTAACAGCATATCTTGAGCCGTGGCATGGGCAGTCCCATGTTTTTTCACCGGCATTCCACTCACATTCACATCCCATATGTTTGCAAGTGGTATCCACTACAAACAGCTTGCCGTTTTCATCCTTATAGGCACCTGCTCTTTTACCGTTAAACATCACGACAGAGCCTTCACCCTCCTGCAGGTCATCCGCATGTTTTTCTGTATATTCCAGCTTTCCTTTAATAAAGTGCTTGGCAATATCCCCGACCGTTGTAAAAGTACTTTTTACATCAGGATCGGCATGAAATCTGGTGGGTTCATAAAGCTCCTTATAAGGATTTTCCCGATGTAAGACATAATCTCTTAAAACATGCCCGGCAAGTATACCAGTTGTCATGCCCCACTTCTTATAACCAGTGGCGACTAAAACTCGTTCTCTATCCTCCGTAATAGGACCGATATAAGGAACTTTGTCAAGGGTCACTAAATCCTGTGCAGACCATCGGTACAGGATTTCCTTTGCATTAAAAGTCGTTTTGGCAAAATCTGCAACGGCCTCATAATGCTGCATAGTGTTAATGCCCTGACCCGTTTTGTGGCTTTCGCCGCCGATGATCCACAATGTTTCTCCATCCAAAGGTGTAGACCTTATCGAACGGGAAGGGGTATCAGCACTTATATACATGCCCCCCGGATATTCTTGGTCTGTTTTAATGGCAATGGCATACGACCTGTCTGCATACATCCTTGCGAAAAAGAGACCAATTTTATCATAAAAGGGGAAGTGGGTGGCCATAATCAGATGTTTGCACGTTACTTTATGACCGCCTTTCACATAGACTTTTGGTTCCGTTTTGTCGTCTTCAATATCTGTCGCGGTTGTCTTCTCATATACCAGGCAGCCTGCAGTGACAGCCTCGTTTAATAAAGATTTTAAAAATTTAAGCGGATGGTATTGGGCCTGATTTTTCATCAAAAGGGCACCGGTAACTTGAATTTTAAACGGAATTGTATCTTTTAAGGCACCGTCAATGCCAAGTTTCTGATAGGCATCCCATTCGGTTTGAAGTTTATTTTTATATTTTTCCGTCGTTGCATAGATATAGGCGTCCTGCTTGCTGAAATCACATTCAATACCTTTTTCGTTTACTTCTTTCTCTACAAATTGAATCGCACTCATGTGGGATTCATAGTAAAGCCTGGCTTTATCTTCACCAAAATGATTGATTAGCTCATCATAGATAAGATTGTGCTGTGCCGTTAATTTAGCGGTGGTGTGTCCTGTGGTTCCGTCAAGAACCTTATCCGCTTCAATCAACGCAACCTTTAAGCCTTCTTTTGAAAGTAAATAAGCAGCAGTAATTCCGGTTATACCGGCGCCTACAACTGCAACATCTACAGAAATATCCTCCTTTAGCTGATCAAAGTCAGGTAATTCAATATCGCGCCAATAGGGTTTGGGGAATTGAGGTAGTTTTTCGGATGCACTCATACATGACCCTCCAATTCAAAATAATCATGCTTAATTTTTCCTAATGTGAAAAAATCATGTAATGTGGGAAGGGATTATTTTTTATAAAAAAAAGAACCTTGTTAGGCAAGGTTCTGTAGGTTCAAGATTTTTTGGGTTCATTTGATCCAATTTTGTCAATGCGTTCGGCATCTTCAGAATTAAGTGCCTGACGCAGATAATAAAAAATCACCCCACCGGCAATTCCTAAACAAACAACTAAACCAATCAACGTGATCCACCACAAAGCCATCTCTATCTGACCTCCCTTTTTTAATAATTTTACCATGAAAATATTGTTTACCTAAACATATATGCAAAACTTAAGCCTTTTTGCCAGAGAAAATGTAGATACCTTATTCCTTATTCTTTAATTCGGAATAATAATCCACTTTTTTAATATTAACACCAACAAAAGTTTCAATAATAGACTGACCGCCGGCAATGGAAAAAATTAAGATAAACACAAAGGCGGCATTCGGGAAAAGCAAATATCCAACCCCAAGAAAAATTGCGCTCCAAACACCGGCACACCAATAGCATTTTAAAAGATAACCAAACATGGATTTTGGGATTTCCTTTGTTTCAATTTCTCCATTTTCCTTTTTCTTTTGTACCTTTTTCATAAATGGTTTTCGGATAAATTCAGTGATTTTATCGAAAACAATTAAATGCGTTAACCGATAGCTTGCTAAAATTAACATGATATAGGTTATCCAAGAAATGTCTCTCATTTTAGTCCTCCCAAAATCCTCAAACTGCCATATTTGCTTATAAAAAATATATTCCTGCTCACTGAATATTTTTGGCCTGAAATCAAAATTATATATTCGGAGGAGGCGAAAAAATGAAAAAATCTTTTTGGTTAGGTTTATTGTTTGTACTCTCTCTTTTCTGTATTCCAAGTGTTTCTTTTGCCCAGCAAATTTATACTGTTCAGCCGGGAGATTCGCTTTGGAAAATTGCAGTCAAGTATCAAGTTGGCCTTTCAGAACTGATTAGTGCTAACCCGCAATTTAAAAACCCAAGCCTGATCTATCCTGGACAAAAGGTAACGATTCCTGATTTTAGCAGTACCAAATCTATTGAATCACAAGTGATTCAATTAACCAATCAGGAGAGGGCAAAGTATGGTTTGAAGCCATTAACAGCGAATTGGGAGCTGTCTCGTGTCGCCCGCTATAAAGCGATGGATATGCGGGATAAAAATTACTTCAGCCACACAAGCCCAACTTATGGAAGCCCATTTGAAATGATTAAGAATTTTGGTATCGCGTACCGTTCAGCTGCCGAAAATATTGCTGCTGGACAAACCACTCCAGCCGCAGTCGTAAAAGCATGGATGAATAGTCAGGGTCACCGTGCAAATATTTTAAGCACGTCTACCAATCAAATCGGTGTTGGATACGCAAAAGGCGGCTCCTACGGATATTATTGGGTGCAAATGTTTATTGCTAGATAAGATGAAGGGTCAGCCGACATATGAGGCTGACCCTTTCTACGTCTTAGGTCCTATATCAAAATCAAGCTCTGGCGCAATTATGGAAATCAAGCAAACGAGGTAAGATGGTATCAAGATCAAGAAAGGAAGTGGAAATCGAAAATGAAAAAGTTTGGGTTACTGTTAGCAGGAGGCATAGCAACAGTCATTTTATTATCAACAATCGGTCCGATGGTGGGGTTAGTGGTCAGCTTAGCGCTCCTTTATTTCATTGTGAAGCAATTTATCAAAGCTGAATCCACCGGTGCCAAAATCGGCTTGGCAATTGTTGGAGTCATTATTTTGGCTGCATCCATTCACAATGTTCCAGCCATTATAGGAGTGGCTGCAGCATATGTCCTTTACCTCGTGTATAAAAAATGGAACGAGCAAAAAAAGACCAAAATCAAAGAAGCATCTGACCCATTTGTGAATTTTGAAAAACAATGGGATGAATTGAAGCGTTATTAAGGATCTTTAACCCTTGATAAAAGTTTTAGAGGGTTTTCTACAAAACTTGGCCCTGTTGCTGCAAAATCCAAGACCTTATCTTCAAAATTTGGAACAAAGATACAACGGAAGGGTGCTATTGGTAAAAAAACAGCATCTTTATCTACAAAAAGACGCTGTTAACAAAAAAATTGGCACCCTGCATTTTAAAAATAAAGGAGAGAATGAGTATGTCAAACTTATTTACAAGAATCAAAAACGTTGTGATGGCTGATTTGCATGAGGCATTAGATCAAAAGGAAAACAAAAATCCTATTGCATTATTAAATCAGTACCTTCGTGAATCTGAGCAGGAAACGGAAAAGGTAAGAAAATTAGTAGAACGTCAATATAAATTGAAAGAGGAATTTACAAGGGAATATCATCAAGCAAGCCAGCTTGCAGAGAAAAGAAAGTATCAGGCAGAAGTCGCTTCTAAAGCAGGGGAAACAGAACTCCAGCAATTTGCTGCAAGAGAGCATGAGCAATATATCGAGAGAGCGGATCGATTAAAGGCATCACTTGAACAGGTTAACGCACAGCTTTCAGAGTTGGAAAGTAAATACGAAGAAATGAAACATAAGTTAAAGGATATGCAGCTGCGCCGATTGGAATTAATGGGACGTGAAAATGTAACCCGCGCCAACCAGCGGATGAATCAGGTATTAGAACCCGATGCCTATTCAAACAAATCGTACTCTAGGTTTAAAGATATTGAAAACTATCTCGACCGCTTGGAACATCAAGTAAACAGCTCCTACTACAAAAGTACCATTGATGCCAGAATTGCCGAGTTAGAAAAAAATATGGAAGAAACCAAGTCCATTTAATGGGCAATGTGGTATCCTAAAAAGGCGTGGAGTTTCTGCGCCTTTTGCCCATAAAGACATCATCATAAAAGGGAGGGTAAGCCGATGTTTAGAAACTATAAAAATGATTATGTTGGATGGCTGGTCATCTTCGGAGTGGTCATTTTATTATTAGAGATTTTATTTTTTAACCATGGGCTTATTTTCTCTCTCTTTGTTTCGGGCGGAATGATTTATTTGGGCCGGAAAAGGCGGGGCAGAATGCTTGGAAAACTGCTGTTCTATGCCGGGATTTTCTTTTTTGCCATCAGTGTGTTCAATATGATGACGTTCAAGTTTTTACTGCTGGCGGTCTTACTGCATTTTTTCATCCAATATTTAAATGCGAAAAAACGGCCAAATAGTATCAAACCGGAACTGATAGAGCCGGACCAAACCGTTCAACAGGAAACACTTATTCATTCGAAGCTATTATTTGAAAATATATTTATTGGCCAGCAAAAAACGCCTCAGGGTGTTTATGAGTGGAATGATGTAAACATACAGACTGGGATTGGCGATACGGTGATTGACCTTAGCTATACGATGCTGCCAAAAGGGGAGACGGTTATTTTTATCCGGAACTTAATTGGCAATATTCAAATTCTAGTCCCATATGACCTTGAGGTATCGGTTCAGCATTCGTCTGTCATTGGGAAGACGAGTGTTTTTGAAAATGAAAACGAAAAGATGTTTAATCAGGTGTTTCAAGTAAAAACGGCGGGCTATGATGGGGCAGAACAAAAGGTGAAAATTTTCACCTCACTCATCGTCGGTAATATTGAGGTGAGCCGGATATGAGTACGACAGGTCGTCAAATCGTCTGGGGTGTTGCCTTTGCCTTTTTGCTGGCAGTTTTTATCAGCAGCGTTTTCCTGTTTATTTTTCCAATCACCAGCTGGTCAGAACTGTGGACTAGACATTTCATGGATATTCCAATTGTCATATTTATTCCTGCCTTTAGTATTGCCATGGGCATCCTTGTCGGTGCTGCAACTGGAATTTACTGGAGGAATCGGCTTCGGCTGATTGAACACTCGCTTCATCTATTGGAAGAGGGAAGTCATCATGATATAAAAATGGAGGCATTTACCTCCTTGAATGAAATGAAGATTATTGCAGAACGGATGGAGAAAATTGGAAAGCAAATTACGCAGCAGGCCAAGCTGTCACAGAGGCTTGCGACAGAAAAAGTAGAGGATCAGGAAGCGAGAATCCAGGAAATTATCGAACAGGAGCGGAACCGGCTTGCTCGTGAATTGCATGACTCGGTCAGCCAGCAATTATTCGCGGCCTCGATGTTAATGTCAGCAATCAATGAAACAAAGCAGCATGAAGAAGAAAACGATGAAACGAAGCAATTAAAAATGGTCGAAGAAATGATCCACCAATCACAGCTTGAAATGCGGGCACTGCTTCTTCACTTAAGACCTGTTGCTTTGAAAAATAAATCGCTCCAGGAAGGCATTGAGGAGCTGTTAGTAGAATTATCACAAAAGGTGGAAATGGATATAAAATGGAAGGTGGAAGAATTTCCCCTTGATAAAGGAGTGGAGGATCACTTATTCCGAATTCTCCAGGAATCGGTTTCGAATACACTTAGGCATGCGAAAGCGGCAAAACTCGATGTGCTGTTAATAAAAAGGGATGATTTAGTAATTATGCGGGTAGTGGATGATGGTGTCGGTTTTGAAATGGAAGAAGGAAAAGCCGGATCATATGGAATGCAAAATATGAATGAGCGTGCCCTGGAAATAGGCGGGACCCTTAAGGTAATCAGTGTAAAAAATAAGGGGACTCGTCTGGAAGTAAAGGTCCCGCTTGTGAAAAATGGAGAGGAAGCAAATGATTAGAGTAGTATTTGTCGATGATCATGAAATGGTAAGGATCGGGGTCTCCTCTTATCTTTCTGCACAGCCGGATATCGAAGTGGTCGGCGAGGCGGAGAACGGAAAAAAGGGAGTGGAGCTCGCGCTGAAACTCCGTCCAGATATTATTTTAATGGATTTGGTTATGAAGGAAATGGACGGGATTGAGGCGACAAGGCAGATCATTGAACAATGGCCGGAAGCAAAAATTATCATTGTAACAAGCTTTTTGGATGATGAAAAAGTATACCCAGCACTTGAAGCGGGAGCAGCCAGTTATATGCTGAAAACGTCTAAAGCAAGTGAAATTGCCAAAGCAGTCCGTGAAACTTATAAAGGACAGTCTGTTTTAGAGCCGGAAGTCACTGGGAAAATGATGATGAAAATGCGAAAAAAGTCAGAGCATCTGCCACACGAGGATCTTACAAGCCGTGAGATGGAAATCCTTCTCCTGATGACCGAGGGAAAAACCAACCAAGACATTGCCGATGAATTATTCATCGCACTGAAAACCGTCAAAACCCATGTCAGCAATATCTTAAGCAAACTAAACGTCCAGGACCGCACGCAAGCAGTTATATATGCTTTTAAACATTCTTTAACAAAGTAATTTAAAAAGGTGTCAGGCACATTTTTTTATAGTGTCTGACACTTTTTTTATAAAACTAATTGAAAATGCTTATCAATTAATGTTATTATCATAAATGAAAATGATTATCATTGTCGATGTGGGGGTATTTATACATATGCAAAAATTATTAAAGGTATCTGGGATTTTATTGATGACAAGTGGTTTGTTATTTGGCTGTTCCAATTCGGATAAAGGCGCAGCTCCAGCTAAAAATAAAGAAACAAACGAAACGGCTAATCCAGCAAAAGATTCATTTGAAGAGGTTACAAACGAAACGGCTAATCCAGCAAAAGATTCATTTGAAGAGGTTACAAAGGAATATCGTCAGTATGCAATTGGCGAAATTGAAGAGTTTGTGAACGCGACTGATGCGTTTACAGCTGCGGTCAAAAACGGTGATATCGAAAAAGCCAAAGAACTTTACGCTCCAGCACGAATGCATTATGAACGGGCAGAGCCGATTGCTGAAGTATTTGGTGATTTGGATCCAAAAATTGATGCACGTGAAGGGGATGTTTCCCAAGCAGAATGGACCGGTTATCATCGAATTGAAAAAGGATTATGGGAAGATAAAACGACAAAAGGCTATGAACAATATGCTGACCAGCTGATGAAGGATGTCAATCTTTTAAGGGCTAAGGTAGACACGGTTGAAGTGACTCCGGACTTACTCATTACAGGGGCCGTTGATCTTTTAAATGAAGTGTCAACCTCAAAAGTAACAGGGGAAGAGGACCGTTATTCTCATACAGATCTATATGACTTTGCGGCCAATGTACAGGGTGCGGAAAAGATTTATCAACTGTTAAATCCAACATTAACAGAGAAAGATGAAGAATTGTCAAAGGAAATTAAAACTAGATTCCACAATGTTTATAGTTTGCTAGATAAGCATAAAGAGGGCAGCGGCTATAAAGTGTATACAGATTTATCAAAAGAAGAGGTAAAAGAATTAAGCCAGGCTATCGATGCACTTGCCGAACCGCTTTCTCAAATAGGAATTGTAACGGAGGCGTCTTAAATGACAACCGATAACAGCTTAGAAAAGACTTCTTTAGGAACAAGAAAAATTTCGCGCCGTGATGTATTAAAAACAGCAGGTATCGGAGGAATAGGGGCCCTGATTGGTGCATCCGGCGTCGGCGGATTATTGTCCATGACGGAAAATAAAGCATCCGGTTCCGGCAAGGAAGACATGGTTCCTTTCTATGGAAAACACCAGGCGGGTATTGTAACAAAGCCTCAGGACCATGTATATTTTGCAGCTTTAGATGTGACAGCATCCGAAAAAACAACGTTGATCAAGCTCTTTAAGGAATGGACGGAGGCAGCTGCTTTCATGACAACAGGCAAGCCTATTGGAGAACTTACAAGTAATGAATTTTTGCCTCCAAAAGACACAGGGGAAGCTGCAGGATTATCAGCATCCAATCTTACAATTACCTTTGGAGCTGGACCAAGTCTTTTTGTGAAAAATGGTGAGGACCGCTTTGGTCTAAAACATAAGCAGCCACAAGAATTGGTTGACCTTCCAAAATTTCCGCTTGATGCATTGGAAAAGGAATGGACGGGAGGCGACCTTTGTATCCAAGCCTGTGCAGACGATCCCCAGGTTGCCTTCCATGCGGTAAGAAACCTCATCCGGATTGCGAGAGGGAAAGCGATTTTACGCTGGGCACAGCCGGGCTTTCAACGGACAAAGCAGGCTGATGCCAAAGAAGGGACGCCAAGAAACTTGTTCGGATTTAAGGACGGTACAGTAAACCCTGATGTTAAAGATGAACAGCAGCTGAACAAACAGGTTTGGGTTCAGCCAGGGGACGGTCCAAACTGGCTTACCGGAGGCAGCTACCTGGTAGTAAGAAGAATTCAAATGTTTATTGAAGTTTGGGATCGAACTAATTTAAGAGAACAAGAGAATACGTTTGGCAGATACAGAGACAGCGGGGCGCCCCTTGGACAAAAAGGGGAGTTTGATCAATTGGATTTGAAAAATAAGAAAGAGAATGGCGACTACTTTATTCCGGTTGATTCACATGTCCGTCTATCACATGGGGACGGCACCCAGAAAATATTACGCCGGGCTTATTCCTATTCAAATGGGATGGACCTGAAAACGGGAAGTTTTGATGCCGGATTATTATTCTTATGTTTTCAACGGACGCCGAGTAAGCAGTTTATCCCTATCCAGCAGCGCTTAGCAAAAATGGATAAGCTGAATGAATATACATCACACCGCGGCAGCGCCATTTTTGCCTGCTTTCCCGGAACCAAACAGGGCGGATATATAGGAGAAACACTTTTTAAATAGCATCCCCAGTTGAGTGCTTCTGCCCTTTAGAGAATTACGGGCGCTTGTGCTTTTCCAGTAATATATGAATTAATAAGTTTCGAATTTGAGAATTGTCCAGCGCAAGCAGCCTGGCCCCTCGAGGTCCAATAACCTTCATCCAAAAGGTCAAAAAACGAACTATTGGGCATGAAGAACATATGCTTGTCGGGGCTGTAGACAAAGGAAGCTGCTAAGAATAATCATCGCTGGAACAAGCTGTGTTATTCCGAAGGCGCTTGTGCTTTTCTTATAAGGAGAGAGAAAGATGCACCAAATGATGAAAATAGGAAAGCTGTTTATTTTGTTGATTGCGTTATTATTTCTTTTTCAGTCATCCCATTTTACGGCCGATGCTGCCGAAAACCATGATGAATTATTTGTTTTGATTGGCGACAGCTTAATGAAAGCAAAGGACGGGGATGTTGAAACAGTTGCTAAGAATATGGAGCAGTTTGCTCATGCTTGGACATCAGTTAAAAAGGATGGTCCGGAGGCAAAAAGTGTTGACCAGGAACTGGCTAAGGTCCAAAATTTACTAGCTGAAAAGCAGGCAGACAGCCAGGCAATATCCAAAGGCTTATCAGCACTCTCCAGCGCAGTCGTTCTATATGATGAAGCACAAAATCCTGTAAATAAGGAAAAAGCGAAAGAGAAAGTAAACCAGCTCCTCCCACTGATTGAAAATTTAAAGAAATCCCTTGCAGAGGGGGACACATCGGCATTAAAGGGACGGTATCAAGCGATTATGAATCAATGGACTGCATCAGAAAAAGTGGTCCATGATGAAAGTATTGCTGCTTATGGGAATATCGAAAAATATTCGGCACTCATCCGAATTGCGATTACACAAGAGCCAGCTGATTTGGAAAAAGCTGAGATTAACGCCGATAAACTGAAAGAGGAAGTGGAGCATTTTCTTGCTGGAAAAACAGCAAAGGGTGTCGGCGGAGAATATTCTTTGACAGATGTCACAGATTTACTGAGCAGTTCTGAAAACGCAATTTCTGAAAAGGATTATCAAAAAGCAAGTACGGATTTAAATGAAATACTAAACATCTGGCCTATGGTCGAAGGGGACGTACAAACGAGAGACAGCAAGCTGTATAGTGATGTCGAAACAAAAATTCCTGCTGCCATCAGTATGTTAAACTCTAAAACAGTGGATCAGGAAAAAGCAGTGGCCATTACCAAAGATCTTCATTCAAGATTATTACCTTTGACGAGCAAAACAGATTACAGTTTATGGGATGCAGCCCTTATTTTACTAAGAGAAGGGCTCGAAGCCATCTTAATTGTCGGCACTTTGATTGCCTTCTTAAAGAAAATGGGTCAGGCAAACAAGCAAAAATGGATTTGGACAGGAGTGGCTGCCGGTATTCTGGCAAGCGCAGGACTAGCTGTCATTATCAATATTATTTTTTCAAATATTGTTGCAGCCTCCAGCAGGGAATATATCGAAGGCATAACTGGGATTGTGGCAGTAGTGATGATGCTGACAGTGGGGGCATGGCTCCATAATAAATCAAGCATTGGAAACTGGAATAGGTATATCAACCAGCAAATGCAGCAGGCAATTGCTAAGGGAAGTCTGATTTCCTTTGCTTTTATCAGCTTTCTATCTGTATTTCGTGAAGGTGCGGAGACCATTATTTTTTACACAGGGATTACCCCGTATATCAGCCTGCAGCAGCTGATTTTAGGTATTGTCCTCGCAATTGCCATTCTTGCTGTCATCGGCTTTATGATTATTCACTATAGTGTCAAAATCCCAATCAGATTCTTTTTTAAAGCTGCAACGATTCTGATTTATCTTTTAGCCTTTAAAATCCTGGGGGTCAGCGTCCATGCCCTGCAGATTTCAAATGTACTATCTATGAGCACATCTCAGCATCTGCCATATGCAGACTGGATTGGATTGTACCCGACATGGGAAACATTGTTAACCCAATTGCTGTTGATTGTAATCATTTTGGTGCTGACATGGGTTGTTAAAAAACGAACGGCGGCAAAAAACGTGTAACAGGGCTTTGTTGAAGCCCTGTTTTTTTACGTCTTAGGAAGTGAAAAATTCTCCTACTATTCCATAGACTTGTCTCATAAATTATAAAGTAAATCTTTAACAAGTGAGACTACAGCAAAGGGAGAGTCTAAATTGGGCATTTATTATCGAGGTATCTTATTTTTAGTCATAACTGCGTTCTTAGGAGAAGGAATTGAAATATTGATTAATATGATTTTAGCACGGGAGCTGGGGTCACATGGGTTAGGATTATATATGTCTATACTGCCGACAATCTTTTTAATCGTCCTCATATCCAGTTTCGAGCTGCCGGTATCCATCTCCAAGTTCATCGCGGAACGAGAAGAGCGTTATCACCGGAACATCCTATATCACGCCATCACGATTACGATTATTTTCACTAGTCTCTTATTTGTAGTAGGAACGATGCTGCTGCCATTTATTCCAGTGTTTAATTCCTATCATCCCTATGTCCGCTGGCTAGTCATCATCTTGATTCCTGTTATTTCCTTCACCTCGGTTGCCAGGGGCTATTTTATGGGCAGGCAGGAGATGGGGAAAATTGCAATTTCCAACTTTTTGCGAAAAATTGTTCAGCTTGCCGTGCTATTTGGCTTATTTCGTTTTTTTGACTTTAATTCGGAATCATCTCTGTTAATTGCAATTAGTACACTCATTGGCAGCGAGATTGTCGTTTTTCTATATTTGGTTTTCATGTTTATCATCCAGTTCCAACAGATAAGAAAGCAGCCTTTTTCCAATTTAAACCGCAAAACCGTTCGGAAAAATTTAATGGCAGTATCCATTCCAACAACGGGCATGCGGTTGTTTTCCGCTTTTACCAATGCGCTGCAGCCTTTCCTAATAAAAGCTGCACTGGTGTATTCAGGAATCTCCAGCATACAGGCGACAGAACAGTTCGGTATGCTGATGGGTGTGGCAATGTCAATTGGCTTTTTTCCGGGATTTATTGCCCATTCCTTGTTGATTGTTCTTATACCAGGTGTTTCGAAAACACATTCAGACCGGGACTTTTTTAGTCTGCAAAAAATGCTGCAGCAGGTCATGTTTCTGACCCTTGGGTATGGAATTGCTGCCGTAGCCATCTTCTACTTTTTCGCACCTGAATTAACGTCACTATTTTTCAAATCAGATATGCCTGCCATCTATTTACAATTGCTTTGGCCGTTTTTCCTGTTCCATTACTTTGTCATGCCGCTGCAGGGGTTTATGATTGGCTTGGATTTAATTAAAGAGGCATTCATTCATATCATCTGGGCAACTGTGATTTCGTTCGGCTTGATTCTTTGGCTTGGATCGATGCCTGAATGGCGGATGAACGGGATTATCATTGGGATGAATACGGGGTCTGTCTTACTAGCATTAATGCATTATTTAACAGTTTGTAAAAAAATTGGTGTTTCCTTCTTCATGAGGGGGGTTTTACAAAAAGAATAACTAAGAAAAGTGCAAGCGCCTTCGGAATGTACTGCTTTTTCCTGCGATGATTACTCCAAGCAGCTTATTCAAAGAGGAAAACGGGCTAGGAGCTGAAGCTGGACAATTCTAGAGGTCGAAACAGATAAATTCTTATAGTAGAACAAAAGGAGCTTGGTAACCAAGCTCCTTTTGTTTAGTCTCTGCTTCCCAGAATCCCGAAGATACGCAGGATACTGATGAACAGGTTGACGAAATCAAGATAAAGGCTTAATGCCATTAATGGTACGTCTTCAGCCCTTACTCCGTAATGCTTCATTCGGCTGATGTCAAAGAGTACGTAGCCGCTGAATACCATCACCCCGATAAAGGAGAACGCAAGCATTCCGGTTGAGCTTAGCGGGAAGAAGATATTAAAAATCGAAATCGCGACAAGGGCCAAGAGAGCTGCAAAAAGGAAACCGCCTAAGAAAGAGAAATTCCTTTTGGACTTCGCAGCATAAATGGCAATACCCGTAAACATCACCGTTGTGGTAGCAAATGCATTAATGACAACATTCGCACCGGCTGTTGTTGCATAGTAGGCGACAATCGGATACAAGGTTACCCCTGAAATAAAGGTAAAGATATATAAGAACGAATACGATATCGCCTTTTTTCGTCTAAAAAACACGGCAGCGATAATCATGACTAATTCTAAAATCGACAGTGGCAGAAACAAGCTGGGCGGAACATAGACTCCGGCCATTGTACCAACAAAAGCAATAGCTAGGGAGAGGGCGAATGTCCGTAATACGGAAGGCATAAATTCAGACGATGTTTGCGTATTATACAATTTTCTTCACCTCATCAATATTGTCTTACATTAAGTTATACGAAGAATGGGTCAAGATGTTTCATTTTTTCGCAAAATATTTTTATCTTCTTTTAAAAGGTCACGGATTTCCGTTAAAAGTTCTTCTGTACGATCCACTTTTACTTCTTCGATAACCTCTTCCTTCTTTTTAAACCGGTTTAAGAATTTTACAAAAAGAAAAATAGAGAAGGCGATGATAAAGAAATCCACTACGGTTTGAATAAACTGGCCGTATTTTAGCTTTCCTAACGTAAGGTCGGTAAAGTCAACATGACCTAAGCCTAATATTAAGCCAATCAATGGCATAATAATATCGGCAACGAGTGAGGAAACGATTTTTCCAAAGGCACCGCCGATGATTACCCCGACAGCAAGGTCAATGACATTCCCTTTCATCGCAAATTGTTTAAATTCATTCCACATGTATCTACTTCCTCCTAATTTAAATACCTAAATATTTATTATCCTATAAACATGGGCATTGCGCAACCAAAGGGCGGTATCTGTTAATTTTTGTGGTGAATTTTGGGGACCTCCATGAAAAAAAAGAGCAGGCAGGCCTGCTCTTTTTTAATAAATTAAAATGCCCAGTTTCCGTTCCTGAAAATCGGCTCATTTTTTCCATCAGCTGTAATGCCGTCAATGTCCATTTCAGCGGAACCGATCATGAAGTCCACATGTGTGATACTTTCATTGAGACCATTTTCCTTTAGTTCGTTTGAGGACATCTTTTTGCCGCCTTCAATACAGAAAGCGTAGGCACTGCCAATGGCAAGATGGTTTGAGGCATTTTCATCAAACAAGGTGTTAAAGAAAAGAATGTTTGATTGTGAAATTGGCGAGTTATATGGGACAAGAGCAATCTCTCCAAGATAGCGTGAACCTTCATCGGTTTCCACTATATGTTTGAGCACTTCTTCGCCTTCCTGTGCTTTCACTGAGACGATTTTTCCATTTTCAAATGTAATTGAAAATCGGTCGATAATGTTGCCGCCATAGCTAAGCGGTTTTGTGCTGGCAACTGTTCCGTTAACTCCCGTTTTTAGCGGGACAGTAAATACTTCCTCTGTCGGCATATTAGCCATAAATTCTATACCATTTTCATTTGTGCTGCCGGCGCCGACCCATAGATGGTTTTTAGGAAGCTCGATAGTTAAATCAGTGCCAGGTGCTGTATAATGCAGTTTCGAATAACGTTTTTCATTTAGATAGTTAACCTTTTCATGCAGGGTTTCGTCATGTTTTTTCCATGCCTCAATTGGGCTTACAGTATCCACACGAACTGCTTTAAAAATGGCATCCCAAAGAAGGGAAACCTGCTGGTCTTGTGGTGCGTCAGGAAAAACCTTTGCTGCCCATGCAGGAGAGGCTGCAGCCACAACTGTCCAGCTGATTTTATCCGACTGAACCGCTTGACGGAATTTAGACAGCGCTTTACCAGCAACTTTATTAAAATTGGCAATTCGCTCTGGATTTACCCCTTTTAATAAATCAGGACTGGAAGAGACCACAGACATGAACGCGGCGCCTTTTTTAACAAGGTCTTCCTGTTCTTTTGCACGCCACTCTGGATATTCATGAAAAGCTTCATCAGGGGCCATTTCATATTTTGTTTTTGAAACTGCATCATCGCTCCAATTGACAATAATGTTTAACGCTCCCGCTTCGTATGCCTTTTTAACGGCAAGGCGGACAAATTCAGCAGAATCAATAGCAGCATTAATGACCAATATCTGTCCCTTTTGGACATTCACGCCAACCCTGACAGCAAGCTCCGCGTATTTTTCTAAGCTCTTTTGAAAATTACTCATATGTATTTTCTCCTTTTTCAGAATCTTTTTTAATATTGTAACGGTTTTTTCTGGAAAAAGAAACTTTAAGGAAAAAGGCATAAAAAAACAGTAAAGATTGCTCTCTACTGAAGTTTGCTTCCATATACTTTTAAATTAAAATAAACACCTGTAGAAAATAATACGAGAAATGTGATCATGCCTGCAATTGAAGTTGGAGCCATGAATTGCGATAGTTCCATGAATTCCACCGCCCAAAATATTAATTATTTCCATACTAATTATAATACGTAAAGACTTAATTGTGAACATTTTGGTACAACTTATTGACAAGATTTCGAACTTTTTTATTGTGGTGGGGATTTAGGAATTTTTTAATAGGAGGGGGGAAATGGAAAAGTTGTTAGAGGGACCCGTGAAGGTGAAAATCATTTTTACACGTTCAAGAGGGGTTTATAGTACGCGTTATCAGGGAAAGGGACGGCATCCTGCGCTCTAAGAAAGGTTCATAGAGCGGGGAAGAAGGGAAAATCTAGAGAAACGCGCACTAAGAGGGAATCAAAGAGCGCGATAAAAGGGGAAAACTTAAATCCTGCGCTCTAAGCAAGGTTCATAGAGCGGGGAAGGAGGGGAAATCTAGAGAAACGCGCTCTAAGAGGGAATCAAAGAGCGCGATAAAAGGGGAAACCTAGAATCCTGCGCACTAAGAGAGGTTCATAGAGCGGGGAAGAAGGGAAAATATAGAGAAACGCGCACTAAGAGGGAATCAAAGAGCGCGATAAAAGGGAAAACCTAGAATCCTGCGCACTAAGAGAGGTTCATAGAGCGGGGAAGGAGGGGAAATCTAGAGAAACGCGCTCTAAGAGGGAATCAAAGAGCGCGATAAAAGGGAAAACCTAGAATCCTGCGCACTAAGAGAGGTTCATAGAGCGGGGAAGGAGGGAAAATCTAGAGAATCGTGCTCTAAGAGGGAATCAAAGAGCGCGATAAAAGGGAAAAACTTAAATCCTGCGCTCTAAGAAAGGTTCATAGAGCGGGGAAGGAGGGAAAATCTAGAGAAATGCGCTCTAAGAGGGAATCAAAGAGCGCGATAAAAGGGAAAACCTAGAATCTTGCGCACTAAGAGAGGTTCATAGAGCGGGGAAGAAGGGAAAATATAGAGAAACGCGCTCTAAGAGGGAATCAAAGAGCGCGATAAAAGGGGAAACCTAGAATCCTGCGCTCTAAGAGAAGTTTATAGAGCGGGGAAGAAGGGAAAATATAGAGAAACGCGCTCTAAGAGGGAATTAAAGAGCGCGTTAAAAGGAGAAAACTAGAATCCTTCGCTCTAAGAGAGGTTCATAGAGAGAAGAGAAAGAATAATAAACACCATCCCGCGTTTTAAGAACAACCATTAGCGTATGGATGGAAGAAATACCGGTAAATACAGATAAAGGAGATCAATGATTGCATTAGAAGAAAAAACATGTGAGATGCAAATGGGGTCAAAGTGCATTTTAAATGGAAAAGAGGCAGTGAGGCGTAAATTCCTACGATTCTCCATATCTAAATGCGACATAGAATCTGGTCCGTACAGAAATGAGACCTTTTTTATATGAAAGTGCACTGGAGGCCCAATCGCGTGCAGAAAGCCCGGTTTTTTCACCATCAAAGTGCACTAGAGCCCTGATCCAGTGCAGAAAGCCCGTGCCATTCCCCATTTAAGTGCACTGTAACGCCCGACGAGTGCGGAAAGCCAGGGTTATCCGCAGCCAAAGTGCACTGAAACCCCAAGCGAGTGCAGAAAGTCAGGTTCATCCCCGCGCAAGTGCACTGGAGCGCCAGTCGAATGCAGAAAGCCCGGTTCATCCCCCGCCAAAGTGCACTAGAACCCCAGTCCAGTGCAAATAACCTATGTCATCCCGCATCCATCCGCACTCCGGCCCCCTGCAACCTTTCACACCCATTCCTATAAAAAAAACTCTATTAATAAAAAAAGATAGGCACAAAACGCACCTATCTTCTAATGCAAGCTTAATCCTTATCTTCCTTCAAAGCCTGTTTCAGCAGATCGCCGAGGCTTGTGCCGAAGTCATCTTTTTGGGTATATTTCTGTACTAATTTCCGTTCTTCCCGCTTGTTAACTGCTTTTTTCCGTTCCTCTGCCTTTTCAACGATGTTACAGCGGCGGCATTGGAAATAGTGGCCTGCTTTGCCCTCGTGGAATTCCATTTTTTTATGGCATTGCGGACAGCGGCGGTTTGACAGTTTCGGATCTTTGCGGCGGCGATAAGAGCAGTCCAAATTCGAACAAACCAGAATTTTACCATCCTTAGTGTTCCGCTCTTTTAAGAACGAACCGCATTCCGGACATTTTGAGCCGGTTAAATTATGTGCCCGGTAGGACTTGTCACTTTTTTTAATTTCTGAAACCAGCTGCTCGGTCTGGCGGCGGATTTTTTGTAAAAAGACTTTAGGGTCTGCTTTCCCTTTGGAGATTCCCTCCAGTTCCTGTTCCCACTTAGCAGTCAATTTCGGGGATTTTAATTCGTCATTTACCAGTTCAATCAGCTGGGTGCCTTTTTTAGTCGGGTGGAAGCGGCCATTTTTCCGTTCAACCACTTCAGATTCAACCAGTTTTTCAATAATTTCCGCTCTGGTTGCTGGAGTGCCGAGACCGTATTTTTCCATTTGGGATAGCACATCAGCTTCAGAGTAACGGTGCGGCGGCTCCGTCCATTTCTGATTCATTATTCCCTCTTTAACGGTATATTCCCGGCCTTGTGATAATTTTTGCAGACCGGAAGAAACTTCATCGGACGAATCTTCTTTCCCAAGCACCTTTTTAAAACCTAAATTAATCACATTTGTCTCTTTGGCTGAAAAGTTTTCTCCCTCTACCTTAAACGAGGCATGAATTGTTTCATATTCATAAGCTGGTAAAAATAATGCAAGAAATTGTCTCGCAATTAAATCATAGATTTTCTTTTCATCTGAATCAAGGTCACTTAAGTTTAAGCGCTGTTCTGTCGGAATAATCGCGTGGTGATCGGTTACTTTTTCGTTATTAAAGACGCGGCGGGCCAATACCTTTCCGTTATTTGCTAAAAGCGGACGTACCTCTTCTTTATATCCGGAGGCCATGCCCTGGAGACGGTCCTTCATGGTACTCATCATATCCGTTGTTAAGTAACGGGAATCGGTCCTTGGGTAAGTTACTAATTTGTACTGCTCATACAGCCGCTGCAGGACGTTTAATGTTTTTTTTGCAGAGAATCCGAAGCGCTTATTGGCATCTCTTTGTAATTCCGTTAAATCATAGGGCAGAGGCTGGGACTCTGATTTTTTCTTGCGGTCAATTCTTTCGAGAAGCGCTTTTTTACCATTGATTTTCGATACAATGCCTTCCGCAGCCGTTTGATCAAACAATCGTTTTTCACCATTATGTTCCCAGTCAGCTGTCAGTGGTCCAATTTCCGCACGAATCGTCCAGTATTCTTTCGGCACAAATTTTTGAATCTGCTGCTCGCGCTCTAAGACCATGGAAAGTGTTGGGGTTTGCACGCGGCCGGCTGATAAGGGATCTTTATATTTGGTTGTTAATGCCCGGGTGACATTGAGTCCGATTAACCAGTCTGCTTCGGCGCGGCAGACGGCAGAATGATAGAGATTATCAAATTGCTTGCCAGGTTTTAATTGCTTGAATCCATCTTTAATTGCCTTGTCGGTCTGTGATGAAATCCACAGCCGTTTTATTGGTCTCTTCCAGTGGAGTTTATCAAGAATCCAGCGGGCAACAAGCTCGCCTTCGCGTCCGGCATCGGTTGCAATGATACATTCGTTGACATCTTTTCGCTTCGCCAATCCTTCAATGGCCCGAAACTGATGATTGGTTTGTTTGATTACCTTTAATCCCATTTTCTGCGGAATAATAGGCAGATCTTCTAAATTCCATGTTTTATATTTTGTATCATAGTGCTCCGGCATTTTGAGTTCAATAAGGTGGCCGAGTGCCCATGTAACAATATAGTGACTTCCTTCAATATAACTTTTATGTGTTTGCGTGCAGCCAAGAACGCGGGCTAGTTCACGTGCAACACTTGGTTTTTCAGCAAGTACAAGAGATTTCATAATTACTCCTTTCACAGGTCTCATTTCAAACCTTTCTATAGTATAGCTTAAAAAAGTGCCTTTTTGTAATAACGAGCCCTTTTCCTTTCGATTCTGAAAACTCTATTGACACCTTAGCTTTTCCACACATACAATCATAAATAACAGAATGAAAATGAGGGATGAGAATGATACATCCAATTGAAAATGCAATTTTTCCAAATGACCCATATAGAGGCTGGATTCAAATCTAATGAGATTCCGAATCCAGCCTCTTTCTTTATTTTACTACAGTGGTAGAGGAGTGGGATTGAATGGTTATGTTAACAGGGCATAGCCTGACACTAAAAGATCTAAAAGAAGTATTATTCCGGGGGCAGAAGGTTCATGCATCCGAGGAAAGTATGAAGGCCGCTGCCAAAAGCCGTGAAGCCGTGGAAAAAATAGTTGCTGAGGGACGAAATGTTTATGGAATTACTACAGGGTTTGGGAAATTTAGTGATGTTTTAATAGATAAGGGAGATGTACAGGAACTGCAGTTGAATTTAATCCGCTCGCATGCCTGCGGAGTGGGGGAACCGTTTCCTAAGACTGTTGCAAAAGCAATGATGCTGCTCCGGGCCAATGCACTTTTAAAAGGCTATTCAGGAATCCGGCCAAAGGTTATTGAGATGCTGCTTAGACTGGTAAATCTAGATATTATCCCAGTGATTCCGCAGCAAGGATCACTTGGTGCAAGCGGAGATCTGGCTCCGTTATCACATCTCGCATTAGTGTTAATTGGGGAAGGAGAGGTTTTTTATAAGGGTAATCGGATGGAAGCTCTCAAAGTATTAAAGCAGGAGGGGCTTCGGCCAATCACATTAGAGGCAAAAGAAGGGCTAGCTCTGATTAACGGCACTCAGGCGATGACGGCGATGGGGGTGGTCGGCTATTTAGAGGCAGAGCAGCTGGCTTTTGAAAGTGAACTGATTGCATCGATGACGATAGAAGGGCTGCGCGGCATTATTGATGCTTTTGCAGAAAAAATCCAGATTGCAAGAGGTTTCAAACAGCAGATTGATACGGCAGCTAGAATACGCAGTTATCTTTGTGATAGTTTATTAACGACAAAGCAAGGGGAGCAAAGGGTTCAGGATGCTTATTCACTTCGCTGCATTCCACAGGTTCATGGGGCCTCTTGGCAGGTTCTTGATTATGTCAAAGAAAAACTGGAGATTGAAATCAATGCGGCAACAGATAATCCCTTAATTTTTGATGAAGGAAAAATGGTTATATCGGGTGGAAACTTTCATGGACAGCCCATTGCGTTTGCAATGGACTTCATGAAACTGGCTGTGGCTGAACTTGCCAATATTTCAGAAAGACGGATTGAAAGACTTGTAAATCCGCAGCTGAATGATTTGCCGCCATTTTTAAGTCCAGAGCCTGGTTTACAGTCCGGGGCGATGATTATGCAATATGCGGCCGCATCATTGGTATCCGAAAATAAAACGCTGGCACATCCAGCAAGTGTTGATTCCATTCCATCCTCGGCCAATCAGGAAGATCATGTGAGCATGGGCACTATTGCCGCAAGACATGCCTATCAGATTATCCAAAATACGAGGGCGGTACTGGCAATTGAATTGATTTGTGCGATGCAGGCAGTGGAATACCGGGGCATTGATAAAATGGCCTCTCTGACAAAAACATTTTTTAAAAAAGGGCGCGAACAGGTTTCCTCGATTCAAAAAGACCGGGTTTTTTCAAATGATATTAAAAATTTAGCTGAATGGCTGAAAAATATCGAGTTCTGCCACATCATAAAAAAGGCGTGAATCCTCACGCCTTATTAGTCATTTTGTTTTGGAAGCACTCGCGCCGTATCGCCTCGAGTTTCCTCTTCTTCGGTTCTGTTTTTAAAAGCTTCCCTGGTTACTAAAAATTCCTCGTCACCTAATTCTTCTTTTGAAGTTTTTGCGGCAGCGAAACTGCTATTTGGCAAGTTTCCTGGATGTCTTTTATTTTTATGGTTAAAATGTTCTCCACGACCCATTTTCCACACTCCTTTCGGTTTCATCAGTAGCATTCCCGAAAGCAGTGAAATCATTACCAAAAAATTTTGATAGTTACACTACCTGCCACTGTGCCCATTTTGTTATAATTGTCATAATGGTTCAATAGGAGGGCTTGAGACATGGATATGTTTCAGATAATCTCAGAAGAACGAATTAAAAAGGCATACGAAAACGGAGAGTTTGATCATCTGCCTGGCTATGGTAGACCATTAAAACTGGAGGATTTATCAGGCATACCGGAAGAATTGCGTATGGCTTATAAATTATTGAAAAATGCAGGTTATTCCCAGGAAGAAGGCCAAATACGTCAAGAATTAATGACGATTGAAGATTTGATAAAGAAATGTGACGATAGCGAAGAACGCGCAGGTCTGCAGAAAAGGCTGAACGAAAAACTTCTTCGCTTTAATCAGATGATGTCAAAACGAGGAAAAACAACAAACTCGTCCCTGTTTAAAAATTACGAGGTGAAGATACAAACGAAGCTGAAATAGAAAAAAAGCTGTGCGAAACGAGTGTTTTAAAAAAGTTGATTTCACTCTTCGCCAGCTTTTTCTTCTTTTTTTGAAGGTTTACACATTTTGTCAAGAATGAAACCAGCAAATGCGATAAAGGCGATAGGAATCGAAAAATTTAATACATGAAGAATCGTCATTTTACTCACCACCATTTAAATGAAAATTATAAATTTTAGAAAATTATCTCTTGTTATCATTATATGTTATATTTCACAATTTAGACAAAAAATTATGTCATAATACATCCAAAAAAATTTTTTACCATGTTTTAAAGGAGGAGGGCCTGCGATGATGAGTCATCAAGAAAGGTTGATATTAAATTTAATCGAATCTAATCCATCAATTTCAAAGCAGGCAATGGCTAAAAAAACGGGTTTATCTCTTCATGAGGTAAATGAAACGATTGATTCTCTCATTCAAACTGGAAAGATTGATAAACGTAAATGTAAAGCGCCAGAGGAGAGAACAATTCTCTGCATTGGCGGTGCAAATGTGGATCAAAAAATTCAAGTGCTAAAAAATCTAACATTTGAGACTTCCAATCCAGCAGTCAGCAAAAAATCCAGAGGTGGCGTTGCCCGAAATGTAGCGGAAAATCTGGGGAGACTTGGTTTTAACTCTTCACTTCTGTCTTACATTGGCGATGATGCTGAAGGTAAATGGCTGCTGCAAAATAGCAAGAACTATGTGAATACAGCTCCAACAAAGGTGATTCACGGAAAAACAACGGGAAGCTATACGGCAGTACTCGACCGCGATGGACAAATGCTTCTCGCTCTTTCCGATATGGAAATTTATGATGCGGTTGAGGAAGATTTTATTAAAGTAAACTGGAATTACCTTCGAAATGCTGACATAGTGCTGCTTGATACTAATTTTCCAAGAAATATTATTGAACAGCTGATCACCTCCTGCAGGGAGCATAAAATTCCGCTTTGTGTTGCAACCGTTTCCGCATTTAAAGCTGAGAAACTTCCTGAATCTTTAGAAGGTGTGACATGGCTGATTGCCAATCATATAGAAGCAGAGGCCTTATCGAAAATGAAAATTCAGACGGAAGGTGATTTCTTTCGGGCGGCCGAAATCATATTACATATGGGTGCTGACAATGTTGTTATTACAAGAGGAAATTTAGGGTTAATCTTCTTTACAAAAGACGGGGAAGCAGGTGCTCTGATTGCCCCGGATATTTCAGTTACGGACGTTACAGGAGCTGGAGACTCATTGATAGCAGGAATTCTATTTGGATATTTAAAAGGGTTGAGTATAGAAGATGCATGTAAAGTTGGTGTTTCCTGTTCATTAATTACGATACAATCAAATGAAACAGTGAGCACTGAGTTAAGTCCTCAGAAATTAATAGGTGCTTTTCAAAAATACTTTAGATAATTTAAATAAAACATGGGAATAAGAGGGGTTCACAGGGGAACTTTCTCTTTTTTTTATATAGAAATGAAGCATTGTGTAGAATTTTAGCAGATATTGGGAGAAAATGTAGTTTAAAAATAAAAAGTAATTGACAAAATCTAACACTTAGATAAAAAAGGACTAGATATAATGAACATATTAATAAAGAGATAAGAAATTAGTCCTAAAGAATGATTATTAAGTTGCGGTACTTAAGATGTAATCAAAACAGAAAAAGGCAAACCTGTTGAAAAATAGGGACGCAAAGCCGAGGATCTAAGGTAAGTGAGGGACTTGCTAGGATGGCCGGGTTACCTGGAATACGAAAAAGTATTTTAGGAGTGAGATGAGTGATTGTAGAGGAGAAAACGGTTGAAGTACTGGATGAAGAATGGGTGGCACTCATAAATGAGGCAAAAAACCTAGGGTTAACTATAGAGGAAATCAAGTCCTTCCTTCACCAACAAAAAGAGTACTCTTAAGTACATATAAAAAAGCATTCTGCCAATGAAATGGGCAGAATGCTTTTTTATCTATAGGATTCACTTACTGATTTCATTGTTTATTCCGCCATTTGTTAAATTCAAGGAATTCGCGAAATTGATCCTTAGAAACCCCAGAATTCATAGCTTCCTTTACTAAGTTCATCCAATCATTATCTAATTCAGTTTTATCCACTTGTTCATGTATTAAATGTTCAACAGGAATATTCAATACATGGGCGATTTTTTCAAGGAATTGTATCGAAGGATTCTGCTGCAGATTCCTTTCAAGGGAACTTAAATAAGATTTGGCAACACCGGCTTTTTCAGCAAGTTCCGAGAGTGATATTTTCTTTTCTGAGCGAAATCTTTTTACGCGGTCACCAATCATGAGTCTCACACACCTAATTCAATATAATATACGTTCATTTTACCAAAAAGAATTAAAAAGAACCATATTAAGAACAAATCTTATATTACAAAATGATGAAATTTAAATAAAGTTATTTTGAAAAATAAAAAGGATAGGGTTAATATTAATAGTGTTTCCAAATGTATACCCATGAGTTACTTAAAACAAAGAAAATTATGGTTAATAAATACATAAAATAATAAAAAAAGGAAGGGGACCTTGAGATATGATCGTCCTAAAATCACAACGTGAAATTGAAGCCATGAAAAAAGCCGGCGAAATATTAGCTGACTGCCATAAAGAAATTGCAAAAATTATTAAGCCTGGAATAACCACATGGGAGATTGATCAGTTTGTGGAAAAATTCTTGAGTGAACATGATGCCACTCCTGAGCAAAAAGGCTATAAAGGGTTTGAATATGCAACCTGTGCAAGTATTAATGATGAAATCTGCCATGGATTTCCACGGAAAGAGCCGCTTAATGAAGGCGATATTGTGACAATCGACATGGTTGTTAGATACAATGGGGCACTCGCTGATTCTGCCTGGTCCTATCCAGTAGGAGAAGTTTCTAAAGAAGCGGAACATTTATTAAAAGTAACAAAGGAAGCACTTTATAAGGGAATTGAACAGGCGGCAGCCGGTAATCGTATCGGCGATATCGGCCATGCGATTCAGCAGTATGTCGAGGGAGAAGGACTATCGGTAGTACGCGACTTTATTGGCCATGGCATTGGCGCGGTCATGCATGAAAAACCAGATGTTCCGCATTATGGCCTGCCGGGTAAAGGGCTGCGTATTAAAGAGGGAATGGTATTTACCATTGAGCCAATGGTTAATATCGGCATGCATTATACGAAAATGGATGATAACGGCTGGACAGCACGCACAGTGGATGGCACCTACTCTGCACAATATGAACATACCATTGCTATCACAAAAGACGGACCAATCATCTTAACCGAACAAGAGTAAAAAAATAGACCATGCGCGGGGAATACTGACGGCTTCCCGTGCGCTGGTCTTTTATTTTTTTCTCAAGTTTCCTAATTCTTCAACTAATGCCTGCATTTCATTAGGGCTGAAGGAGCTTTTCCTGAGGACCATTTCGTAAATTTCCTTTAGTTCCTCATACATTTCTTCATCAAAGTGAGAGGGTTTAATCGCCCCAAGATTTAAGACCCTTAATTTTTCTTTAATAGTTTCAATCATAAATTCCACATTTTCGACTGTCTTTTGTGATAAATCCACGTGCAAGCCCCCTTTAGCTTTTAGTTTCATCTTTTCACTTATACGCTATTCTGTCAATACAAACCTTATCTTCTCGTCTAAACTTAGAGGACTTGCATCATAGTTCAGTATCAAGCAAAATAAATATAAAACATGTAGATAAAGAAAGGAAAGAATAAATATGACAAAGAAAAATCTTTTTTGGAAAGGAATGTTCCTGGGGGCACTTGCAGGGGGAGCCGTTAGTTTATTTGATAGAAATACCCGTGAGGTAATGAAGGGAAATGTCCAAAAAGCTTCCAGCAAGGTATATGACACGGTTAAACATCCGAAAGAAACTGTGACAAAAATCAAATCTATGATTGACGAAGTAAGTGAGGATTTTGCCTATCTTACTGACAAAGTTGAAGAAATTCGTGAATTAACACCGCAGGTAACTGATATCATAAAGGAAACAAAGGATACTTTTACGAAAGATGACGATAACGAGCTGATGGAGGATCTGATTGAACGAAAATAAGTCATTGTGTAAAAAGGAGAGGTGATGATGGAAAAGAATAAAAATGTCCGTTCCTCCTTAATACGATTACTTTGGCACCGGATCAGTGAAGACGATATCCCGGGATTAAGTGCTCAACTGGCCTATTATTTCCTGCTTTCACTTTTCCCGCTTTTAATTGTTTTGTTTACATTAATTCCCTATATTCCAATCACGCAGCAGGATATGCTTGGAATTATTCGGGAATTTGCCCCAGTAGATGCCATGGTATTCATTGAAAAAACAATTCATGAAATTATGAGCCACCGCAGTGGGGGATTGCTGTCATTCGGGATTATCGGGACCATTTGGTCGGCATCCAATGGAATTAATGCTATTGTGAGGGCATTTAATAAAGCCTACAATGTACCGGAAAGCAGGTCATTCATTGTAGCAAGGGGAATGGCGGTTCTTCTTACATTTGGCATGATTTTTGTTTTTTTATTGGCCTTGATTTTACCAATATTCGGCAGAGAAATCGGCGAATTTATTTTTACTCAATTTGGCTATACTGATTTATTTCTTAATTTATGGCATACGTTAAGCATTGTCATTAGTGCGATTATTTTGTTTATTGTTTTTACAGGTTTATATTGGATTGCGCCGAATGTCCGGCTCCGTTGCAGAAGTGCATTTCCAGGGGCTGTTTTTGCTGCTATTGGATGGATTGTTTCGTCGCTGGGCTTTTCCTTTTATGTCAGTAACTTTAGCAACTATACGGTCACGTATGGAAGTATTGGGGCTATCATTGTTTTGATGATATGGCTGTATATTTCCGCTTTCATTATAATTCTGGGGGGCGAAATCAATGCTTTTTACAGTGAAAAAAACCGCTCCAACTGCTAATAGTTACCTTTATGAAAATAATTTATCTGACCAAACTAGATATAGGGCCGCGGTACGATGGGTACTAAAGGCTCTCAAATAAGGGAGGTTAGGACATTGACTAAACATACGAAAAAAGATGGCAGTACGAAACAAAAGGGTAAAGGCAGCAAGGGAAATAAAACATCTGGATCCGCGAATGGATCTAACGGATATCACTAACCATATAAAAATGGCACAAAAAGACCGGGGGAAAAATCACCCGGTCTTAAGATTTTAGTAATCGCAGGCTGTTTAAAATAACAAGGATGGTACTTCCTTCATGGCCGATAACCCCAAAGGGCAGATCAATGAATTGAAAGAAATTAGAGCAAATCAAAACCATAATAACAGATATGGAGAAAATAACATTCTGTTTAATGATTCGGTTCATTCGTTGTGAAAGACGGACAGCCTCGGAAATTCTCGGCAGGTCGTTCTTCATCAAGACGACATCAGCTGTTTCTAATGCGACATCGGTTCCTCCCCCCATTGCAATACCTACATTGGCAATTGCCAGGGCTGGTGCGTCATTGATTCCGTCGCCAACCATTGCTACGGTTTGATATTTTGATTTTAGTTCTTTTAGATGATCTACCTTCGTTTGCGGAAGACATTCTGCAAAAAACTCCTCAACATGGCTTTCTGCCGCAATGGCTCTTGCTGTTTTTTCACTGTCCCCGGTTAGCATGATGGTTCGGATTCCTTGTTTTTTCAAATGGTCAATCGCAAGCTTTGTTTCCTCGCGAACCACGTCTTTTAAGGCAATCATTGCACTGAGTTCTCCATCAATTTCAATAAAAACAAGCGTATTTCCCTGTTCTGCTAATTCCTTAACTTTTCCATCAGCAAAGTTCTCGACCGCTTCTTTTCCAACAAACGCGGCTTTTCCAATTTTCCATTGTTCGCCGCTGATTTTCGCCTTGATCCCCCAGCCTGGAACATCTTCTAAACTGTCAGGGGCGAGAAGATCCTGTTTTAGATGTTGTTTCGCATATTTTACAATGGCTTGTGCCAGCGGGTGATTTGACTGATTTTCAATTGAAGCTGCTTTTAAAATCAAACTATCGCGGTCAAGCGTGTCTTTTACAATGATATTTGTTACTTCTGGTTTTCCCTTTGTCAGGGTGCCGGTTTTATCAAAGGCAATCGCTCCTAAATGGCTCAAGTTTTCTAAGTGGACACCGCCTTTTACGAGAATCCCATGCCGTGCCCCATTTGAAATGGCCGAGAGTGTTGCCGGCATAATGGACGCTACCAGAGCGCAGGGGGAGGCGACCACTAATAAAATCATGGAGCGATAAAAGGATTCATGCCAGGTCCAGCCTAATACAAAGTGAGGCACGAAAAACATTGCTACAACAACTAGGAGAACTATTTTTACATATGTTCCTTCAAATCGCTCAATGAACAGCTGGGAAGGTGATTTTTCGCTTTGGGCGGATTGAACAAGCTGAATAATCTTTTGAAATAATGTATCGCTGCTAGCCTTTGCCACACGGGCGGTAATGGCACCAGACATATTGACCGTTCCGGCAAAAACCTCATCATCACTGCCTTTGGAAACAGGCATGGATTCCCCGGTAATAGCAGCTTCGTCAATATTGGTATGACCCTTTATAATAATTCCATCCGATGGGACACGCTCACCAGGTTTAATTAAAATGTGATCACCAACCCGAAGCTCCGAAACTGGTACGCGTTGTTCTGTGCCGTTTACAATGAGAAGCGCCTCTTCAGGCTGCAGCTCCATTAGGGAGGAAATTTCTTTATGGCTTTTATTCATGGTATAAGTCTCAAGGGCCCCGCTGACTGCAAAAATAAAGATCAGCACCGCTCCTTCTGTCCAGTAGCCTATAATCGCAGACCCTATTGCTGCAAAAACCATCAGCATCTCCACGTTTAATTCTTTATTTTCAATGGTTGCTTCAATACCTTCCTGTGCCTTGGCGAAGCCGCCAATTACGAATGCCAGCAGGTAGGCAAGAATGGAATAAAACTCCAATTCATATTTATCAAAGATCCAGCCTGCAACAATTAGCACTCCGCTTACACCTGCAGCTATCAGCTCAGCATGCGGTTTTACTTTTTCAAAGAAGCCGGCTTTGGGCATTCCCTTCGTTAGGGTTTTCGCTTCGGTATTCATTTGTTTCTCCTCCTTAGGAAAATTATAGTTTATGAAAAGCTATTGGTCAATTATAACTGATAAAATGAATACCTAATTGATAATAGAAATCATTATATATATCTATTTGTAGGAATTTATATATTTAACAATTGATAATTATTATTATTTATAGTCAAACTCCAATTGATAAAAATAATCAACCTCACTACCCCTAAAAAACACGAAAGCTGTCATCGAATGATGACAGCAGAATTCCTAATTATTATTTTATTTTATCTTACCACATATTGTATGCACTGAATATGAAATTGCTGACTATATTTCTTTTTGAGGAATAAGCTGCGTTCTTTTTCCAAAAATAAAAATAATAAATGAAATAGAAAGAAGAATAGTACTAATAATATAAAAGTAACTAACATTCTGCAGGTATTTGATAAATAAGCCGCCGATGATAGGTCCAGAGAGGCTGCCCAGGCTGAAAAACATCCCGCATAATAAATTTCCTGTCGGCAATAAGTCTTTGGGCACTAAATCGGTCATAAAGCTGATTCCCAGCGAGAAGGTTGAACCGACAAGCATTCCCGAAATCAGAATGGCCATACATAAGCCGATTGTAGAATGCTCCAAAAAGCTTGCCGCCGTAAAGCTGCAAAAGCCCAGGAAAAGAACGGTCATGAGGACCTTTCTTCTGCCAAGTTGATCACTTAACATCCCTAAGGGCAGCTGAGTAAGGATACTGCCAATAGCAAATGCCGATAATACAAGGGAAACAGTTGAAACATTCATATTTGTTCTTAGGGCATATATGGGAAAAATGCCATTAAGAGATGATTCTAAGAAACCATATCCTAATGGCGGTAAAAAGGCCACCCAGGCAGCTTTTAATGCTTTTCGGAACTGCCTAAGGGTGGCAAGAAAAGAAGTAACGTTTACCTCTTGCTCAGGATGGGCATTTTTTAATGTAAATACGAACACCCAGCCAATAAAGCAAATGATGGAGGAAATAGCAAATGGCAATGCTTCATTCACATTGACTAATGGCGTCATCAATGGGCCGGCGGCAAAACCGATTCCAAAAAATAAACCATATAATGAGATGTTTCTTCCTCTCTTATCTGCTGGGGAAAAGGTGGTAATCCATGTCTGGGTTGCAAAATGAAGGGCATGATCGCCAATTCCGATGACCATTCTTAAAGCGAACCAGAACCAAAACGTTTTCCATAGTGGAAATAGTGCAAGTGAGGCAACAACAAGTCCGCCTCCAAAGATAATAACTGGTTTATAGCCAAATTTTCGAAGCTGCGGTTCCATAAATGGAGAAACGAGCAAAATGCCTATATAAAGAGCTGTGGCATTCAGGCCGTTTAAACTAGATGACACACCGGATTTTTCGAAAATGACCGCAATTAATGGGAGCAGCATCCCTTGGGAAAAGCCAGATACCGCAACAATTAAAACAAGAATCCATAAAAGAAAACAATTTTTATTCATAAAGGTTTCCTCATTTGTAAAATAGTTCTTTCATGATGGTAACGAGAATATTGAGTTTTTGCAAGAAATATATTGTGTTGTCATTTTTATTAATGGTATTGTTTTTATTGGAAATTGAGGAAATGATTGTATTAAGGAGGGAAAGTCCGTTGACAAATAAGATCTTTATGCTGATGACCTTTATTGGTGTTCCAGTATCACTTATTGGAACTTTTATGCATTGGCCAAGTATTCTTTTATTTATTATATACTGTTTAACCATTGTTGCTTTATCGAGTTATATGGGAAGGGCGACAGAAAGCCTGGCGATTGTGGCAGGTCCGAGAATTGGCGGATTATTAAATGCAACGTTTGGTAATGCCGTTGAGCTGATCATTTCCATCTTTTCATTAAAAGCAGGACTCGTAGGAGTTGTTCTTGCGTCTTTGACCGGTTCTGTTTTAGGAAATTTACTGCTCGTGGCTGGACTTTCTTTTTTTGTTGGAGGATTGAAATTTAAACGGCAGAAATTTAATGTGTATGATGCACGTCATAATTCAGGACTGCTGATGTTTGCCATAATTGTGGCCTTTGTCATCCCTGAAGTATTTTCGGTGGATATGAGCGGGACGAAAAAATTATCTCTAAGTATAGGCATTTCCATTACCTTAATTTTGCTATATTTAGCGGCATTATTTTTCAAGCTGGTTACACACCGCGGGGTCTATCAATCCGATGTACCGGCTGATCATCATGATGAAGAGCCGGAATGGGGAATTGGAAGATCCATTGGTGTTTTATTAATAGCAACCCTTATTGTGGCTTATATATCTGAACACCTTGTCCATACATTTGAATATGTGGCAGAATCATTCGGGTGGTCAGAGCTGTTTATCGGTATAATTATTGTGGCAATTGTCGGAAATGCCGCAGAACACGCTTCTGCCGTGTTAATGGCAGTGAAAAACAAAATGGATGTCGCTGTTGAAATCGCAATAGGTTCCACCCTTCAGGTCGCCATGTTTGTAGCTCCAGTGCTTGTTCTATTATCATTATTCTTTGATAAAACCATGCCGCTGTTGTTCACCTGGCAGGAGCTTATCGCCATGGTTTCATCCGTCCTTTTAATGGTCGTTATATCCAATGACGGTGAAACGAACTGGTTTGAAGGTCTGACATTATTGGCGGCCTATATCATTATGGGGATAGGATTCTACTTATTATAGCGGGATAAATACAAAAAAGACTCTAAACCTGGGGCGGTTTAGAGTCTTTTTTGTATTCCTATTCATGTACTTTCAATTTCATTTCAACTTATGATAAGGTAAACCATCAATCGCCGTACTTGGGACCATCAATCACCAACCTTCATGTTTTACTTGTTCACAGGATAAACACGAGTGTTGACTGTCATATTTGAGAGAATCCCTACCTCCTTATTCATCGAATATGGTATGCCGATTGATTGCTGCCCTCCTTTTTTGAAAGGTTAAGATTATTATAAAACCAAATTTCAATTTTGTAAATGTTCTGATTATTACAAATATATTACTTTTTTATAACTCACTAAGCTGATTTTTTTAATTTATTTCAAAAGCTTTGATGGGAGATGGATAATATTTACCTTCTCCGAAAAAACTACTATCAGACTGATTGATTTCCCCATTAACACTACGGTAAGCCAGCTTTTTAGTTTAATGTTTACGGGAAGCAAAAGTTGGGGGATAACTGCCCGTAAAAACGGGACTCAATGAATGGGGAGAGAAACACACCCGCTAATTGAAGTTTCACTTTATTCATGACTGAAAGGAGTTAACTCAGTGAGAAAATTAATCGCTGTCCTTATGACTTTGCTTTTAATGGTTACAATGGTTCCAGCCGCACAAGCTGAAAAAGCACCAGCCAAAAAGGAACCGGCAAAATATCAAATTCCAGCATCCGTCCGGAATATTACAAAGGAAAATACCTATCCAAATTCGACCCAAGATCTGCCCTATTTACAGCCGAGTGAATTAACCAAAAAATTAATAAACTCTTCCAATGTAAAAATTGAAAATCCTGATTTAATCAGGATGCTGAATGAGGCAAGCATTAATAGCACGCCATTTGCTATCGGCTACCGCGCTATCATCTATCTTGGCCAGTGGGCATTGAATTATGAATCAGCTGAAACTTCGCCAAATTGGGAGTATCAAAAAATCAATACCAATTATTATGATAATCGCGGCGGAAATACTCCTTATCAAATCAAGTATGTTCAGGAATCACAAAAAATTGTAAGAGGCGGCTTGACATCAAAAATTACGAATGCCGAAGAAGTTAAGAAAATGATGCTGCTCAAGTCGATGAAAAAAACGAATCTTCCATTATCTTTTGACACCGTCATCGGCGCAGGAACAAAGAATGATCATTATTACAATATCCCGGCAAAACGTCTAGGATATCTTTACGCATACGCACCTGCTATCAGTGAAAAGGGAAAGGTAACCTATGGTGAAGTTTATTTAATGCTGAAGGGAAATCGTAAATTTATAGTTGTAAAAAACGTTACCTCACAGGGAATCGGAGCATGGATTCCAGTCCAGGACTATGTTTCCTTTGGCTTTGTTGCATCTGAACGGCCAAGATAAAACGAAAGAAAAGTGGACTCCCAATTTTAGTTTAGGGGGTCTTTTATTTTGGCTCTTTTCTAAAAGATTGTTGCTTTTTGCTCACTTTTTAAGATTCGTTCAAAAAATAGAGGTAGAAATTCCCCTTATCTAGGAAATTGGATGTTAATTAGCTGAAATAGACGGAGAAATTTCCCTTATTTGATTTTAAACTGCTAAAATCGGGTGCTTTTCATTGAATAACGGAAAAAACTCCGCTTATTTTTTACTATTTAAGCTCTTAATTTTGCAAATAACGGGAAAACTTCCGCTTATTTTTTACTTCCAAGGGGGCTATCCTGTAATCCAGCTTTTTCGCAGAGTCCGCTATTCCTAAATTGAATAAACCACCGCTTTTCTTGGCATAACAACATAGTTTACGAAAACAGCCTTTATTTTTTAAGACTGGACAAAATATAAGTAACCATTGCCAAAGCTAAGAAAATTAGATAGGATAAAAACGGTAATGAAAGGAGCGAAATAAATGGGAAGCCCCACAAATGACAAGAATTTACAAGTGAGCTTTTTAAAGCAGCGTTTAAATATGTTTATTGACGTACTAGATGCGATCGATCCAGAAGAAGCGGATCTTGAGGATATTGATCGATTAATTTCCATTCTCGATGAAATGGAATCCAAATGCAGAGAATTCAATAACCGTGAAATCGAAGAGCCTGTTTAAATCAGCAGGCTTTTTTTGATGATTAAATTTTTTGTCTTTGATAATTGTTTAGCTTTGACTCCAAGCCTCTCGAGGTTAAATAACTTGCGGCCCTAAAAAGTCAAAAGCGACTCTTAGAGCCTTAGAACATTTACTATGCCTGACGCTGAACACAAAGGAGAGCCGCTAAGCATAATTATCGCAGGAACAAGCTGTGCTTGTTCCGAAGGAGCTTGAGCTTTTCCGGTTGTAATCGATTGCAAGCTTATCCTTTAAATCTGAAGCTTAGAGGAGTATAATTAAGACTTGCGAATAGTTGTAAAATTAAAATAGATAGAAGTGAACAAGGGAAAGGGGAACTCGAAACGTGAATATTGCAAAATTTGAAGAAAGCATGTACCAGCTGGTTGTTGAAACTTCCACAAAGCTTCCTAAAGATGTTCGCCGTGCTGTAAAAGCAGCAAAAGAAAAGGAAAATTCCGGCACAAGAGCAGCCATGAGCCTTGCAACTATTACAAATAATATTGCTATGGCTGATGAAAATGTTTCACCAATCTGCCAGGACACTGGACTGCCTACATTTAAAGTGAAAACTCCTGTTGGCGTAAACCAATTAGAACTCAAAGCGGCTATTAAAAACGCCATTGTTCAGGCAACAAAAGACGGAAAATTGCGTCCAAATGCCGTCGATTCCCTAACTGGAAAAAACAGTGGTGATAACCTTGGTGAAGGCCTGCCAGTTGTGAAATTCGAACAATGGGAAAAAGATTATATAGATGTTAAATTAATTTTAAAAGGCGGCGGCTGCGAAAATAAAAATATTCAATACAGCCTGCCATGTGAATTAGAAGGACTAGGACGTGCCGGCCGAGACCTTGATGGTATCCGTAAATGTATCATGCATTCTGTTTACCAGGCACAAGGACAAGGCTGCAGCGCAGGATTCATCGGCGTCGGTATCGGCGGAGACCGTTCTTCTGGTTACGATTTAGCAAAAGAACAATTATTCCGACCAGTTGAAGATGTAAACCCTAACGAAGACCTTCGTAAGCTTGAAGAATATGTAATGGAAAATGCCAATAAACTTGGTATCGGAACAATGGGATTCGGCGGCGAAGCTACCCTTTTAGGCTGTAAAGTTGGTGTTATGCACCGTATTCCTGCGAGCTTCTATGTATCGGTTGCTTATAACTGCTGGGCATTCCGCCGCATGGGTGTAAGTGTGGATGCACAAACAGGCGAGATTCGCGAATGGGCATACCAAGATGGCGAATTTATTGATTTTGGTGCAAGCCAAGCAGAAAAAGAAACTGCTGCAGCGAAGAGCACGGAGAATGAAGTCATTCAACTTCAAGCTCCGATTACAGAAGAACAAATTCGTTCTCTAAAAGTCGGCGATGTAGTAGAAATCAATGGCCGCATGTACACTGGCCGTGATGCAATCCATAAATATTTAATCGACAATGATGCACCAGTTGATTTGAACGGTCAAGTCATTTACCACTGCGGTCCGGTTATGTTAAAAGACGAAGAAGGCAATTGGCAAGTAAAAGCTGCCGGCCCAACTACAAGTATTCGTGAGGAACCATACCAAGGCGACATCATGAAGAAATTCGGCATCCGCGCTGTCATCGGTAAAGGCGGCATGGGTCCAAAGACTTTAGCTGCATTAGGAGAGCATGGCGGTGTATATCTAAACGCAATCGGCGGTGCCGCACAATACTATGCTGACTGTATCAAAGCAGTTGAAGGTGTTGACTTAACAGAATTCGGTATTCCAGAAGCTATGTGGCACCTTCGTGTAGAAGGCTTCCGCGCTGTTGTAACAATGGACTCCCACGGAAACAGCCTGCACGCAGATGTAGACAAAAGTTCTTTGGAAAAATTAGCACAATTTAAGGAACCGGTTTTTAATAAAAGATTTTGTTAAGATAGACTCGCTCATGGGGCGGGTCTATTTTTTTTGATTTGCGTGAATCCAATTTATGTAAAATTTTGCAGAAATAATACGGAGTTATGTAGAATTGATTTTAAATTATTTCGGAACTTTGATGGTTTAGTCAAAAAGTATATAGGTAAAATTAAAAAGGAGAAATTTATTTGTTTGTTAAGGAACCTGACTGTGCCATAAGCTATTAATGAAAGTAGAAGGATTGGAGGGAAGGCTGCAGGAGAATCACGAGTAAATTTTGGAGATTTAATCAAAGAAATCTGTCACTAATAAAGCGTTTTATAGACAAAATTGGTAATTAGCAAGGGGAACCAATCCTTAATAAAGCGTCTTAAAGACAAAATTGGCAGTCATCAAGGGAAAACAGTCTTTAATAAAGGGGCTTGAAGACAAAACTGGTAATTAGCAAGGGGAAACTGTCTTTAATAAAGTGTCTTAAAGACAAAACTGGCAGTCAGCAATAGTAAGTTGTCTTTAATAAAGTATTTTAAAGACAAAATAGCAAAAATAAAGCATTGAAGTTGGTTTTTAATGCAGAAAAGAGCTGTATGTATTAACTAAGACAAAATTTATATTTCTTATGATTTTCGGCTGACTTATAAACATCCACCGAAATCATTATTGGGTAGGGAAATACCGAAGGTCACAAAAGAATACAAAGAGCGGTGAACTTGTTAAATAGTATAGAGACATCTGAGAATAGATTTGGTCGAAGGCTTGTAAATGAAACTGATTTCGAAAATATAAACAGTCTTTTAATAAAGAGTCATACACCTAAAAATCACGATGTCATAAATAGACTCAATATAATGACGGTGATATTTTTAACCGGTTCAATGTCCAAGATGTCTTAAATTGCCAATGACATATCACCGAATGACCTGGATTTACCCTTATTGTCAATTTGTTTCTAGAGACGCCCATCTAAAAGCCATTCAAGACCGCTTATTCATTTTTAATTCTCCAATAACGAATTTCGAACTTCACAGCTTTCTTCATCTTCCAAACTCCAGAATTGCAACCTATATTTTATCATTAACTGATCAGGAGGAACGAAAGGCCGCATTTACAACCCACACAAACCACAATCTACCAATTATGTTTTCCCCATTAAAACGAATACTATAAAAAACAATATAGGGGGAAAATGGATGAAAAAAATAATGGTCTCCATTATGGGATTGATGCTTCTATTGGTTCCAAATATTACATACGCGGTGTCGAATCAGCCCATTCACTGGGGGTTTAAAAAAGCCGTGAATGAAGAGCAGCCGGATGCCGGTGCCCAGTACAATGAGATTCTTGCTAAATACGGTGCGTATTATAAAGGTGATCCGGGCACCAAGACCTTGTACCTGACCTTTGACGCTGGTTATGAGAACGGCTTTATGCCCAAAATTCTTGAAGTGTTAAAAGAGGAAAAGGTTCCAGCCACTTTTTTTGTGACAGGCCACTTTTTGGAATCTCAGCCAGAACTGTCAAAGCAAATGGTAAAAGAAGGGCATATTATCGGAAACCATTCCTGGAGCCATCCGGATTTCACCACCATGAGTGAAGCGAAAATCCGTGAAGAACTTGATAAAGTTAAAATAAAGACAAAAGAATTAACTGGACAGAAGGATATGAAGTATTTACGTCCGCCGCGCGGTATTTTTAGTGAAAGAACGATGCAGGTGGCGAAAGAGGCAGGATATACTCATGTGTTCTGGTCGCTTGCCTTTGTGGATTGGAATATTAACCAGCAAAGAGGCTGGCAGTATTCGTATGACAATATTATGAAACAAATTCATCCTGGCTGTATTCTGCTGCTTCATTCAGTATCCAAGGATAATGCTGATGCATTGGAAAAAGCAATTCAGGACTTGAAAAAGAAAGGCTATAAATTCAAAAGCCTTGATTATTTAATGAAAAAGTAAAACCGGATTTCTTCGAGGTCCGGTTTTACTTTTCTGAACGTTATTCAACAATTACAAATATTGATTTACATGGCACGGAATAACCTTTATAATAATTGAAATATTGCCTGAAGTATTTCCCTTCGAGGTGCGCCCATGTCCATTTATGTAAAGGTTATGTTGTTTCAAGTTTTAATGATCCTCTTTCCTATTTTTGTTTATCATTTATTTTTTAACGAAAGTGAACGCAGACGAAGAAAGCCATATTCAATCCTCACCATTATCATGATTATTGTCCTGCTTTTGTCAATGTCATTCCCTATTCGATTTTCTGAGGGTTATGTCTATGACTTTAGAATTATTCCGTTTATCATTTCATTTATTTATGGGGGGACCGTCCCAGGACTAATTACCGGTGTTATTTTATTGGTTTACCGTTTTATTATTGGGGGGGAAGGATTTTATGTTGTTCTAATCAATTATTCTATCACCTGCGCAGTGTTGATTTTTATGGGGAAAAAGTTTGAGTCCTTTCATAAGAATCACAAACTTCTGTTTATTAGTATTATTTTTTGGGTAAACACCTTTATTGTCATGCTAACTTTATTTTCCAAAAATGAGATTTCCCAAATTTATTTTATGCTCGTTTTTTATACTTTAACATGGTTATGTTTAATATTAGTGGTCTTTTTAATAGAAAATGTGAACCATCGAATGGCCATGCGTGAAAAGTTACAAAAAGATGAAAAACTAAACGTAGTCAGCCAACTGGCGGCTTCTGTAGCCCACGAAGTGAGAAATCCATTAACAGCAGTACGGGGATTTTTGCAGTTAATTTCTGATGATGATAACTTACAGGGATCACAGAGGTCTTATATTCAAATTGCATTAAGCGAACTTGACCATGCCCAGTCCATTATCAATGATTATCTTTCGTTGGCAAAGCCTAATACTGAAGAATTGTCCTCCATTAATATTTCGGAGGAGGTTATGAAAACTGTTGCCCTCATGAAATCGTATTCCAATATTCAAAATATCACGATAGAAACAGATGTCCAGGATTCCCTTTTTATCAAAGGAAACAAGGGAGAAATCAAGCAGGTTTTAGTCAATATTATCAAGAATGGTATTGAGGCAATGAACACAGGCGGCACTCTTACCGTGTGTACAAATGAAAAGGATGGCTGGGTTTCCATCGAAATCACGGATAGAGGAGTAGGCATGACCAAGAGTCAAATTAAAAAACTAGGGACACTCTTCTATACAACAAAAGAAAAAGGCACAGGTGTCGGCCTTACCCTCTCTTATCAGCTGATTCGGGCAATGAAAGGAAAAATAAAAGTAGAAAGCGAACCTGGAATTGGCACTACTTTCATTATTCAATTTCCAAGTGCATAGAAAACAAAGGGTACCATTTCGGTATCCTTTTTCGGTTTAGGGATACATTTTATGGAATTCGGATTTACCCGGTTTCGTGCTATAATACGTTGATAATGAACTTTTATAGATGAAAGTGCCCTAATATGGGCATTGCATAAATTTGGAGTGATCGTAATGAAAAAAGAACAATCCATTAAAATCCAACCGAAGCAGACGTTCCCGCTGACAATTAAGAGACTGGGGATAAATGGAGAAGGTGTCGGTTATTTTAAAAAGCAGGTTGTCTTTGTACCAGGGGCCCTTCCTGGCGAAGAAGTGGTGGCAGAAGCAACAAAAATCCATCCTAAATTTGCCGAAGCAAAGATAAAAAAAATTCGTATCAAGTCACCGCATCGGGTGAATCCGCTTTGCCCGGTTTACGAACAATGCGGCGGCTGCCAGCTGCAGCACCTCGCTTACAATCAGCAGCTGAAGGAAAAACGCGATATCGTTATTCAAGCTCTTGAACGGCATACAAAGCTTAATCTCGAAACACTCGATGTCCGTGAAACAATAGGTATGGAGAATCCATGGGGGTACCGCAACAAGAGCAGTTTTCAAGTGGGTGAGAAAAACGGAAAACTGCTTGCCGGTCTTTACGGCTTAAATTCTCACCAATTAATCAATATTGATCAATGTGCGGTCCAGCATTCGCAAACAAATGAAGCAACGGCCATTGTGAAGCGAATCTTACAAGACCAACACATACCAATATATAATGAAAAAACCCGAAAAGGGATTGTCCGCACCATTGTCACCCGTGTCGGTGTCCAGACAGGCGAACTACAGGTTGTGTTAATTACATTCAAAAAGGAACTGCCAAAAAAAGAACTGATTATTGAAGAAATCCAAAAAAGGCTGCCAAATGTAAAATCAATTGTCCAAAATATTAATGGTGAAAAAACGTCGCTGATTTTTGGGGAAGAAACGGTAAGGCTTGCAGGAGAGGATTTTATCCAAGAAACATTGGGAGATTTGCAGTTCGAGCTTTCCGCAAGAACATTCTTCCAACTGAATCCAACTCAAACATTAAAGCTTTATAATGAAGTGAAAAAAGCGGCAGAACTTACAGGAACGGAAAAAGTTCTAGATGCTTACTGTGGAGTTGGAACTATTGGATTGTGGCTGGCAGACCAAGCTGGAGAAGTCCGCGGTATGGACGTTATTCCAGAATCAATTGAGGATGCTAAGAAAAATGCAAAGCGGCACGGCTTCACGAATACGAAATATGTTCCGGGAAAAGCGGAGGAAGTCCTGCCAAAATGGGTGAAAAAGGGATGGAAGCCCGATGTTGTGGTTGTCGATCCGCCGAGAACAGGTCTTGACAGTCAGCTGATCCAAACCATTCTACAAGTGAAACCGAAAAAATTAATCTATGTATCCTGCAACCCATCTACGTTGTCGAAGGATATTCAAGTTTTGGGCAAGAATTATGAGGTAAAATATATTCAGCCGGTGGACATGTTTCCGCATACCAGCCACGTGGAGTGTATCTCGCAACTCATTTTAAAGAAAGGCAACTAACCCATTGGGCGTTGCCTTTTTACGTTTCATGTAACGGATTTACAAAGCTGTATTGAATATGGACAGTGCCATCATTCTTACAAGTGACCTTCTCAACCAGGGAATGGAGGACCTGCGGCGTTAATTCTTTTAGGTGTAGGACATCTTTCAATTTTTTACCGATATTAATGGCGAAGTCCTCGTTGTCGCATTCCTGTAGTTTCTCATTAAGTTCGGCCTTTTTGGTTTGAAGCTCCTTGATCTTGCTGTCCGTTAATTCCCGGTATTCAACTAAATCTTCTTTCGTCAGAACATTTTCAGTGTAGAGATCTACATACTCCAGCTTTTTATTACGTAAAGTTTCTATTTCGGATTGGACCTTTTCCAGCTCTTTTACAACATTGCGTTTTTTGATATTTAGCTTGTTCATTAGAGCATTCAAAAAGGTTTCCTCTTTTAATGAGTCAAAGAGCGTTTGTAAGTCCTCCATAATTACATGCATAAGCTCTTTTTCCCGAATAGCGACTTTATTAAGGCAAAAGGTATCACCATGTCTAATATTTCCTCCGCAACGGTAGCCCTTTTGATTGTCCTTAAACCACATACCTTTTTGACATTCCTCGCAATACAGGATATTTGTAAAAAGATGTTTCTTTGGAGCGGTAGCTGTTCTTGTCCTGCCTTGTATCATAGCTTGTACGGCATTGAAGGTTTCCTTCGGGATTATCGCTTCGTGAGTACCTTCTTTAATCACGACACCTTCTTCGCATAATTCTCTACGCTTTGAAGATGTCACAGAAATAGTTTCTGTCCGGCCTTGGACAAGATCACCACAATAATGCTGATTGTTTAATATTCCCTTAATACTTGTACCGTGCCACAAAATTGAGGCGTTTGACTTATTTGCCACTTGTGCTGGAGTTGGAATACCTTTTTCAGTTAAGGTTTTTGCGATTGTATCCATCCCTGTTCCGTTTAAATACTCTTGAAAAATCCAGCGAACAATATCGGGGGTATTGTCATTTCTTACTTTAAGAACTACATCCTTACTATAGTAACCATATGGAGGGTTCGAGCCGACGAATAATCCTCGTTGCGCTTTTACCTTTTTAGCCTGTTTATTACGGCGGCTGCTGTTGGCCGATTCGTTCTCATATAGCCAAGCAAATAATCCGAAGTTCTGAACATTTCCTTCAATAGAGTTAATTGAATTGTCCAAGCAAACAATATGAATGTTATTGAATTGGCAAATATCACGAAGCTCATATGATAGTCGGCCATTACGCGCCAAGCGGGATAACTCTTTCGCCAAAATAACATCAAACATTCCGGCTTTTCCATCTTCAATCAGAGCTTTTAAACCAGGTCGATTTCCTTTCGTACCAGATTGTTTGTCCGTATAAATTTTTACGATTTCCCAATCACGCTCAGCGGCGTAATTTTTGAATATGCCAATTTGGTTGTCAATCGATGTCCTTTGTGAATCCATTTCCGTTGAAACACGAGCATATACTGCACATCTCATGCACAATCACCGCCTAGAGCAATTTTTTCATGAGATGCTGGTGAGTTTACAGTCTTATTATTAACGAATCTTTCCAGTTCTAATTCAACGAGTTGTTGTAGAATCCGCTGCACATTCACAGATTTATTTGGTGAAGCATATGATCGAATGACTTTCATTTAATTTCCTCTCCCTTGATGTTTGTCTATGATGTATAAATTTCGGTATTTTGACCATACTAAGAATGTTTTTCTGTTATTTATCCATATTGGTATACCATTACGGATAAACTACCGAACAGCTTCTTTGAAAATCCCTTGATAACAAGGGATTCATTTAAGCAGTATCCTCATTAGCGGTGAGGCTGCAGGTTTTGTTCGGCAGTTCATCCGAAGGCTTGTACAAATTGTTCTGGAATCTATCCATTGGGAGAAGACACAAGGTGATCGAGTGGATTCTCCTGAAAAATAATTCGGGCTGGTCGTTGCGGCGCAACCTGAACTTCATCTACGAAATACAAAATGATTAAACGCATCTCTGCATTGTCCAGTTGGCTTTCAAGCAGGTGGTCGAAGCGTGTGAAGAACATCTCTGACTGGATGGCTTCATGCAGGTCCGCGAGAACATCCTGACTATGCTCGTAGGAGTTCTTCAAGCGGAAGACTTGTTTTTGCTCGTCCATCACAAGAAACTCAAACTCCCGGTCATTTTGTTCTCTTGCAATACAACCTTTACGATTCAATTTGTCAAGGTCGCTTTCGCAATTGGAAATAGATTCTTCTAGAACTTGCTCAATAGCTGAGAGATAGTGCACCGATCTTTCTTTTACTTGTTCGCTCGCAGTCATGTCTTTTACGTGCCGCAGTACTTGTGGGAAGAGGGATGAATGGACTTCATTCATATCCAGTTTGTAGCCGCAGCACTTGCAGACATAATCTTGATACAGGTACTTCTTTCCGTTCCGTTTTGTAGATCCATTCTGCGTTTCTAAGGTACTATGGCACTGCTGGCAATTCAGCTTATTCAAAAACAGGAACGGTGTCTCTAAGCGTCCATACTCCTTCTGCAGCTTCAGATTTGTGTTAATAAGGTGCAGAAGAAAGCGGTCCACCAATGCTTCATGCGAATGGTCAAAGGTGTATGTGTCCTTTTTCTTGCCTTTCCGAATCTCCCACACAATTTGTCCAGTATAGGCTGGATTTTTGAGTATATTCTCAATTGTGCTGGTTCTCCAAATGCCGCCGTTAGGTGAAGGAATAGATGCTTCATTTAATGTGGAGGCAATCTTGTTCATAGAGATTCCCCAGCTATGGAGAAAGAAGATGAATGTTACAACATCAGCCTCGTTATTAGGCACCAGTTGTTTATTCTTCTGGTCTACCCGTAGGGAACGGAGGAGCCGGGACGTTTGACTGTTTCGTTTTCCAGAACGCTCATGAGACATCCTAGCGCGCGTTCTGACTTAATTTCAGACTCCTGACGGAATAACAGGAGTGCCAGCTGCACCTGTGGGTTATTTGGATCCCAAGAGTCGTCTGCATCTGTGGTAAAAACCTCTAAATCCGTCATATGTCTTGATAGTGGCAGATAGAAGTCTTGAACAAAGGTATATGCGGTACGATCCATTCGCGATATTTCACTAAAAATGACGCACGAAACATTGCTTTCTATCATTCTGTGTTTCAGCCGCATCAGTTCCTTTCGTTGGCTGGCCCTTTTAGAAAAGGCACTTGTGGCATCCTCAATGAAGAGGAATTCGTCAGGAACAATCAGCCCTTTCCTATTCGCAAACTCCCTGATGCGAGTTTTCTGAAGCTCTACGCTGTTGTTCTCCAGCTGTTTATATGACGATCGTCTAATATAGCCAAATTCTGTTCTCAAATTGCCTCTCCTCCCAAATAAGTTAGTTCGTCGTTAATATCCTGTAGATAATCAAATTTCGCTACCTCAAAATCAACGATATCTCTGTAAAGAAAAATATGTTCTATAAACATAAAGGCTAATAAACTACTGTTCTCCTCAAGATATTCTGATAAATACTTGTTGAGCTGCATTGCGATCTGTTTGTTCTCTTGTAATGACTGCTCACGTTCATGCAAATCTTGTAAAAGTTTGTTCTTCTCTTCTTGTAGCTGAGTTATTTTTTTGTACTTCGGATGCTGATTCCAATTACTTTGATAATCTTCTTGATAGAGCAGTTCACGTCTAATTCCTTCTATTTCCCTTTCCATAGATTGCAGTTCTTTATCAACAGTTTGACGAATTTGTTTGATTTGCTGCTGTGACTGTTTAAGCATCAATTTACCGTCTAATTTGTTGATGATTTCGGTAAGGGCAGTTTTAATGGAACCTTGCATATCTGCAATTGAGATACATACTTCTGGATGTTTTCGAGAACAGGAATAGTATGCAGTGCCATTTAGCTTATTGATACGGTAGCGCATAGGCTGATGACAGTAACCGCACAAAGGTTCTATTACATTTTGTTTTTTTTACTGCTGAATCTGCTCTACATATTCGTTACGCAAAGGCTCTAGCTTAGACTGCAGATTCTTAAACTCCTCCAGGGTGAGATATGACTCTACATAGGGAAGATGAACTTCTCCTTGGTGTAGATCATAGCTAGCATAGAATGGGTCCTGGGACACTTTAAGGAGCTGTTCATCGGTACGGCTGAATCTCTTTCGAAATATCTTTAAGATAGGTCCTCAACTGTAAGGACATTTTGAAGCGCATCGAAGTACGAATGTACTGTCTCTCTATTGTCCAGGCTTTTCACATATTGCTTTGTTTCCGAAACCTTTGTGTATCCAAGTTTTTTAGGCGGACATCTTCTTTGCACTTCATTCGTCCTTCGGGCGATGTTCTGACCTTCAATATTGCTAAACATCAAAAGGACGCCTTCTAAAAATGTGCTATCCGTAGCTTTTACATGCCCTTGCCCACTTGAGGTATACACGAGGCTGACGCCATGCTTTCTGCAGATGTCCTGGAACTCCATGCCGTCGTAGTAGTTTCGGAATAAACGCGTTCGGTCAAATGCATAGACTGTGCTCACCTTGTCTTGTTTAATTAACGAGATAAGTTTTAACATCTCAGGTCTTTCTTCTGTGCTTTTTTTGTTTGCTGATACTGCAAATTCATCAATCACATGTATTTCTTCCGGCAGCAGCTTTTCTCGAAATGGCGCATCTGCTGTGATCTGCATTTCTAAATCCTGATTAACAGTGCTTACACGCCGGAAGAATACATGGAGCTTTCTCTGTTCCATTTCATTCACCCCATTCTTGTTTTGATAACGTTTCGTACAACAGCTTCGCTTTTAAGCGGGGCGGCAGCTGCAATTGCTCCACAACCATGCGGCTGATTAAATGCTGAAGCCAAAGGTTCGTTGCCGTATTGGTTTGTGGAGCGGTCTGTAATCTCACACGTTTCTTCATTTCTTACACCTCCGTCCCATCAGCTTTGACGGGCAGAGGTGTGTTTTATACGTTTAGTCCTGCCCTAGCTCCTCATCGTGGAAGTGGAAGTGCAGCTGTGCGGAGTCTTCTTGTGTGGTTCGTTTGATAAACACCCGTATAATTCCCTTTTTTGTGCCGGGGAAGGGAACCTTATCTTGTTTTTGACCCATTTTGTTCCCTCCTTTGTTTCTGATATTCTAGGAAGCTATTGAATATAAAAGGCGATAAGCTTCCTGTTTGAACAGTTTGACGGAGTTTCTGGATATGGTGGGAATGATTTGTAGTCATGATGCAAGTCCCCTTTGTTTAAGGCGATTGATTGCCTTATCTGTATTGTTGCGGATTTTATGTGAAGGGGTTTTGACAGTTGTTTTCATGAAGTTTGTTCCTCCTGTAAATGAATTTTTTCGGTAGTTCATCCACCGTAGGAAGTAACATAACCATTTAAGGATTTTTTTCAAGAGGAAATTATTAAGTGGATTACTCAATGGCTTTCTTTGATGTAATTTATTACTAGAGAGATGGAACTAAATAGTTTTACCTACTAAGTTATCAATTGTTATCTATCTTAAAACGCTTTATTTGGAGGATTTTAAATGACTACTGGTTAAGTTATGGCGGCAAATATGTAAATTACTTGTTCTACCGATGGCACTCTGAATTGTAGGAGTGTTTTTTGTTTGTCATTCGTATTTTCATATAGTGTAGTATCCTTCGAAGTAGGTTGGGAGGATATATACTTTTAGGTTATGCGGGTTACTGACTATTAAAATACCCCTCCACTATCCCCAGAAATACAGTGATTCTTGTATTCTAGGGACAGAGGAAGTGGGTATTTATCAAGGGGTATATACTTTAGTGCAAAGCTGGGAACCCGGATGATGCTGCTGTTTAATACCTGAATTTCTTCATCTTGTCATTTGCCTTATAAGCATACGCAGTTTCGCCCGCATATATCGTGACAAGCACCATTGGCCGTAACCAATCGAAACTCCACCGAACCGTTACTTGCAAGGAGCCGTTCCCGCTCCCTCTCCAGCAATCCGTTCCAAACAGCAGAAAGATCTTGACTAATGATTGCTAGTGTTGATTTTCTTTGTCGCATTGGCTCAGCTCACCTGACCTCTTATTTAGCGTGACTTAAGGGCATTTCCCACGGTTATTCTTTTTAATAATTCTTTTTATGTCGGAACTAATGGGACGACAGCGTTTTGACAGAGATAGCAGCTCTGACCCTATTGGGGCTTTATCTCATATATTATGACTTTAATAAAACCTTTTCAGAAAAAGCATGCAACATTTTATTATTATGAATTTACTTTAGAGGAAGTTTTAACCTAGAATGGTTGAAGGGCTTAAATGAGTAATTTGCAAAAATATAGCCATAAAATGGCTATAATGAATTAACATAAAGTGCAGTGGCTTATATAAGCTACCAAGTAAGAAGTCCTTCAAACTGGTTGGTGTGAAGGGCTTCTTTTTTGTTTAAGGTAATTAGCTATGAATGCTTTGAGGCGGAGGATAAATCCGATTCGCCCGCAATTGTTTAAAGAAATAATAACTCATACTATTCATGTACATGCATAAATATTATCCATTATTGTGGGACACTTATTAAAGTAACGGGCAGGTTAGTGGAATAAAGATTCCTAAATAGTTGGGAGAAATGAGTAACTAAAACATTTCTATTACATAGTTTCGAAATAACTCTGCTGATGGTGACAACGCATTTTCAATTAACCAAGCTAACCCTATTTCACGGTGGCAATATGGTTCAGAAATTGAAATTTGTTTGATTTTTTTCGAGCTGATCCCATGAAATGCAGGTATAATGGTAACTCCAAGCCCCGATGAAACAAGACCAGCCAAAGTAGGAACGTCTTCTCCTTCAAATTTTATTACTGGGGTAAACCCTGCTTTTTCACAAAAGTTGTTAATGACTTTCCTCATTCCTAATCCTTCCTTAAAACCGATAAACTTTTCTTCAGATAACTCGCTAAGAGAGACAGAAGACCTTTCTGCAAGCCGATGATTAGCAGGTACATATAAAAACAACTCCTCATTCAATAACGGATGCCATATAATATTGGGATATGTTTTAAAAGAGCTTATCAGGCACAAATCTACTTCTCTGTTGAGAAGCATTTGAATGCTATTTAATATTTTGTTCTGATAGAGTTGAATTTCCACATGAGGATATTGATTATAAAATTTGCTGATAATTTCAGGCAAAATCGTTAATCCCAATGTTTGCAGAAAGGAAAGAGAAACAGTACCAGTGTATGGATTTTTTAACTGATTAATCTCTTTTATGCCAATTGAAATTTCGTTTAACCCACTTTCAACTCGTTTCAGGAAAATTTGTCCAAACTTATTTAGCTGTACGGAATGTCCAGTACGGTCAAACAAAGTGACTCCAAGTTCTTTTTCTAATTTATTAATAGAACGGCTAAGGGCAGGCTGAGATATTGCCAAATGCTCCGCCGATTTTCTAAAGTGTTCTATTTTCGCAACTACACGAAAATATTCAAGTTGTTGCCATTCCATTTTTATACAACCTCTTTCCGTTTTGTCGATAACAAAAAGGTATCATCTTAATGATTATAATGCAATTTACGTTATACCATTCAAGGTTTACACTAATATAAAGATAAAAATGAGGAGAGGATTTCATGCAATATATTGAATATGGCACCCCTGCATATCGACGGACATTCCTAAGTATGCTGTTAGGAAGTACGGTGACATTTGCCATTTTGTACAGTCCACAAACATTAATTCAAACATTTTCAAAGGAATTTACAATATCTCCATCGACTGCAAGTTTAACAATTTCTTTTGCAACGTTTGCTCTTGCAATCAGCATGCTGTTTGTTACAGTTTTTTCAAATGCTTGGGGACGGAAAAAAATTATGAGTATTTCTTTACTTTTATCATCACTGTTGGGTATTTTATCTGCTTTTAGTCCCAATTTTGAAACTCTGATTTTTTTACGAATATTACAAGGAATTGTTATGAGTGGATTCCCCGCAATCGCTATGACGTATTTAAGCGAAGAGATTTCTCCATTGCATGTTGGAAGAATCATGGGGATATATGTTAGCGGATGTGCTTTTGGAGGATTTTTTGGGAGGGTAATTGTTAGTACATTAACGGATTTTTTCTCATGGAATATAGCTATTTTAGCTTTGGGATTAATTAGTTTATTATGCAGTATTTTGTTCTGGATTTATTTGCCTGAATCCAAAAACTTCAAAAAAACAGACCTTTCATTTGGTAACTGGGTTTCGGGAATATCAAGTGGACTAAAAAGTAAAAACTTATTTTACATTTATGGGTTGGGTTTTTTGTTACTCGGTGTCTATGTGGCGTTATTTAATTATATTGGTTTTCCACTATCGAAACCGCCATATCATTTAAGTCAAACAGCGATTGGGTTTTTATTTGTTTTTCAATTGGCGGGTTCATGGGGTTCTTATTTTTTTGGAAAACTTTCAGAAAGGCATTCACGTTCTCGTTTAATGAGTTGGGCTCTTATCATGGCTCTTATCGGTTCTTTAATGACATTATCAAGTAATATCTTTATTCTCATTCTAGGATTAATTCTGTTTGCATCGGGATTCTTAGCAGGGCATAGTATAGCAAGCGGCTGGATAGGCATAGTTTCACAACCTAATACAAAAGCATACGCATCATCTTTATACCTATTGTTCTATTACACTGGCTCCAGTTTAATCGGCTGGTCAGGAGGGGTATTTTTAAGCCATTTTGGATGGATTGGAGTTATTTTTATGATTTGCGGTCTTTTACTTTTTACGTGTGTACTTGTAATTGTACTAAATCGGTCTCTTAATATAGCAAAGATTGAAAACCAAATTGAATTCTACAGTTAAAAATGCTTATTAGTTATATTTTAGAAACTTCGGTTATTGATTATATAAACTCAAAACCAATTTATTTAATTTAATATTTCTATACTACATTTTCAATTGGGGCGTGTTTTTAATAAGTAGCCATCTTTTTTGTTCTAAATAGGTAAAAGGCTAATTGAACGGTGCATAACACAATAAGTGATTTGACAATAACACTTTTAGTGTATTTGTGATGTAATGTACTTAAAAGTAACGGGTGCGATAGTGCAAAATGCACCAATCATTAATAAGCGGATTATATACAATAATTTATTCATTAGTTAAACCCACCTACATCTCGTGTGTTGCCACATACACTCGACACATGTGGAGTGTATAGTGCAACTCATTTTAAAAGAAGGCAACTAACCCTGATCTGACCCAATAAAGTTAGACCAATATTTTTATGCAACTTTTAGAACGACGTGAGTTCGGTATTCTTTGGAACTCACGTTTTTTCATTTTGCCTTCATTCGTTTGTGATTGTAATAGTGAGTATAATCAGCTATTTTCTGTTCAAAATGCTATATACTGTTAAATTATTCCTGTAGATAGTTTGGACTTGTGTCTGTTTTATCTAATATACGAAAACGAAAAAGGCTTTTACAATATTGGCAGTATCCAGCCTGGATAAGGTTAACCTTGTTTTTTGTAGATGCGGATAACTGGACTTAATCTTCCCTGATGCTTTCATTACAGTGGGGTTAGTGATATGGAAGATACTAGGTGGATTGATATTTGTCAATAGTAAAAAGATTAAGATCAATTTTAGTTGTATTTTAGCATATAGTAAAAACGCTAGAATCTTTGTCGATTCTAGCGTTTTTACTATTTCTTTATTAATCTACTGCACGGTTTTCGAAATCGTAGTTCACTATTGCTGGGGCCACATGTGCTCGATCAAGTGCAGGTGTATCCGGGCGAATAATTTGATAGGCTGCTGCTCCAACGGTTGATGCAGCTTGTTGCAGCTTTTCTTTACTGATATGTTCAATCGTATCTGTTGGCTTGTGATACTGAGGTTCAACCGGTGAATGAATAAATAGAGCAGAAGGAATGCCAACGTCATGGAATGGCTGATGGTCACTTCTTCCTAACTGTCCATACGGTACTGCAACATCATACAATCTCGATGTGGCTGACGCTCCTAAGTCGGTAACAAGATTTTTCTGACCGTCAATTGTGTACATGATCAGTCCACCTAATGGATGATCTTCTCCAGCTTCCGCCCCGCCAATCATATCCATTTGGAAGTGGGCAACCATGCGGTCTATATCAGATTGTGGAAGCTGTGATACATAAAAGGATGAGCCCACCATCCCTCTTTCTTCAGAACCGAAAGTCAGGAAACGGACTTCTGTATCAATCGGAGTATTGACAAAAATTCTTGCGAGCTCCAATACAGCTGAAACTCCGGAAGCATCGTCATTTGCTCCTGGACCATTAGCAACGGAGTCATGGTGTGCACCAATCGTAACGATCTGCCCAGTGTCCTTGTTCTTGTTTGGCTTTAATTTAGCCTCAACCACATAGGATGTTTTCTCGATTCTTTCGATATCGACATCTAATGTAGCTGTAACTGGACCGTTCTTTAATTTTTCGACCAATTCAAGACCTTGTGCACGAGTAATGGCTACAGCAGGAACCTCACCATTTGCTTGTCCGAAGTTATTTCCGGTACCGGTGTTGTACATAAGTACCCCAACCGCGCCTTTAGCTGCCACATTTTGTACTTTTTCAACAAATGTTATATCACCGCGTTCCACCAAGGCAATTTTCCCTTTCACATCATCGGTAACCGTGCCAGCTAAAGCTTTTCCAACATTAACGAGCTCTGCCGTTACATTTCCGCTTCCACTTCCGCTAAAAGCATGTCCATTTAAATCGGCTCCATCTACAATTGCCTGCTGTTTGAGTGTCTTATAATCATAGATTGGGAATGGTATTCTTCTAGTTTCGAGGCCTAAGCTTTTAAACTGGCTCTCTATGTACTCAACCCCACGAACCTCTCCCGCTGTACCAGCTTCCCTTGGCACAGTTGATAGATACTTAATGGTATTATACATATTATCTGCACTGATTTTTTTTATAACTTTGTTGTCAAAAGCTGTTACGGATTGTGCGTTTACTGCAATGTTGGTTTGAGCATATACAACCCCTGCTGATAAAAGCATGCTTGTTGTAAGAACTGTGATTATTGATTTTCGTCCAAACATGGAACTCCCCCTTTGGAATAGTGATACTCTTTTATTATTACTACTTGGAAGAATATAGTAAACAAGAATCGTTTTACAAAATCCTAAAAATTCCTATAAAATCCGCTAATAGCTTACATTGAATCTATTCATTATTTTGAAAGCGATACCAAAATTATTTATATTAGAATGATAATTAATAGTATCTCCATTTTAAAATACTAATATTTTCACTACTAAAAAGCTAGATTACTATATTAATTCTCCCATCACCTAACATTCGAGTAAAAAGGACATTCTTTGCAATATCCTATAACCCTTCAACACCTCATGTGTTGCCGCATACATTCTGGACATGTGGAGTGCGTTGTGCAATTGATATTAAAGGTGCAGCCCAAAAATAAACATTTCCGGACCAAAATAAATATTTCCGATTTCAGCCCTGATGTTGTGAAAAAATACTTTTCTGATTTCAGGGCTGTTTCATGCTTAATCCATTTTCCAGACTGGTTTCATCTTGATTTTTTCCCTTAACCAGCTTTCGGAAGGTTTATTTAAAAAACGAAAAAGGCATAAAAAAATACGGGAAAACAGCCATTTTTGAATCAAAAAAGATCCAAAATGAGTGGTCAGTCAGAAAGCCTTAATTTAACCGGAACGGTAGAATGGGGATTGGTGAGGGGGATTTCGGAAATTAACTTTGTTGTACAAAAGGTGTAACCCTGAAATAATCAATTGCTGGTGGAAATAAACTTTTGCTAAACCGACCTTGATTTCGGTAGTAGTAAAGAAGAAACTCATTAGTTTATAATATTTAATCCAAGATTTGGAATGATATGAATTAGGCGGAAGAAAAGCTGATTGAAATGAATGTGCCAGGTAGATTCAGCTGATTTTTAATGAAATTTAATAAATTCGAGGCTATTTTAATCAGATTTTTCATCAGTCTTTTTACGAAAGAGTCCCCATCTTCCACCATTATTATGAACCAAAATATATATATGGTGTTTTTATGAATCTCTACGGAATTTTTCAGAGTTATGATTCTGTACTCTTTAAAAAAGCCATCGTCGATGGGGTAAAAGGCTCTTTATTTAACTGATATGATCATTTGGTTATTACTAAAATAAGTATTATGAATAGGCAGATTGATGCTGATAAGACATATAAGAATTTGATTGTTCGAAGAATGAAGGGATTTACTAATGAATACTGAATTTAGAATACTGAGGTATAAAGTATGGATGATGGTAAAAAGCAAGCTGGCGATTTTCCTATAAAGCCGCAAACAAATGACTCGAAATATATACAGCAGCATTTAGCTAATGAGAGGACCTATCTTGCTTGGGTTAGAACAAGTATAACGATTATGGGGGTGGGATTTTTAATAACAAACCTCCATTTTACTACACTTACGGCAAAAGTCATTATGGCAGATATATTAGCAAGATTCATCGGGTTAGCCTCAATAATTGTAGGGGTAATTGCATTAATTATTACTAGTATTACGTATTTCACGAAAGGAAATCAAATTAGTAATCAAACATTTAAATATTCCAAACTTACAGTAATTTACTTATCCTTTTCTCTAATTCTAATCTTTCTGGTCTTTGGGGTTTATTACTTATTTGTTTGGGGAGTGTTATAGCAAAAGAGTATTGGCGAAACTTCCAGTTGGAAGATCGCCTTTTTTGTTTTAATTGATTTTTACTTTAGAAATAAGCGACCTAAAAAATTGGAGAATATGGAATCCTTTAAAAGTGCAATTCTAGGAATAAATTTTACAATATGTCCTGCATGTGAAGAGCTAACAGAATTTATCAAGAAAACTACGTAAAGTCCAAAAAGAAAGTCATTTAAAGCTAAGGATGACTCTGTAGAAAAAGAATGAATTCTCTTTTTAAATAAATTTAATAGCTTTTTTGAAAATGACCTTTGTTCAAAAATACTAATCTATCCTTATGGCTTTACACCTTTTTATAAACAATTTAAAATTAACATGAATTTTGATACTTAATAACTATAGTGGAGGTGCATAATGGAAAGAATGCGTAGAAGAAAGAAACATAGATTGATAAAGTCGTTCCTTTTATTATTCGTTTTTATTATAGGAAGTGCAGCCGTATACGCTGCTTATCAATATAAACAAGGTGTTTCCCTAGCTAAGGATGGAAAATTTAAAGATGATGAGAAACAAGCAGCTTCCTTTCACGGAGAAGATGTTAAATTTGGTAAAATAAATGTGCTTCTTTTGGGAAGTGATACTCGTGGAGAAGATCATGCAAGAACGGATTCGATCATGATAGCCCATTATGATCAAGAGACTCACCAAGCTAAGCTGGTTTCCATTATGAGGGACACTTATGTTAATATTCCTGGACATGGTAAACAGAAAATAAATGCAGCCTATGCGTATGGCGGACCAGAGCTTCTTAGAAAAACTATTAAAGAAAACTTTGATATTGATGTAAACTATTATGCTGTTGTTGATTTTAAAGGATTCTCTAAAATTACAGATATAATTGCCCCAGATGGAATCAAAGTGGATGTTCCATATGAAATGTCGTATGGAATTGGAACTACATTAGATCCTGGAAAGCAAACTTTACATGGGGATAAGTTGTTGGGCTATGTACGTTTTCGCCATGATCGACTAAGCGATTTCGGCAGAGTTCAAAGACAACAGGAGATTATTGGAAAGTTGAAGGATCAAGCCTTGAGTCTAGGGAGTATTTTAAAACTCCCTAAAATATTGGGGGTTATCGACCCTTATGTTGATACCAATTTGGATACGCCGACTTTATTATCTTTAGGGAAAGATTTGCTCACTAATGAATCTAATAAAATGCAAACAATGCGTGTCCCTGTTAATGGTTCTTTTACAAATGAACGATTTGATAATGTTGGTGCTGTGTTAAGTATTAACCTTAATCAAAATAAATCTGCTTTAAATGAATTTTTATCATCATAATAAAAAAAACAAGATGGAAAAAACCATCTTGTATTTTTTTTGCCACTAATAGAAAAATAGATAGAAAATAATTTTTTATCAATGGGGGGATTTTAAAAAGGTAGCAACTTTATAGTAGAAAGTAGCGGAGAGAGTGATAATAAGAGGAAATCTACTTAGAAAAGTTCGAAAATATCATCATTATAAAGATTTTAACTTAAACAAAGTATTTGTCGAAATTTGATGACAAAATAGTTAACGTTGAATGCGCTTTCTGTTGGTAAAATGGCCCTAGACATCGGAAAAAATAAGGAGTTATTGAAATGATAAGCACTAATATACTGAAAAATATTGCAACTGTAAGAAAAAACATGATTTCAGCAGGAATGTCAAAAGGTTTTACCTCGCCAGAAACTATTAAACTAAGTCAAACCCTTGATAAATTAATGAATCAACAAATGAATAGATTAAATCAAAATGTTAAAACAAAATAAATATGCATTCCATTTCATTGCTTATCCTTTTTTCCAAGTATAACTTCGGCGCAACTATTATCATTAAACCCTCAATTTCCTTAAGTTACCTGGATGAAATAAATCACTTTTTATCTTTTTTAGAAAATGTTGAAAGTTCCATCAAATAGATTTAAAATAGATTTAAGATAAATAATGGATACTTTTGCTTATATTTCCACTATTTATAAGATTAACTAGGTGAATTGGACTTAATCCCTTTAAAAGATAATGCTCATGTTTATATTTTGAACGTATGGATGAATGGACAAGACAAAATATTTGAGTTGGTCAAAAGTCAAGATGGGTTATTTGTTCCATCTTGACTTTCTTATTATCAGGGAAAGGACTGAAAAGAGATATGAGCAGCTATATTGAGGAAGTTAAATATAAAAGAAAATTGTTATTAAATAAATATTTGCTTGAAAGTAACGGACAATGTAATTCAATAATAAAAGAGAACGTCGATGCCATTTTTGTTTTAGATTTGGAGGGCAATTTTGTTCAAGTAAACACTGCATTTGAAAAACTTTTGGTATATTCCGTTGATGAAGCTCTTCAAATGAAACTTCAAACACTTATACCAATTAAAGATTTAAATAAGGTTCTAAATTATTTTCATAAATCTGTTCTTGGTCACTTTGAAAACTTTGATAGTAAAATTATAAACAAATTCAATCAAATTCTTGATATAAATGTTATGTTTCTTCCGCTAATATTTGACGAACAGGTTGTTGGAGTATCTGGGGTTATTAAGGATATTACTGAACTAAAAAGAAAAAACAAAGAGGTCCGAAAAATAGAGGAAATCCACCGTTCTTTAACAAAAAATGTACTGGATATCATTCTAAGTGTTAATGTTCTAGGTGAAATCCAGTATATATCCCCTGCTTGTAAAAGTATTTTGGGGTTTGATCCTGAAGAAATGATCGGGCAGCACCTCAAAACTCTATTTTTCATAAATGATATTGAAGGGGCTATGCAGGATTTTAACTGGGTCTTTTCGGAACAGCAAAACGGAAGAAACACTTATAGACTTCCTAAAAAAGACGGCTCCTTTGTTTGGGCAGAGATTCTTTGTAAACCGGTAATTGACCCTGTTACGCGGAATATTGTGGAAATGGTTTGTGTCATTAGAGATATTACGGAGCAAAAGAATAATGAAGAAGTCCTTAGAAGCCGTAAAAAAGCATTTCGGGAAATAATAGAACATTTACCGGATGCGGTTATAATTGTTAAAGATTTAAAAATCCAATTCATTAATCAAACGGGAATTCAACTATTTGGTGGTTTAAAAGAAGAAGATATTCTTAATAAATCAATACTAGACTTCATTCATCGAGATTATCATCAAATTGCTATAAACCGAGCAAAAAGTATTTCGGATGGAAATATAGCGGACTTTCTAGAATATAAGTTTATTCGCTTGGATGGGAAGGTAATTGATGTAGAATTGAAAGGAATTCCAACAGTCTTTCTAGAAGAACATGCAAATTACGTTTATATAAGGGATCGAACAGAAACTAAAAAGACTCAAAAACTTCTTTTACAAGCTGAAAAATTAAACATAGTTGGACAACTTGCTGCTGGAATCGCACATGAGGTAAGAAATCCTCTTACAGCAATAAAAGGATTTTTACAACTGCTGGAATCAGAATTGAAAGAAAGGCAATCTTACTTTGAAATTATACAGTCGGAAATCGATAGAATTGATCTTATTTTAACTGAGCTCTTGGCTCTTGCAAAACCAAAAGATATTAATTTTGAATCAATCGAATTACATTCCTTAGTTGAAGAAGTAAAAACATTAATTGATACGCAAGCAATTGTTAATAACATCGAAATAGAGTTTAACTCATCTTTCCGAAATACCCCTTTTATTAATGGTGATAGAAATCAATTGAAACAAGTATTGATTAATTTTTTGAAAAATGCGATTGAAGCAATTAAAAACGAGGGTTCAATTAAAATTGAGTTAAAAAGTGATGGTTTGGAAAAAATCCAAATACTGATTAAGGATTCAGGACCAGGAATTCCACAACATGTTTTGAAACGCATAGGGGAACCATTCTTTACAACAAAAGAAAATGGTACAGGATTAGGAATTATGCTTTCTAAACAAATTATTGAAAATCATAAAGGAACTGTACATTTTTGCAGTGATATGCAAGGGACCACTGTTGAAATTATATTACCTGTAAATAAAGGGACGGAATAATTAAGAGCCTTATGCTCTTTCTCAATAATGTGCAGCAATCCAAATGGATATAGCAATGCCAATCCTTATAACCTTTAAATGAAAGGCTCTTTTCTAAAAGATTGTTGCTTTTTGCTCCCTTTTTAAGATTCGTTCAAAAAATAGAAATTCCCCTTATTTAGGAAATTGGATGTTAATTAGCTGAAATAGACGGAGGAATTTCCCTTATTTGATTTTAAACTGCTAAAATCGGGTGCTTTTCATTGAATAACGGAAAAAACTCCGCTTATTTTTTACTATTTAAGCTCTTAATTTTGCAAATAACGGGAAAACTTCCGCTTATTTTTTACTTCCAAGGGGGCTATCCTGTAATCCAGCTTTTTCGCAGAGTCCGCTAATAGAATAAACCACCGCTTTTCTTGGCATAACAACATAGTTTACGAAAACAGCCAAATGAAAAGAGACGAAAATATGTATGAAATAAGTAAAACTTGCATATTTTTGGTTTTTATCATTTTTGTTATTGAACAAAAAGCACTTCTTAGTTAAACAAATCCTAGTATAAATTCTTTCTTATATTCAACATTCGGTGACTAAAACCAAGCTTTTCCTATACATTGCTTCCTTCAACACTTGCCCGCAATCTCGCTTTTCTGTACTTTATGCTTTTAACCAAGTACATAATCTTTAACAATTAGTGGCCGCACATTATTTTACAAGGACGGGGCAGGTTAAAATGATCGAAATATAAGTAACGAAAGATTAAATTCTACTCAGTTCAAAACTTAAAACATCATCTTTCACATCTCCATTTAAGCCCATGTAAAAATTCCAAAAAGCCCTGCTTGGTCTTACATTAAGAATGTTCTATCCTTATTTTTCAAAATAGCTTACCCTCAGTATTACAATTGCAAACCAATAGTATGACCTTGGTGTCTAAATATATGTTGTGCTCCTTTTTATATCAACTTATCTTCCCCGGTAAAGATGTTGATTTTATTTTTTATGTCGAGAGCCTATTTCGATAAATCTTTGGATACCGATAGAGTATTTCGAATAGGCCCTGCTTTTTTAGGTAAACATAAAATTTTAACTGTAAAGGTGGAGAGTGTCACAGCCCATTATTGAATATGATTGGAGAAAATAGAAAATACTTTTATGGTGAATAATCATATTCACTATCTTACTAGGGAGTGTCTCTGAAGCATGTTAATAGAGCATTTAATTCTGATAATAATGTGGCTATTTGGCATTGCTGGCTTTATTTTGTTTATTCCACGCAAAGACCGTCGCAAGGGGATCTTGGCATACTTAATGTTTCAAGCAATTATTTGGCTCTGTGATATGCCTTCTTTTAAATATGGCTTGTTAAGTGCCCCTGTACGGATATTACCAAAAGCGACAGAGCTGACCATTACAATCAATTATATTTTTTACCCCGTATTGTTTTCTATATATTACGTCCATAGGAGAATAAATAGCAGAATATGGTCTAAATTTATATACTTTTTTGTTTGGGTCTCTGCCATCACGTTGTTTGATAGTGTCATTGAGAGGTATACAGATTTATTAGAATATAAATTCATGACGTGGTATTGGATGTGGATATACATAGGGTTTCTCGCTTATGTGAGTCAAATCTGCTGTAATTGGTTCTTTAAAGAGAAAGCCATGGTTCATATGGATTGAGGGAAAACTTATGAGAATGGAATGGTGGATCTTATTATCGGTGTACATAGTGGCAGCAGGTATTCTTTTCTTTATTCCAAAAAATAAAATTCGACTTGCAGCAGCGGCCTTTTTGTTCAACCAAGTTATTACTTTTCTAATAGGATTAGTAGTCGTAGAGTTGGGACTTCTTGAGTACCCAATTCGGTTATTTGCTTCGATCAATCGAGCGAGTTTCACGTTTGAGTATCTTGCCTTTCCAGTCGTTTGTGCCGCCTTTAGTGTATGGTATCCCAATAATCGACGTCTTCTTTTTCAATATGGTTATTATGCTGGATTTAGTTCGGTGTTAACAATCGTTGAGGTCATTATCGAAAAATACACCGACCTCATCAGATACATACACTGGGAATGGTATATTTCTTGGATCACAATATGTATCTCGTTATTTATAGTGCGTTTATTTTGCGTCTGGTTTTTCGCAAAGGGGAGAGCATAATACTTGTGTACTTGGAAACAGTTTTTCTGCAAATATGTGCCTCATTTCCAAGCAAGGTGCGTTTTTATTGTTTTTTGTTTGACTATCCGGGAACAAAAAAGCTAATGAGATTTTTCTTGTATTTATATCAGCCGTCATGACTCGCATGATATGTGGGTATACTTGAAATATTTATAAATTAAAGATAAAAGATTAAGGGTTTAGAGTAACAGCATGATAAATGGGGAATTTTCTAGAAAAGGTGTTGCCCATATGGTCTTATTTATTTCTTCTATTATCTTATTTAATTCAATTACATTCAAAATGAAAAAACACCTTACAAAAAATCAAGTTGTTCATATTTGGACATTTACAATGGTTTTGTTATCCTTCTTTGATGTATATATTGATCAAATCTATGAAGGTTATTGGTATTTTGAAAAAGGAATTGATTGGAAAAATCTCTGTGCTTACTCATTACTTATTCCACCAGTAAATGTCATGATATTAAATTGGTATCCTTGGTTAAAAAAATTGTGTTATCTAGCTCTTTGGATTCTTTTTATTATTGTATATGAAAATTTAGCCTTACTGCCAGAGACTTGGGGATATTTTCATTATGGCTGGTGGAAATTTCGATTATCACTAATCCTCGACCCAATTTTACTGGCAACTTTGCTTACTTATTTTAGATGGATTCGTAAAATCGAAAAAAGTTGAAGTGAAGAGGAGTTTGTGGGTGGTGATTTCGGTGGAGTTTTTTGGGTGTACAAAAATTGTAACTCCAAAATAAATATTCCCAATTTCAGTTCTGAATCCATATTATTCCGGCTTTAGACCATAAAATGATTAACTCGTATATATTAGTCGCATCCTTTACAGAACCCAGCTGACACCATTGATTGATTCATTAAGTGTTAAACACCACTAAGGATCCATGGAGCAGTTACCGCACGAGAATATGACTTACCAGCAGTTGCCGGAGTAAAACATGATGCCAAAATGATAAAAGAAGAGCAACTGATTTTTGGAGATGGGACTAAAGGATACATCAAAATATTGTAATGGTTGAATATGTCCATTTAATTATTTCCAATAAGCCTGCAAAATGTTATTCCAAAGGATAGATTTATATAAATCCAGGCTGGATCCAATTGTGGTCCAGTCGTTTTGAAAGTGAAAGATGGGCAGCCAGAAAATAAAATAGTACATTCAAAGGAATGTCGTTGTAATTTATAAAACTTTTATAATTGATTTATTGTTTGTTTATTTTTATTGGAGATAATTTAGTTTAGAGACTAACAAACTTTTTTGGCAGGTTCTAGCTGCCTGAAAATGAGCAGCGCAAGAGAATTGGGTAAAGCAGCAAGGCTCTAGCTGCTCGAAAAGGAGAAGTACAAGGGAATTGGGTAAAGTAGGAGAAATAGTAAGGGAAACTATCCCCCCTATTATAATAATTACTTTATTATTTAAAATAAACCCACCGTCCAAAGCCTGCCTCATTAAAATTTTCCTTTAATACCTTCTAATTACTTTTTCAGCCACAACTCCTTCACTCCACTGAAATATTTCTTGGGTAGTTGGTATTTTCCTAATAAGAAAAAGTAATTGATGGTTGTTAAATAGCGGTCTTGATTTTTTATAATCCTGTTTATTGTGATGGATGGCACGAAGACTCCTCAGAAATGCTAACGCATTTCCTTCGTGCATGGGCGGATTCAAAGATGTTAATTCAGTATCCTGTAGGAGTACGTGACGTGCCAGGGGAGACCCCCCAGGGCGTTTAGTGCTGAGGAGACAAGACACCCCAGAACGCCCGCGAACCGCTTGTGCCTCCGTCTAAAAGCTATCGCTTTTAGACGTGCGATATCCATGCTGAAGAAGACTTCCTTGTGAAGCGAAAATCAACAACCAAGTTTACAAAGCCATTTTTTAAAGGGGATTATCATGTCTATTAAGAAACGTCTTTTTTTTTCAAATGCGGTTATGATTATAATGCCGATCATAGTAATCATATTCATTATCTTTTTACTTAATATTGTATTCTTCAATGGGTTTGGAAGTAATAAGGGCGGCTTCAATCAAAATTGGCAAAGAATAGATGGAGCATTAACAGAGTTTTATAATGAATTGCAAAAAACGGCATCACTTGATCCAGATAAGTTTTATAATGATAAATATTTAAACTCCTTAAGAGAACGACTGAATGAAAAAAAAGTAGAAGTGATTATTCGGAAAGACAATGAACTATTATTTACATCCGCTCAACAGATGTCAATCATGAAAAATGATCTCCCTGATTTCGGGTATAAAGGATATTATCCGGCTGGATCATGGGTTGGTGATGGACATTACTCAACGATACAATATGATTTCTATTTCAATGATTCGTCAAAAGGTTCGATATTTCTATTAGAGTCATCTGCATCGTTTGTGAATTTTGCTAGATCATTTTTTCCAGTTTTATTTATAGGTTTAATCCTTGTCTTTGTACTGACAAATGTTTTACTATCGACTCTTGTTTCTCGAAGTATTTTACGTCCTGTCCGCCTATTATCTGATGCTGCTGAAAAAATCAGAAGTGGAAATCTAAACTTCCGTATCAAGTCAAAAGGTCGTGATGAACTTGGGAAACTTGTGAACTCATTTGATTCGATGAGAGAGCAGCTAAAAGAATCATTGGAGCTGCGGGATAAATATGAACATAATCGAAAAGAAATGATTGCAAACATTTCCCATGATTTAAAAACGCCTATAACATCGATACTTGGCTATGTCGAAGGGATTCAGGATGGGGTGGCAGGCTCTGCCCAGAAACAAAAAGAGTATCTGGCCACCATCCACTCTAAGGCATTATATGTAAATCGATTAATAGAAGAGTTATCCTTGTATTCAAAATTAGATGTGAAAAAACTCCCTTTTCATTTTGAATCTGTCGATATTTATGCGTTTATTCAAGATTATTTGAATGATATAAATGATGAATTAAGTGAGAAGGACATACAAGTGGTGTTTGATACAGAAGAAGATAGGCATGTGAAAGTGTGCATAGATCGAGATAAAGTAGTGCGTGTAGTGGAAAATATCATTTTTAATAGTGTTAAATATATGAATAGAGGATTCGGCAGGATAACGATTTTTATTACAGAGCAAGAAAAAAAGGTTAAAGTAAGCATAAGTGATAATGGACCAGGTGTTTCCGAAGATGAAGTTTCAACTATTTTCAATCGATTTTATCGGACAGATCCATCACGAAGTACAGCAGGAAGTGGACTAGGACTGGCTATTGCATCACAAATAATTAAGGCACATGATGGAGAAATTTGGGCGGAAAATCTATCATCAGGCGGATTGTGTGTTCACTTTACCCTTAAAAAAACAAAAGGATGAAAAGGATGGACAAAAAAATATTGATTATTGAAGATGATCAAAGCATTGCTGCATTAGAAAGAGATTATCTTGAGATTGAAGGCTTTCAGGTGGAAATTACTGCGGATGGAAGGGCAGGTCTTGATGCTGCATTACATCGACAGTTTGATTTGATTTTACTTGATTTAATGGTTCCAAATATAAATGGATTTGAAATTTGCAAACAGGTCAGAAAAGTGACGAATATTCCCATTCTGATGGTTACTGCTAAATATGAAGATATTGATAAAGTACGTGGATTTGGCTTAGGTGCAGATGATTATATTGTGAAACCTTTCAGCCCAAGTGAGTTAACAGCAAGAGTAAAAGCCCATATTGTTAGGTATGAGCGACTAACACAGGCGGATCCTTCGAAAGATGAAATCCAAGTTAGAGGGCTTCAGCTGAACATGGCATCAAGGCAAGTCTTTATCGACGGTAAGGAGATTATTTTGACAACAAAAGAATTTGATTTATTATCCTTTTTTGCGAAACATCCAAATCAAGTTTTTTCAAAGGAAGAATTATTTGAAAAGATATGGGGGCTGGATTCAGTAGGAGATAATGCCACTGTTACTGTTCATGTGAAAAAAATACGCAAAAAAATAGAAAAAGATACATCCAATCCACAGTACATTCAAACAATATGGGGCTCTGGATATCGTTTTAAGGGATAGAAGAAATAGAATTTCGTATTAAAACACTCAAAGCACTCAGTCTAAAGTAGATTGGGTGTTTTTATTTGTCGCTGTTAATTAGAAGGACATATTAGTTTATAGATTTTTTATACATCCTTCAGATGGAGTTCATATTCCATTGCTATAGTAAAAACAGAGGCAAGAGTAAAAGCCCATTCCTATGCTGAGATTCCAATGTTATAAAGCTGTGCCTGGTAAATAGAATTTAAAAATAATGAAAGGAATGATTTAATATGTACCATTGGGGATATTTCCATCCATTTGGCCTGATTTTCTTATTGATTATTGTAGGATTTTTTATTACAAACATGATTCTTTGGAGAAGAAGGGGAGGAATGTGTTATCACAATCAAAGTGATGCTCTTTCTATCCTGGAAAGCCGCCTTGTAAGGGGAGAAATTACAGCTGAAGAATTTAACGAACTTAAAAAGACGTTAAAAGGCAAAAATAAATAAAGTGAAAAAGACAAAAATCTTAATGCAGCAGTATACATTGGAACGACAGCATATGGAAAGGGCATCAAAATGCCTTTAAATAAAAAATAGCGAGGAGGATTAAGGGGTTTAAACATACATGATCAAGCAGAAAAAGAGTTGGTGGATTTTAGTTATTGTTTCAATTGGAGTTATGGTTCCTTTTATGTACCCATATTTAACTTTTGATCCAGATAAAAGCCGAGTGAACATTACATCCACTGCTATTCAATATCCAGTACTTGTTGCACATATAATATTTGCTTTTATCGCTATAGTAACTGGTTTTTTTCAGTTTATCGACTCTATTCGTCACAGACATCCAAAAATTCATCGTAATATTGGAAGAATGTATGTGATAAGTATATTCATTAGCGGAATCTTTGCGTTTGTTTTATTCTTTTACACGGAAAGTTTTACAAAGGCGATGGCTTTTTTAGTGTTAACAGTATTGTGGTTATTTACAACTTGGAAGGCATATCAAGCAGCTGTAAAAAGACGTTTTCATGAACATCGAAAATGGATAATACGAAGTTTTGGTATTACCCTGGCTGCTGTGAATGCTCGTTTACTCGTCCCATTTCTTCTTCTAGGATATACTGTTTTTCATACATTCACATTGCCAGGCGGAAGAGATTTGATGATTGACGAGGTGCTAAATATAAATATATGGGCAGGTCTTGTACTGAATATGGTGATTGTTGAATGGGTCATTATTCCAAAATCTAAAAATCCACTTAAAAGTAACAAGTAATTTACCTTGCCACTTTTAAAAAAACTTGCTGGTATAGGGGATGTAGTAGTATGAATGAATTTTCAGAGCATATTGTCCATGCGAATGGTATAGACATGCATGTTGCAGAATGTGGAAAGGGAAAACCTGTATTGTTTTTACACGGCTTCCCTGAATTATGGTATTCATGGAGATACCAATTGCCGTATTTGTCCAAGTCTGGTTATCGGGCTATAGCTGTTGATTTAAGGGGGTACGGTCAATCAAGTGTCCCTGATAATGTACGTTCTTATAGCATGAGAAACATGGTGGAAGATATCGTACAATTAGTAAATGAAATGAATTTAGATCGAGCAGCACTTGTGGGACATGATTGGGGGGCTAATATTGCTTGGGCATGTGCACAAATGTACCCTGAAAGGTTCGATGTAGTACTAGCATTAAGCGTGCCATTCTCCCCAAGGCCCCCTATGCCATTAACAGAGATGATTAAAAAGAACTCTCCCTCATTTAACTGGCTTGTGTATTTTCAAGATGAGGGTGTTGCAGAATCAGAATTAGAAAAAGATATAGAAACTACTTTGCACCGTATTTATTATGGTCTCTCAGGTGATGCACCAGAAGGATTACCAGCAAAGTTAGTATCCCAGCTGCCGAAAGAATCAACGTTATTGGATCCTATTCCAGATCCTCCAGACTTGCCGACCTGGTTAACGAAAAATGATTTAAACTACTTTGTTGATAATTTTAAACAAACAGGTTTTACTGGAGCTTTAAATCGTTATAGAAATGTAGATTATGATTGGATTGATTTAGAAAAGGAAAGTCAAAGAAAAATAATGCAGCCTGCTCTTTTTATTGGAGGAGAATTAGACACGGCTACAAGTTTTAATAAACGCAGCATAGAGATAATGAATCATTATGTGCCCAATATTAAGGATAAGATTATTATTCCTGGTGCAGGACACTATGTACAACAAGAGGCCAGTGAAGATGTTAATAGGATTATCGTCGAATTCTTAGACCAATTCTATATATAATAAGTATAAACGTAATAAGCCTCTATCCACATATAAGAAGGGTTGGAGGCATTTTTACGATTAGATTGAGGACTGGACATGTGTTGTAGAAAAGTATTTCAACAAAAACAAAAGAAAGAGTCAAATTGTATATATGAAGCCTTACAGAAAGACGGCAAAGTCAATCAACAACTAAAGTAAAGTGAGGAGATTCAAGAAATGGATGAACTAAGTCGCATAGATGATAATTAACAGATGCGCTATATGAAACAATTTATAAACTTGTGCCATTTCAGGTTTAAGGACTAATGTAGACCATACTCCTAAATATTCCTTTCACAATGTTGGTGATTTTAATATATGAGACAAACAAATAGGGGTACCCCACGCATTGCGCGATAGGCCCCCCTAAAACTGTGGCTATTTCATAGCTTCTCCCCAATAATGAACTCGTTAGGATTACTTCATATTCTTTTCCCATGCCGCTTTCACTTCAACACCGGTTGCTTTTGCGGCTGTTTCCAAATCTATTATTTCTTGTTCTGACAGTGCTATATCTGCGGCTGATATGGCACTTTTGATGTGGTATGGTTTAGTAACTCCGATAATTGGAACGCTGCCTTTTGCAATTGCCCAAGCAATAGCAATTTCGGAAGGTTCAACATTGTATTTGCCGGCAATTTTTGACAACTCTTTCATTAGCCCCTCAAGTTTAGCAAGTACCTCCACATTGAAGGCATCTCCTCGTCTGGTACCGGTTTTAAAGGGATTTTGAGCACTGTATTTCCCGGTCAATGCTCCTTGCTCCAAGACCATATAAGGAAAGAACAATATCCTGTTGTTATTGCAATAATCAATGATACCTGCTTCTTCTGATGAACGATAAAGTAAACTATAGTGGTTTTGTACAGCTGATAATGGGAAACCAGCTTCTTCTAAAATAGACTGAGCTAACTTTATTTCTTCTAGATTATGATTGGATACCCCGGCATATTTCACTTTACCGCTTTTCATTAGTGGTATCAGTTTCTCGGTCCACCTTTTAACATCTTGCGGGCTGTGAATCCAATAGATATCCACGTAATCAATGCCGAGCCTGTTTAAACTGTTGTTAAGAAATTCTTCAGGGGCATCGTCCGATTGATCGGGGCGGGGCGTGAATTTCGTCGAGATCAATACGTCTTTTCTATCTTTTATAAATGAACCTAAAATCGTTTCGGAAGCACCCATTCCATATACGGCGGCAGTATCCCATAAATTAAATCCGGCATCCATTGCCGCATCAAAGACAGGCTTTAGATCCTTTTCATTAAGATCATTACCAAAAACGGTATTCCCTCCATTGATGCCATTACCCCATGACCAGGTACCGAGAGCTATTGAGGGAATCTCTGTATTTCCCAACTGAACCATTTTCATTTATCAATTTCCACCTTTAATTATTTTTTGATGTTCATTATTACGATTTCATTTTAAAAAGTCAAGGTAAACGAGCTTAATTGAACTTCCACTTCACAGCCGGCCAATCTTATTTGAAAGTATTTTTAAAAATGTAAGATTAAAGGATTTGAAGCTGTATTTTTATCAGTGTAATATTATTTGATTTGCCAAGCGTTGGGAAAGTAAAGTTTTTATTTGGTACTAGAAATGAGCGCCCTTTTTTTTACCTTCAGCCCAATAAGCGGTTGATATCAAATATTATTCCGAATACCCTTTTGCAAAAATCTTATTTTCCAACACCCATTGTAAAGCGCAGCATTACAATAAAATTTGTCAAGAAAAGCAATTAGCGGATCAATTAACATTGATGGATGATTCCAAGTTGAAGGCTCTAATTGTCTTTTGGCGGCACAAAAAGGCAACTAACCATGTAGAGTTGCCTTCCTGCGTTTTTATTACATATTAGTTTTTTAAACAAAGAGCCAGCTGTTTCTAAAAAGTTTTACTATTGGGGGGCAGCCAATCCATTCCTCAATAAACAATAACCGGCTCATAGGTGCTGAGATTGGCATACACAGTTTGCATAATGCTTGGCGGTGTGTTGACACAGCCATGCGATCCTGATGTAAGATAAGTCTTGCTTCCCCAATTGCCCCGCCAGCTTGCATCATGGAATCCCTGTCCGTCATTCGTAAAAGGAGCCCAATATTTAACAGGTGTCTGATAAGTTATTTTACCGTTTTCTCTGCCTGTTAGTACGGCGTTAGTTTCCTTATAAAGGACATACCATACACCTGGTGATGTTTCATGACGATTATCATGTGTCCCGGTAACAACATTCGTTGTGACGACTAATTTGCCATTTTTGTATATCCAAATTCGCTGATTTGCAAGGGAGACTTCAGCGTACGTATCCCCAATACCATTATTGGCAGTTATGTCATATCCGTAGCCTTCACCATTCCAGCCATGACCGTAAATATTAGAGGCGGAAACTGATTTTTTCCCATTTTCAAAAGCTTTCACAATACGAGGTATTTCTTTTTTAACATCAATAGCCCAGCCATAGCCTTTCGCTTTAACTGAAATGACCGAACCTGAATGGGTCTTGAATTTGAAATCCTTATTTAATGTGGATTGGGTATTGTTAATTTTGGCAATCCTATTCTTAATTTCATTTGAATCATCAATCTTGATCTGTAAATCTTTTGAAATAGAGGCGTTTTTAATTAATTCGCCTGCCTTTAACGGGTAAACTTTATCCTGCACCTTGTAATCAACGGTTTGAGCAAGGAATTCTTCCAACTTCTTCTGTTGGTTTTTTATAAACTCGCTGTCTTCTTTAATTGGCTGTATGTATAAAGGATTAAGCTGAATTTCACTAATATATTTGGACTTTTCAAAGTCCTTCAAAAGACTGGCGACATCATACTGTTCTCCGCTGATACTGTTTGCGACAATAATTTTGCCTTGATCTAAACGAACCGCCGCATCTTTTGGCGCTTTTAATCCTTTATTCATGGCGATCAGCTTTTCTTCTAACTGTTTTTTTAAGGTCTGGTTTCGATATTGATCCTGATTAGTGGGAAGTAATGAAAAATTTTTCTCTTTTGAAGATGGAAAAAACGTCCACTGTTTCTTTAATAATTTTTTGACATCAGGCAGATCCTTATCCGAAAATACCATTTTTGTATCTTTGCCATCTAAAATTTGTTGATTTCCAATATAAATTACATTCTTTAATACGCTTGTTTTTAGTTCTTTTAGTGCCTGATCAGCGGACATACCACCGACTTTGATGCCATTAATTTTGATTTGTGCATTAAAATGGTTTGCCTGATAATAGCATCCTGCAGCAATGACGAGAGCCATAATAATGATGATACCTGCTGTAATAAACCTCCAATTTGCATACCACTTAGCGCGATGTTTCTCAATTTCTTGATTATGTACCGTGCTTTCCATAAAGGATCCCCCCATACTGACATCAGTGTTAACATCTTTTGACCTATAAACAATTGATATGGTGTTATTGGTTGCCACTTTTTAGAAAATAAGTAATTTATACTACTATTCTACAAAATATCATATTCGAACATTGTCGTTTTTTGTGTTTGTTTAAATTTTTAATTAGACTTTTTACTCATTTCATTAGAGCTAAAGAAATGTATCCCTTTGATAAATTTTCAAAAAAATGGAATAAAAGAATGAAGCCAACTAATATGAGAGGATTTGAAGCAAAAACTTAAATTTATAAAGAGGCGCACGCTATAAGGAATAAGCAGGAATAATATCTGTTGAGATTTCCTCAATTTCGGAATTTGTTCATACTAAAACCCTGATCCAGCCTGTCTTTTTCAATTTTCTTATCATTCTATGATTGGAAAACATTCTTTAACTAAGGCTCTTTTCTAAAAGATTGTTGCTCTTTGCTCCCTTTTTAAGATTCGTTCAAAAAATAGGGGTAGAAATTCCCCTTATATAGGAAATTGGATGATAATTAGCTGAAATAGACGGAGGAATTTCCCTTATTTGATTTTAAACTGCTAAAATCGGGTGCTTTTCATTGAATAACGGAAAAAACTCCGCTTATTTTTTACTATTTAAGCTCCCTCAGTTAGATACGATTTTCTCTCGAATACTCACTTATTCGCAGGATTTCAAAGCACTTGTAATAACATTTGGGGATTGATGAATGAGTTGTTCGTAATTTGGCTACACGGAGGCGTACTTAAATAAAGGGGTTAGTAATAACTCCATAAATTTCCATATAATGTACGTTCTCCACGCCACC
>NZ_JAMBNQ010000160.1 GCF_023715155.1 Neobacillus mesonae
CTGCTCTTCATTTTAATATATCTACAGCCAGTGCAATTTGGGCATGGAAGAGGATTTATGAAGAGAAAGGTGTTGAAGCTCTGTTTAAACGGAGAGGGAGGCCAATACAAATGACTGCTAAACGTGACCATCAACAGAAGAAAAAAGAGGAATCCTCCGAACTTGAAATATTGAAGCGTGAAAATCGTATGTTAAGGATTGAAAATGAATACCTAAAAAAGCTGGAAGCCTTAATTCAGGAACCCAAGGATACCG
>NZ_JAMBNQ010000161.1 GCF_023715155.1 Neobacillus mesonae
AGGATTCCTCTACTTTCTTCTTATTGCTTTTATTCTTGGCTGTCATTTGCTTCGGCCTTCCTCTCCGCTTAAACAAAGCCTCGACACCTTGCTCTTCGAACTTTCTCTCCCACGTCCAGATGGTACTATCTGTGGAAATATTGAAATGGAGAGCAGTTTCTGCTAATGAAGCTTTGTTACTCTTCATCCATTCTAATACTCCTAACTTAAAGTTACCATTATAAACGTCCTTATTGTTCCGTACGTTAAACGCAT
>NZ_JAMBNQ010000162.1 GCF_023715155.1 Neobacillus mesonae
TCCTTTTAGCTAAAGCTAAGTAAGATCCCTGAAAGATGATCAGGTTGATAGGTCAGAGATGGAAGCATGGTGACATGTGGAGTTGACTGATACTAATCGATCGAGGACTTAACCAAAGCGAAAAGCGAAGGCGACTGTTCAACTTCGACAGACGTTGGAGGGCTGGCACTGCAAATCCTGGTTTTAGGATTTGAAGGGACGGACCGAAACGGCCGAGAAGTTAGGAGCCGCAGCTAGACAAATCGAAAAGCGGAA
>NZ_JAMBNQ010000163.1 GCF_023715155.1 Neobacillus mesonae
AAGTATTAGAATGGATGGGGAGAAATGGGGCGTCATTACCTGAAACTGCTCTTCATTTTAATATATCTACAGCCAGTGCAATTTGGGCATGGAAGAGGATTTATGAAGAGAAAGGTGTTGAAGCTCTATTTAAACGGAGAGGGAGGCCAATACAAATGACTGCTAAACGTGATCATCAACAGAAGAAAAAAGAGGAATCCTCCGAACTTGAAATATTGAAGCGTGAAAATCGTATGTTAAGGATTGAAAATGAAT
>NZ_JAMBNQ010000164.1 GCF_023715155.1 Neobacillus mesonae
TAAAGTTGGACAAAAAATATTATGCTGATTGCCCGGTGGTTAGAAGCCTGTATTGTACAGGGCTTTTACCACCGTTTTTTTCTTTTATTCGATAATTGTTATAGTAACTTATCCAATCTGCTGCAGCATGAGCGACATCCTCAAAGGATTTGTAATCATGGTGATAGATTTTTTCACATTTCAAAAGGTGGAAGAAACTTTCCATTGCCGCATTATCAAGACAATTTGCTTTTCGTGACATACTTTGAAATACAT
>NZ_JAMBNQ010000165.1 GCF_023715155.1 Neobacillus mesonae
ATAAAAAAACTCCCCCTTTTAATATGCAAAAAATTTAGCATATTGTTCCAGAGAAGTATATAGACAATTCCGAAGGAATTTGAAAATATTAGAGATATTTTTGAGGATATAAAGTGGCTGTTTACACTAATAACACCACCCTGAGGACTGCCATTATCATTCTCGTAAACAACACCATTCTCTAAGATTCCCGATTTTAAGAACTGTACAATTAAAGCTAAAACACTACTATCCACAACTTCTTCTTTAATT
>NZ_JAMBNQ010000166.1 GCF_023715155.1 Neobacillus mesonae
TCAGGCTCTTAGTCCTGCTTATATCCTTAGAAAGGAGGTGATCCAGCCGCACCTTCCGATACGGCTACCTTGTTACGACTTCACCCCAATCATCTGTCCCACCTTAGGCGGCTGGCTCCTTGCGGTTACCCCACCGACTTCGGGTGTTACAAACTCTCGTGGTGTGACGGGCGGTGTGTACAAGGCCCGGGAACGTATTCACCGCGGCATGCTGATCCGCGATTACTAGCGATTCCGGCTTCATGCAGG
>NZ_JAMBNQ010000167.1 GCF_023715155.1 Neobacillus mesonae
TCTGCCCCTTTTTGAGATTTACAACAGATGACGAAGTCATCTGCATACCTTGTAATGCGGTGACCTCTTTCCATCATCATGTCATCAAGTGGGTGAAGATAAATATTCGCTAGGAGCGGACTAATAACACCACCCTGAGGACTGCCATTATCATTCTCGTAAACAACACCATTCTCTAAGATTCCCGATTTTAAGAACTGTACAATTAAAGCTAAAACACTACTATCCACAACTTCTTCTTTAATT
>NZ_JAMBNQ010000168.1 GCF_023715155.1 Neobacillus mesonae
TTTTAGTTAGCATTTCATTCACCTCTTTAAAATCTCTGTAACTCAATTATACAAAAAAAGACTGTCAACAAAACCGAATTTTTTCGATTTTGTCGACAGTCTGAAAAGTCCGCTTTAGCGGACTTTTCAGATTGTAGACAAAAGGCATTCCGAATATCCCCATTCGGGTGCCGTTTTCCATTTTTAAGCATTTTCTTGCTTGTTTTATCCTCAATCAGACCCCTCAGGGG
>NZ_JAMBNQ010000169.1 GCF_023715155.1 Neobacillus mesonae
CAAAGCGAAAAGCGAAGGCGACTGTTCAACTTCGACAGACGTTGGAGGGCTGGCACTGCAAATCCTGGTTTTAGGATTTGAAGGGACGGACCGAAACGGCCGAGAAGTTAGGAGCCGCAGCTAGACAGCAATTCTTAAAGCGAACTCGTTCTTAACATACTTCTTCTCTATTATCTAGTTTTGAGGGAATGAAACCTCAACAAATAAATAGTCCGGCGGTGATGGCG
>NZ_JAMBNQ010000016.1 GCF_023715155.1 Neobacillus mesonae
CATTATTGGAGTCCTCCTTGGTTAACTAAGTTAGGGGTCATCTCGCCACGATTTGACACCCCGTATCATACCAAGAGGGCTCCTTTTTGTTCAAGTCCCCGAAAATCCTTCTAACAGGAATGCTCCTTTTTCTAAATAACTTTTTAGGTGTAATATTACCCATGGTGCGGTGGCTCTACCATTTGATAACATTAAATCATTTTCTGAACAGTAAGTCAATACTTTATATTGCGAATTTTCATAATAAACTGTTAACTAATAGCATCTTATTTTGATGTAAAACTTGGAATAATAACTTTTATTTTATGTAAACATGTACGACAGCATTAGGGAGATATTTTTTAACCCGACAATTTTTCATCTCCTTACACTATTCGTCTTCTCCATTTTAATATGCTAATATTATAATTTATTGTTGTGAACTTAGAATTATCTCTAAATTACAATTTCATCGCCCTCAGATATAGTAATATAACCAGGTAATACTATCTTTCCATCGATGCTCCACCAAAAGAACCATGTTATTATTGAATATGGTGAATCAGTACGTTCAATTGATAAATCCCCTGATAATAAAATTCTGAACGCTGCTAAAAAGGGCTAATATGGCGGGAAGAAACATGGCGCCCGGATGTGCCGGGTCCGGCGGGAGGATATTATTCAATATGCCGTGGAATGTATGAGGGACGAAAAATTAAACCTCTTCAACTTTGAAATTGCGGATGACGAATGTGAAATTGAAACATTACACAACATGCCTGACATTGATAAAAAAAACAGCTGCAAACCTTCAATTTTGCTTAAAAAAGTTGAGATTCTATGAAATCGTTTCACAGAGTCTATATCAAAGGGTGGAAAAAAGAATTATTTTAAAGCCTGAATTATAGGGAGAACTCTAAAGGGTAAATCGAACAGAAAACAATATGAAGAAAAAATGGTCAGCCACCTGCATATTAATCATTGGTGTTGCTGACCATTTATTTTATACTATAAGAATTACCTACACACTCCGAACGCTCATCAATACTGTTATCAACACTCTTCCAAACAAGATGTGAAGACACTACTGCTAGTTGAACCGATATACATATCCGGTCTTCTCCTTACAGCCTAAGCCCTCCAAATTACATAATATTGAAATGTGCTCTTGGAATATATTCTAACTAGAAAAGTTTTATATTGCCCTTTCTTAAAGGCTCTTCGACTCCTCCAGTTTAAACCCTTCCACAACCACATCTTCATCAACTTCCAGCAATAAACACCGTTTTCCTTCATAGGTGATGTATTTTACATTTTTTAAATCTTTCGGATTGATGGTGACTTCTGCCACTTTGGTACTGATTTTTACATTTTTAGGTATTAAACTGCTTGCTTTGAATTCGTGTTTTTCGTCTGCTACGACACTTTTGAAGGCATGCTCCACTTTACCGGGATTGACATCTTCGACACCGCTTACCGTTAAGATCCGTTCGATATCATGGTGATCCAGTGTCGGGGTTTCACTCTCTTCTTTTTCATTATTCTCCTGGACCACCCGGTCAATTTCCTCGTAAACATTTGAAATTACCTTAGAGTCCACTTGGTCCCCGATGACTTCTTTCAAAATAAAATCAAAGCAGTCCTTATCATCCTGGGCAGTCATGATGTCTTCACAATCCAGTACCTTCTCAATAAATGTAAAATCCGGTTGATTCACTTTCCCAGCACAGTAAAGAATATGGTTTACATCTGCAGCATTGTCATTAAATGCAGGGAACAAGAAACCGGACATCGGAGAATCTAGATTAATAATTGGATCGACGATGTTATAGGACTTAAATTCTTTTTCAATATAATCAAACAACAGGGCTTTCTTTGGAAGATCCGTTTTATTGAGGCTGCATAGTGTAAACTGATTGGAATAAACCTCATCATCCCCGCCTTCTTCAGATTCAAGATTCCGCTTCTTGGTCGGTTTTCGGTATTCTCCGCGAATGAAGGTCACCACAGTGTCAAATTCATATGTAGCATAGGCGAATATTTTCCCGACAATGTCCAGCATATTATCCTGCCAATCAGCCGACTCGGCCTGGAGTCCGTTAAAAAGAATCATTTGCGTACTGTACTCTACATCACGCATGAATTTTAATTCAAATAGTTTCGCATCGAGATGGCCTGTCAAAACCTTTTTAAAGTTGGTCAAAAACAATTCCTGTGTTTCCTGATCTAACAATTGAAAAGGCCTGCAGACTTGGTGGTAAATCTCGCCTGATTCCTTCTTTACATAAACATTGAAGATTTCTTTAATATTCATACGATAATTGTCTAGTTTGAATTCTTTTCGAATATTTGCGATGTCTTTTTTGTTCATTCATTTCAACTCCCGTTCCATATTATACCACATTGTATTCATTTTCTTTTAAACTAACTTTTTGGATAACTAGAACAAAAATATCCTAATGGATATTATTTAAATAGGGGTACAAATTATATTTGTATTATCTATCATAGGAGGTTGGAATGTGTCGAAAAGAGTTCTAATGGTGGTAACTAACCATACGAAGATTACGGATGATCATAAAACAGGCCTTTGGCTGGAGGAATTTGCTGTCCCTTATTTGGTGTTTAAAGAAAAAGGCTATGATGTTAAGGTGACAAGCATTAGCGGAGGCGAAGTGGCGCTGGATCCGAAAAGCATTGACGAAAAACCTGATTGGAAGGATGCTGAAGCAGAGCTGAAAAATACGGTAAAGCTAAGTAAAGAAGACGCACAAGGCTTTGATGTTATTTTCCTCCCTGGCGGCCATGGAACAATGTTTGATTTTCCCGATAGTGAAACGCTTCAATATGTTTTGCAGCAATTTGCCGAGGAAAATAAAGTGATTTCAGCTGTTTGTCACGGTCCTGCAGGGTTCGTCAATGCAACTTATAAAGATGGTACTCCAATTGTGAAAGGAAAAAGCATGACAGCCTTTACAGATGAAGAAGAAAGAGAAATGCAGCTTGACCAGTATATGCCTTTCTTATTAGAAACCAAGTTGCGCGAAAACGGCGCCAATTTTATTACTGCTGAAAAATGGACAGATCATTCGCTCAGAGATGGGAATTTAGTTACGGGGCAAAATCCACAATCGAGTAAAAGTACGGCAGAAAAAGTTGTTGAGGCTTTGGAAGCTTCTTAAAAATGACAGTAAAGGAAATGCGGTGATGGTTCATCCTGTCTATGGGAATGGACCATTTTTTTATATCATTTTATCTCTTCATTTGAATTTGTTTTAAGATTAAGATGATAAATACCGAAGTGGTAAAAAGAGGACCACACCATGTATAGGAAAACCTTTTATGCAGCTTTACGCTAATGAAATACACCAAAATCGTTACAAAAATCCACAACAAAATGTCAACTAACATTATTTGATTTCCCTACTTTTTCGAAAAATCACTGAAATCATACCAGTAAAGATTAGAACGAAAACCGTACTGAAGACGATAGTCACCATTAAATACCATCCTCCATGCAACAGCACTTTCCAATACTGCATAATTCCAACAATGATAGGGATAAAAAATAAGAACGTATGACGATTAATCAATTGACTTGATCGTTGTAGAGAATTAGGGTGAAGAATTCCTGTCATAAATAGCAATAGCAAAATTCCCATGCCGATAAGTGCGGGAGGAATGGAAAAAGGGAGCAAATAGCTTATGTGTACACTGAGTTCATAAAGTAACCAAAGGAAAAAGAACTCTAACAATGTTCTCATTAGGTTTGAATTCCCCCTTTTTCACAATGTTTTTGTTAGTAATACGATACAATAGCATACCGATCACTTCTACTGATGTGTAAGATTATTTAACATAAAAAAAGCTGTAGAAGGAATGATCTGCCTTCTACAGCTAAATACGTAACATTATCTAACATATATGTACCTTTATCTATAATTTAATTCTTAATAATCCTTAACAACAATAATCATAAGGATGAAGAGGAGGATTGGCGGGATACAGCCACATTGGTTTATACTCATGATCCTGCCAATGCCATGCACCTAATGCTGCTGCACAGGCATCGATGGAATGACTTTCGTTTTGTATGATTACAGGAAGGTTTATCAATTTCTGCTCTTTGAACCATTTTCGTATGAATACTCGGGCAGAAAAATCTTGCTTATAAGACAGAACATACTCCAAATCCTCCCGAGCAAGTCTGGAACCAATAATAGCACCCGGATGTACTTCCACAATGTAAATTGGATTTCGGCATGGAAGTCTTTCAACCTCCCTGGTAAGTTTAATCCCCCTGAGTGTGAGATAGACCATCCGATTCAATGTCGGCGGCATGATGGATCCCGGTTTCATCCCTAGTGATACGATAAACTTCCTAAGCTCTTTATCCCCTGATCTATCTCCCCCGCCATCCTGATACGATAATGGGGCATCCATTCCAATTACCACCTCATCCAGCTGACTTTGACTGCAAATTTCATTTAATATTTCCATGTCTCCAATATCACTCATTAGTTTGATAAATTTTAATTCACCGCTACACCGTTCAAATACAGTTAATACCGTGTCCTTATGATTACTAGGGCCTGAAAGATCAATTCCGATCACTCTCATTTTTACCAACTCACTTTTATATGTTAATGAATGTATGTTTAGCTTAACTCAGAACCTCGGAGGCTTTCCATCATTTTGGGGAAAATATTCTTACTTTGACTGTAACGAGAAGAAGGTGAACGTTCGTACTAATACATTTCATTTCAAAAAATAAAAGCAAGCGGAGAAAAAACTGCGTTCTTTCCCCACTTACTTTTTTACTTTTTCTACTATAGCTGCAAATGAAAATTGGGAATATAAAAAGGTTTCATTCAATCCTCTGCAAAACTCTTCCCATTAAAATAATAATCAGACTCTCTAAAGGTACTGAAAGCCAGTTCCACCTCCGGAATCTCAAGTAACTGGACATGTTTCGTGACAGTTTTAGCAAATTGGTCTTGTACTTCTTGACCTCTTTCAAACCATTTTACCTCAATAAATGGGTAACCTGGCACTTCACCCCCATCAAAAACAAAAGTAGAATTGACAACTTCCAATGTAAAGTTATCTGTACCGCATGCACATACATCAGCCAGTTCCTGGACCAATGGTTGACTTATCGTTTTAACTTGCTCAACTGAAATTCCCCGTATAAATAAATGAGGCACCTATATCCCTCCTTCATTATTTTGTTTCCATGTTATTAAACCTGGTAATAGAATACCGATCAATTGGTATAGACGTATCTCCATCTAAAATTAACTCCGTCATGAGCGTGCCGATTAGGGGAGAAAGTGTGACACCGCTATGTGTTGCGGCAACAAAAAGATTTTCAACTCCGGGAATTCTCCCTAGAATTGGAAAACCATCCTCCGGCATCGCACGAATTCCCGAAAAAGCACGAACTACCTTTGCTTTTCGTAACGAAGGGACATAATGGACTGCCAAATTTGCTGTTTCTTGCATCACTTCAAGTGTTGTTGCTCGATTAAATCCTTCCTTTTCCATAGAATATCCTATTAACACTTCACCATTAAAAGCTTGTCTGAGACCGCTAATAGTGTAATTTAAGAATGGTTTAAGGGGCTCAGTTACGAGGATTTGCCCTCTTAATTGGTTGATTGGAATTGTAATATCCACCATTTTTCCTAATTCCCTGGACCAGGTACCTCCTGCAAGGACTAAATTTTTACACTGAAACGTTCCCTTCTGCGACACGACCATAAATTTACCCGGCAGCTTTTGAATTTCGGTTACCTTATTATAGGTTGAATACTGGACACCATTTTTCTTCGCAGCTCTCATGTATCGATCGACTAATCGAAATGGATTCACATTGCCATCGATAGAACTATATGTCGCCCCAGCTACTTCTGGATTAAGAGAGGGCTCTTTTTCTAATGCCTCTTCGCGTGTTAACACCTTAATTTTTATCCCGATTGATTCATAAGTCTTTGCAAGCAGTAATGCTTTTTCTCGGTCTGCCTCATTAAAGAATGGTGACAGGCCTCCTGTTCGCTTATACTCCACATCGCCAATTTTCTTTGATAAATATGGATAAAGTTCCGCACTATACATACTGAATTCAGCATACCAGGAAGGTGTCTTGTTATGAACCCATACCCATGCTTGGGTTGATCCGGATGTGCCTGATAATGGAAACTTTTTATCGAGTACAAGGATTCCCCCTTTATTTCGCTCAGACAAATGATAGGCGATACTGCTTCCTACCACACCGCCTCCGATAATAATCGTTTCATAGCTTGTTTCCATTTATCTCACCTTCCCGTCCTCTAATTCCACCTCATCCAAAACAGATTTCACAGAGGAGAAAGTAGTGCTATTGGTTGCTAATGTATCTAGTTTAATCGGACTTATTGGCATCCTCATTCGAGGCAGCGGAATCTCATGAAAGGGTGTGCCTGTTTTTTCATTAATAGCAGCTGCAACCAGGCAATTGCATATTTTCGACTGGCAGGGCCCCATGCCGCAGCGCGTTAATCTTTTGATATCATCAAAAGTTCTCGCCCCATTCGAAATGACTTTTTCGATTTCTTCTAAACTTATTTCTTCACATCGACAAATGATCGTGCTTTTATCCATTTCCTTCACCTTCTGTCTATCATCTATTTGACTTAAGAGATAAATTGATCCTTTAAAACAGGATGTGTAAAGTTATCTACATGGCGGTTTCTAGCATGCCAGATGTCAAGATTATACTTTGTTTCGACAATCTCCAGCTCTTTCCAAAGTCCTTTTTTTTCCACAGCAGCCGTTTCCTTACTGACAGCACCCAAGGCTTCACACACATTCATGCCGGCAAGCCTTCCTGTTAAGACTAAAGCCCCCTGAGTACTTACCCCGGCAGCATTCCCTGCTAAAAATACATCCTTACAATCTGTTTGAAAATCTTTATTGTATTGCGGGACCCATCCCCCTAATTCTTTTTGAAAACCAAATGAAGTACCTAATTGGTAAAAGATATCTAGAATAGGAGATCTTCCTCCATCTATACATACCAAATCTGCTTTTTCAGTAAAAACACGGTCTTCTTGCTTAATAACAATTTCCTCTACCGCACCCATTCCTCTTGCTTCAACTATAGAGGAGTCAACATAGATAGGAATGCCTATTTTATTAACCTGCTTTACTTTTTCTGTGTTCCTTGAAAGGACGCCGGTACTTTTTTCGACTATCCCCTTTACTTGTACGCCGACTTCAGATAGCTGGAGCGCAACATCCATCGCAAAATCACTAGAACCAACAATTACAGCATCATTACCAGGTTTTACAAAATCCCGATTAATTAAGGTTTGAGCCGCTCCAATGGTCAACACCCCAGGAAGCGTCCATTTTGGAAAGGCAACTGCATTCTCAGCAGCCCCTGTTGCTACAATCATTTTCTTCGTTTTAACCGGAAACACATCCACCTCATCGGTAATCCCAATCGTACCGTCTTGGTAAAATCCAATAACACGGTGACCAAGCAAATAACGAATATCGTATTCTTCTATTTGTTTGATTAAATGGGCAGCCAACTCAAACCCGCGCATTGGCGATAGATCGGAGGGTAAAGAAGAAAGATTCTGTGTCTGTTGAATTAGCTGGCCTCCCAAAGATAATGATTCATCAATTACTGTAACGTCTAACCCTCTGGAAGCTGTTTCAAATGCTGCGGCCAAACCCGCCGGCCCAGCTCCAATAATCAGAACATCAGTCTCCACAGCTTTCACCCCTTACTTCCGGATCCTCATCATTTGGATAGATTTTCATCCCATCTTCTACCCTAGTCATACAGGTACGAACATGATTTTCACCATTTACCGTCGCATAGCAGCTGCAGCATCTCCCTCGTGTGCAAAATAAACCTCTTGGCTGGACAAGGTTTCTGCTCGAACCTAATCGTTTAATATCATTTGCCATTAATGCGGCTGCAACAGTCTGCTGTTCATAGGCTGTATACGGCTGATCATTAAAATAGATGGTTACTGGGTTTTGAAGTTTTTTCCCTAACACAGGATGATGTTTAATATGCATAAAAACACCTTCTTATTAATTTTTCGATGCAAATACTTTTCCGACTCCCAATACCCTTTCAATCACGACCATTAGAACAACCGTTAGTAAAATCATGATACTGGATATAGATGTAATAATCGGATCATATTGATATTGCATATAGGTGTAAATTCGAACTGGCAGTGTAACCACATCGGTGCTGACAATAAATAAGGCAACAGTCAGATCATCGAAAGAAGTAATGAAAGCGAAAATAGCCCCTGCAATTACGCCGGATTTGATTATGGGCAAAGTAATTTGGAAGAATACTCTTAAGCTCCCTGCCCCTAAATTCATGGCAGCCTGCTCTATGGAACGGTCGAATCCTACTAAACTCGCAACGACTAACCGCATTACAAAAGGAATCGTTAAAATGATATGTCCAATAACAAGAGCAATTGGGCTCGCAGCGATGCCAATCCAGGAATAAAATTGCAGCAAGGCAACCCCAAATACAACTGATGGTATTAACAAGGGCGACCCGACTAATTGGGTAATTACTGACTTCCCTTTAAATTCATATCTAACCACAGCAATGGATGCCATGGTTCCGATAATGGTTGCGATAATCGAAGTTCCGAATGCAACAATAATACTTAATGTAAAGGACTGCATAAATTCGGGATGATTGACTAACTCCGCATACCATTTGAAAGTAATACCTTTAGGCGGAAACACGATATAATCGGTAGTCGTCAATGATGATAATAAAACCACTACAATTGGAGCAGCCAGGAAAATGTAGACCAAGAGGCAGAAGAAATGTAGGCTGAATTTAGGTAATTTCTTTCTCATTGGATGGCCACCCCTTTTTCAGATTTCGCCAGTAGTTTGCTATAAACAATGATGGTAATGGTGGCAATAAAGATTAATAGGAAGCCGATTGCCGATCCATATGGCCAATTCAGCATGGTAGTTACCTGCTCATAAGTAAGAAAGGACATGAGCTTCACCTGAGGACCTCCAAGAATGGCAGGTGTAACAAATGAACTTACTGCCAAACTGAACACCATTACAGAACCTGCAAAAATCCCAGGAAGTGTTAATGGTAAAACGACCGAAAAGAATGTTCTAATTGGGCTTGCACCTAGATTTTGTGATGCACGGATGACACTAGGGTCAATTCTTTCAAGGGATCCCATAATGCTTAACACCATGTATGGAAATAAAACGTGAACCATTCCAATTACAACACTGAATTCCGTATATAATAATGTAAGAGGTTGATCAATCAATCCCAGCTTCACTAAGGCATTATTTATGACTCCATTATTGCCCAGCAATATAACCCAGCCGTAACAACGGATAACCATGCTGATCAATAACGGAGATAATACTAAAAGGGTTAAATAATTTTTTGTCCTGCCCTTTGCAATTGTCATTTGATAGGCAACTGGATAAGAGATGGCAATCGCAGCCAATGTCGTGATTAGGCCGATTTTTACTGTCCTCCATAAAACTCCAAGGTAAAATGTATCAGTAAGAAACTTCACATAATTTTGAAGGGTCCAATCATTGCCAATCCCGCTTGAGGCATCAAAAGTCTTAAAGCTCGTGATAAAAAGAAAAAATAATGGAAGCACAAAGAAAAAGATAAAAATGGCGAGCGTTGGCAGCAGCAATAACCACGAATCAAGCTTTTTCCGTGTTGATTTCTTTTTCTTCTGCTCATATAAGAGTTCTTGTTCCTGTTTTATTTCCATGTCAGCCTGCATTCGAATTCACCTCACTTTTTAACAGGTAATAAATCTTCTGGATTCCAAACAGCTAAGACCTCTTGTCCCTCTTTTATTTGATCTGGATTGAATACCGTATTAGAAATATCAGCAAATAAATATTGATTGTTGTTTAGAAAAATGTATCGGGTTTTTGAACCTAGGAACATTTTTCTTTCCACTAAGACTTTTAGCCCTTGGTTATTCTCTAAATTAATTTGAATTTTTTCAGGTCTTAGGTAAAATTCGCTTAAGACACCCTTTGGAACATGATGGGATAATACTTGCTGATATCCATCAAAGGACACCTTACATGGTTGATCATCATTCGATTCCATTACTTCAGCCTGAATATGGTTTACCTCTCCGATAAACCGTGAAACAAAATCTGTTTGCGGGTGGTTATAAATAGCTGCAGGTGTATCCACCTGTTCTATCCTTCCCTCGTACATAACCGCAACCCGGTCTGAAATAGCCAGCGCTTCTTCCTGATCATGTGTTACAAATATGGTAGTAATCCCTACTTTTTTTTGAATCCCTACAATTTCTTCACGCATTTCCTGCCTCAGCTTGGCATCAAGATTGCTTAATGGCTCATCAAGAAGCAGCACTTTAGGCTTAATGACAAGAGCTCTTGCTAATGAGACACGCTGCTGCTGGCCGCCGGAAAGTTCCTTTGGATAACGTTTTTCATACCCCGATAACCGGACCATTTCAAGCGCCTCTAAAACACGTTGATTAATTTCAGCTTTACTAACCTTGCGCAGCTTCAACCCGTAGGCCACATTATCGAACACAGTCATGTGAGGGAAGAGAGCATAGTTTTGAAAAACCATGCCCATCTCTCTTTTATTGGGAGGAAGCAGGTGGACTGGTTTTCCGTCCACCACAATCTTTCCCCCGTCTACTTCTAGAAACCCAGCAATCATATTGAGAGTTGTGGTCTTGCCGCATCCCGATGGACCAAGAAAGGAGACAAGCTCCCCTTTCTCTATCTCAAGATTCATCTTTTTTACTACCTCTGTTTTGTTAAACGTCTTTACTACATTTTCAAGGCACAGATAGCTCATCATTTCACCTCTTTTTAGTGGGCAACTTCTATTTCTTTATTTGCTCTCTCTGTCCATTCAGCACGTTTTTGATTCACATATTCCCAGTCCACTTTTATTAGCTTTGAAATTTGCTCATCCCCATATGGAATTTTCTCAGTAATATCGCCGCTTAATTTCACATTCTTATTAACAGGACCATCAAATACTGATAAGGCAAATTCTTTTTGAACTTCTTCACTTAAAATATAATTTACAAATTTTTGAGCCAGCTCTTCATGTGGAGCATTCTTCACTACGTTTGCCGTTAACATTAGGGCCGGAGCACCTTCTTTTGGGATGACAAATTCAATTGGAAATCCAGTATCTTTTAGGGTAAATACCCGGCTGCTGCCCCAAGCACTTGCGACTGTCTGGCCCTGCATGAAGTAATTGGATACATCCGCGGTCTTATCGAAAGTCACCGCATTCTTAGACATTTCTTTTAGTTTTTCAAACCCAGGTTCGATATTTTTTTCATCTCCTCCATTTGTTTTGGCAGCCATAATCAGCAAATGAACCCCGTAAGTATTTGAAATAGACGGTAAAACGAGTTTTCCTTTAAATTTTGAATCGGCTAAATCATTCCAGGATGTAGGGGGTTCCCAATTGTTTTTTTCAAATGCCTCTTTGCTATAGGCAAGTCCTGTAGAGACAATACCAAAACCGACCCCGACTTGATCCTTGTCTTTTGCAATGTCATAGACATTTGCCAAGTTGGTGACAATTTTTTCATCTAACGGCGCCAGCAGACCAAATGATTTTGCCTGGGCTTGAGGACCGTCGTCAATAAAAGCTACATCAATCTCAGGATTATCCTTTTGTGCTTGCAGTTTTGAAACGGTGTCGACAGAACTACCAGTAATATACTTAACCTTTACACCAAATTCCTTCTCAAATTTAGGAATAACGATTTCCTTAAATTTTTTCTCATAACTTCCCCCATAAGCAGCTAACACCAAGGTTTTGCTGTCTTTACCATTTGATTCTTTTGAAGTACTGCTTGTTTCATTACTACTGCAAGCTGATACAACAACTAGCATTAAACAAATGATTCCAATAAGCAGTGTTTTCCTTTTCATCACTTTTCCTCCTTTTAATAGGTCTTCCAAATTTGGGTTTCACTCCTTTTTAATCATTTAAAAATTCGCAATATTTTATTTTGAATTTTCTGATATCTGATTTTAAAAAATATAATTTTATAAACTTTGAGGATATAATATTATAACTTTATAAGTTAAAAATGAGTTTCTGTATAGTAGATCGTTTTGTCTGGGCGGTCGATAAATGTGGAATATTCTACGATGTCTCCTTGGTGTGTATAGGTAAATCTCTCCCATTTAAAAACAGGGGTACCGGATTCGACCTGGAGCCTTTCTGCTTCTTCATCCTTTACAACATAAGGCTTAATGAATACTTTTACCTTGTCTAAAGAAACCTGATATTTTTTTTGCAGAATATTGTAAATTAGGTCATTGTTGATATCATCTGTTGTAAGAGTGGGGCATATTTCATATGGAAGATAGGTATATTCAAGCATGATGGGCACATCATTTTCAATCTTTACACGATGTATTTTGAAGATTTTAGCTTTAGGCGGTAATACTAGTTTCTTCACAATTTCATTATTCGCATCTTCTATTGAAAAACTGATTAATTCGTGGGGATGTTCTTCATTATCTGTTGTTAGTGTAAAAAAGGCGGTTATATCACGCTCTTTTGTGGAACCGGATACAAATGTTCCTTTTCCTCTCTGCCTATAGAGGTATCCCTTATTGACGAGCTCTATTACAGCCCGTTTGACGGTAATGGTGCTGACATCGAATATTTCAGCTAGTTCCTGTTCAGCAGGCAGCTGATAGCCCACTTCCCATTGTTTCGAAGTGATTTTCTTTTCCAGCACCTGTTCAACCTGCCGATAAAAAGGAACATGGCTATTTTTATCAATTTTCATATTTTCTCCTTTTTATAATGTTATAACTTTATAACCTTATATGAAATAAGTTATTATGTAATTTATAATTTATACCTATTTCGCCTAGTTGTCAATATTTTTTGAATATTTTAACTCCTATATATTTAATATAAATATGGATTGGTGCCACTAATCAGCTGAATAAATTCTCTATCCCATTACTATATTTTTAATAGATGAATGAACCTGCTAGCTTTATAAGTAAAAAACCACCGTAACCCTTCATTTTAGAAGTTTTACAAGTGGTATCTAAAGGCCTTTTTTATCCATTACTGGATGGAACCCGTAAATCCTAGTCTTAAAGAGATCCGGTTTCCTACTTCTATCATTTTATGTGAAAGCAATCCAAGCCGCTCATCCGTCATCCTAAATGCGGGTCCCGAGATGCTGATGGATGCACATACATTGCCTGCATGATCAAATATTGGAGCAGCAATACAGCGAATTCCATATTCATTTTCTTCCATATCCAGCGCATAGCCTTTTTGTTTCACTTTCATCAATTCCTTAAGCAAAGAATCCTGGTCAGTAATCGTCTTGTCGGTATGCTTCGGCATTCCCTTACGTTCTAGTATTTCTAAAACCACACTTGTTGGTAAATGAGACATGATGGCTTTTCCCACTGAAGTGCAATGCATGGGAGCCCTTTTTCCAACCTTTGAATGCATCCTTAAGGTTTCATTTCCTTCCAGTTTTTCTATGTAAACCACTTCGCCACGGTCAAATACTACAAGATGAATAACCTCATTTGTCTCCTGTTCTAACTCACGTAAAAACGGTTTTGCTTCCGATCTCAGGTCAATTGAATCAAGCAGTTTGGAACTGATATCTAAAAATTTATATCCCAGCTTATAACGGCCGGTTTCTGGATCCTGTTCCATATACCCGTACTGAACTAATGTGGATAGAATTCGATAAACAGAACTTTTATTAATGTCCATTTGATTGGAAATTTCCGTAACTCCGATTCCATCCCGGTTTAATCCAACAATATGGATAATATCCAATGCTCTGCTGACAGATTTCACCATATTTTCTCTTGTCAAAAAGATTCACCTCCATTTTGAAACACCCTCACTTTACCAGTGAGGGTGTTAAACGACTATTTGAATATATTACTTTTTGGACTCTTTCATTATAACATCTCGAGTCTTAGTACCAATATCCAGTTTATCGGATGTTTTCAATTGCCCTTTCATGTATAAACGTATTCTTAAGTGTCCCGATTTCTTTAATTTCACATTCAATGCTGTCCTCCGCATCTACCATTTCTGCTCCTAAAGGACTCCCTGTTAAAATAACATCCCCTGGTTGAAGGGTCATCACATAGGTAAGATATGAGACCATCTTTCGTAACGGAACGATCATTAATTCTGTTCCGCTATTTTGCTTTTCCACTCCATTAAGCCTTGCTTCCACTCTAATTTGATGAGGATCCAGGTCTGTTTCAATCACCGGACCTAATGGGGTAAACGTATCAAACGATTTACCAATTGTCCAGTGTCCATTTGGGTGAAAAAATTGTGGTGCTGTTACATCATTTCCTACCGTATAGCCGAACACATAATCTAGTACATCTGATTCAGGGACATTCTTTACTTCTTTCCCAATAACTACTGCCAATTCTGATTCAAATTTCACCTGGCTAATCTCATTTGGAATCACAATCTTTTCATCCGGTCCAATAACTGAGGAAATTGGTTTTAAAAAGAAAACAGGGATATCAGGTAATTCCTCTGGCAGGTCTTCCACTTGAGCCACATAATTAGCCCCGATACCAATAATTTGATTCGGCTTAAGCGGTGCGAGAAACCGAACTTGATCTTTATAAAATTCATTTCCTGTGTAGTTCCATTCCCCAAATATATCCCCATCTATTTCTCTGATTGTCCCTTTATCTAGGACTCCCAAACTTATTTTTCCATTCGCACTAAACCTGGCAAACTTCAAATCATTTCCCTCCTTCCAATACCCTTGTTAAAATGAACTTCTAGATTCGAATTATCTTCTAAAAAATATCGATTTCGTGTTATTATTTGCTCACTGTCATTTTTGCCTTTGCCTCAATCCGGCGGCGATGTAATATTGGTTCAGTATAACCGTTAGGCTGGTCAACACCTAAGAAAACAAGGTCGCACGCCGCTTGGAAGGCTACGGAGCGATCGTAATCAGGAGCCATTGGGCGGTAAGCGGAATCACCGGCATTTTGTTCATCGACAACTTTGGCCATACGCTTTAATGTCTCCAATACCTGTGCCTTTGTTGTTATCCCGTGGTGCAGCCAATTCGCAATATGCTGGCTGGAAATTCTTAATGTTGCCCTATCTTCCATTAATCCAACGTTGTTGATATCCGGTACCTTAGAGCAGCCAATACCTTGTTCAACCCAGCGGACCACATATCCCAAAATTCCTTGCGCATTATTGTCCAGCTCTTCTTGAATCTCATCAGGATTCCAATTGGAATTATAGGCTGCAGGGATTTCCAAAATGGCATCTGTGAAATCCTTCATCTCATTCAGCTTTTCCTCCTGTATCTTGGCTGTGTTAATTTCATGATAATGCAAGGCATGAAGCGTTGCAGCTGTTGGCGACGGTACCCAGGCAGTTGTGGCCCCGGTTTTTAGCTGACCGATTTTTTGCTCTAGCATGTCAGCCATCCTATCAGGCATTGCCCACATTCCTTTTCCAATCTGGGCCCTGGATTGGAATCCAGCTGCTAAACCAGCACTAACATTCGATTCCTCATAGCTCTGAAGCCATGTGGAACCTTTCATTTCATTCTTGCGGATCATCGGGCCGGCTTCCATAGAAGTGTGGATTTCGTCTCCTGTCCGGTCTAAGAAACCTGTATTAATAAATACAACACGTTCACTGACTTCTTTAATACATGCTTTTAAGTTTAGTGAAGTCCGGCGTTCCTCATCCATAACACCGATTTTTAATGTATTTCGTTCCAGGCCAATCAAATCTTCCACCCTATTAAATAATTCGTTGGCAAAAGCCGTCTCTTTCGAACCGTGCATTTTTGGTTTTACGATATAAATAGAGCCTTTTGATGTGTTTTGATATTGACCATTTCCAAGTAACGTGTGCTTGGCAATTAAACTAGTAATAACAGCATCCAAGATCCCTTCCTGAACCTCTTCCCCGTTTTGGTCAAGGATGGCAGTATTTGTCATTAAATGTCCGACATTCCTGACAAACATAAGGGAACGACCAGACAATGTTAATTTTTGTCCATCCGGCATGGTATAACAGCGGTCGGGATTTAACGTGCGCGTTATCGTTCTATTGCCTTTGGCAAAAACAGCTGATAAGTCACCTTTCATCAACCCCAGCCAATTACGGTATACAAGCACCTTATCCTCCGCATCGACTGCTGCAACCGAATCCTCGCAATCCATAATAGTTGTCACAGCCGCTTCCATCAAGATATCCTTTATACCCGCAGCATCTGCTTTACCAATAGGGTGTTCTCGATCAAGCTGAATTTCGAAATGAAGACTATTATTTTTCAATAAAACGGCTGACGGGTCAGCAGCTTCCCCCTTATAACCCTTCAATTTCGACTCATCTTCTAAACCAGTTATTTGACCATTTTGAAGGGAAACTGACAATTTCCCTTCAACAACTTGATAGCATAAAGCCTCCTTGTGGGATGCATTTTCTAATGGTGCAGCATGATCTAGAAATTCCCTTGCAAAATTGATTACCTTCTCCCCGCGGACAGGATTATAACTTCCGCTTCGATGGGCACCATCTTCTTCACTAATGGCATCAGTTCCATAAAGGGCATCGTAAAGACTTCCCCATCGGGCATTAGCTGCGTTAATAGCGTAGCGCGCATTATTTACAGGCACCACCAGCTGTGGACCGGCCTGGAGGGAAATTTCATCATCGACATTGTTAGTAGTAATTTGAAAATCCTCCACCTCTGGCTCCAAATATCCGATCTGCTGTAAAAATGTTTTATATTGGTTAAAATCAAATTGTTGATTTTGCTTATGCCACTCGTTAATCTTCATTTGGATTTCATCACGGACAGCTAGCAGTTCGCGGTTCTTAGGTGTCAAATCCTTAATTAATTGTTCAAATCCACCCCAAAACCTGCTTTCTTCTACCCTGCTTTCCGGCAGTACTTCATGATTAATAAATTCATAAAGTTCAGAAGCAACCTGAAGATTTCCCACTTTTTCGTAATGTGTCATCGTTCAATTTCCCCCTTATAATTGTTTGCCATTACGCAACACCGTTTCTATAAATACACATGTTTGTTATCACGCAACAGCGTTTTAGATTTTGTAAAAAAATCTTACCGTCTTAAAAATACGAAGCCAGTTAATAGTCGTTAATTCTATATCAGGTGACAGGCATCCACTATTAACCTAATGTTTCGCAATAAGCAACAGCGTTTCTAAATTAATAAAAAATAAAACTAAATTTACTTTTTATCACCCCTTTTGGAAATAAATTTTATAATTATCAGACTATTCTTATTAAACCATAATTATTTCATTTTTCAAAGGGTTTTTTTGTTTGAATTTTTTATAAAAAATGATGGCAGATATGATTCTTTCAAATTAGCATGTATATTAGTGGAAATCCGCTAATGCCAATGACTGTTTCATGCTTTTCGTCATTTTTGGGAATACTAACCTTACTTTGACTGTAACGAAAAGAAGGTGAACTACATTAATCAAGAATTTGCTTTAATCAGCATTGTTGTTGTCATTGGAATTGGTATTTTTTCACAGTGGCTTGCATGGCGGATACAATGGCCGTCCATTGTCATTATGTCAATAGCCGGACTATTAATTGGTCCAATATTAGGAAATATCAATCCACAAGAAGCGTTAGGAAATCTTTATAGCCCTATTATCTCCCTTGCAGTTGCTATGATTTTATTTGAGGGCAGTACAAGCCTTGATATACGAGAACTGAAGGGGATTTCAAAATCTGTTTTCCGAATTGTAACCTTGGGTGCATTCATAGCCTGGATTGGCGGTTCATTAGCAGCTCACTATATCGCAGGTCTCAGTCTTGAAATTTCCTTTATCATCGGCGGCTTATTTGTCGTTACGGGACCTACCGTCATCATCCCATTATTAAGGCAGGCAAAATTAAAACCAAGAGTCGCTTCAGTATTAAAATGGGAAGGTATCATTGTTGACCCAATTGGTCCCCTGCTCGCTTTGTTTGCTTACTGGATTATCAGAATAACCTCTATTGAAACCTTCCACTATAGTGATTTTGTTCCATTCTTTGTTGACTCGCTGGCAGCGATTTTTGCTGGGTTAATTATTGGGATTCTGGTCAGTTTTCTGGTGAGTAAAGGAATATTTCCTGAATATCTTAAATCCCCCATTATTATTTGTTTCGTATTCGTGTGCTTTATCATCGGCGAAGTAATCATGCATGAAACAGGTATGCTTGCTGTAACGGTTATGGGGCTTACTTTGGCACGGACAAAGAAGTATATTCATTCCATTGGGAGCATTGGCCACTTTATGGAGAACCTCTCCGTGATGCTCACTTCAACTGTATTTATTTTACTCACAGCATCATTAACGAAAGAAAGGATTTCAGAGATTTTCACCTGGCCGATTCTTTGCTTTGTTTTGGCCATGCTGTTTCTTGTCCGACCATTGTCCATTTGGATTTCAACCTTTGGAACTGAATTAACTATACAGGAAAAAATGCTTGTCGGCTGGATTGCTCCAAGAGGAATTGTCGCATTGACCGTTTCAGGCTATTTTGCTGACCAGCTGGTTGCGGATGGTTATCAAAACGCAGCTATACTAACTTCCTTAACTTTAGCATTGGTTTTTATAACTGTCTGTGCTCACGGATTTTCTATTGGACCGATCGCACGAAAGCTGGGCTTGGCCAATACAGAATCTTCAGGTTTAATCTTGGTTGGAGCCAGCAGCTTTTCGGTTGCTTTTGGTGATCATTTAAAGCAAATGGGTACACCGGTCCTCATTACAGATACATCCTACGATCGCTTGTTACCTGCAAGAAAGTTAGAGATTGATACTTACCATGGGGAAATCCTGTCTGAACATAGCGAATTTGAGATTGACATGACTCCCTATGAAATGATTTTATCGATGACGGGAGATGCCGCCTACAATGCGTTAGTTTGTCAGTCTTATATCCCTGAATTTGGATATCAAAATATATTTGCTCTTCCTGTTGGAAAAAACAAACTAAATTCTAATGAACTTCCCCCTTCTATCAAAGCGAATCTTCTTTTTGGGGAAGATGAAACGTTTAAAGAATTAAACAAAAAGATCAACACTGGGTATACGATGAAAAATATGGAGATAAATGAGAAGAAGTCGATTCAAAAGGAAGATCTGACAGTAAACGGAACTCCATTATGTATCAAGAAGAAAAATGGGGGTATCGTACCTGTTACATTTAAAGATAAACTAATGCTGGATGAGGGTGATCAACTGGTCATACTGGTGCTGGAACATTAATCTTAACGAAAAATTGTTGGTGCCCGGTATTACTGCTCCAATCATTTGTATTTTTTGCGGTACTTCGCATGCTATTTTGGAAAAAGTCTACATCTATTTAGGCTTTTTTTCATACTTATACTTTGGGGGTGAAAAAATGCCGAGGGTAAATTACCGAAGTTCGGACGTTAACTTAATGGCAAGGATGATGAGAGCTGAAGCTGAAGGTGAAGGAAAACAAGGAATGTTATATGTTGGAAATGTAATTGTTAATCGTCTAAAAGCAGATTGCTCTGACTTTAAAGGTTTAAGATCAATCTCCCAAGTGATTTTTCAAGTTCAAGGAGGAAATTATTCCTTTGAAGCGGTTCAAAAAGGGAATGTATTTTATCAAAGAGCAAGAACTTCTGAAAAACGATTAGCGAAGAAAAATTTAGAGTATTGGAGAGAACACCCAGGAAAATATGCTCTTTGGTACTTTAATCCATATGCTCCCTGCCCTTCCACCTGGTATGGTCAACCATTTGCCGGTCAATATAAAAATCATTGTTATTATGAACCAAAACCCGGAACATGTGAAAGTGTTTATACTGGAGGCTAACCATTCCATTTAGTTAAATAAATAAAAGTACAAAAAAGCATAAAATGAAAAGCCCGAATCGATCATTACTAAGTAATCATTGATTTAGGCTTTTTGTTTAACTCACTCCCATTAAATTTATAACTTTCATCAGCATCCAATTGTGCCTCCTAAATTTTCCATTTTCCTTAGTGTATATCAAAAAAATGGAGGTGTAAGAATGAATTAAGGTATATTTTAAGAATTGCTATGAAGTTTATTACAGCTGCAGTTGTAATGGGCATTATTGTGCGTTGGGCTGGGATCTAGAGCTTCAGATATCCTAGCCATTTCAGCTGTAATAGCTATTGTTAGTTATGTAGCGGGTAACCTATTTATTTTACGGGTTACCAATAATACAGTGGCAGCCATTGTTGACTTTGTCATTTCATTTGCAATATGTAGTAAAAAGTTTTGAGTAATGTAATTAACACATTTTTGAAATGAATGAAGTGACTATATAGAGGAACATGTTAGTAAAAAAAGCTTGTCCTAGAGAAATGACTTTACATTTGAAAGGTGGAAAAGAATCTCCTATAATTAATGGCGTCTAAGAGAATTGGGGGATTGAATATATGGGTTAAATATCAATTTATGTCAATTGAATCAATTTTAACTAAACTCCTCACACTAATTAAAACTTTTACAGGTTTTCCCGTTTGGTAAAGTCGTGTTAAATGGGGTCGTTTTTGTCCATTCATCTTCTTCAATTCGAAAAATGATACTACAAGACCAATAATCAGAACATCATCCATTATTCCTTCTTTCTTCAAATTCTCTATATGCAGGAATTACAGACAGCACAGCACAAATAATAACAATGGCAGGCATATTATAAGGAGAGTTAAAAAGTAGAATAAATACATTAAAAAAAGTGAAGCTGCAAATATAATCCCTCAAATAGGCCATTATGATCACTATTCCTAAATACGCTTTTTCTTCATCCATTATTTTCACCTCAATTTCAGTTTGATTCCATTGTAATTTGGAATATGGTGGAGAAGAAACAGGAAAAAAGTTAATAAATGGTTAAGTTATTGTAAATCGATACTTTTTGAATTGTTTAGGCTTCTGTATTGTATAGGCAATGGACTTAAGCCAAACTATCTACGAACGATTTTCCTATATATAAATTTTGCTGTACATCATTATAGTTTTTTGGAATACTATTTTCTTTCCTTATTTAAGCATAAAAAAATTCCTCGCCTTTAAATGGAAGCGAGGATGAATATGAATGTGGTTGTTTAATAGCTTCTCTTGATGAACGATTTTACAAGATTAATAGAATGCATTACATTGGTTTCCCGCTCCCAATAATGACAGCTATTTGCTCTGCATTTTTCATCTTTTTGCTTTTTAAACAATTTAAATCCTTCCAATGTATTTTGGATCCCTAATAATTCCAGGCTGCCCTGAAACCCAATTAGCAGGTATTCCTTCTCCTGTCCTTCTGCCATATTGTATCCCTTGAATTACCCTTAAAATTTCGTAAACATTTCTACCAACTTCTAAAGGGTTTACAAATTTTGTAACAATCATTCCTTCTGGATCAATAATAATAGTTGCTCTGAATGCAGTCCCTGTTTTTTCATTTAGGACTCTATATGCTTTACTGATTTCATGTGATCGGTCACTTATTAGTGGAAAAATCACCTTAGAGGCGGAGGGAGAAACCTCAGTAAAAACTTTATGGGAATATACACTGTCTGTGCTTATTGCAAGTACATTTGCAGATAAGACCTTCAGTTGATCATAAATAGCAGCGACCGCTGCCAATTCTGTCGGTCAAACAAAAGTAAAATCACTTGCATAAAAAAATAAGATCACCCATTTTCCACGATAACTTTCTAGACGTATTTCTTTTATTTTCTTTTCTACATTATCGTAAGCTTCTGCAGCAAATAGAGGTGCTAAATCAGTTGTTTGTGCACAAAATGGCTGAACACAGTCATTCAAAACATCCTCATCCCTTTTAAATTCCATTTTTTCACCTCAATTCATTCCCCTGAGTGAAATTATGCGGCTTTTCATTGATCAATTGTATTTCATTACATATTGTATGTAGGGTTTTATGTCCAATTGAGCCTATTTAGGATATGTCGTTTACTTCTTAAATGGGATGGGCACGTAGAAGCAGTCTACTTGACCGAAAACGGAAGAATTAGAATGAAATGGGCATGTAGAAGTGGTCTACTTGACCGAAAGGGAAAAAATGGAATGGGGTGGTCACGTAGAAAGGGGTTACGTTCCGAAGCTGGGAAATTTGGGATGGGTGGGCACGTAGAAGCAGTTTACATGAACGATCTCTTTACCCAAATTTGAGGCATTTCTCGAAATACCATCAAGTCTTCGTTATGTTAATTAGCAACATCAACAACCGTACTATCTTCAATCTTTTTTCCGTTATATAGTAAAGTCCCGTGATTATTAGAATTTAGAGAAACTTTAATTTCGTTTTTTCCTTGTTTCAAAGTACCTAAATAATAATACTTTCCATATAACCGATTAACTTTCTCCCCATTTATGTATAAATGAGCATGACCTTCATTATAACTTGGTAAATGGTCCCCTGCCTTTTTAGGGTTAAATTTAAAATTTTCTGTCTGAATTTCCAAAAACCATGTGTTAGATTTATCTTGGGAAACAAAAGCTTTTACAGAAGGAACATCATATCCTTCAGGAATTTCTACATTATCATGGACTGCGTGTGATGAATTGACAGAAATATGGTTGTGATCGTTTTGGTTTGTAAAATAAAGGCTCTTTTCTAAAAGATTGTTGCTTTTTGCTCCCTTTTTAAGATTCGTTCAAAAAATAGAGGTAGAAATTCCTATTATTTAGGGAATTGGATGTTAATTAGCTGAAATAGACGGAGGAATTTCCCTTATTTGATTTTAAACTGCTAAAATCGGGTGCTTTTCATTGAATAACGGAAAAAACTCCGCTTATTTTTTACTATTTAGGCTTAATTTTGCAAATAACGGGAAAACTTCCGCTTATTTTTTACTTCCAAGGGGTCTATCCTGTAATCCAGCTTTTTCGCAGAGTCCGCTTATTCCTAAATTGAATAAACCACCGCTTTTCTTGGCATAACAACATAGTTTACGAAAACAGCCAAAATAAAAAAGGAATACTAAGAATGGAATGATTAATACCAAAAAACTCCTTAGCTTTTTCATATTAAAAGTTCCCCTTATGCATTCGTTTCAAGCCGTTTAATCATTAAACCGATAATCACAAGCAGAAGCCCAATAGCCAAAAATGCTAAGTCATATATTAACGGATTATCTGCTAATGGTTTCACTCGATGGACTTTCAATATGTGGTGATTAATAATTCCTTCCACTAGATTGAATGTACCGCCACCTACAAATATGCCACCCAGGAATATTTTCCAGCTATCCCCTATTTCATTTTTCCTGGCATCCTGAAAGATTTTCACTCCACCCCATATCAGCAATGCAGAAAATAAAGCGGTAAATATTCCATCAGTGAAAATCTCTAGTTTGATATTAGGGCTAAGGACCACATGGTGCCATTGCAGCAACTGATGAAAAACAATCCCATCTATTGCGCCTAGTAATCCCAACCCAAGAATCAATCCTGAAATATATAAATTTTTATTTCCTTTTTTCAAGCAAAACACCCTCTAAAAATATCATAGTATCTCAATTAGTGCCCATAAAACAGTCAGATTATACTAACTACTTACGATCACTATTATAAGATTGTTGTTTATTTTGCCTTGTTTGATTGAGGGTGTCTATTCAGCATAACGTAAAATTTTCATGTACTTTATTTACACATCTTAATTAAAAAAATGATTCCTTATTGTTTATAGAATTGTGTTTTTCATATTGGCGTACATTGCCTTTACTGACTCATCAATTTCATCTCGGGACATCCTTATTGCTTTTTCAGCACGTGCGTATCCAATTTCGATTTTCCCTGCTTCAAGTCCTTTAAATATTGAATCGGCAAATTCATCGATAGGGGTGCCAAAAGTATGCAGGCCTGCTCCGCCTAGGTCAGTATTAACGGCCGGCGGCGCAATTTCAATCACCTCAATGGCCGTATCTTCAAGCTGATGCCTTAAGCTCATCGTAAATGAATGAACTGCCGCTTTCGTAGCTGAATAAATCGGCGCAATCGCCATTGGCGTAAAGGCTAAACCGGATGATACATTAAGGATAGCGGCATAGTCTTTTTTGGCAAAGTATGGAGCAAATAGCATGGAAAAATGAAATGGGGCCTCAATGTTGGAAGCTAATTCTTGACTGTAATAACTCCAATCTTCCTTCGCGTTCGCTTTAAGAATATGGTAACGCTGCTGAATGCCTGCGTTGTTTACAAGTACGTTCACATCCGGGTGCTCGCTCGTTACCCAGTCGAATAATGCAATCCGATCAGATTCTATGGTGACATCACAAACACGTGTAATCAGCTCAGGATATTTTCCCTTAGCTTCCTGAAGCTTTGTTTCCCGTCTCCCGCAGACAATGACTTTATTTCCTGCATTTATGAACCTCTCGGCAAAAGCAAATCCGATTCCTGCTGCCCCGCCTGTAATAAGTACTGTATTCCCTGACAGTTTCATACTATCCCTCTTTCGTTAAACGTATTGTATTTCCTATTAAACATTTTAACCTTATTATTTCAACACAATGGGATTTCACGCTTTTCTATTTCCAATTATATGACATTGGTAAATTTCCCAGAATCCAGGGTACAGCGATACAGCAAATATCCTATCTGTTACTTAAAAAGAATACAAAGAAAAAAGGCACGATGATAGTGCCTTGGCTATCTTTCAAATAGCAGGGGCATCCATTCCTATTTGTGCCCAGCCTTCTCTGGCCGGTCCATAAAGATTAGGAATTTTTTCTCCAGCCTGACGCATAAGGACGGTCATTTGCCCGCGATGATGAATGATGTGTTTGACAATAAGTGATAGCGTAGCAGCTTTAGCCATTGACATACCGAATGCATTCACCTTTTCTGTAAGTGAGTCGTCCGTCCATTGTTCCTTCACAGAGTGGGCTAGGTCTGTGCTTACTTTCCTAAATGTCCCTGCTATTTCCTTTGCTGATTGTGGAACCGTATCAGCGTTTTCAACTTGCGAAACCTTAATTCCAAACTCACTTAACATCCCAGGTGTACTTGTCACAATATGCCAGGCTATTCTCCCTAATGTCCTGTCTTCGGAAGAAACTTCTTGCTGTAAGGAACTATTTGTTAAAGCATCTAATACGTTTTGAGTAAGGACAGCTTCCTGATTCCAATCCTCGAGAAATTCAGCAATTGAAGAATACATTTTTTTATTACCCCCGCTTAATAATAAATTGATTTTATTCCAAAACCAGTTTTAAACCCCTCAACAAGGTGCATGAAAGGTTTTTCCAGGCTCCATTCCAAGTATTTTCTTTTATCGTTTTAAACATGCATTTCTTATCGAAAAACTAAAATTCTGTATAAACGATGAATGAAGGCCTGGAAAATAGACCTGATTAATCAATTTAATTTTTGCTAACAACCTTTAAATGCTATTAAAATATCATAAAAAGTAAACGATTTTTTATGTGAAGCCGATTGACTCCTCTAATTTCTATTAAATAAAGGCTCTGTTAAAGAGTGGTGTTGATTTTTTATAACTCTGTTGATTGTAGTGGAAGGCACGAAGACTCCTCGTAAATGCTAATGCATTTCCTTCGTGCGTGGGAGAATTCAAGGAAGTAATTCAATGTCCTGCGGGAGTACGTGCCAGGGGAGACCCCGCAGGCGTTAGCGCCGAGGAGGCTCCCCGGAACGCCCGCGGAAAGCGAAGTGCCTGGAGCTGGAGCGAAAATCAAAAGCCAAGTTTAACATAGCCTAAATAATAAGAAGTAAGCACTTGAAGTAATTTAATGAACACAATTTATTCCATTGTACTTATAGTGTTTTTTGACATTTAACCATTATAAATTTAAATGGCGGTTTATTTGTGTTATCCTTGTGCGGCTCAATGACTTCCGAAATTTCCATCAGTCCATATTTTCCAAATTCTTGTTTTATCGAGTCAGAATCATAAAAAAACATTTTTACCCCATCTTTTGTCTCGAAAAAGTCTTTACCCAGCTGTTTGCCCTTTCCATACATTGGGGCTTCTTTTGAAATAGTAATAAAAATCATATATCCTTTTGGCTTTAACTGGTTATAGCAATCTTTAATAAACTTTTCTCTCTCATAATGATTCAATAAGTGTATAAGTGCATAACAAAATATACCATCATAAAGTTTGTTATCAAAAGGCATATCGGTTACTGAGCCATGAAAAATAGTAATATTAAGCCCATTTTGCCTTGCCAATTCTATCGCTGTTTTTGAAATCTCAATACCTGTTACATTTATTCCATTGTCAATAAAAGCCTTTGCATTTCTGCCATATCCCATACCTGGTATCAAGATATCTTTAACTTTCTTTTTAAGGAAAAAATCCTTTGCCAAAATGGCGGAATCTGAAGGTTCAAATCCCCACATCATTTGATTTTTTACAAAACTTGATTCCCAAAATTCTGTCATACCTTAATCTCCTTTACAAATACTGCACTCAGTCTTTAAAATCCATTGTTTTAGTATAAAAGCCGTATGTATTAGTATGCCCTCAAATAGTAGTTCCAAGCTTAAAATAACCTTGCATGCCAATAATAGTTAGTTACTTGTTCGTTATATATTCCTCTCAAATTCAGCTCCGCCAAAATGGAATTATCCACGAAATGATATCAAATTTCAATATCGATTTAAAACACACTAGTTTGATTAATTGTTATAAATTTGATTTCATTTTTCTATAAAAAGATATTTAAGAAGATTCATATAAAAAACTAACATGACAACTGGAATCAATATTATTCTAGCAATATGCCTGTTCTATCTGCTTTTTATTTATGATGGCTCTAATATATATAGAAAAGCAATGCCTTATCCAAAATATTTGGATGAAAGGCATTGCTTTTTCCTTTAAAAACTATGTGAAACTCGAACTTTTCTTGAAACAGTAATGCAAATGTGTATAAATGATTTATACTGATTACTTTTTAATTTTTTCTGAAGCTTTCAACACCACTTTTTCAAGTCCATCATTTGCAAATTCTACATCGTTTTTTGGCATTGCCGGGTTTTTCTTTAGTTCCTTCTTGTTTTTAGACATATTGTCACCACCTTTTCACCGAGTTCGCATTCTTAATAGGCACCCGCTTTTTTAGTTTGGATTCTTTTTTGCCGGCTATACAATAGGAATGCTCTCATCATCTTTTATTAAATAAGGTGGCAGGAACTTTCGCGATTACCGTCCGCTTATGGTTTAATAATTGTATTCATTTGATGGGATCACGACTAATTTACTATGTGGTGTACTAACTTTACTTAAGTTTGTATTATGGTGTTTAATAATTTGTTCTGCAGTCAGGGTATCATCTACTGTCGTATGGCCATCCTCGATTAAAGTGACTTGGTACCCTAATGACAATGCTGCCCGGCAAGTCGTATCGATACAGTATTCGGTCCGAACCCCCACTACGGTGAGATGGGTAATGCCCCTTTTTTTCAATTCATCATGCAGCAACGTTTGATAAAATGAATCGGCAGCCTGTTTTGGGATAATAACGTCTTGCTTTCGAGGTGTGATACCGGGTGCAAACTGCCAAAACTGTGTTCCTTTTTTCAGAACATCACTTTGCGGATCCTCGTATTGAATATAAAAAATGTCAATCTTTTCGGCCTCCGCTTTAGAAATCATTTGCCGGATCACTTTCATCGTTTCCTCCTGTTTATATGTACCCCAAATTGGCCCCAGCTGCATGTCGATAACAATCAAGGCTGAATTCTTCTCTCCCATCATCATTTCCCCCTCTATTCAAATCTTTCTGCCTTATCAAATTACCTGCGGACCATCTTTACAAATGCTTGGATCCCAATACCTGTGCTAATATACATAAAACGTTAAGAACACTGGATCATCAAAAGTCATTTCCAGATAAAAATATACCATTATTTGGATATTGTAAAGTGGTATTTGTGAAAAAAAACTTTTGTAAAATTAAGAAAAATATACTAGTAATATTATCCCATCCGAGGTATAATTTACCTGTTTTATGACTTTAGTACCAGGGAGGTCTTTTATGACTTGGTTTACCAAATGGGCATTGCGAAATAAAGCGGCGTTGATTTTCGCAGTAATTGCCTCGATGATTTTTGGCATTTTTAGCTACACCACGATTCCAATGGAACTGATGCCGTCTGCCAATCAGCCATATGTAACGATTTCGACAGTTGGAAACGGTATGGATGCCGTAAGCATGGATGAACAAGTAACGCAGCCAATTGAAAAGGCATTGAACGGCGTTAGAGGAAAACAAAGTGTAGTTGCTCAAACAGGAAATAACTTTAGCCAGTTGACCGTGACATTTGAATCAAAAATGGATGTAAAAGAAGCAAAACAGCAAATTGAAGAAAGAATTTCAATGGTTAATCTCCCGAGCGGGGTCATGAAACCATACGTCATCAACCTCAACACATCTGAAATTCCGATTGTGGAATTAGGACTCACCTTCGAAAAGGAAATTGGCAATCATGAGCTGAATATTGTAGAAAACGAGATCATGCCGTTGTTCAAAGACTTAAAAGGTGTCGGCAATGTCATTACGAATGGCGGAAGAAATCAGCAAGTGATGATTAAAGTAGACCCCTCCAAATTGTCGGCAGCCCATTTTCCGCTTGAAAAGCTGTACACACTCCTTCAAGGGAAAACGGCTTCTGTTGCAATCGGTGAACAAACGATGAACAATGAAGCCACAAGCATCATCGTAACTGGAAAATTAGAATCACTTGATGAACTTAAAAATATCCAGTTAAATAGTAAAACTAAACTACAAGATGTTGCTGCTATTACCATGCAAAAAGAAACCGAAAGCATCACCCATTTGAATGGAAAGAGTTTTATCGATGTCGTCATTCAAAAGGATTCCACCTCTAATGCCGTTACACTTGGAAACCAGGTGGAGGATGCAGTAAAAAAAATCAATAAGGATTACAATGGAACACTTCAAGCAACGATCGTGATGAATTTAGCAGATACCGTTCTTGACTCCATCAATTCCATGACAAAAGAAGTATTGACCGGGGCGTTATTTGCCACCCTTATAATCTGGATATTCCTTCGCAGTTTCCGAATGACTCTGATTACAATTATCAGTATACCATTGTCTCTTTTCATTACGATGATCTTGCTTTCCTTCTTTGGCGTTACCTTGAACATTCTTACGCTAGGAGGAATTGCCGTATCAGTCGGACGCCTCGTGGATGACAGTATTGTGGTGGTAGAGAACATTTACCGTAGAAAGCAAACGAATGATTTGACCCCTGCCTTTCTTATTGAATCGGTAAAAGAAGTGGGATCGGCCATCACGTCATCCACTCTCACAACAGTTGCGGTATTCCTGCCAATGTTGATTGTTTCTGGAGGATTAAGAGATCTGGTTGCTCCGTTTGCGATTACAATCACTTGTTCATTACTGTCTTCACTGCTTGTTTCGCTGACAGTCGTACCAGCACTTAGTGCTCGTATGATGAAAAAGGTGAAGGTGAAGGAACATAAGTCAAAAACATTCTACCCTGCTGTATTGAATTGGTCGCTAAATCATAAATGGCTTCCGATCACGTTAGCTATTCTTGTTGTGGCCGGTTCTATCGTTTTATTTTTGAGCATGCCTAAAGGTTCAGTCGATCAGAAAGACTCCGCCTACATAGCCATTAATCTTCGCTATGATAACGGGACTCCATTCAGTGAAATAAAAGACGGGGCTGCAAAAATGGAAGACATTCTTTCAGATAGAGGAGGAGTAAAAACCCATATTACGGTGGCAGGAGTTAATGAAGATGCTGCCCAATATGGCAATATGCAAGATGAAAACGAAGTTCGATTTATGGTTTTCCCTAAAGCAGGGATTGACTCTGCTAAGTTTGTAAAAGACATTCGAAAAACAAAAAACCAGTTTCCAAATGCAGTATTGACGGCTGACACAGCCGGTTTGCTCGGAACTAATACAACGACTGTTTCCGTTGATGTTCTTGGAAAGAACGATGACGATATTAAAAAAGCAGCTGAAATGGTAAAGAAAGAAATAATCGGTATTAAAGGTGTTGAAAAAGTAGAAAGCAATGACCAGAATACAAAACCAACCATCACCATTGAAGTGGATTCCAAATTGTCCAATGCACAGGAAGTCTCCCAATCTATTTATGCGATGATTAATCCTGCTGTGATTGGGAGCGTAAAAATTGACAATCGGACCACAGCTGTAAAATTAGGAGCTCTAAAAGAAATAAAAACGGTGGACGATATAAAAAATCTGCAGCTGATGACGCCAAATGGACCTGTTGCTATTTCAAAGATTGCTAAAGTGAAAGAAAGCGAGGAACAAGGAACGATCTTTACAAAAGACGGCCACCATTATCTACGGGTAACAGCACAAGTCAATCCGGATAAAATGGTAGACGTAACCGGCAACATTCAAAAAGAACTCCTTACTTGGAACAAAGATAAAACGTTTGCCGAAGGAACACGTGCTGAATTGACAGGTTCCTCGATGGAATCCTCCGACCAGCTAGCGGAACTTGCCAAACTGTCCATGTTTTCCATAGGAATCGTGTTTATGATTTTGCTGGTGACGTTAAAGTCTTTCCGGGCAAGCATTGCAATCCTGATATCATTGCCTCTGGCAGCGATTGGTTCGCTTTTAGGTCTAGTAGTCACCCATTCAAGCATCAATATTTCCTCAGGTATTGGAATGCTGATGCTCGTGGGAATTGTGGTAACCAACGCCATCGTACTCGTAGACCGAATCCGTCATAACGAGGAAAGGATGACTATCCGCGAAGCCATTATGGAGGCGGGAACTGTCCGGCTCCGTCCGATTCTTATGACTGCACTGGCAACGGTGTTTGCTATGCTGCCGCTTCTGGTTGCACATGAATCAGCAATGAGTTTAAATCTTGTTTCAAAGGGGCTTGCTGTGGTCGTCATTTTTGGACTCATCGTGTCCACCCTTTTAACGTTGATTATAATCCCAACATTCTATGAATTATTCCATTACCGGCAAGCTAAAAAGCAAAGGCTGCAGGCTGACCAAGCATCAGGAACTTTAGGTCAGTAAATGTAAAATCAATTTATAGTAAAAAATAAAAGGATTGCATATATTAAATAAGAAATATGTGCAGTCCTTTTTATCAAAATTCCCTTTTAAGATCAAAACATCCAGTAAAAGTCCTTTTCTGTCCCTAACTTTAGGCATGCCGCTCTGTAGGTTCTTCTTAGGTTAAATTAGGTCGTTAAACTCGATTGAGATTGTCACTTCAGATATTTTAGTAATATAGAGATGTGGAGTTGAATAGGATGATTATCCGCGAGCGTGAAGATCGTTTTATTATGATCAAACAGCATGACCACGCCAAAATATCAGGAACCATTGCACAGAACTGGAAAAATAGTTATTTTAACGGAATGGATTGGAAAGATGAAGTCATTTTAGCCATCCGCGAACACGATTGCGGCTGGATTGAAGCTGACTCAGACCCATTATGGAATATCCAGCAAGACAAACCATACTCTTTTACAGACTATCCAATAGAGTCAAAGACTGTCATTTATAAAAAAGGGATTGATGAGGTTGAAAGAAAAAGTAAGTATGCAAGTTTACTTTGCAGTTTGCATTATATATCTTTCCTCCAGAATGATGGTCAATTCGCCGCTAAGCAGTTTGTGACAGATGAAAGAAACAGACTACGGCGCATTTTTTATGAGTTGGGAATTCAGGGAGATATGAAAATGGAAAGCCTTGTCATGGACCACCTTAAAATCCTAAAGTTTTGCGATAACCTCTCCCTTTATATCTGCCTGAACGAAGCCGGGGTTGAAAAAGAGAACGAGCATCCCTTTTACCGAAACGGATTCCCAGAAGCTTTTCCTTTCGCTAATAACCAGCTCATTCATGCTTACTGGTTAGGCCAAGAAACAGTTTCACTATCTTTTTCCCCGTTGTATAAAGAAATCCAGGTTTTTTTACCTTTTAAGGAAGTGAAAAAGGAGGTAATAAGGTCAAACTGTATTTCCAAAGCATATACTGATACTCCTGAACTTAAAAGAAGAGTGAAATTCATCTAATGAGCAAATTTAAATAGATCATTTTATCACTCTTAAAAATAGAACAAAGGCTGGTTGTGAAACCAAGCCTTTGTTCTATTTATACTATTAAAACCACAATCTTTTATTATAATCATATTCATAAATATCATAATTTTCTTCTATTTCTATATCTTTTTTAGGGGTACACTCCTCACATAGTTCGTCCGACTGAGTATGTTCACATTGCTCAAGAATAGATTCCATTGTTCGTATCCCCTTTCCTATTTGTTATTTATTATTATAATGGAAACGGTTACATTTGTCTTGTGTTTTTTATTGGAAATCAAAAAAATAGTAAAAGGTTCCTGGCTCTGCTAGTTTCTCTTACCTAATTTTCCTAAAACATGTTTTCATAAAATAATGTTCAGATATCCAATTGAATAACTTCTTCCCCTGATAGATCTTTTCAGTAAAATGAACACTTTTCTCCACTATTTAGCCATTTGTTTGTGTTTCTGGCAAAACATAGACATCCCATCCACTTTTTGTTAAAAATTCAACAAAAATAGCGTTAAATCCTTGTTGGATTAACGCCTTAAAATTAAAAATTGCTTCGCGATTGGCGGGCCTGGTTTTAACATCTTACATATTTACGTTTAAAACCAAGCCTGCCTTTATCGACTTCTTTCAGAATACTATCGTAAGCATTTAAGAAACTGCTTTTTTTCTTGTCCCGCTTCATTTCTACTGGACCTACTTCCTTTGCGGTCTCGACTGCCTTTTCATGCAAGGGTATATATGAAATACCAACGGTGTATAGAAAATTATTCATTGAGGATTTCGTTCGTTCCGGTGAATCATGTATCGTATTTTTTACCATATCAAGCATATGGGAAATCTTGCTTTCAGAAAATTCAACGTCCTTTCGATTCCCTAAAAGCCAGCAGTAGCAGCTCCATCCTGCTGACATTCTCAGCTCTTCCCCGCTTGCGATCCATTTATCAGCCACTTCCTGTGCAATATCTGCCTCTGCTAAAGTTACTGCTACCACATAATCAGACAGCATATAGAAATAGGCCGAATCCATCCAACGGTCAAAATCCGACTCAGTCATGGCTTTTGGATCTGCAATAATGCCTGCAAAATACATGGCATCGTAGTTCCCTGTGGCATAAAGCTCTTCCGCTAAAATTTGATTTATTTTTATCTTTTTTGCGATTGGTTTCATAGCACCTGTAGCTACGCCAAAAACCGGCTCATGTGCACCATTGGATATATATATTTTTTTCGTTCGTTCCTTGCCAAGAGCTTCAAGCTCATTCATAACCATTTCTACATTCATCGTTTAACACTTCCGTCTTTTGAGTTGTTTCTCTTACTTTTCCGTTCCTCATAACCATTACCATTATCTTATAACAAACTACTGTTTGCCAGCTAAACTATCTTCAAAGCGCATAAGTTTATGGAGGAATCCAATTAATGCGATATAGTTATAGTTATTCGCAGCATGCTTGCTCTTTCTAACATGTAAGTTACCTGCTATGCCCTCAGACCCAATACCTTTCTGCTGCTAACTTGATGATAGAAACTTGTTATAAATATTAATTTATATACTTTGAGGAGAATTATAAAAAGAACAGACATTTACTGACAGACATCAAGTAAATGAACGATTATAATTTTAATTGAAATAAAGTGTCTAAAATTTCATTCATTTTTAATCAACGATGTTAGAAGACTTTAAAAAAAGAAAATGCAGATAAGGGGAAATAAACATGTCTATTGATACAGAGATAGCCTATCATCATTGGGCAAATGTGAGGTTATTAGAACATATCAGTCGTTTAAAAAAGGATATTTTCATGAAAGAAGTAAAAAGTATTTTTCCTAGTCTGGCAGCTGCTTTTGAACACATTTATAAAGTTGATGCTTTATGGTTAAAACGAATCTTAGGTGAAAAACAACCCGATTTTGAAGAGGTCACATTTGAAACCCCGATAGATGCAATAAAGCATTTTGAGAGCAATCTGGTCCTATTTAAACAATTAAGTTCTAAAAAAGAAATCATTGTCTATAAAAATACGAAGGGTGAAATCTTTCGGAATGACAGTCAAGAGATCTTCAGGCATCTAGTGAATCATGGCACCTATCATCGGGGCAATGTATCTGCTATGCTTCACCAGCTGGGAGAAAAAAGTGTTTCGAATGATTATATTATTTTTCTCAGAGAAGAAATTTGATAAAAAACACGGAACATGCAGGTACATGCCCGGTCAAGCAATGGACGGCTCCATCTAAAGCGGCCGTCTATTGCGTTTTTATTTACCACCGTATGACAGCTTGTGCCAACTGAGGCTTAAAAATCAATCTTTTAGTAATTCATCGATATACCCTAGTGCACCTTTAAAACGATTCTCGTAATCTCCATTTAAAATTTTATAGTTCATTTTTTGCTTATTTAATAATTCTTTTAAATGCTGATTATTCATCATTCTGACTGCATGGTCTCCGTGAACTCTTAGTCCGTCATCAACCCACTGCACATCAGGTTCAAGAAAAAGCCAAAGATCATAATCCTGCCGCTTTGCAATTTCATCTAATACAGTTTGATTCACATGATTATAGAGATTGGAGTAAAATTGTGTGACGATTGCTTCCGTGTCAATAAACACAAGTTTATTCGCATTTTCGATTGCCTCAAGTTCCTTCATCTTATGGCCATAGGCAATTTGTAGATAATCTTCCGGTAAAATAATACCGTCGCAGCCGCCTAATTCATCACATACCGTTCTGCCATACTCTTCTACCCATGTGGTGTTATAAATTTTAGCAAGATTTTTCGTTAAAGTAGATTTCCCGCAGCTTTCGGTTCCAACAATCACAATTTTTTTTACAAAATATGGCCTGACCACATCAGGAATGTACTGCCAGTTTTGAAAAACCCCTTGCTTTCGAATTTTTGTGGCAGAAATATTCACATGATTTCGATTCGGATCAATCAAAACATGTTTGGATTCAGGATAAAGCTCTCGAAAAATAGATTCATATTCATACTCAGAGCTGAACACGTAGTCGATGGGCTTTGCTATTTCCTTTTTTATGAGCCTGGCCCCCTCAGCCCAGTTATAGTTTTCATTATCATCCTCATCTTCAATGGATATGACTTTTACATGCGGCATATCATTTGTTAGCTTAGATATCCAGCGTAAACGTATTTGTGCAGGAATATAGTGCATTTTACTATTTTTACACAGTTCTTTACCACGCTTTTCACTATGAGATAAAACTACATATAATTCATCTACCATCGAAGATGCATGAATAATGGCATATACATGACCAAGATGTAAGGGCAGAAACTTTCCGCCAATAAAACCAACCGTCATTTAGGCCGCCTCCCTCATTTGTATACTGTACATTTTTCTCCAGTTAACATAACCATATATACTGTTAACAAAGAAGGCTGACCACATCACAAGCATTGAAAAGTCGTTTCCACCCTGAGCTGTCAGCGCACTTGCCCACAGAAAAATTGATAGGATATTGACTGCGATCCATACAAGCCATTGTTCTGTCAAACGTTTCAGCATCATGATTTGGGCTGTTATGGACAATACATTTGTGGCTGAATCCGTCCAAACATTGTTTCCGCCTATGTATTTCAAAAACAACCCATAGGCAGCCGTAAATAGAAGAACCGCTCCAACCGTATAAATCCAGCCTGTTTTTGAAAGACATTTAACGACTACATCTTCCCCATTCACATCATGTTGTGTTTTATTTTTTTTCCACAAATAAATACCGATAAACTGAATTGGAAAGTAAAACAGTCCATTTAACATCGCTTCTCCATATAATCCATAGCCAAATGAAATATACGCATACGTCGCTGTTTGGATGATTCCCCAATAATAATTGGAGATTTTCCCCTTCGCTGCCAGCACAACACACATCATGCCGCTGGTCGATGATACAAGTCCGAGAAATGAATCATCCCAAGCAAAAAATAAATAAAACGTAACCGCCGTAAAAATACTCAACCATCCGATTTCAAAACGAGACCAATCCTTCCAAATCCCCATCACACTCTCTCCTTTTCCTATCCCTTTAATTTATTACTGTACACTGATACGATCGGTTGAAAATCAGTAAAACGATACAGCTGAGCAGGTATTTTAGAATAGCGGTTGGATTTCTTTGGTTTTCCTTTTTCATAAACGGCTTCTATAAAAGGGAGCGTCGGGACTTTTCTGAAAAATGCAGCATCGGTTGTAATGGCGGAATCGTCCAGAATCGTTAATAAAACTCCCTGCAATTCGGAAAGGACAAACTCCTCAGGTAAAAAATGCTTAGCCAGAGTGGTTAATGCCATGTCTTTTTTTATAAACCAGATGGCATCGTCAATAATTTGGCGGTGATCAAATGCCAAGTCCATGTTTAAAGCCTCATCAATGGTGAATAGTTCAATGTCAGCTGCATCATAGGTTTGTTTACGTTTCTTTAAGGCCGCCTCGTTAGCAATGACATAATGAGCATTTGAAAGGATCCATCCCCGCGGATCCCGATTGGGTGAATCGTAGACACCAAAGTGTTTGATCTTTAGACCATCGACTCCTGTTTCCTCCAACAGTTTTCGTTCTGCTGCTTGAAAAGCCGTTTCCCCTTGCTGTACAAATCCTCCAGGTAATGCCCATTTACCTGCTTCAATATTGGGAATGCCTTCATGATTCCGTTCACTTCTTCTAATCAGCAGAATCTTTAATTTTTTTATTGGCGGCTTATACTCGCCTTGCATCTCAGATGTGATTGTAAATACCGCAATATCGCTCGTATAGCCATCTGGCGTGATAAATGGATGATTGTTCATTTGTTCCTCTCCTTTAATTAACAATCTGTTAATTGTTAATTAAAATATATGACAGCATTGGATTATTGTCAATAAAATTCATTCATTTTCTAAAAAGACTTTATTACCGGCTCTGCGGGCTTCCTCATTACGGTAGAAAATGGTCAGCTATAAAAAGTGTTTCGTTTTTTGACTACAATAATGAGCAAGAATTTTGCCATAACTCTTGATGTGGAATAATCAGTTACCTTTGGCTGTCCAAACACTAAAAAGCTCATGCACCTTTTTAGTGTACATGAGCTTTTTCATTCGTCAGCTTTACAAATTTACTTTCATAGAAATGTTTTTTCTTTTTATTACCGGTACTATCAAAAAATACAATAATATCTGCAAGGGCATCTTTCAATAACTCCTGGTCATTTGATTTTTCCAGCTGTTCAAATGCTTTCTCATAGTTTCTTCCTGCCAGTAATTTATCTGGATCCTCTTTATGGTCCACACAATAAGCGTATTGCATATAAATCATTCCCAGTTCTCTTGCGGAATAATTAGGAATCTTTAAATGAAGGGTGATTGCATTTTCATAGTATGGAACTGCCTCGTCATATTGGGATTGGACAAAATAATTATACGCCAGCTCTGTATAAGCCTCTGCATGTACAAATTTATTGGCCAAGGAAGAACCGTCAAACATTGGAATTGCCTCTTTCAAATACGCAATAGCTTTTTCATATTCATTCTTACTTCCAACCATTTTCGCCATACTTACCAGGCTGTTAATTTTTATTTCTGTATTCGCATCATCCGCGAGTTCAAGTGTTTTTTGCAAATAAGCAATGGCCTCATCCGTCTCATTAATCAGGGAATGAAGTGCACCAAGTTTAAAATGCAGATAGAGAACCATTTGATTGTCGGTATTGATTTCTTTCTGGATATAGGTTAAACCTTGCTTATAATATTTAATTGCCCGAACGAACTTTTTTAAATTTTCTTCTGTTTCTCCCAGTACTAGATACGCACGAGCCGCCTTCATTTGGTCGAAAGCTTCCTCATTTTGGATTCGTTTCACGGCATCTGACATTATTTTTCGAGCAAGTTTATAATCACACATGAAGGCAAGGCTGCCATATAAAATAATGTCATCAATCGAGTTTTCATTTGAATCTTGATACATGTTCCTGATTATGTCTGCAGCTTGCTTCTCTTCATCAATTTGTGAATGACAAGCAGCATCAAGTAAGGACAAAATTCTTGCTAACCTTTTATTTGTTTCATGTTTTTCACGGAAGACCTTTGTTTTTGATAAGACATTTTGAAAGCGGCTTTGTTTGAATTCATCTATGATGACATCTAGGTCCTCTTTATTCGTCTCATTTATGTATTCCTTTAAACTTTCATCTAAATTAAAAATATCCATCGTTGACATAGGGTTACTCCAATCATTAACTTTTAATTCCAGTATATCAACTAATCGCTGCATATTACAAAAATGAAAAATGCTTACAGAATACCCGAACATTTTTAGAGTTGGGTGAATATAACGGCCGTAAGAATTTTTATGGTATAATGATGTATAAATTTACTATTAATACGGTGATAACCTTGTTTTATTTATCTATCATGCTTTTTCTTTTTGTATGTATTCTAATCTTTTTCACTCTTAAAAAAATTTATATCAAAACCTCATCCATGGCTGTTGTGATGGCAATCGGTATATTTATTCAGGGGGTTCTATTAAACTACTTAGGATCCTCATTTTTTCAACATAATCTTGGAAAAATTCTAAGCATTATCAACCTATCATTATGGTTTGCTTTCATTCTATCGTTTTTCATCACCTGCCTGGACGGTAAATTTAAAGATGAACACTATTCCAATCCGATTAATCGCTTTGGGATGGGTACATGGGTGGCTGGTACCTCTATAAGCGGAGTTTTATTTTTTAAACAATTTTCCCAATGGGGGATTATTTCCGAAATAATTGCCTTCATCAATATTATTTTATGGGGTATTTATATTGCGATTAGTTTAAAAACGTTTGTTGAAATTTTTCAAACCAAATCCTATCGGAATGTACACGGAATCCTGCTGCTAACAACCGTTAGTACGCAGTCCATTGTCCTTTTAGTTAACACCGTTTTTAAAGGACTTCCATCCTTTGCCAATCTATCATTACTCATCATTGGATTTTGTCTCTATCTGGTTTGTGTTTTCTTCATCTTAAACCGGTACTTCCATCGTTCATGGTCCATTGAAATGGATTGGAACAATACAAACTGTATTTTACATGGTGCGTTATCCATTACGGGTGTTGCCTGTATAGCCTCAGGGAATGTACACATCGATTTAATTAGATTCATCTGGAGAGCTGCCTTCATTCTTCTTCTATTAGTAGAATCCATTGAAGGATACCGCCTGTTTAGACGTATAAATCGCTTTGGGTTTAAAAATGCCATCTTCATTTATGATGTATCACAATGGAGCCGGGTATTTACTTTTGCTATGTTTTATACATTTACCGCCCTATTCCATGGCCATTTGTTTATTGGATCTATTGTGATTGATACAATCTTAAAAGCAGGTGTTTGGGTTATCTTACTGCTTCTTATCATTGAACTCACGCTGGGTTTACGCTTTACTTTTGGACCTGGTAAAAATCAATCCAAAGAGAGAGGCCGTGAAAATAATTTACCATCCTCTTTTTAAAGGAATCCATCCCCCGGCATGTTTACGTTTTAATATAATGTAAGTTTTTATGTTCTTCCATAAGAGCGGAAGAACGGTTACCCTAACATTTGGTATCAAAAATAGAAATAGCTTATAAATGATAAAAACCAGATATCTAAATGATATCTGGCCTTATTTTTATTCATTCATTTCACCCGTTACGGAATCGAAAAGCTATTTTTCAATTTAATCCTACGCTACGTTATACATCAACTGGCAAGTAAACAGGGGAAAACCACCAAACAAATGTATACTTAACGTTAGTGTTGGACTTGTTTTTGATGCTCCATTACCTTCTTATGAGAAGGAAGAAATAGGGTCATGATGAGATTGGCGATCCCAATAAAAAACACGAGAATAAACACAAGGTGCATACCATGGGCAAGTGCCTCATGCATCAGTTGAATGGCTGCGGATGGCAGTTTATTGATGGTTTCCGAGTTTAGGACATCACTGATATTGCCTCCACCGCTCCATGCACCGCTGGCATTTTCTTTTCCAAAAGAAATGAGTGAATTATTAAAGATTGTTCCGAAGACAGCAATCCCAACCGTTTGGCCAATTGACCTGGTAAATGTGTTAGATGCAGTTGCCGCTCCACGCATTTGCCAGCCAACTGCCGATTGAACAAGAACGGTTGTTGGGGTAGTAGCGTATCCCATCCCAAGACCAATGACAACCATAATCCCCACAAAAAACCAATACGGAGAGTCCAGTTCCACAGCCAGTAACCATGTTCCTCCCAGGGCAATCAAAACAGCACCTAGGACAGCCGTTAACTTAGATCCGATTTTATACATATAACGACCGGCAAATGTCGCACCCAATGGCCATGCGATAGACATTGGCATTAGTGTAAGTCCTGAGCTCGTAGCACTGTGCCCAAGAATGGTTTGAATCCACATTGGCAAGTAAACATTGACCCCTATTAGGACAGCACTTGCTAGAAAACCAATGAGATTGGAAACAAGGATGACCGGTATCTTAAATAATGATGGAGGAAGCATCGGCTCCTCAACTTTTGTTTCAATATAGCCAAAGAGCACAATAAAGATAACCGCAACAGCAAACAGTACATAAATAGCTGAAGAGTTCCATGCATATTTTTGCCCAGGGCCTGCATTTAATAGAGCATATAGAAGAGTTGAAATTCCAATGGTAAAAGTAATAGCTCCAAGATAATCAATTTTACGATCCTTTTTCAATTCTACTGTTTCGTGGAAAAAGACAGTGATTAACACAATTGACACTAAACCGACTGGTAAATTAATATAGAAAATCCAACGCCAGCTGATTTGATCGACAAAGAATCCACCTACTAATGGACCAAGGAGACCCGCTATTCCCCAGACAGCACTAAATACTCCCTGCATTTTGGCTCGTTGTTCCCCAGGATAAAGGTCACCAATAATCGTAAAGGTCAACGGCATGACCGCGCCAGCCCCAATTCCTTGAAAAGCACGGAACCAAATTAATTGATTCATAGAATGAGCAGCACCTGAAACAATAGATCCTGCCACAAACAAAATAACTCCAGTTATAAAAATTTTTTTCCGACCGAATAAATCCGCTAATTTTCCATAAATCGGCGTTGTTACTGAAGTGGTAAGCGTATAGATGACAAATACCCAGCTGATTAATTTTAATCCACTGAGGTCGCTGACAATCTGCGGCATAGCAGTACTAACAACTGTGACATCAATGGCAACTAATAGGATAGCAACCAGCATAGCAATGGTTACCATCTTCCGATTTGTTTTTGGCATTCTATTCATCTCCTTAAAATTTCAAATTGGGCAGGTGAAAATAGATAAATAGTTGATTATTTGTTCACATATTTGATAAACGATTTCTTTTATACTTCATAATCATTACCCTATTTCCAAATTTCACACTTAGTCAAGTGATTGACTAATCTAGTTTAATTTATCATTACATTTTAGTCAACAACTTGACTAAAGTTATTGACCTTATTAAAATGAACAAATAACTTAATAAATTTTCTTCCAAACCAGGAGGTTTTTATGGAAAATGTAAAAACCAACATTACGCTGGATTTCTTTAGGATTTCAAATCTTTTGAGCAGATATGGAGCAAAGATGGCAGCAGATGTTGGGCTTAATAGCATACAGCAATGGGTTATTCTCAGAACAATCATTGCAAAGGGAGATATTTCAATCGGTGAATTAAAAGAAGAAACACTTGTAACAAAACAAAATATGACAGGGATGATCAACCGCCTGCAGCAGGCAAATTTAGTGGCTTTATTTACTGACCCCGAAGATAAAAGACGCACACGTGTGAGGGTAACAGAGGAAGGACATCGAGTTTATGAACAGTTGAGTGATTTACGAAATGACTTTAATCGCAAATCTTATCATATTTATAGTGACGAAGAAATATTGGTTTTAAGCGATTTACTTAGCAGACTGGTTGACCACCTGAAAGAAGCCTAAATAATTATAGTGAATATTAGATATCCATATGGTATAGCAGCCCCTCGATGATTGAGGGGCATTTTCCGGTTTCCTGCTTTAGCGGTATCTCCCTTTGAAACTTTAAATAAAAATTGTGAAGAAATCTACTTAAGCTAAGTAGTTCTGATAATGTGGAGAATATCTAAAACCACAACACAAATAACATAAGAATTCGTTGCATCAATAACAAGTAATTAACAATATAACTAGCACACAAAAAAGCTCTTTAATATGGAGAGGTTGTACAAGTCGTTAAACGCTAAGGCAAGTTTGATAAATAGGCGGAGAAATTTCCCTTAAGTAACAAAAAACACTAAAAATAGCTAAAATAGACGGAGGGTTTCCGCCTATTGACTCGAAAAATGTGAAAATAGGTAATTTTGCTTTGGATAAGCGGAAAACCTCCCCTTATATTCCCCGAAACGAGCTCCATTCTGCATATAGCGGAAAAATCTCCGCTTATTTTACCTTCGCCGGTTACCCAATTATGGACTACTTATGTTTCAAAAAAACCAAGTGAACCTCAGTAAAAAACAACCTAGCTAATGCATAGGAATTAACAAGTAATTAGCTCATTGACAACAACTATTGTCAATATGTTTTTTAGGCTGCGATTTTGCTAGCTAATTAAAGTAACTCTTGGTCGTTGATATATAAGAGGAAAATAGGAGACAAAATCGTATGCGGTTTTGTCTGCTATTTAACATGCTGTGTGGTATGTTTCTCCACCGAAACGGAACTACTTATACTTAAGCTCCCTCCTTATTCCAATAAGCATTGTTTCAAAAACCTAGTGTTTTACACGTTTTCCCTTGAAAATAATTTATTAATATATGACAAAAATGATCGAAGTAACAACTCTGCAATACATTCATTTTATTTATAATGAACACTTTAATCCATTTATTAGATATTGATCTAGGTTTTTAGTACAACCTGGATTTACTTAACAATCAACTTCTGGATATTTTAAAAAGCAAAAGAAGTTTGCCAATAAATGAACAAATTTTTCTAATCGAAAAAGTATAATCCTGCTTTATCCTTTTTGTAGCAATTATTTAAGATAAACTAACAGTCTATTTACAAATAGGTTAATCTTGGTTAGTTCGACAAATTTTTAAAAATTGCTTGTTATAATGGCTTTACCTTAGCGGTAGCTGCGCTTATAGCCCCTTCAACAATCTTCATAAAAGGTGAATCTATTGAACATCTGAATTTGGGTATGATTCTTGAAAAAATGCTGAGTGATGAATCTTAATATTCTAGGAGGGAATGAATGTGTGGATTTTAACCCTTTATTTACAAGACAGTATCAAAATGTTCGAATATGACAATAAGGATGAGGCTTTAAAGGAATATAAAAAAACAAATGGATGTAAAATCCTCTCTGAGGTTATTTATTTTACGGATTTTGAAAGGAATGAATAACAACAAAGCAAACGTCATTCTTACTTGAATGGCGTTTGCTTTGTTCCATTCCATTTATAGTGCTGGTACAGCAGATTGTCAATTATGATTTTAAACATTCGTTAATTTCCCATTAACTAGAGCTTTATCTAATTCACGAACTTGATCATATGCCCGTAACAATTGCTCAGGAACCAATGTTCGACCGTATTCCCACGCATTCGTTTCAATTTTAGTCTTAAGCTCTTCTATTTCATCATCTTCACCATACATTATAGTCCTAAGATCATGTTTATTTTTCTTAAAATCTAAATAATAACCGATCACACGATAAAGAATGATTTTAACAAAGTTTTCATCTGTCTCGTTAATTCTGATTTTATTGATATAACTATTAACTTGAAGATAATTAAATTTAATGGTATTGGTTGATACGTTATAACTCATGGGAGCAGCAAGTTTATTGTTTATTTCATAGTTAATAGTTAATTTATGCTCTTCTAATGTATCATCAATAATTTTCTCTATATTCCAATTATATAGCATCTATCTATCACTTCCTTTAATAGCTTATTTCATTTATGTAACTGAATTTCCCTTTACTCCTTATTTTACAATATTTTATTTTTCAATAAAGTAATAAAACCATGACAAATATAACTTTTCCTGTAATGTTAGAAAGTAGCCTCTCAAGATTTGTTTTAAAGTTGGCATTAATTATCACAATCAAAGTCATGTTCAATAAGAAGACATTCATAAGAAGGTATGGTAAAATGAAATTCCTTGGCAGGGGCATTATAAAAGGGAGTTGGCATTTATTTGCAAACTCCCTTTTTCATTAAAGTATTATCTTGTATTTCTTGAGTTATTTTACAATAAAGTTTACTTTATGTTTTTGAATTATGTAAATGAGGGGAAAGAATGAAACGTGTTTTTAGTGATGTCATACAGTTTCGTGGCAGCCATTATGATTTTGGATATCGGCAGGGCGAGCTTTTAAAGGACTCTCCTATTTTGCCAAACCGCAAAAAATTTTGGGGAAGTAAATCAAAATTACGGCATTATCTCGTTAATGATATGGAAGTTAAAAGAATGATACTTCATTTTGCTCCTGGTATTTGGGATGAATTAACGGGGCTTTCGGATGCATTAAAAATGAATTTGACCGACACTTTGATTCAATTTGGCGGCTATTACCTTGAGTATGGTAAGAGCGGGTGCTCCATTTTTACCAATGGCGATTATATGATCCGAAATTATGATAATGATCCCCTTTCCTATGAAGGTCGATATGTTCTCTATCAACCTTCAGACCAAGGATATGCCATGATTGGACCCTCCATGCAAATCACCGGACGGACAGATGGGATTAATGAAAAAGGTTTAAGCATGGGTTATAACCTTATTAACCGCGTAAGATCAGACGATGGGTTTATTTGCAATATGATTGGACGGATCATTTTGGAGATGTGTGCAAATGTAGAAGAAGCTGTTTCACTCCTTAAGGAGATACCCCATCGCCGGTCATTCAGTTATGTACTGCTTGATCCTAACGGTGAATCCGTTGTGGTAGAAGCCTCTCCAAGAGAAGTGGTGGTCCATCACGCCAATATATGCACCAATCATTTTGAGATCCTCACACATGAAAATCGATACAAATTTGAGGATTCACGAAATAGATATGAAGCGATGGAAAAACAAAAAAGCACCATCATCGCCCCCTTCTCCGCTTATCAAATGCTGAATGATTCGGACAAAGAGGTTTTCTCTAAAAAATATGGTGCTTGGGCAGGGACATTGCATACAGCTGCCTACTTTCCAAAAGAGTTGAAAGCATGGTTTGCCCTCGGCGGAGACAGGCTGCCATTTATCTTTGACTTTCACCAATGGCTCCATGGAGAAAAGCTGCACGTAACACGCTTAAAAGGTGAGCTGGATACAACGATTCCATTTGTTAATATGGAGGAAGCAACAAACGGCAAACGCTGAAACTTAATGATGAGTTCAGTGTTTGCCGTTTTAATGATTTCAGACAACTGCTGCTCCCAAATTGTATTATTTTTCGGCTCTGTTGACTTGGCAAAAACCCTGCTCTATGAATATCATTTCATAAAGCATAGTTATCACTAAATGAAGATTGGTTTACCTTATTGCTTAACTTCCTCCCCCTGATAGATGCGAAATGCTGGAACAATAGTGTCAGAAACGATTTCCTTTCCTTTTTCACGAATAAAATCCAATTTATAGTAGGCATCGAATCTTTGGCTGATTTCCGTTTTCACCAGTTCAGGTGGTGTGACGACGATGAATTGAAATTTCAGTTTCTCGGCGACAGCGAAGATGGGGTCAAGGACATGTGCCGATGCAGCTTGTCCAAATGGATTATCACAGACTAAAGGCACCCAGCTTTGATTGGTTTCGCTTTTTACTGACAATAACATCATCATCATGACCATACGAGCGGAAAGTTTCTGCCCGCCGCTTCCGTCTGATTTGGTCCTAGATCCTTGATTAATCGTCTGCCAGGTCGAATAGTGCTCTTTTTTGGGTTTGCCATACATAAAAGCATTATCTGTTCGCATGTTATAGACGAGAAGTTCAGGGTATCGATTCCTGAGCGAAACAAATAAAATTTGCTCATCACTAATCAATTGTTTAATTTCTTGGTCTAATGATAGATTGTTATTATCAATCACATCAAACTGTTTCGTAATTTTGTTAATAGCCGCTACAAAATGCTGTCTCAGTAATGGCTCGATCTCTTCCGCCCTTTTCGGCAGGATGTCCTCTTTTAGCTGGACAAGTGGAAAGGATCCTCGTTCATTTTTCAGCTTCATTTTCGCAATCATCGACCGGATCGACTCTGAAATGCTCATCACCTTCATACTGGCACGGCTGGCCCAGAAGTTTTGCGCCTTTTCAGCTCGTTCTTTATCACGTTCCAATTGCTCCAATCCGCTTTGTGAAAAACGTTTCATATTTTTAACGATGGTTTGAACATGTGAATAATGCCATGTATCCATATGGTCAAGTGTTGTTAACACTTCATTTTTAAAACGAATCTCCCAATCTTTGCCTTCAATCGCAAGCTTTAAATTACGCAACGATTGTTCGATTTTCGCATGCTTCTCTTGACCTTCCTCCTGGATTGCTTGATGTTCTTCACACCAGGACAGGATGCAGGTTTTCCCTTGATTCTTAATTTTTTCAACATCCTGATCCGTAAAGGCAGCCGCTTCCTCCTTAAGAATAACGGATAAAGTTAGCAAATCCCCTTCATAACTTGTAATAATGGCTTCTGTTTCCTTTAGGAGTTTTTCTGTTTTCTTTAATTCATCCTTTGCAATTTTCGTTTGATCATTAATTTCTACAGCCTTTACTTCTAAGTTAAGGTCTTCCCATTCTTCAGGTTGATTTTCATGCTTTGCGGCCTTCTTTCTTAACTTTTCACGCTGTCCAAGCGCATGCTTTAAGGAGGTTTCTGCTACGGTTACAGCAGTACCTTGATCACGCTCTTCTTTTTCCGCTGACTTTGTTTCCTTCTGTGCGGTTTGCAGCATATTTTCCAATATACTCATCGGTTCATCCGGTTCTTGAACTTCCTTCCACTCCTTATGATGAGCAATTAGTTTTTTCTCTAATTTCTTTTGCTGCTTTTGTTCGGATTCTCTTGTTGCTTGAATGACCAATAATTCACTAGCCTGCTCTTCTTTTGATTTTTGCAGCTGCTTTAACTCTTCGATGCTCCCAGTTATCTCTTCTAAGAGATGTGCGGAAAGACGCGGGACCTCTTCACTTGGATCTGCTTTTACTTCTGGGGGGAATGCCGCAGCATTTATAAAGGCAGCAATTTCTTTGATCGTTTGTTCGATGTTTAGCTTCCATTCAAAATAGGTCTGATTCCACGTACTTTGCAATTCAACAATTGATTGGTGCTCATTGCTTATTTCCTGCAGCTTGATGGTCAAAGCATCATTTTGTTTTTCTTTCTCCAGCTTCACTTGTTTATTTTCTTGATGAAGCATTTTTTCTTCATTAAATTTAGTCAATGTTTCCACATCTGCAGTAAGCTCTTTGCGTTTTCGTTTTGTTTTTTCCAACTGTTCTTGTAACTGAAGCTGATATTCTTTCTCTTTTTCCTCTTGCGTTATGATTTCTTGAAGTTTCGTTTTCTCAGAAAGAAGAGCATTCTGTTCCCGGCTAAGGATTCTTTCTAGATCAATGGAAAGCTCACCCGATAGGAATCGATCGATTTCTTTTAAAATTTGACGGAAGGACTCTTCTGTTTTTTCAATTTCTACCAGCGTTTCTTGCTTTTCTTCTATTTGTTTCGCAATACTAATTTTCCAGCTGGTGAATTGATTTTTATCCGTTAATAGCGCTTTTTCGGTTCCGTTAATGATGACAAAGGAAGCTTGATCCCTATCTTTTTTCATTTCCTCACGCAGGAAGATGGGAACAGGGCTATTAAACATTCTTCCCGAAAGAACCTGCTGATTAATTTTTTGCCATTGATGTTGGCTGACGACCAGACCATATGGGAGAAGGGGATAGGTCAAAAGGTATTTCGCCAGATCCTCGGGACTTAAGGATTGGAGAAATTGGGAACCATAAAACACATCAATCCCTGTTTTTTCATCGATCCACTCCTTTAACTCTCTCACGTCCTTATTGGCAATCCAGAAATGATCATCATTTAAGGAATGGTCGAGCTGTGTTTTCCAAAGCTCTTTTTTTATTTGTTCCCCTTGTTGCTTATTCTGTTCCAGCAATTCTTCTATCTGAAGGGCATACTTCGATAACAAGGCGTGACTTAACGGCACAGTGATATCCTCTAGTAAACCACGAAGCTTCTCAACTAGTTTTGCTTCTTTTTGCGTTTGCACTTCATTGGCCTGCTTTAGCTCTTTACATTTTTCTTCTAAAAACGTAATAGATTGAGCAAGTGTGCCGTGTGTTGCAGCCAGCTGCTTTTGCTTTTCCGTAGATTCATGATCTTTTGCATACAGCTCTTCTAACTGAGCTTTTTTGTTTTCCACTTGTTTAGATAGGCTGTCGATATAACCCTTTAAATCATAGGTGATGCGGTCGCCAAATTCATTTGTAAGTTCTTCTTCCTTAGACTCGAATGATTGTATTTGCGTATGGAGACGATCAATTTCCGAACTTAGCTGAGCAATCTCCATTGTTTTTTGTTTTTCCTGCTGCATCAGTTGGTTTTCTTTTTTCTTTAAGAATCTTTGGTAACCATCATGCTGCTTCATAGCCTCTTGTATGGATTGGTAAGAAGTTCCCCACTCTGCTAAGGCTTCTTTTTTGATTTCATCCATTCTTTGATTAACCTGCACCAGGCCGCTGTTTTGTTCCAATTTCGCAATCTGCTGGGAAAGAGAGCGTATCGTTTGTTCGAATTCATACCATTCTTTTAAAATCGTCTGAAAGGCAAGCTCTTCTTTTTGTTCCTGTTTTTCCTTCACATTTTCTTGTAAGGCCGTGTGCTTCTTCCGTTCTTCTTCTAATTTTTTCTCCCAATCTAGTACTTCCCGATGCGCTTTTGCAAACTCCAAATTGTCTTTTTGAAAGCGCAAATTATCTTGTTTTAAGGTCAGTTTGTCAATGTCTTTTTCCGCCGTAAGGAGCGTTTCCTCTTCTCTTTTTTTTAAATGCTCTAAAGCACCAAGCAGCTGGCGGCCAACCTTGATGCTGTCTTCTATCATTTCTTTATGTTCTATGCCTTTTGCTAAGTGCTCTTCAAAAGGGATAATATCTTCTAAGAACTCTTTATGTGCTTGCTCTCTTTTTAAAAGAACTGGCAGGTCCTTCGCAATACTTGCCTGACTTTTGAAGATTTCTACAAGATCATTCTTTTGATGTTCTGTTCGATGCAAAACTTGACTAACAGTTGGAATAATTCGTTTTTGAAACAAAGAATGATCATCTTCTGCTCCCTCAAAGTATTTGCCGACACCGCCTTCGTCCTTGTTAATGTCTTTCAAGATATCCCAATCTTTACGGTTAATTCCATATGTATCCAGAATGCGATAATGCTTTTTCGTATCGCGGTAAACATCATATCCGTTCCATTTTAAATAGTCCTTCAAGCTTTCAGTGTCAGCCACTTCCTCATTTTCATAAAGCGGGATATGCTCAAGGGCCGCCTCTTCTTTCCGTTCAAACTCTCTAGTATAAAACGTAAAAGCAGGGAGGATTTTGGCTTCTTGTTCTAGTGTTCTGCTTTCATTTCCACTTTCATCACTCATCGAAATTCGCTGCTCGGCTGAAAACATTCCCCCCGTGACAAGGTGACGGCGATCGGCACCATCTAATTCCCACTGAATCACTACATGAAAGGTATAAGGAATAAATTGCTCCTTGTTATTAAAAAAGAATTGCTGATAATACCGGTTGTTTTGTTTTCCCCATGCCGTTCCAGGTTTGATTATTTGGAAGATGGTCTGAAGGAATACTCCTTTCCCGCCGCCGTTCATCATCGAAATGAGACCATTTGTCGAGGTTTCCTCATTATGGAAGTTAAACGTGGTATCTTTATATTGCTTTTGAAGGCCATCGTACTTCAGACCAACAATTCTAATTCGATGAATCTTCGGCATGCTGATCCCCCTCTGTCATTAATTGTTTGAATAATTCATAGCGATCATAATCGTGATACAGGTATTCAATCCGTTCAAACAGCTCTTGCTTTGGAATTACCTTTGGAATATCATCCCGATCCAGAATGACAATTAACCTTTCCGTCTCCAATAAACGCATGGCACTGGCAATTAATCCGATTCTTGTTCGCCGATTGGCTTTTTTGGCGCCATAATCCTCCGTTTCTACTTCCATGTATTTCCACGTGGTGACAACTTCCTTCATATCAATGCGCTCTTCTTCGCCGAAGCTGGGTTTCGTCTTCAAAATGCTGTCCCAGTTCATAATCAAATCATTCACTTGCCGCTCTAGTGTGTAGTAGCTAATCCCTTCCCGCTGCGAGCGGATTTTGGCTGCCTGGTTACGGTCGATACTGGCTAAAAAAGACATTATCACAACACTAATGAGATGGAAATGTCTTTTCGACTCGATTTGCTTATGCTTTTCCTTCATATGCGAAAAATTGGTTGCAAAGATGGAGCCCGTTGGCTGAACCACCAATTGAATCCTTTTAGGTGATTCAATGATATAGGTACCTGATTCGTCTGCTAATAAAAGAACGGTCTGCCTTACCTCCGGATCAAAATACTCTTGGAAGTGTTCACTATATTCATCGATGGCTTTTTCTTTTAAAAGAGTAAAATAAACAGCGGCTGCTCTTTTGATGGTTTCTGCACTCATTCTTTGTCCTCCTGTATACAACATAGTTTAAAAGGGGTTATTTTCGTACGCTGCCACAGGATCGGCTCGGCCCGATGATCAAATATCGTAAAGATTTTCATGCCTTCAAACACTTGAAATTGAGGGTATTCATTCATTAATTTAAAAAGAAGAATTTCCCTTTCATCGCTTAAGGTCTCTTCCTTCCTATTTAGTACTTGAACCTTCAGCGGCTTCTTATCAAACATCATCCATAAATCAATTGTTTCCGATTCTTCAAACCATAGATCCTGTATTTCTAATGGGAAAGTGGATAATTCACTTAATGAAAACTCTCCCGATGCTTGTAAATGTTGAAAAACATAACTCCAAGCCTTACTAACAGAATTCCAGTCCGTCACGCGTACCTGAGTGATTTCTTCTTCGGTCTCCTCCTCGACGACCACATCGGCCGCTTCTTTTTCATCGAATTCTTGTTCACCCCAAATCCAATCAAGCGGCAGAATGAATTCGTTTTTCGGTGAAAATAAAGAAGACAGAACGGTTTCGATTTCCGTAAAAGAACGAACACCTTCCTTCATGAACATATTTTCATAAAAATGCTCCCTGAAGGAAACCAAGCTTCCTTCCCAAAACAAGGATGGATTTTCTGCTTTTAATTTCATCTCATTGGATATATTTTGAATAACGAGCTTCGCAAACCGATCATGCAATTGTCTCGTATGGCCAACTTTTTCCTGGAGAAGATGCAATTCTTTTTGTACATCATCATCCTCTTGATTTCTTCGTTTCGTTTTTTCTATCATACTTGTAATGTTACGGAAGTGCGTTTTTTCCTCTTCAAATTGTTTCTCAATTTCAGCCCGATTATCTGCCCTTTGCATTTCTTCATCCATTAATAAGATTTTGGGATTGTTGATCATTTCCTTTTGAAAGGAGAATTCTTTTGCCATTAAGCGGTTAACGCGTGAAATGAGGTGATCGAGGTTTCGAGTCGCTTTACGGAAATTTCCGTTTTTAATCAGCTGCATACTGTAGAGTTGTTCGATGGTGATGGAGAATTCCTCCGCCATTTCTCTGCTCATAAAAATCATTTCCTGAGAAACCTCGGTTAGTTTATAAACAATGGTGCCGCCTATCTCTAAATTCGTGTATAACTCATCCATTGTGACATAGCGGAATACCTGGGTCTCCCAGACCTGTCGAATTTCATCGAAATAGAACGCTTCAAACGGCTGACTGTACTCTTCTTTTCCGGAATACAAAAGGCCACTTGTGATCCGCTCAATCTGCTTATCGTCTGCCAGCAGTTTCAATTGTTTAATCGCATCTTCTACCATTACCTTAATATCAGCCTTTTTTCTTTGATCATCATCATTTAATTCCCTGTAAAAAATGGTGAGGAGCACTTGCATGAGAATCGTTTGGACATACGGTTTCAGTTCTCCTATTTCCATTCCCCTCCCAAGCTCAAACAATGGATTTAATCGCTGCATTCGCTGAGCGAATCCTTCCCATGATTCGTTCACATCCATCGCCTCCATGTTTCAATTGTCAGAACTTCCTGTGGAATCCGCTTATTTTCATTCCATAATTGCATGAGTAATGCTTGCTCCTCTTCTGCAAACCATTGAAAGAAGGCATCGCGAACTTTGAGATTTTGTGTTTGACCTTGTTTTTGATCATTTTTTTGGTCTAGACATTCAAGCATTTTGCGATAAATTTTTAAGGCAGGCTGAATACAACAATCTGGATATTTTTCCATTAGACGGATAAGGATTCCGTACCCCGCCGCATCCAAATCGCCTGCGTAATAAAAAAGATAGTTTTTAGATGGAAACATGCGAAAGAAAAACGAAAAGCTACGTTCTATTTTCGTGCCTTCTCCATAAATAATTAAATCAGGCTCATAATCAAGCATCCCTGCTTCTAATAATTGAATGGAAGTATGGAAGAATGATAGATTTTCGACGATGAGAATTCGCTGAATTTCAGGAATGGATTTCCCTTGTTTCATCCAAAACACAAATGGCTCCCCGTAGTTTACCATTTTAAGCTGAGCATTAGTGATGCCGATTCTCATTAAAAAGCCTTTACCTTCAGAAAACTGTTCGACATCCAGCAGGAATTTTTCATGGCCAAATAGCTCCAAACTTCTTTCTTCGACTGACACCCATTCTCGTTCATGGTTAGATTGTAAAAACGAATAGACATTCTGAATTCGATTCCATTCCTCTTTTGTCTGCCATTCTGGATAACGTTCATAATAGGAAAAATCAAACAGATCACTTAATTTCATCATCTCAAGACGATCCCATTTGGGTACTTGAGCCTTCATATTCACCCAGTAATATAAAGCGAGCGCAGGTGTTTTCCCGTTGTATTGATTATTTTGAATAGGGGCTAGCTGCCCTTCCGCTTGTAACATTTGAATGGCATTAAAAAATAGCGAATACCCATCCATTTCAAAATAATTATCCATCAGCTTGCGTAATTGGAGTTCTAAATCATTTATATTGATTCTCTTTTTTTGACTAGGGTGTTGAATATCTGAAATAAAACCTCTCACCCGAGTTTCAATGAGATCCATTGTGCTCACCTGCTTACATCTTCTATAGTCATAAGAATATAATACTGCTTTTTATTCGGATATCTTTCTATTATAAACTAGTTCCGCAATGGCTTGTAAATGATTTAACTATTATGCAGGTACGTTTCGAAAAAAATCTTGTTTCAGAATATTCATCTAAATTGCTGTTTTAACTGAGGCTTATGTTCTGTTTTAAAAAAAGTAAAAGACAGACTCTAAAATATATAAGAGTCTGTCTTTATACGTCCTTTTAATCATTATGCCTTTTGAACATTTGTAGCTTGGGGACCACGTTGGCCTTCTTCTATGTCAAAAGTAACATCTTGTCCTTCTTCAAGTGATTTATACCCTTCGCCTTGGATTGCTGAGAAATGAACGAATACATCTTCTCCACCTTCACGTTCGATGAATCCGAAACCTTTCTCACTGTTAAACCATTTTACTTTACCTTTTTCCACTTTCTTTGCCTCCTATTGTGTAAACTATACACAATTGTTAATATTTTGTAACCCCACCAAGATTTTTATGAATCCTGGTATGTTCCTATTATTCCCTAATTAATTAAAAGTTTATTCAGTTTATTTAATACTAAATTATTAAAGTGCTATGGTGTTGGGTTATATGTCACTGATTTCCCTTCATAAAAGCTAATACAATATTGTAAGCTGGATAAAATAAGAGGACTAGTCAAGTATCATTCATAATGTATGCTACAATAGATGAAGAACATCATTAAAACTAAATTTCTTTTCAGAAAGGGTGATTGAATGAAGAAAAGTCTTTTTACTATAGGGGACGAAGTCATTATCAAAGCTTCCGGTAAATCGGCAACCATTTTTAAATACGAGTATGTCAAAAACATGAAAAGGTACTCTTACGTTGTAAATGAATACCCAAACACCTTTTTCTTTGAAGAAGAATTAGAAATGAATGAATAATTTCATTTAATTATTATCGCTTTGGGTGAAGTACAAAAGGACACCCGACATCATTCACCTGTCATATCCAATAGTAGAAGTGGAAAATACTTGGATTAAACTCCGATATTTCATTTGGATGTATTACCTTTATTATGACTGGTGTTCTTTGGTTCATCCGACTTTTTAACACGTTTGCTAATATAAGGTTTGGCACTCTTAGCTTTATTGGCACCAGCTTTCCAACGATTCCAGCCCTTCTTGCCCGTACCTCTGCCTGTTCCGCCTTTATTCATAATAAATTCACTCCAAAATTATTATAAACCTGATTTCCTGTGTTTTTTTTATTAACTAAGTAAGATGAAATATACTACAAATTATAGAAAAAGGGAAACGGCTTCTTGCGGATTGATGTGACTACCCGAGAATAGAATCAGTCCCTTGCACAAAGAGTTGAAAGCTTTGGTTTGTCATCGGCGCAGACAGGCTGCCATTTATCTTTGACTTTCATCAAGGGCTCCAGGGAGAAAAGCTGTACGTCACACGCTTAAAAAGTGTGTTGGATACATGTTAATATGCAGGAGATATCTAACAAATGAAAGGATGAACTCAAATGAAGAATTCATCCTTTTTTGTTTCAATGAGCTTAGGTTGCTGTTTCCTGGATATTTAAGTTTTTAAAGATTTATTCTGACCGCCTTTTAAAAACCCAATTACAAAGAACAATCTCTTTAAAAGATTGATTCTTTTTAGGAATCTTTTAGAGATTGTGTAATTCTTAAAAGTAATACATGTATTGCATCATATTTTTGCCAAAATTAATATTTTCAAAAAACTGATTTGTACTAGGGGTCAATAATAATTTAAATTTATTTAATTGTCTCCTAAACTCCCATAGTGTTTTAATAATCCTGCGAATTCTTTTCTTTCTGGAGATTTATAAGTTTTTAATTTACTGGTGGTTTTCCCGAGTTCAACAATGGCTTCTGCAAACTTCACAGCAGCAACTACTCCATCAATAACTGGTACTTCTAACTCTTTTTCTAACTCATTTGCAAGCTCAGCCATTCCTGCACAACCTAATAAAATTGCTTCAGCATCATCTTCCTTAACTGCTCTTCTTCCTTCCTCCTTTAACATCTCCATTGCAGCTTCAGGATCCTTTTCAATATCAAGCACACTTAACGGGGTGGTTCTTACTTTAACAACACGATGTTGCATTCCATATCCTGCAACAAGCTCATCTAACATGGTTTTGATACGCGGTATAACGGTGACAACGGAAAAACGAGCAGCTAAAATTGACGCCATATACATTGAGGCTTCTGCTATTCCAATTACTGGAGCTTTTGTCACTTCTCTTGCTGCTTGAAGTCCAGGATCTCCATAACAGGCTATAATATATGCATTAATCCCCTCCTCTTCTCCTTTTCGTACTTCCTCTAAAACACCCGGAATACTTAGATACTCATCGTAAAAGGATTCAATTGAAGCTGGACCCATTTCTGGACTTACTGCAATGATTTCTGTGTCTTGTCTGGCAACACTCTTCGCGGCATTTTCAATACCCTTTGTCATTTCCCATGTAGTATTTGGATTAATTACCTTAATTTTCACTTTACATCACTTCCCCTTCTTTGTACTCTGCAAGTTCAATTTTATCGTCAATATAACTATAGATTTCAGGTTGAGGGAACTTCTTTCCGACCCAATATTTCATTAAGGGATAATAAATTACATTTGAAACAATAAACGCTGTGAAGAATCCATAATCAGGAAAGAAAAAAACTGTTAATCCCGAAGGTATATAAGCGAATACTGCAGCTGGATTTATATTGTTCCAATACTTATATTGTCCATTTGAACGGTAGATTTCCTCTATATTTAACTGTCTCTTTCTTAGTAGATAATAATCACAAAACATGATACCTGCAATTGGGGATAATAAAGCAGATATCACGATTAATATTTGTGGAACATAGTCTGCAAAATTCCAAGGTTGCAATACCAGCCCAATAACACCGGCTATGATAGCTCCTGTAGCAAAACTAATTTTTTTAGGAAAATAGTTTACAATAATGTAACCCGGTGGAAGTAGGTTAGCACTTATATTAGTAGACCATTGTGCTAATATTACGAATGCTAAACAAACAATAAGAATTGCAGGGTTATCTTTGCCCAAAACAGTGGTCATGACTTCAATAGGATTCCAGTTACCTGTTGCTACACCGCTAGTCATCCCTATAATGGTAAACAGCAACATGGAACTTAGTAGTCCCAAGAAATGGGATATAAAACTCCCTTTGTTAGCCCTCCACCAAGTTGATTTTTGGTCATCTTTTTTTACTTTCAGAAATCTGGTAAAATCAGGAGCGTTAAGTGCCATTGTGATATATAGACCCATAAAAACAACCATTCCATAACCAAAAGAAAGACTTCCATCACCCTTCATAGAAAATAACTTCCCGAGGGTAATATCAAAATGAGTCATGACTAAATATTGGAGATATACCCCAATAATTAAAATACTTGGTGCAGCCAAAATTTCAAATAGCTTAATAGCTTCTACTCCCATCGCGGTATTAATAATTTGAACAGCTCCAAATAATATAATTAGGAGTGTCAAATTAGAGTACCCTGTCAAAAGTACCATGATTTCATTTAACGCAAATGCACCCATCCAAGTCTGAAAACCAAACCAGAAAATTGCAGGCAGGGCACGAATCGTCCCTGCAATATGGGTTCCTAAATAACCGAAACATGCCCTAATATATACTGCAAAAGGAATTCCGTATTTGATTCCAATATCGCCTAATAGTGTTAATAACAAAGCAACAATTATATTCCCTAGAAGAGCAGCCCATATAATCTGAATCGGAGATAAAGCAGGAAATAACTGGGCGGCAGTTACAAATGTGACTAATTGGACTGCAATCCCGATCCAAAGTAACAAAAATCCAAAAGTTGAAATATTTCTTTGATTATTACTTGTGGGCATAATATCTTTCCCTGTTAAACTAATTTCTTTTTCAGGGGTACTATTCATAGAAAGACCACTCTCCCTTGTTATTTAACATAGTTTAGAACAGTTTCTTGTAATAAAGATACACCCTTTGTGATATCCATTATTGCTGCGGATTCCTTAGGGTTATGACTAATTCCATTTAGACAACGGACGAAAATTACACCTATATCTGCTATTTCTCCTATTGCCATTGCGTCATGGCCAGCTCCACTAATCATTTTAGGTGCATCTAGTTCGAGTGATTTCCCAATTTCCATCATTTTTTCCACTACATGGGGTGCACACATTGTTGGATCTTTAATTAAGTGCTCAACTATTTCATACCTCAATTCCCTATCCTTGCAAATTCTAGCTATTTCATTTTTTATTTTAGATATGGTTTGATTTCTTCTTTCTAGGTCAATGTCACGGATATCAAGTGTAAATTCAACCAATTCAGGAATTACATTGCTCCCACCAGGTATGGCTGTTATCTTTCCAACTGTTCCCACAGTCTGTGAATTTGAATCTTTGGAGCAAACTTCCTCAATAAAGCCAATAATTTTAGCTGCCCCCGCAATTGGATCCCGACGTAAATTCATCGGAACGGTTCCAGCATGACCGGATTCCCCAAAAATTTTCACACTAAACCATGCTGGACCCGCAATTCCTGTTACAATACCTACTGGTTTATCAATCGATTGAAGGTAAGGACCTTGTTCAATATGAAGTTCAAGAAAAACTTTAATTTCACCCTTACATCTAACAGATTCATGAATTAAGTCAGGATTTAACCCAAACGATTTTAATGCTTCATATCTACTAATTCCATTATCATCTTTCTTTAATAGTTCTAATTCAGTGACCTTGCCAACCATACCCCTACTACCAAATAATCCACCTTGAAAACGTGTTCCTTCTTCATCACAAAAAGCTATTACCTCAATCGGATATTTTGTTTGCATACCTTCATCATGAATAAATTGTGCAACCTCAATTCCACCTAACACACCTATAGTTCCATCATATTTACCCCCATTTGGTACAGTATCAATATGTGAACCAATCATTATTGAAGGTGCATTGGAATCATTGCCCTCTTTTCGTCCAATTAGGTTGCCTAGGTTATCCACTCTTACTTCTAAACCGGCTTCTCTCATCCAATTGGCTACTAGCTGTTGGGCTTCATAATCATCTTTAGTTAAAGCTTTTCTAGTAACACCATTTTCAGGAGTTTTTCCGATTTTTGATAGTTCTTCGACTCTCTGTAATAGTCGTTCACTGTTTATTTTATATAGCTGTTTCATAGATTCTCCTTTTATATAATTTTGAAAATGGATTCAAGTAAAAATAAACCCATTTACTTCTATCAACCTTTTCTTAATTTTTCAGTTGCAAAATAATCAACCTCAAAATTTTCATTAATAACTACACCGTACTCTTTTTCTGCAAAATCCCTAGTAATATATTGATCAATAACATCTGATAATACTTGCTCAGGTGATCGTTCTAATGGATTCCCATATCCCCCTCCACTTGGACCTGTTAAAATAATCCTATCTCCCTCATTCATGGTAGTATTAGGAATCTTTGATGGTAATTCTTTTTCATTTGTTTTTTGTTTTAGGGTTACCCCGCCGATATATCCTTCTGCTCCTCCAGCAAACCCCCAAGGGGCATACTTATGTCCCTCAGCTTCAATGGAAACGCTACCTGCGGAAAGGAATGTTATCTCTTTTACAGAGCCTATACCTCCTCTCCATTTCCCTGGAGCACTTGCATTTTTTCTCAGTTCATAACGATTGACTCGTAATGGGTAGTGTGATTCAATATCTTCAATAGGATTATTTCGAGTATTTGCATAAAGTGTATCCACGGCATCCATTCCGTTCATGCCGTTTCTTCCACCATAACTTCCCTCCATAATATCCATAAACACCCAATACTTCTCATCTGATAGTCCACTGTAAGAAACAACTTTTAAATTACCAACACCTGCACTAATTTGAGTAGGAACAACCTGACCAAGTGCTTTCATTAATGTATCAGCTACCATATTTCCTGAGCAGAATCTTGCAATGGTAGGGGCTGGAAATATAGGATTAGCCAATGTACCTTTTGGTGCAATTATTCTAATTGGTCGTGTCAAACCAGAGTTTTGAGGAATGTGACCATGAATAGTTGAGTCTAATAAAATTGAACGTAATGTTAGATAAATAGCACAATCTACGGTCCCTTCAAAAGGCATATTAATTGGTCTATCAACTTGCGGAGAGGTGCCTGTCAAATCAATTGTAATATCGCTACCTTCAATCGTTAAAGAAACGGCAACCTTTAAATCTTTTTTATTTACGTCATCACTATCTAAATACCCATCCATGTATCCCTCAGCATAATAAGTTCCATCGGGTAATCTCTCTATAGAATTACGCATCATTTTTTCTGAGTAATTCATGAGGTCCTCACTTGCTGCTAAAACTGTTTCTAAACCGTATTTTTCAATTAAGCTCACGTATCTTTGTGCACCAATATTTGCAGCAGCAATTTGCGCCTCTAAATCACCAACCACCATATCTGAGGCCCGAATATTATCCCTTAAAATACTCCAAACTTGGTGATTCTTTTTCCCCTTTTCGTAAACCTTAATGGCTTTGAACTGAAGTCCTTCTGCATAAGCATCAACAGCATCAACTATTCCGCAACTTCCAGGTGTAAGTGCACCAATATCTAAATGATGTGCTGTTGTGACTGAAAAACCTATCAATTCATTCTGATAGAAAACAGGTACACAAAAACCAATATCGGGTCCGTGAGAGGCACCATGGTATGTTGAGTTATGCATAATAACATCCCCAGGGTTAAATTGATCTCCCCTTTCTTGGAAGATTTTTCGAATCCCCCTTATATAACCTGGTATAGGTCCAGATTGAAGTGGCGTACTTTGAGTTGATTCGCATAATTGTTGACCATTAAGATCGACAAGTGCACATCCAAAATCCTCTGATTCCCGAATTATACTTGAATAAGACATGCGGGCAAGTTTGTGACCCATTTCTATAGCAATATTTTCTAAAGCACCCCTAATCACTTGGGAGGTAACTGGATCAATCTTCACTTTATTTTGTATAGTTTTCATTATTGGATTCCTCCAATCTTAATAATGATATTTCCTGATTCCTCTATATACCCAATACAATTTGGCGGCATTACAGTGGTTGTATCCTTTTGGAATATTATGGCTGGTCCTTCTATTTTTGAATTGGCAGGAAGTAATTCTCTTTGATAAAATTTTGTCTCAAATTCCCTAAGTTCACCATTTTCCCTAAATACCGATACGCCTTTTTTAATTAAAGCTAATTCAATTGACCCCTCTTTTGAAACTAAAGGCTTTTGGATTTTTGGCATAACGCCTTTCCCTGTAACACGAATATTTACAATTTCAATAGGACTATTCTCAAAACAATGGCCATACTCAGACTTGTGAAGCATGTTAAATTCATTCCATGTACTTTTTATATTTTCGGGAGTTATTTCATTACCTGGTAAATTTACACGAAGTTCATATCCCTGCCCAATATATCGGCAATCAGCTGTACGTTTAATTTCAATATTCGAAAGATTAATCCCATCCTTTTGTAATTGGTCAATAATCTGTCCCTCTAACAAATTAAAATCTGAATTTAATTGTTCATAGTCAGCTTCATTACTTAAGAGGAATTCTGTTTTAATTAAGTCATACTTTAAATCAGTCGTTAACAGTCCAGTTGCAGAGGTAATCCCGGGATGCTGTGGAATAATGACCTCTGGAATATTTAATATTTGAGCTACTTCTACAGCATGAAGTGGTCCCGCTCCACCAAAGGCAACTAACGAAAACTCACGAGGATCCTGTCCTTTTTGAATTGTTTTTTCGTGAATTGCATTAGCCATATTGTTATTTACAATAGTTAAAATTCCCTCTGCCGTCTCTGTTTCACTAAGTTCTAATTGACTTGCAAGTTCACTAACAACCTTAAATGCTTCTTGTTTAAAGATTCGCATTGATCCGCCTAAAAAGTTATCCTCATCAAGACGTCCTAAAACCACATTTGCATCTGTTACGGTTGCCTTCGTACCACCATGTCCATAACTAGCAGGTCCTGGTCTAGAGCCCGCACTTTTAGGGCCAACTCTAAATGCCCCTCCTTCATCAATATGGGCAATACTTCCTCCACCGGCACCAATTGTATGAATATCAATCATTGGAACCATAACAGGAAATCCAGCAATCCATGTATCTCTTGCTGTCGATTCATCAATACCTTGCTCAGTAATAATTCCAATATCCGCACTAGTCCCGCCAACATCAAAGGTAATCAATTTCTTCCTATCGGATAGACCCCCTGACCACCAACCGCCTAAAACTCCAGCAGCTGGTCCGGATAATAATGTATTAACTGGACGTTCTGAAACAGATTCTGCAGTTCCGATACCTCCATTTGAACACATGATGTGTAAATCCGACACGAATCCTTCATCTTTCAATCTACCTTTTAAATTACTAATGTAGTTTTTGACTTTTGGACCGACAAATCCATTGATCGTAGCTGTTGTAAATCTTTCAAATTCCCTAAATTGAGGTGATACATCAGAAGAAGTTGTGACAAATACATCTGGATATTCCTCTTTAATAATTTCTTTAGCTCGATTTTCATGGGACGGATTAATGTAAGAAAATAGGAAAGAAACAATAATTGACTCGACACCAGCCTCTTTTAATTCCCTTGTGGCTACCCTAACCTCTTCTTCATTAAGTGGAACTAAAACATCCCCGTTTGGGGGAACTAACCGTTCACTAACTTCTTTTCGAAAACGACGTTGTACTAAAGGACGATCCTGCCATGGAATTTCTTGCATAACTGAATAGTTTTCAGGACGCTGATGGCGGCCAATATGGATAATATCCCTAAATCCTTTTGTTGTAATCATTCCTGTTTTTGCCCCGTCATACTCCAGAATGGCATTAGTAGCGATAGTAGTTCCATGAAAGACATGATTAATATTTGCCTTTTCAATATTTTGTTGAGTACATAGTTCTGAAATCCCTTGAACTACTCCAATTGAAGGATCTTCCAACGTTGTGGGTACCTTATTAATCCAAGTATTTCTTTTTTCGGTATCAGTGTACATAATGTCAGTAAATGTACCACCAACGTCTACTCCAACTAATTTCATGACTTTTCCTCCCTTAATGGTGAAATATATAAAATCTTTTGTACACACTATTAAAATGCAAAAATCATGCCAACTTTTGCTACTTTCTCATTTTTACTTACTCCTATTAATTTATAGAGACTTTTAAAGGATTCTCTTTACATACTAAAAAATTAAATTCCCTATATTCATTGCAAAACTACAATTAGGACTCGTCATTATTAAACATTTTATAGTTCTAATTATGGAACTTTAGGGCAAAAAAGAAAGATTGCAAAAATGCAATTATTATTGCATTTTTGCAATCTTTATATTTAATCTTCTGATTTTTCTGGACAATGTTGATGCATCGACTCCTAATTTTTTGCCTGCTTCTTTCAAGGAAACGCAGTCCTTTAGAGTTGTTTCAATTATTTGTCTTTCCAAATTCTCGACAGATTCTTTAAGTGTTAAATTTTCAAAATGAATGTTCGTCTCTTTATTATTTCCATTTACAATATTTTCTGGTAAATGGTGAACTGATATTTCTGTTTGGGATGTAGTTACAACTAACCTCTCAACGATATTTTGAAGCTCTCTTACATTACCAGGCCAGTGGTATGAAGAAAAAATTTTTAATACTTCTTGGTCAAACACCTTCCTTTTTTCATATTTCTTATTAAATTTTTCCAGAAAATACGAGGCTAAATAAGGAATTTCCTCCTTTCGTTCCATTAAACTAGGAATTTTAATAGGAACAACATTTAATCTATAATATAGATCACTTCGAAATAATTTATCTTTTACCATCTCTTCTAAATTTCGGTTGGTTGCGGCAACAATACGAACATCTACATCTCTTGGTGTAGATTTACCTATTGGAGTTACTTGCCTTTCCTGAAGAACTTGTAATAATTTTACCTGTAATTGGAGTGGTAACTCACCAATTTCATCTAGAAATAAAGTTCCTTTGTCAGCAGCAAGGATAAGTCCTTCCTTTCCATCCCTATTTGCACCAGTAAATGACCCTTTAGCATAACCGAATAATTCAGACTCCATTAGCGTTTCCGGTATTGCACCGCAATTGATCTTTATAAAGGGTTTATTCCTTCTTTCACTATATTTATGAAGTGATCTTGCTAGGACCTCCTTTCCAACCCCAGACTCTCCCAAAATAAGAACTGTGGAGTCTACATCAGCAATATGCTGTAAAAGTTCATAAATTTCAGTCATTTGTTTTGATTTAATTAAGGGTTGATTGTTCCCATCTTTCTCTAATAATTTTCTTTCATAATCACGAATAAGCTTTTTTGTTTCCTCTAATTCTCTGCTAAGTCTATTAGTTTCTGTAACATCTTTGGATATATTAATAATCTTAACTAATTTTCCTTCCTTATCAAAAATAGGATATCCTGAAACAAGTAACTTTCTTCCAGACTTTGTTGTTTGTACTAAATTAACTCTTCTTCCCTCTTTAATAACTTTTTTTGTAGATGATAAATCTATAATTTGTTCTTTTTCTAATAAATCCATTGATTTCCCTATGAAATCATTCATACTAACACCCATGATTCTTTCACATGCATCATTAACTTTACTAATTCGACCTTGCCCGTCGGTTATTGTTACTAAATCTCCTATTAAATTCATAATAAGATTTAATTCTTGATTTATTTCTTTGACCTTTTTAGAATGAAAGGCTAATTTATCAATAAAGTTACTTTTAAATAAGATTATTATCCCTGTTTTTTCATCAGGATTTTGAGCTATTGACTTATTTTCAAACATAATAAAAGACTGCATATTAAAATTAACAGTCGAATAAATACATTTCTCCTTTTTGATGGCTTGGATTATATTACTAGTAGAAATATATTTAAAAATGGACTGATTTATAATATTTCTTTCACTTGTCCCTGTGTGAAATATTTCATTAGCCACATTATTTATGTATTTAATTATCCCTTTACTATTTGTAAAAACAATTCCAAATGGAAACGAATTCAAAATGTTTTGTTCCAAAATACCACCTCATTTTATGTAGAATACTCAACAAAAAATAACCTGTTAATAAAATTGTTAATTTGCAGAACTTTTAAGACTTACAAAGATTTTTTACCTTTATACCTAGATTATAAAGACCCTCCCCTCAATAATTTGGAATAAATAGTTCCACAAAAATGGTTAGATTTTTTTTTATAATAATCCTATATGGAGATTAATAGAAATCTTATTTGTCTTATGTGATAAATAATAGGCTATTGGGGGAAATATGAGAAGAGATAAAACGTTAATTAACAAATCTAGTAGAGTTTCATACAGTTTAACTTAAACATATAATATTTTATTATGCTGGTTACCCTCCAATATTTAAACTGATATAGAGAAGTATATAGTAGACAAAAAAATCAGTCAATATTGAATAGTCAAAACAAAATAGCGATTAAGCAAATAAAATAATTCAACCAGTAAAAAATCTTTCGGAAGCAAGTTGCTTAGTTTGTAGGGCATAAAAGTGACAAATACCAACCATTAGCGGCTTTTACTTTGAAGTTTTTTATATTATTTAGCTATAACGTTATTGAAATTTTTAATCCGTTGTTATCATCTATTTAATCATTATCTCCTTTTCTTCATATTCTAGGATGTCTAAAAGTTGAGTTGGATACAACCATTTGTTAATATGCAGGAGATATCTAACAAATGAAAGGATGAACTCAAATGAAGAATTCATCCTTTTTTGTTTCTCTTTTTCAAAACTTTTACTGCAGCTTCGTTAAAAGATTTCTTTAACAAAAGCAAAATTATGAAGAAGTTCGCTTTCATTCAGCGATATCCTATTGGTTAAATCTTCTGTTCTTAAGACAAACTCTTTTACTCCGATAAATTCTGATTCACTGATCATATAAAACTGTGTTCCTCTTTTATATCCATGAAACTGCCTTTTTAGTCTATATACCTTCATTGCCTATCCTCTATGATGAATAATAATGAATTGATCCGGGCACGGTGCTATTTCTGTTTTTTCGCTATCCCTAAATATAATAACATAAAAAACACAACAATCATCAGCCCTGTAATGAGCAGCCATCCAAATGTAAAACTTCCTGTCCTATCAACCATAAACCCAAAAATCGGCGGAACCAGCATGACCCCCATTGAACCAAAAGTTATACTCACACCACTTGATATTCCGGCCAGCTCAGGCGGAACCATTTCACTTGCCAGGTTCATCCAAATGCCATTAAATCCGGACACTGAAAATCCAAAGATGATGACGATTGGAATCAACATGGAAAAAGATGCGCTTGGAAGCAGTGCAACCGTTAGACTTGAAACAGCGGTAAGCACCGTTATGATGAGTAAGATGACAATCCGGTTTCCTTTAAACAAAAAATCACTGATCATTCCCCAAGCAATCCGGCCGATTGTTCCGCTCACTTCCGAGATGACAAAGAGAATCCCAGAGAGCACTAACGAAATCCCAAACTTTTCATACACGAATAGAACGAGATACGTATTCAAGCACATTTGGGAACCGTTCAATCCCGCAGCACTTAGACTGACCAGCATGAGCTGCTTATTTTTTACCATCATAAACATGGATTTATAAAAGGAAACGAGACCGCCTTGACTGGGTGATTTTTTTGAACTCGGCGGATCCTGATAGGCTATGTAGGAAACACAAACACAAATCAACAAGATGATACATGCACCCAGTAATACCGGACGCCAGCCATAAGCAGCACCAAGCGGCAGCAGGATAAAACCTGCAAGCGCAGAACCTGCGGTCACTCCTGTTTGCTTTATACCCATTGCCGTACCACGTTGTTTTAAAGAAAACCAATCGATGATTCCCCTGGTGGTAACCGGATGCATGGAGCCATAGCCAATACCGCCGAGCGTCACAATCAACAGCAACGCCCAAAACTGTCCCAGAAATGTCATCACTAAAAAGCTGAGTCCAAGAATAAAAGCGGAAATAACCAAAAGCTTCCGTGAACCAAACCGGTCAGTTAAAAATCCAGCCGGTACGGAAGCCGATGCCTGCCCTAAAAAGAGTGCTGCCGGAAGCATCCCAATTTGCGAATTTGAAAGCGAAAGGTCTTTGGCAATTAATACTCCCAGCGGCGCAATACTACGCCCAACAAAAGCAACGAGAAGCTGAGCCAATAGCAGGAACAAAAGCATCCGCCAAGGCTCAGAAATGATGACTGATCTTCTTTTTACGATTGATTTTTCCATACTTTCCCGCCTCTTTAATCCTGCATAGTGAATCCAGCGTGAAACCGGCTGAAGAATACCGCCTTTAATAGGAATTACTATTTCTTTATGCTTTTATATATACGGCATTCATGTCTTCTTCTAGAACGGGGTTTTTCTTAGCAGAAGAAGTAGTTAAGAAGGAACCGCCCACGCAGATAATAAAGTTAATGGCTAACCCGATAACTCCGCCGTGGATTCCAACTACTGTTTTGTGCCCGGTAAGGGTCAGGATGCCAGCAGCTATTGCACCTATGACCATCCCCCAGAAAACAGGTGTTGAACTTAAGCGTTTCCAATAAAGACCTAATACAAATGCTGGGAATAATTGAACAAGCAGCTCGAATTTTAGGACAAATATATCATACAAGGTTCCAGGTGGATTCCATGCGATCCATAGTAATCCAAAGATCGCAAAGATCCCGATAATTTTCCCTACCATTACCTTTCGATGTTCACTGGCACTTGGTTTAATAAATTTTCCATACACATCATTTGAAATTAAAGATGAAAAGCTTAATAAAACAGAGTCTGCTGTTGAAACAATCGCGGCGACAATCCCGCCGAAAAAGATAATCATAATCCAGTAGAAAAATGGATTAATAGCCGCAATCTTATTCGCCATCAGCCCTACTAATTGTTCAGAGGCATCCCCCTCTAAACCTGGGAAAAGTTTAATTCCAATGATCCCGACAAGGAAAACAAGTCCTGTCGTTAGAAGCGGCATCCAAGCCATGCGGGCAAACGACTTCTTTAACGTTTTTTCACTTTTAGCCGCATAGATTCTTTGAACGGCATGCGGATAAATACTTGCACCAAGTCCAACTAGTACCAGCATACTGAACCAATTAATATTCGTTTCCGATGATGGGACCGCTATTTTAGCAGGTTCATTTTCAGCGATAAATTGAGTAATGCTGCCAAAGCTGCCGCCGGCTAGATAAACACCGCCCGCTACGAAGGCTATAATACCGATTAACAGGACAATTCCCTGCATGACATCTGTAAAGGCAACTGCTTTCATACCGCCCATCCACTCATACGCTAACATGACAAAAACAAATACGATTACAGCTGCTTGGTAAGGAATGGTCCCGCCTGTCATTCCTGATACAGCCTGACCAATGGCGACCAGCTGTTCCAGCAGGTAGTTTCCTAGTCCCCAAAGCATGAGGAAAATAGCTACAAGTGTTACTCCTTTTGAATTAAAACGGTGTTGCAGCCAATCAGTTGGAGTCACAAAGCCGCGTTTCTTGGCAATCACATATAATCTAGGTGCAAATAATAGATAGACACCAATAATAATTGTCATAAAGGAAATGGACTGCAGCCAGGAAAAACCTGTCCGATACGCGGCAGGGGCATAGCCGACAATCGTGTTCCCGCTATACTGTGTGGCGAACAGGGTAAAAAACAATGCGATAATACCTAAATTGCCCCCTGCTAAATAATAACCCGATAAACTTTCATGGATGTTTTTTTCACCTCGGCCCGAGTAATAACCAATTACGAGCATGATAAGCGCAAAAACAGTTAAAATGACAATTCCATCAATCCCGGCAAACGTTAACTCTCCCATAAGGACCTCCTTCTACTTATTCCCTTCTTCTTCATCCTCAACAATCTTCCATTGCGACAAACAAATCCAGCTTAGGTACGCACATAAAATCACAGAAAATACTAAAATGAAGAATCCCCAAAATGGCACACCAAGAATGTATGGCTCAACCATGGAGTCAGTAAAATACCAAGGCACATTCCCCAAAACAATAATGAAAAGTCCAATCCAAATCCATTTTTTACGAATCGGTTCTTTCACTTCTTTGTTCATATAGATCCTCCTGTTATCTATTCGAGTTATTCTAACAAATTCTATTGACCCCATAGGGAGTTGTGCTAAATCTATGTCTGTTAAAAGCTAGTTTAAATAATCTTCTTCTCTTTTAATTCTTTTAACTTCTGATCATCAAACCCTAACAGCTCTTGATAGATTTCACTATTATGCTTGCCCATCACCTCCGGACCGACATGCTTGACTTCCCCAGGCGTTCTGCTTAATTTTGGTACAACCCCTGGCATTGGGAAATCACCCAGCTGAGGATGTTCAACATGGATAATCATCTCCCTCGCTTGATAATGCGGATCTTCAACAATATCCTTTGCATTATAAATCAAGCCGGAAGGGACCCCTTTTTCTTCCAAAATGGCTAGAGCTTGTTTCGCTGGCAGGGATTTCGTCCACTCTTCAATCAATGAATCCAAAAGCTTCATGTTTTCTCCTCTTGCATGATGGGTCGAAAAGCGTGTATCATCTGCAAGCTCCGGCTGTCCCATTGCTTCACATAGCCTGCGGAATACACCATCTGCATTTGCACCAATGACAATATAGGTTTTATCCTTTGTAAAATAGATATTGGATGGCGCCACTCCCGGAAGAATATTTCCCATTCGTTCCCGGACATATCCTGCTAATAAATAATCTGGAATAATGCTTTCCATGATTGAGAAAACCGATTCATAGAGAGCCGTATCCACTACCTGTCCTTTTCCCGAATGTTCCCTTTCATGAATGGCAACAAGACAGCCAATGGCAGCGAATAAAGCGGCTAATGTATCCCCGATGGAAACACCAATCCTTGATGGCGGACGATCTTTAAAACCGGTTACATTTCGAAGACCTCCCATGGCTTCCCCCACACTGCCAAATCCAGCACGGCTTTTATAGGGGCCGGTTTGTCCGTACCCTGATGTCCGGACCATGACTAATTTAGGATTAATTTCGGAAAGGGTTTCGTAAGAGAGATTCCATTTTTCCATTGTCCCAGGACGGAAATTCTCAATTAGAACATCTGCTTCTTTTACTAATTCCTTTAAAATGTTTTGCCCCTCTTCCTCACGCAGGTTCAGCGTGATGGACTTCTTATTTCTCGATTGAATCGGCCACCACAATCCCACTCCGTCCCTTGATTTTCCCCAATCCCTCATTGGATCGGCTTTCCCTGGAGGCTCCACTTTGATAACTTCTGCTCCAAAGTCCCCCAGTAATCTCCCGGTAAACGGACCAGCCAATAAGGTGCCCAACTCTAACACACGCAGATCTTGCAGCGGCATTTTTGGTTCCGTCATATTCATTCCTCCCACTGTTGCTAATTTAGAATTTTCAGATTATATGTACAATTTATTTCTTTGTATACAATAAGTCAATAATAATTTTAAATTTTCAAAAAAATAGTCCATTTTTCCCCTTTTCAAGCTATTTATTTCCATCTTTATCATACAATTCAGAATATTTATTGAATATTTTTTCGTTTTTGTATACAATAACCCTGAGGTGTTGAAATGGATGCATATAATTACATTAAAGAAGCCATTATCCATGGAAAATTCGAGCCTGGCATGAGATTGGCAGAAGAAACGCTAGCCAAAGAATTGAACCTAAGCAGAACCCCTATTCGGGAAGCGATTAAACAATTAGAAGCTGAAGGACTGGTTGTTCCTTTAAAAAGAGGAGTAGGTGTCAGAAACTTTACGAAAGAGGATATTAAAGAGATCTACGATTTAAGAAGTCTGCTGGAAAGCTATGCTGCCGGACAGGCCGCAATAAACCGAACGGAGGAAGATTTGATTGAACTCCAGACGGCAAATGAATTGTACGATAAAGTGATACATGACAATTCTCTGCGCGATCTAACCAGCATCCAAGCCATTGTCCATACAAATTCAAGATTTCATGAAGCGATTGTTTCATCAGCAAAAAACAAACACCTGTATTTTCATATTTCAAAAGTGGTCGTGGTTCCTATGGTTTTTCGTTCCTTTTACTGGTATACAGATTTCCAGCTTCAACAATCACTTGAAGTTCATAAGATCATCTTTGAAGCCATTAAAAATAAAGAGCCAGAACGTGCACGAATTGCGATGCACGAACACATTTTCCAAGGCCGCGATAATGTCTTAAAACATTTAGATGATATCAAAATCAGCCACTTATTTAAGGAGGAAGCAAAATGATCGAAATTTGTGAAGTCGGTCCAAGGGATGGATTACAAAATGAGAAAAAGATGATTTCTACTGAAACCAAAGCCGAATTAATTGCTAAATTAATCGATGCAGGTATTCGAAATATCGAGGCCGTTTCATTCGTCAATCCAAAGGTTGTTCCACAGATGGCCGATGCAGAAGAACTGCTGAAGGTTCTCCCGAAACGTAAGGATATCCGTTACGGCGGCCTTGTCTTAAGTCGTTCCGGACTGGAGCGGGCACTCCGCACTGATGTTCACTTACTTCATGTTGTCACCACCACTAGTGATTCGTTTAATTTAAGAAATGCCAAAAGAAGTGTCAATCAAGCAGTCGACGAACTATCAAAAGTGATACAAGAAGGAGTTTCCTCCCATAAAGGGGTGGCCGGGGTACTCGGCACTGCATTTGGATGCCCTTTTGAAGGAGAAGTACCTGTAGAAAGAGTGCTGACTGCTGCTGAAAGATTTTTAGATGCGGGGTGTACTGAGATTACGCTGGCAGATACAACGGGAATGGCTAACCCGTTGCAGGTACAAAAGGTTGTTAGTGAATTTTATAACCAGTTTGGTAAAGATTTATCACTGGGACTTCATTTCCATAATACCCGGGGCCTTGGTCTGGCTAATATTCTTGCAGGCTATCAAGCTGGCGTGCGTCGATTTGATAGTTCAATTGGGGGCCTTGGCGGATGTCCATTTGCGCCAAAAGCGGTAGGAAATGCCTGTACAGAAGACATGGTTAACATGTTTAATGGAATGGGAATTGAAACAGGTACAGATCTGGATAAACTAATCCAGACCGCACTTTGGCTGGAAAATGAAATGGAACGTCCTTTAGACGGGATGATGATGAAGGCGGGAATTGCTTAGCAGTTACTACTCCCTTATCTCCAGAAATAATGTTAAAATATCGGGTAATCCCCCGCTTATACAGCACCTCCTGGTCTTAAAACAATTTAAGGAGGTGCTTTTTATATGCCGTAAAAGATTTTTCCGTGACAATACATTCCAAAATAAATGATTCTCAAACGTAATGTTCTTCTTCAAAAACTAATTTAATTCCCCGTTTTTTAACCATCCTCCTGCTCAAAACATAAAGGATTCTCGGTATATTTAAAGAATTTAATATCTATGCTTATTCCAATCATATGGAGGAATGAAACATGCTTGAGGACATCGTTCAAAAAATCGCGGAATCTACGAGTGAGATTATTGGGTATGAAGTCATTATTACGGACGAACATTCTATTATTATTGGCGCCAGTGATACCTCAAGGCTTGGAGAGTTTCATGAAGCCTCAGTCCAAATTATTAAAACTGGAAAACCAAACCCTGATACCGTAAATATAATGAAACTCGAAGGAACAAAACCTGGGTTCGCACTCCCCATTGAAATCTCTAATAAAATCATAGGTTCTTTTGGTATTACGGGTGAAAGAGAAAAGGTAAAAACGTATTGTTATCTTTTAAAAAAACAGATTGAAATGATGATCTATCAGGAAATGTATATGAAATCTGCCTTAATAAAAGAGAAGGCCTTAAAAGATCTCATCCAGGAAATCAGTTCTTATGATCATCATTTCGTAAATGAATCCTATCTGATAACACGGGGGCAAGAATTAGGCTATAATCTAAAAACCTCGTTTATAGCTGTTGCCATTCATCTTTCTCCTCAGGATGCATCAAAAAATTCAGTGAAAATACAGGATGACACTCCCCTTGACTTCAATGTAAAAACCATTCGATTTGAATTGCATTCCATTATCAAAAGAGCATTTAACAATACCAATGATTTAATAGCTGAAATGGCACATGATAAATTTTGTATTTTGCATTCCCTTCACTCAGACAAGCCTTGCCATAGAATTTACGATAAGTTAAAGATGAAAAGTTTACAAATCATACAAGAATTTAAGAAAAGAGGATTTTCAACATTTACTGGAATTGGGGCCCCTGCTGAAAATATGGGTGAACTAAGTCAATCATACAAGGATGCGTGGCAAGCATTAAAATTAGGAAGACAGATAAACTCCCCTGCCCCCATTTATTTCATCCATGAGTTAATTTTAGAAGATCTGATTTCCAGTATACCCAAAAACATGTCAGAACGGTATATGTTAAAGACCCTAACAGTCTTAAAGATGCAGCCTGATTGGCCTGAACTCTCCAAAACAATCACTGTCTGGTGTGAATCCGGGTTTAATCAAAGAAAAGCAGCCAGGATTCTTTTTATCCATAGAAACACATTACATTACCGATTAGCTAAAATACAGGATCTGAGCGGCATTGATGTCCATAATCATAAATATTCCATTATGCTGTATCTCGCCGTATTGATGGACAAATGGACATCGTAAAGAGCAGTTATCCAGTTTATGACTGTGCAAATGGCATGAAAATCTCCCTTCTTAAGAACCATATTTTGTGCTCTTAGTACCATGAAAATATAAACAGACTATAATACAATTTTATTAAATATTCAAAATATTATCAAAAAGGAGGTGTATATTTTTTTCATTAATTTTCCCCTCATTTTATTTAGGTTAAATCTTTAGGTTTGGCGATGGCACAGAAAATCTTAGAACCGGAGGAATGGAGATGCAAATAAGCGGACTAGACCTTTTTTTGTTAATTCTTTATCTGCTAGTTACTTTATGGATTGGCTATTATTCAATGAAAAAGGTCTCATCTTTCAGTGATTATTCAGTCGCAGGCCGCTCAATGCCAATGTCATTAATCTTTGCTACCATTGCAGCCACCTTAGTTGGCGGCGGGGCTACTGTCGGCCGGGTGGCATTTGTCTATGATACAGGAATTGTGGTCTTTTTAGCCCTTTTAGGTGTTGTCATCAGTCAGCTGATCATTGGCTTCTTTTTCGCTCCCCGAATAAGTAAAATGAAAAACGTTTATTCTATCGGGGATATCATGGAGTTTTACTTTGGACGTTCCGGGCAATTAATATCTAGTATTTTAGCATTCTTATTCATGATTAGTATATTCGGTGTTCAAGTTTTGGCCTTGGGTCGTATCTTAGAGCCCGTCATTGGATTGCCTTTTATTACCTTAACTATTATTGGAGCATTGATCACCATTATCTATACATGGGCCGGAGGAATGCTTGCAGTTATTTATACGGATGCTATGCAATTTATCCTTTTGACCGTCAGTATCGCAACAGCGGCTGTCATCGGGGTTGTAAAAATGGGCGGTATGACAGAGGTTATTGATAAGGTCGGGGCTATAGACCCTGGACATTTAGTCTTCTTTGGAGGGCCATGGACTATTGGTGTATTTATCTCAACCTTCTTAAGTTTCCTATTAGGTGAGGCACTTGCCCCTCATTATATTCAACGATATGCAGCATCAAAAACAGCAAATGTTAGTAAATGGGGAACCGTTACATTTGCCATCATGTATATTTTCCTTACCATTGTCATTATGGTCATCGGCTTGATTGGGTTCGTTAAATTCCCTGGCATCAATGGGGATGAAGTATTTGTGACGTATGCACAAAAATACCTGCCTATCGGTATCATCGGGTTACTTTTCGGCGGATTGCTTGCAGCAGTCATGTCAACAGGAAGTTCCATCTTAAATACGGCGGCTGTTATTTTTTCTAAGGATATTTACGGCCGATATATCAATAAGAATGCTGACGATCATGGTTTATTAAAATGGACCAAATATGCCACTTTAATTGTGGGAGTAGGCGGTGTCATTGTCTCTTTATTCCTGCCTAGTGTAATGGGATTGATGCTCTATGTATTCCAATTATGGGCACCATCTATCCTGCCGCCGATGGCTATTGCCATATTATGGGGAGGTCCATTGGAAAGGAAAGTATCACCATATGCAGGACCGCCTGCTATCATCGCCGGTCTCTTTATGACCCTTTTGTGGTTGAATGTTTTAGGGGAGCCGTTTGGTATTCCGGGAATTGTCATGGGGATACTCACGAATTTACTCGTATTCTTCATTACCCATTTCTTGACGAAAGATAAGATTCCTTCCCGCCCCGTAGAAGAATAAATGAATCTAGTATCAAAAATCTTCTTAAAAAAGGAGGTTGTAAGAATGAGCGGATGGGATCTTCTTGTTTATTTTTCAGCTGCTGTTTGTTATTTTGCAGCGGGAGCAGTAGTCGTTGGATGGATTAGACATGGGATAAGAAAATAATGTATCAGATTGATAGATTTCAATTTAGCCCTATAAGGAGAGAATAACATGAATCAAAAGGCAGTCATTGTTGGCGGAGGGATTATCGGACTTTCATGCGCTTACTACCTTCGTAAAAAAGGTTTAGAGGTAACGGTTCTTGAGAAGGATGATTTCGCCAATGCTTGCTCGCGGGGGAATCAAGGCTGGGTCTGCCCTGCATTACATTCCCCTGTACCTGAACCTGGTCTTGTCAGCACATCGCTAAAATGGTTAATGAAAAAGGATAGTCCATTGTATATTAAACCCTCTGCCATGCCGCAATTGTCCGGATGGCTGGCCCAGTTTATGAAACATTGTAATAAAGAGGATTTTCATGCGGGTGAAAAAGCACTTCTTACTCTCAGCCGCTCCACTCTGTCCTTATATGATTCTCTGGAAGCGGATGGGCTGGAATTTGAAATGCACCGTGAAGGCATGCTTTTTGTTTTCCTTAATGAATCTGAGCTCAAGCACAAGGTTGAAAAGCTGCAGAGCAATGAAAAGTTATACGGACATGATACACCCATTGTACTATCAGGAGAGGAAGTCCGTGAACTAGAACCCGTCATTTCAGAAAAAGTCAGCGGCGGAATATGGCTAAAAAAGCAGCGCCATGTCCGCCCGGAATCACTGGCAAAAGCGTTTAAAGATAAATTAACTACATTAGGCGTTCAGTTGCGGTCAAATACCGAGGTTACAGGCATTGAACGGAATGGTAACAAGATAACTGCTGTATTGGCTGGGGAAGAAAGGATTGAGGCTGATCATTTTTTACTCACTGCAGGCGCATGGTCGGGTTTTTTAGCTAAACAATTAGGTTATTCATTGCCGATGGAGGCAGGCAAGGGTTATAGTATCACCATCACTAACCCAAATGTAAAAATTAGTCATCCCTTATATTTAGGAGATTCGAAGGCTGGTGTCAGTCCCTTTGATGGAGCCGTTAGGATTGGCGGCACTATGGAACTATCGGGAATTAACACTCATTTAGATAAAAATCGAATACAAGGAATCCGGCATTCGGTATCTAAATACCTTACGGAGGAATTAAATGGGGAATCTGAGATGGAATGGACAGGGATGCGTCCAATGACACCAGACGGCCTCCCTGTTCTTGGCAAGATTCCCCATTGGGATAATGCCTTTGTGGCAACCGGCCATGGCATGGTTGGGGTTGCGATGGCTCCGGCAACCGGCAAAATGATGGCAGATCTCATTTGTTCAGGAGAGACTGAATTTGATATGGAACCATTTCATCCCAGCCGTTTTCAAAAAGAGCTGAAAGGGCGTTCGTCTGTATGAAGAACCATTACAGTGTAATTGTTGTCGGTGCCGGCTCAGTTGGAATGGCGGCTGGCTATTATTTAGCTAAAAAAGGAATTGACACTTTACTGATTGATGCCTTTGACCCGCCTCATGGCAGAGGCAGCCACCACGGAGAAACCCGGTTGATCCGCCACGCTACTGCAGAAGGCAGCCACTATGTGGAACTTGCCCTAAAGGCACAGAAACTATGGCAGGAGCTGGAACGTGAAATAAATAAAACCTTATTTATTCCAACTGGTACGCTGATGGTGGGAGAATGTGATGCGCCATTTATTGATAAAACTGTAAAAAGTGCTAAGGAGCATTCCTTAGCATTGGAGACATTACATGCCGCTGAAATCCGTAAAAGATGGCCTGGATTTTCAATTCCTGATCATTTTGTCGGGTATTTTGAACCTTCTTCCGGGGCCCTTCTGAATGAGGAATGTATCATGGCCTACAGGGAATTAGGATTGATATATAATACCACTTTACAAACAAATACGAAGGTTGAAAGTATCGATTTTTCCGCAAGCGGTGCCATGGTCAAAACGGCGGATACAATTTTTTATGCTGATCAGGTTGTGATTTGCGCTGGAGCTTGGACAGGTAAAATTCTATCTTCCCTAGGGTTGCCATTAAAAACAGTACGCAAAACTTTGGGTTGGTTTGAAACAAATGATCCCAATTATCAACATCCTTTGCTGCCTTGTTTTTATTTTGGCTTAAAAAACGAAAGATACTATGGCTTCCCTAATATCAGTGGAAGCGGCGTAAAAGTCGGCCGAAATGATTCTGAAAGAAATATAGACCCCGATTTTATGAGACAGGATTTCAACCAATATCCTAGTGATGAAGGTGATTTAAGAAGCTTTTTAGAAAGATTTTTACCGGGAGCAGCAGGAAAATTGACACAAGGAAAGTCATGTATGATTACGAAGACGCCTGATATGAATTTTATCCTAGACCAACACCCTGAATATCCCCATGTGAAAATCGCAGCTGGATTTTCAGGCCATGGATTTAAATATAGCAGCGTTTTGGGCGAATTATTGTCTCAGCTTGTCATAGACGGACGGACTGAATATGACATTTCGAAGTTTTCTATTACTAGGGACTCTTTGGTGAGGAACTAACTGTTTAAAGATTACAAGATGTTCTCTTTTTGAATCACACAAATGAAAAAAATAATGGAAATTATTTAAAAGAAAATGCATGTTCATTGGATCTTTCTAATGGGGCATGCTTTTTCTTTTTTGTTCCAATCTATTACGATTGGCAATTCGCTCCTATACTTCAAACAGTGCATGTAAAATGAAGACAAGCAAGATACAAAACTGCTTCATACCCTATCCTCATGAAATTTCCCGAAAATAACAATAGCAAAGTTTCCAAGACTTAATCGGTAATCCGTATTTTGTTTTGCAAAGAATGATTATGATACTTTGAAATGATTTCAGTTATTGTAGTGAACTACTAAATATAAAAAAAGCCTAAAAGGAATTATCGTCCTTCCAACTGAAAAAATTATTAAATCAAATTGATTGCTTCTTTCAACCTTATCAGTTCATCTTTTGTAAGTGTAAGCCCCTTCCCCATTTTTTCATGGTTTTCAGACCAATCCCTAATATCATATTTAGGCTCGCGTCCATTCCAACTAATCAGGTTCAGTTCTTTTTTCCATCCTTTTTGAGATTCGGATAAGACAGCAATTGTTTTGTGTATTTCAAATTTAATATCAGCCAAAAATATTCCCTCCTATAAACACAAACGAAATGCGAATTAGATTCAAAATAATAATATACCAATTATATGAAGTAAATTCCCCTCAAAAACAAATAGGAATAACCATTATATTATTCTCCTTTATAGGATAATTATCCTTCTATAGGATAAAATTTCTTCATTAACCACACCTTTTTTACTCTTACTCAAAATTTAAAAACAACCATTTCATTAAATAATAACGTATTGGTACTACTTACCGTTATTAAGTTTCTCCGATGAAGAAAATAAAAAACGCTTCTTACAAATCGTAAGAAACGTTAGTTTACTTTTCTAAACTTTAGTTGATACCGGTGGTCGGGGGCGAAATGAGGATTTCATATCCCCACAAATTTAAATAAAATTAACCTATAAGTCGCTTCAACAACTAATACATAACATTCTGCACAGCCAACCTCTCCACAATCTCTTTCTGCATCTCACTCATGTTAAAAGGAACAATAACGTTTTCGGCCAACTCACGCTTTCTTTCAAGTAATTCATGCATAAGTTCTTCTACCGTTCCTTGCGGAAAATTAGCTTGATCTGTCGTGATAATTTGGTAAACATACACATCTTTTTCCTGTCCAATACGGTATGCACGATCGGTTGCTTGATTTTCTACCGCTGGGTTCCACCACCGTGTGTAGTGAACCACATGGTTGGCACTTGTAATAGTCAAACCTACCCCGGCAGCTTTTTGTGATAGAATCATAACCCCGAAACCAGGTGATTTATTGAACATTTTAACTACAGATTGCCGGTTATTCGTTTCACCATCTATTACAGGAACCGGGATCCCATATCTTTGCATAAAAATGCGTTTTAAAATAGAATGTAGTTTTCTAAATTCAGTAAAAATGAGGACTTTCTCATTCTTTTGTTTTACCTTGTCAATTATTTCTATTAATTTTTCAAGTTTTGGCACTTCACTTAAAGGTAAGGTTTCATAGTCTGGAATTATTACTCCAGGATGTCCATAAAGCTGTCTTAACCTCATCAACATATTTAAGATTGCAATTTGTCCTGTTTCCTTAGTCTGCAGCATAGAGGAGGCAATGGAACGTTGTACTTTTGAAACCTCTACTTTTTTAACTATATCATCATGCTTGGTTGGCAGACGGTCATCCAATACCTCTTTTTTCGTTCTTCTTAAATAAAATGGACGAATTTTATCTAACAGCCCAACATAGTCGCTGGTTTGTATATATGCCTTTCTGAATTCCCTTAATGAACCTAATTCACCCGGCTGGACAAAATCCATAATTGCCCATAGTTCTTCTAAACTATTCTCAACCGGTGTTCCTGTCATAGCTAAGCGGAAATTTGATTGCATGGCACGCAATGCGCGTGAACGCTGGCTGCTGTGTGATTTGACATTTTGGGCTTCATCACAAATAATCGAATGGAATTTAATTTTTCCTAATAGCAGTTGATCAATCTTCAGGGTATCGTAGCTTGTAAAGACAAGGTCATATTGAGAAATCATTTCCGATGATTTCAGTCTGCTGCTTCCTTTATGGATATACATACTGCCAGCCATCCCAGGTGCGAACTTTTGTATTTCCTCTATCCAATTTTCAATTAAGGCTATTGGTAAGACCACTAGTGTTGGTTTCAATGTTTGTTTCTGCTTTTGTTGTAATAAGAAGGTGATGACTTGGATAGTTTTACCCAATCCCATATCATCTGCTAATAGTCCGCCAATTCCTTGTTCCTCTAAATGACATAACCACTGGAAGCCTTCGACCTGATGTTCAAATAAATCTGCTTGTAAAGTAGATGGAATTGGATATGCGTTAAACTTTTTATCGTTGTTGCTATCAATCAGAAAATCTAGTTGTTCTTCATTGTCTTTTATATCAAGGGCATAGTGCTGTTTTATCTTATTTTCTTCATCCGCAGGCAAATCCAATAGTTTCTTTCTAAGTGTTGGGTCAAGATAAATCCATTTCCCTTTATGCTCAACATATTGTTGGTTTGGGTATTTTTCCATTAATTCTTTTAAGAAATCCGGATCATACCCTCCAGAATCACCACTTTCCTCACTGAACCATGTAATTCCTGTTCCTTCACCAAAGCTCGGACGAACTCTTTCGATAGGAATAAGTCCCCGAACCCTTTCAGAAAAAGCCTCAAGATCAATCAGATAGTCATGTTCAGGGAGGATGGCTGATGGATTTTCTAGGAAAACAGGAACATCTTCGCCCGTAATATGTTTTTTTGAGAATATATTTTGCAAGTCAACTGTTACATCATTTGTTTTGACAAACCGGTCCCTTTTGAAACCATTCTTAACACTGCCCACGGTAGACAGTTGATTTAAATGTTCAGTCTCTAGTTGATCAGATCCTTTTGCTAACAGCTCAATATGGTCATGGCTATGTACCTTCACGTCTATATCATAATGATCCAACACATGATAGGATTCATTTTCTAAAAAGTTTTCCAATTTAATGCCAGCTTCTTTAGCAAACTGTTGACAAACTCCTACCTTTTGATAGCCATTTTCATAATCTGCAAGAATCGCCTGTTTAAGGGAAAATATTGATTCTGGTAGTAAATAAAGAATATCCCCTCTTTGAAAGAGAGACCCTGTTTGTTTCCCAACACGATCTAATATTTTCCCTTCCTCATCTCGCAATTCCAATTTAACATCACCATCTTGAGGTAAAGACTTCAACAGCAGTTCACCCGTTACTTTCATTTCTTCAATTGGTAAACCCAATTGCTGAAGGATATCTACCCCATCCTCTTCTGTAAGAATTCGGTAATAATCTTCATATTTAAGTACACTGTTATCTAACAAGTCACTTTCGAATAATTCCTCCCAAGCGACATAATAAATAAAGCCTGGTACTTTATACAATTCTTCAATTTCTGTCTTACTTAAAGGGAGGGGCACTGGAGTTGTTACTTTCCCTTCAACCAATTGCAAGTCAATTTCAACACCAGACTCATTAGGATTCAATAAAACCTTCATCTCTTTCTGCTTCTTTTTGAAGAAGAGCACGTACATCTACCTCCCAACCAAGGTTCGAATGGAGCCAGTAATCAAACTTGAATTGCCAGTCTCCAGAATGGGTTAACCACCCACCAGGGACTGTTCGGTATTTATCCATAAGTTCGGAACGCCGAACCTCTTTAGGAACATAATAGGAATGTTGATGTTTTTCTCTTTCTGCCAACATTTTATCAATTTTCTTTTGATAATAACGATAAAAATGAGACGTTTTATAAACATAAACGGCGCCAGTCCCTAATACCTCCATAACGACCACATCTGGAAAATACATAATAAGGGTTGAACGGTTATCCGTTACTATTACGTCTTCTAGATTTACAATAAACTTCTTCCAATATTGATACCGTTCATGGTTTGTATTAACATTTCCGAAGAAGTCTCTGATTTCCATTTTTAAAATCCAATTGGCAAACCGTCTCTTTTCTTCATCCCTAACCTTGTTCCACAACATTGGCTTACGCCTATATGTTTTTAGTCTTTCATATATTAACTTTCCAAGATCTTTTACATTATTAAGCTTACAATTCTTGATTAAACCCTCCGCCATTTTCTGCTGTTCTTCATTTGTAGCAGAATTAAAATATTTTTTATAAAGGCCTTTTTCTTTGATGAAAAAACTTTCGTCCGCAAACGTAAAGACTTCCATTAAGACTAACTTGTAAAGTGGGAAGTTATCCGTTAAATAGTAACTCTCTAATTCCTCCAAAAAATTGTCATCACTATGATATGCTCGAACAGCTAAATGATGGACCGGATCTTGACTGTGTAAAAATTCATTCCACTTATCTGTTTGCTCCTCCGTAAATCTTCTTTGAAGTTTTTCTTGATGTATTTCAAACGAAAGTTTCACTATTTTCCATAGTTCTTCTAAATCACAAGATTGATATAAAGAATCCACTAAAACCCGAAAAAGTCTCTTTTCACTTTTTGCATTTGTTCGAATAACTTGGAGCAATTTTTCCTTTATATCAAGTTTCAAGTCCTGATGATATAGGTTTGGTAAAAGCAGCTTTTGTCGGCGTGTCAATTCATTTGCCCAATTTGAGAAGCTTTCAATCGGAAAGTGTTCAACAACCTTAAAGCTTTCTTTGAGAAACTCTATATCACTTTTATACTTTTCATTTATATTTTCAATGGACTGACTTATTTTTAACTCACGATTATCTCTTAGCCACATCTTTAGCATTGTAGGTTGATATTCGTATTTCATTCATCCACCAACTCTTGAATAGCTTTAATCGCTTCATCGTCTTTTAAGCGGAATAAAAATTCGACCCGCCTAGAACGATCTGAATCAACTTTTCCTTTTGCATCCTTTAAAGGCTGGTTAAAGCCTCTGCCATTTGCGGTAATATAACTTTTTGATAATGCTTGTTTAGAGAACTTTGGAAATTCATCACTATAAATATAATTTAACACAGAAAAAGCGCGGTCCTGTGACAGCTTCATATTATAAATATATGTCCCTTTTTTATCAGTATGGCCTTCAATCATAATGGATGATATTTCATTTTTAAACCTATCTTGCAGCAGAATATCCAAATATTTAGGAATAAATGCATTTAGAAATTTCTTTCCTTGCGGAGAAATTTCGGCAGAATTAGTTGAAAAAAGCACACTTCCTGGAAAACGAATGGCTCCTGTCTGTTGATCAATTTCAATAGCCATATTGGATTCTTTAAATTGTTCAGTTAATGCTTGAATAATTTCAGTTTTAACTGATACAACTTGTTGAATTTCCTTTTCCTTTTTATCCAGAAGTTCCTTATAGTCCAAGATGACTAACGTTAAAAGGAGTGCGAACACCATCAGCATTGCACTCATTAAATCAGCGTAAGACATCCAATAGTTTACTTCTTCTCTTTTTCTCGTTCTCATTTAGCATTCACGGCTTTCTTCTTGCTGTTCATTTCCCCAGTCAATTCTTCTAATGTATCAACAAAATCCTTTTGTAAATCACTAAACTGATAAACCAGCTGGCTTACTTGTTTCACCGCATTTGTCAACGTTTCGTCAAAGTTCTGATAGGTTTTGGATAAGCCATTATCGATGTTTTCGGAGAAATCTTTGACCGAAACTTGGAGTGTTTCCCTTGTTTGTTCAAATTGCTCTCTTGTCGTATTCCAATTTGATTTCATGACATCTAATTGATCTCTCATATCACTCATATAACTTCTGGTTGTGGTTAATGCTTCCTCAACCACTTCATTTGTTTGTTGTTTCATGGCAACTAATTCTGGAAGTAATGTATTTTGTAATTGCTGCATATTAACAAGCTGTTCTTTTAGATAATGGATATTACCTACAACTTCTTTTAATTCAGGGGCAATAGGTGTGATATGTTCCACAACCCCTTTTACATTTTGGAGCAATACATCCGATTCTTTTAACATATTCGACTGAATATTTAGGGATTCGGAAAACTTATTTGTCATTTGTTGGAATGCATTTGTCAATCCTTTTGAAATTGTTAATACTTCTTCTAATAATCCTTCGTATTTTCTTTCAACATTTGAATTGAATTCCTTAAACCGTTCTGTTAATCCATCATACTTTTCGGCTAATGATTGATTACTTTGCATCACTTGCTGCTGCACGGGCAATTGTTCTTGAGTCATCCTTTGAATATTTTGGAAGATTACAGATAAATCACCCATAAAATTGGATGCTTCTGCATAGCTGCTTCTCATTTGATTCATTTCTGATGTCATCTGTTCAAAAGTTTCAAATAATCGTTCTGTACGATCCAAAGTGGCAGATTGACTAGTTTGTGTTGAGGCAAAATTATCAACCACTTGATTGATAGTCTGAACCATTTGCGTTTGCATTGTTTGGGAATCCTTAATTAAAGAACTAAATCCCGCAATAGATTCTTGAGTTCCGCCTGTAATCTGTTCAACTAATCTATCCGAAATATCATTGCCATTATTTTTAGTAACTTCAAGCTGATTTTCTAACAGCTTAGACTGGTTTTCTACACCTGTTTGTAATTTCGAAAATTGATCATTTAATTGTGAAAAGGCATTGCTAACATTCCCATTCGATTCCTTTATAGTCATTACAATTGGCTGCATAGCCCTTTCTAATGCGTCAGTCAACAAGGTCTTTAAATGGTCCGATTGACTTCTAGTTATTTTTTCTAAACGATTTAAGAATAGCTCTTCATCATCTGTACTTAAAAGATAATCCATCTTTTCTGAGTGCCAGTCGATATTGCGATCTAACTGTGCACTAATTAAGCGATCAATCAAAGTCCATAGAAGAGACAACGAAACACCCCATACAGATGTATAAAACGCAACTTTCATACCATTCAATAATCCACCTATACCTGCCCTTAATGCTTCTGTATTACCCATATGGAGATCTGATAATCCCATTGATAAGCCTATAAATGTACCTAGTACACCAATACTAACACTAATTCCTGCACCTACATCCATTAAGGAACGATAACCCATATGATAATGCATGATGTCATAGCCGAAAAACGGTTCAACATTAATCCGTTCGTCCTCTTTCTTTTCCGAAACTCGATTATAATAACGTTCCCATAACATCTTGTATCTTGATTTTTTTACCTTAGAAAATAAGTCATTTATTTGGCGGTCAATCTCGTAGGCTTTAGATGTAGAGTTTTTTTGAATATGAATAAGTTCTGACTGAACCTTTTTCATAATAATTATTTCTTTATAAATTCTAATGCTCTGAAATATTAGTAATCCTGCAAAAAGAAGAAATTGAAAAAGTAAGAAATAACTAGTAAATTCACTTACCCCTAACTCATTTGCACGGGTAAATAATTTTTCAAACAATGAAAACAACAGAAATCACCCATTCTTAATTTTATATTATGAATCTATTGTAATACATATATGTTAATAAATGTCTTATAAATAAAAATAAAGGACTATTTAGGCCCCGTTGATTTTTACCAATGGTAGATAAATATGTTAATTAACCTATACAGTTTTTATTATACAGTGATTAGGTCTTTATATTTCTCTCTTAATACTTAAACAATAATAATAATTAGTACCAATTAACTATTTTCTTTCATCCTACTTTTGAGAAAGCGTCATATACATGTTAAATTTTTACTATAATATTAATAATACAAATAGAAAGGGATTTAAATATGTCTAGCCTAGACCAAATTATTTCAAATCTTGAAATGGAGCTGCAGCAACTTCTAGCCGCCTATAAGGAACAAATTGTTACGTTAGAATTAGAAAATAAGAATCTACGGTATGAAATTGAAAAAATAAATAACGAAAAAAGTACATTACTTGAAGAACTCAGAAACATAAAAAATAGTAAACCTTTAATCGAAAAAAATCATTCATATTCCTCTTCTACATTAGACCATTCTTTATTATTGCTTTCGGAATTTAATGAAAGCATCGAGAAAGAAGACCTTGAAACGGTGCATTATTCACTTGAACTACTTTGCAAAAATCCCATACATCTGCCTAATGACGATTCCGACATTAGGATTTTCGTTAATAACATTTTTCATCTTGTCAAGGCAATTAAAGTTTTGGAAAATGAATTTATTGATAAAATAGTGGCAAACTTTTTCAAATTATTATCAACACTTCGAAGTAAGCAGACAGCTTATTTAACTCATTTTCTTAAGGAAAATTATCCCGAACTGTTAGACTGTTCCCTTAATTTAAATGAACCAAAAACAATCATTCGATTTCTAAAACTATTAATGGACTATCAATTTGAAGTTGAATTAGCAGAAGCATTATCACATATTATTAAAGTGGAATGGAGTTTTCTAGATTTTAACGTTTCAAAAGCGGAGTTTTGTTTCTTTTTATGGTATGCTTACTTATTTGACTTAGATGGAGAACTGCTTGTTAAAACCCACGAAAGTAAGAAATGGTTAGATGTAAAGAATAGTGTGTTTCAACTATATTCATATCTATTAGACTGCATTAAAAAGCAAAAAGTTAAAGATAAAAAATGGCAAAATGAATTAATACAAAGGTTTAAACAAAATAAAGTATTCAATATGAAAGAAACCGAACGAATTTTAGAAAAAGTACATTACGATTTTGATAATATAGTCATTACAAAAGATCCATTAAAGTTTCCTACTTATGAAAAGGCTTTGCATATGGTAGATACAGTTAAGCTCAATCAATTAATAATAGATTTACAATTAAAGAAAAAAGATGTTTTTGTTCCTATTTATTCAAATAAGTCTCTTAATATTTTTAATGGTGAATACCATAACGTAACCGTTTATTTGAAAGAAGGCAGCAAAAAAAAGAAAAAAGCATTTATAACGTTTGAGGATGTAGAAGAAATTCATAAAAAAGTTAAACCAGGAAGAATAAAAGCAGTAAAGTATGTTGAACCGCAAACAAAAAAAACAATTAATAAACCCATAGTAACAATTAAATGGCCAAGTACTGATTTAAGAGACAAACCAAAGCATCCTTCCCAAGAGCAAACTGCCTTAAATGAAAATAGTGAATTAAAAAAACAAGGATACCAAATTACAGGCCTTACCAGGGCAGAACGCTGGTCTATTCTTCAAAAGGCTGTTCCCGCATTAGGCTTAAAAAAGGTTGCCTACACAATTGCGAATAATATCAGATTACGAAAAGGCCAAAAAAATGGCCAAAGAAAATTTAGTTACGCAATTGGGGAATGGGAACTTGATTTGGCCAAATTGAAAAAAACTTACTATCAAAAAGATTTTACATGGCCAAGCTATTAAATTACTCTTTAAGGTAATTTCTCCGTTACAAAAATCAATTTTTTAAAAAGGCCTATTCTATTTTTAACTTTGCGTTGCCTGGCACTCCTGAAGACTTATAATATATTTCGAAGAAGGCAGTTTAGACGTTGACTTAAAAAAGGGTAAGTCCCCATCCCAAGCAGGTTCTGCTGGGAGGGGACATTTTGCCTTACTCTTTTATTCTAAATATCCATTGATTTCAAACTGTTTGCTCCAAAGTGAAAATTGTTTACTATAAATGGATTTGCACACTTCAATATCATTTTGGTAATGCTTCAGAACTTGGATTTGTTTTAAAATAGACGAATCTTGAAATACGGAAAGCAAAATTTTATGGGAGCTAGTGATTGACCTTACATGAATATATAGTTCTTGGAGGTTTTCAGGATGAATATCCTGATACAATTCGATGAATTCTTTGTTAGCATCTTGAAAATATTGATTGACCAATCTGATTAAATTTTTATCTTTTAAAACATACAGTCCAATCATGACGAGCGCGTCTTCCAGCATATTTTCTAGTGTTGGAATCCAGGTTACTCTGTTTGAGTTAGTTGGTTCATGCTCCTTAAATATGTCTGCTGGTGTTAAAATCCATGCTGGTCTGCTATTTTCCGAGAGATACAGCGTGTGTGAAATGTTTAAAATTCCATTGTCATATGAATGCTTCTGGCCAACCAAAATTTGCGCAGTGAATGTACCCATTTCACATTCCTCCTATTGTTTGATGTAGATTTTTTAAAAAATTTATATGAGTTTTTAGCTTTGATATATAATCAGCTGATAAATAACCATCTGCTCCACGTAGGATTTCTTCTTCATATTTAGCCGATGGAGCAGTTTCCTCTTCCTTGTCCTTAACAGTAAAGGTAAGTGCCTGTATGTCCTTACCATGTAGCTTAATTGTTACAAAAGTCGCACGGTAGGCAGTGGGCGCACCTTCACGTTGATATAGATAATTTTTTAAAGCCTCAATAGGAATTTTGTAGACCTTGCCTTCCACCCTACCACCTTCCTCCACAATATCAGCTCGCCCCATACCATCTTCCTTAGATTTGCGGGTAAAACGTAGAGTATAATTATCAAGCACGCCAACCCCGAGCATATCCTGAAAGTAGGCATCTACTCGTTTTTCGATAAATCGTTTGTTGTCCATGCAGCTTCCATAGGCAAAATAAAGAATTGAATCGTTTTGCTTTTTTGTCCATTTGTACTCCTTCCAATCACCCCAAGGTATTCTTTTGTTTAATAACATCTCTGGACCTGCTACATATACATAGGCATTTGATTGACCCTTGTCTGTATATACTGTTTGTTCGACTCTTTCATATAAATTGGATGACCCACCTCTCCTATATCCTTCCAGTACATCAAGACGATTTAATTCAGTCTCCGTTACTGAGTAAAGTTCACCGTACACATAAGATGATTGTGATTGTTTCATGGCTGGATAGCCATATCCTGCATCATACAACTTACCATTAGTCCAACACTGTTCTGCGATACACGATGCATTTTTTTTAAGATGGGCATTTCCTTCTCCTTTACGTAAGGTTCCATATACAAATACCTTTCTCATTCTTTACCACTCCTTTGCTTTTGTTGATTTCAGTGTAAAACAAGAAGGTTGCGACTTACGCAACCTTCGGAAATTGTCTCATTATAGAACTTTTATAATTTTAGTATCAATAGAATTCCACTTATAGCCATGCCCACGCTTGTTGACAATGGGATTCCCGCACTCACCAGGTAAACATTTTTTTACCTGATTATTTATTTTAGATATAATGGATTTGATTGAAGAGAGCTCAGGTGCCTCATCCTCTGACCATACGTACATAACAAGTTCTTCCTTTGTAACAAACCTGTTTTTTTCAATCAAGTAACTTAGGACTTCTGCTTGTTTTCTTTCTAACCTCTCTGTATCATTAGGACCGGAAAAGGTTGGACTAAGATGTGCCAAATCTAACGTCCCTTCATATGATTCATCATTATTTTGTAAATCCTCCGCATCGTCCACACTTACAAATTCAATATCGCCATCCGGATAGTGAACGATTCTTCTGGAATACCCCTCCTGTGTAATAAGCGCTTCCACTTCTTTTATTTCACTAGAGAAATTATTCTCCTTGTCTAACTCTTTCGCTTTTTTTAAAAAGCAATAGGCTTCCCGATCCTTTACTAGATGATAAAAAGCTTTTGCAATTGTCGCATATGCCCGTAACAATCTAATATCAGACAAAGGTTGCTTTATAGCTCTTAAAAAGTATTCAATGCACATATTATAATCTTTTGTTTCATAGCTGACATGCCCCATCCGATATAAAGCATCCACATGATTTGGAAAAAGCTCTAAAACCTTTTTAAACAGTTTAGCAGCTTTCATTTCATTCACATATACCAATTTTTCATCAGTCCCACACCGGACTAATAATTTCGCAAGTTCCATCTTGTATTCAGTACATTCAGGATATTTTTGTAAAAGGCTTTGGTATATCCTGATTCCACTCTCTAGCCAAGCTGACTCTCTCATAGACCCTTCTTTTCTTTTCCAATTCCTAATTACGTCTGGCATTGTTAACACCCCTTTATATAAACACAAACATGAATAATGACAGGCTTTTTTTATTTCCTAAGTCTTGTAATACCAATTAGTTTATTTAATTCAACCTTCTTTTCTTAGATTCCTTTTTATCCCTAAAAAGGTTTCTTAAATTGAAAAAGGCCATAATATGTAAAAATATCAACATTTATAAAATTTATAGTGGGAACTGAACGTAAAGCGATATGAAACTTGAGAATATTGCATTGAAATTTTAAAAGAAATAGTGCCGAGCACCTTTCAGATTTCTGGTTGGTGCCTGACACTATTCTTAACGCTAAAGGTCCATCCAACCCTCTCAAGAACTCACTGCCACACCCTGTCCCATATTTAGTCCATCCACCAATCACCGTCATATTCCGCAGCAAAATGTATAGACATAACCTGCTGCAATCAGCTTAATTTTTCCAGAACATTCCATTATTTTACTTTGGAATGACAAGTCTATCTACATAAACTTTAACCTAGTATAATAATTCTGAATATCTGTATCTTTTCAGGTGATATAAATAACTTCGAAGAATAAAATTGGTGAAAGAGCTTATTGAGGCGATAAAGGCTCTTAATATATTTAAAGGTTATTTTACGGAAAGTTAGGAGAAGTTTGTTTAAATTAGGAAATTGTCGCATGACACCTCGAATATATAAAATAAGTGCCGAACTTTCAAAATGGTACATGACAATGGAAGGAGACCGATCCTATGTCGGCAAGTAAACAAATATTTCAATGGGCAGGACTATAAAAACACACATGACAGGCAGTTCTTTTTCCTAAATTTTATTCTTGAAATTTCTGTTTTATAACATTTTTTGGAACACAGACAATGATTTGTCAATTTAATCAAATTCACTATAAAAACAAAAAAATAAACCTCACAAATAGTAAACTTGTCAGGTTTAAGTTAGATGCATTCTTTTATTTATCCGTCCTTAATAAACCCTCATATCCATTTATATTGAATTCAATAAAAAAGCTATTTAGCTTTCTGATCTGGTTGATGAATACCAAAGATATTTCCTCCTGTATCTAAATAATATCCTTGCCATGCCATTCCTGGTAGTGCGTATTTTGGTAATGCAACCTTGCCGCCATACTCTAGAATTTTCGCTTCAGTTGCATCATAATCTTCCACTCCCATCGTACAAGCATAGCCGTTTAAAGCTTGATTGGGTTGTGGAGGAGGACTTTGACGTTGCATCAATGCACCATTAATTCCAGGCTCGTTTTCCTCACCAGTCACGGCTCCGAAATAAGGCATTCCAGCATATTCACTCCAGTCTTGAAAGGTCCATCCAAATACATTCCCATAAAATTTACTCGCCCGGTCCATGTCATCTACATGAATTTCGAAATGTACTAATCTTCCCAAATAATTACCTCCTATTATATTACTTACCTTCCTATTATCACCAAATACATTTTCGATAGCAACTGTTTTCATTGTGATAAGCAATGAGCAAATTTATACGTTCGCTTCCCAATTTTTGAATGACCTATTTCGTTGATGGACAATCGTCTTACATTACCTGCCTTCTCATTAAAATCAAGGCTGCACTTTTCTGTCTTATTTAGTTCACTTCTGACATATTTATCATGACGCCGAAATCACATTCATGAAGAAAATCCCCCATGAGTTTCCGGCTCTAATACTAATAGAACCGTTTGATTCATATTCTTATAAAAGAAAACCATCAAAAGGGGTGTATAGTCCGGTGAAAAAAGTGAAGGTTCGGTTGCGGCCCATTGTTACAAAGGTAAATTTGCCTACAGTTTTAAAAACAGCTATACTTCCGGGCGACTCAATGGAAAGTTTATTTATTGCAACCCAGGTTGGAGAAATCTTTTACATAAGAAATGGGGATATAAGGACCTTTTTAAATATCGGTAAAAAAATCATAAAGCTTGGTAGTTCTGAACCAGGTGTTTCTGGTCGTGGTTATGATGAACGGGGTTTGCTGGGGTTGGCATTTCATCCCGCATTTACTTATAACGGTTTGTTTTATCTCCATTATACAGCGTCGGGAACACAAGGTCCGGGTGCACTTTCAGACCATTTTAAGCCTGAACCGTGTCATTCCGAAACCTTAAACCTAAAGTGGACAAAAAGAGAAACTCATTATGATCATATTGATACAGTTGAAGAATGGATTTTACAATCAAATGGTCAGCCTCAAAAAAGAAGGACATTACTAAATTTAAGAAGACCGTTTTTCAACCATAATGGTGTCAACAGTTTAAACTTTTCACCTGAAACAGGAAAACTTGTTTTAACAACCGGGGATGGCGGCGCAGGCTATGATCCATTTAATTTAAGCCAGGACGATATGGAAATTGCCGGTAAAATCATTGAAATTGATGTCAATAAGAATCATGTTATTAATAATCCGCCTGTCGTCACACGTTTTAATGAACTTCCGGCACCTATTCAAGAAATGCTTACGGTGATTGCCAAAGGGGTTCGTAATATCCCAGGTATTTCATTTCAAATATATTATAATCAATATATTAAATATATAGGAAATGTTGGTCAGGATCTGGTAGAGTCAATTTTTTCTTTTGTTCATTATAAACCAATACCGGTTACCCGCCTTGTTCAAGCATACTTAAGTCACATCGAACCTGACCAAACAGGATTTATTAACTTTGGCTGGCGGGGATGGGAAGGTGCTTTTCCTACTTCATTTATAAGCGGCTGCACTGAAAATCCGTCTTTAAATGAGAAAACAATTGCTTATTACGATGAAGCAGTAAAAACTTCCGCTTGTCGTCTTCAGCCTTTAACTTATTATTTTCATAAAGATCCAAGGCCCGATAAGTTTGGAGGAACTTCACTTACAGGGGTGCAAGCCTATATGGGCAGTGGAATCCCCGATTTAACGGGAAGCATTGTGTTTACCGATCTTGCCGGTGATGTACCATCGCAGCCTACTGTTAAAGGAGTTCTAGCTTATACCAAAGTAAGAACAGATGGCAAACAAAATGATTTTCGTATGATTGAAACCGATTATCATTTTGGGAATCAAACACCTTATTATGTTAGTCTGGGAACGAATTTGGATCAAACCATACTATATTTAGGGGTTTATGGCTCTATGAAAGTGACCGATCTGAATCAAGGTACTGTTTTTGAAATTGTTCAATGAACAAAAACGCAAGGCCAAATTGGCCCTGCTTGTTATTTGACTATTACTTTTCCAACCATTCCTTCCCTGAAATGGTACCGGCATATCAGTTCATATGTACCGGGCTGTTTCGGATTCACGGTAATGGTTTTTTCTTTTCCTGGCTGGACTTCAGCATCAACTCCAAGTTTTTCCACTGTGAAGGTGTGCTCTTTCTTCCCTTTGTTTTTCAATATCAATGTAGTAGTTGTCGCATTGGGAATAGTTATGGCTTTAGGATTAAAATAATCGTCATTCAACTCGATTTCCATGGCTTTCACCGTTTCTATGGGCTGAGTTTCGGCAAATACGCCGAGTGAGCCTGGAGCTGTCACAGCCACAATCATAGAAAACAATACGAGCAATCCTGTTAACCGCTTTTTCGTAAACATTCGCAATCCCTCCTTTCCTAAGAACTATTTTTTTCTAATTTATAAAAAACTATTACTTTAAATTGGAGTTCAACGTCCTTTCAAATAGAATTCATTTATTTTTAAAAAAGAGACACCTCATAAATTTTTCTTCTATCATTTCAGGCACCTTATAAAATATTCAATTTTCCTTGTTTCCCTATTAGTAAATTGTTGAATAGAATCGCATTTTGACTAGGAAACATTTTAGCTAAAAGGATATAATACACTTGAGGAAGAGAGATTAAAGTACAGTCAGGGATGAAAGAAATATTGCGAGCTTTAAAGTTGCATACCGCCCATATTAAAAAAGAATTGAATACACTGAATACCGACCTTAAAACCATATTAAGGATTTCAAAACTGATCTTGAGAATCTAATGAATGAAAAATTCGAACATATGGAAGAAAAACTTGATCGTATATTAAGTCTAAATATAACGGTTTCAGAGTTGAGTTAACCGAAACACAGGAAACCGTTGATTACCTTACCATCAAAAGTTCCCAACATGAAAAAAAAGCTTCGAAATCAAATTGGACAGAAATCCCTGTTCCATTTCTTTAAGCATTCAAATAAAACGAACCCCAAAGCAAAACACTTTTAAAGTCTGCCTCTGATTATGAACCAAATCAAACCAATTAACCAAACTAAGATTGAATGTTTTATTATATTTTCATAAATAAAAAGTAGATGACTAGGTTTATCATGATCAACTACTATTCATTTCTTCTCAAAAGTCTTATTATTCTGGACAAACTCCTGATAATGTCTGTGCCTTTTTATACCATGAAAAAACTGCCCAACAACCTGAGCAGTTTTTCTTTAGAACTATTTGATTCCTAGTGCTTTTTTCGTTGCCGGTCCAACAATCCCATCTACAGTCAGATGGTGTTTTTTCTGAAAAAGGCGGACTGCTTTTTCTGTGTTTGGTCCAAAAGATCCATCAATCCCTTTTGTATTGTATCCAAGCGAAGTCAGCTTCTTCTGCAGTGTCTTTACAGCTGAACCTTTGCTTCCTCGTTTTAGGATGGATGTACTTTTCGTAACAGGGATTGAACTTTCACCGCCTGAAACCTTATATCCATTGGATGCAGCGATAGACTTGAAAGATCTGCTTGAAGATGTAATAATGACCGGTGTATACAGGGGAACCTGTTTATACAGCCATTCTACCTCTTGGTCATACATCCGGATACAGCCGCTGCTGACATATTTGCCGATGGAGCTGGGATTGTTATTTCCGTGAATAGCGTAAGTAGTTCCCCATGTTCCTCGTGCATTTAAACCGAGCCATCGGTTGCCAAGAGGATTTCGAGGGTCCCCACCAGGAATTTTGCCCTTGTAGTAAGGGCGGTTGACAATTTTTTTCACGATTTTAAACTTGCCTTCAGGTGTTAATGAGCGGCTCCTCCCTGTTCCGACCTTAAATATTTTTTGCAGCTTACCGTTAGCATAGTAAGCAAGTTGATTGTTTTGTTTATTTATGATAATCAACTTACTACCTGACGCTGCAAAAATAGTAGTGACCCCAACATTTAAACTGAACAACATGAGAAAACCAACGACAAATAGAATAAACCATTTTTTCTTCAAACCGATCCCCCCACCACATCTAAATGACCAGACGTTTTATCCTATGATGGGGAAATTGTCCTGTATTCACTTTTTATAGTTCCATTCCTTCATTCGGGATTTTGGACCTATAGCACCTATCTCCTGGTTCTTTTGTCCGCCGCTTCGTTTCATAAAATATCCCGCTATAGCCGGAAAACTCTTGAATTCCTTCTTCATGTCCCGGAAAGAAATAACACCATTTCCTCTTGCAAGCTGAAATTCCAGCGGATATTCACGACAATTCAATGGGCGTTTACGAAATGTCTGGGTATAGAACCTGATGGCTTCTTCCTGACTGCAAGCATAGATGAAGACAAAAACTGTTCTGTTCATCTTCAAGGAATAAATTCCAGACTTATAAATCCCTAAAACATTTTGTTGAATTATTTCCGCTGCTTTTTGATGATCTGCCTGCTTTAAATCTAATTTGGATATGTTGTCACCTAGTGTAATTTTCTTCTCCGCTAACAAATGATAAATATAATGAGCTAAAGTTGATTCTTCAAAACGGAAACAGTCTAGATAAACATCCTTTACAAGCATAAGAGAGCACCTCTTGAAAATGAATTATTATTGAGCTTTTATAAAGTTATTCCTTTTGGTCCTCAATGGACCCGGTATGCTCGTTATAATGGACGGCAATGGTTCCAACCGGACCGTTGCGGTTTTTCGAGACAATGATTTCAAGGGTATGATCCTTAGAATCTTTGTCATAATAGGCTTCGCGGTATAAGAACAAAATGACATCTGCATCCTGTTCAACACTGCCCGATTCTCGAATATCAGACATCATCGGCCGTTTATTGGCTCGAGATTCCACCGATCGATTGAGCTGTGCCAAACAAATAACGGGACAGTTGAAATCTTTCGCCATTGTTTTAAGAGATTTCGATATTTCTGATACCTGTAAATGGGCATTTCCTCCGTAGAATTGGCTTGATTGGATCAATGTTAAATAATCGATAAAAATAATTGGTTTCTTGTATGGAAATTGATGCATGAGCTTTCTTGTTTTCGCTCTCATTTCAGCAATCGTTTGTCCAGCTCCATCAAAAATTTGCAAATGGGTTTCATTAAGATTCCCAATCACGTCTGACCATATTTTCTTTTGACTTTGCGTGAGCATTCTTTTCGGATCTCGCATTTTTGCCCGGTTAAAGCCCCCAGTTGAAGCCATTAGCCGGGTGGTTATAAGCTTTTCAGGCATCTCTAAAGAAAAGACAATCGGTAGAAACCCTGCCCAGCCCGAGATTTTAGCAAAATGAAGCATCACATCGGTTTTTCCCATCGAGGGCCTCGCTGCTAGTATCGTCACTTCCCCGCCCTGAAAGCCTCCTGTCACGAGATCGAGCTTTTGGATGCCCGTTGTCACACCCTTGGAATCTATTTGATCTTCCCACGGTGCCTCATAGATCTCAGCCAGCGCTTGTTGTAAGGGCGTGTGGTCTTCCATTTTCACTTGGTTAATTTTATCCAATTCGGTAATTACTTTCGCTATCTCCCAATCATTCATAGCTGCAAGAGTTAAAATGTTTTTCTTTTCCCGCTCCTTCCACGATTCAAGAATGAGCTTCTCCGTTTTATCGAATTTTTCAGGATCTGCATACGATAACAATTCCGATAAGTATGACATTCCTCCGAAAGATTCAAGGTCATGCAAGGTGGTCAAGTCAAGTAAATCAATATTTTTACCATTCCGTTTTAATTCCACCATTCTTCTCAATAATTCCTTATGCCGCATACTTTCCAAATGTTCAGGTTGAATCACGGTATCATTGAGCAGGTATTCTGTTTTCATCAAGCTTCCTAAGAATACTTTTTCAGCCATACTCATCAATCTTCACCCGCGGTTAGATCAAGTTCAAATCCATTTGGAATCGCCCTTCCGGCAGGATACGCTACGGTTGATTGCATCTGTTTTGGTTCATGGTTTTGATTCTGGTGATACGAATCTATTTCTTCCTCGGTCAATAAAGATTCATTTTCCCAATTCTTCAGAATTCCCACAATGTAGCTCAGCTTACGCTTGTTATTGGCACAAGCAATATTCATAGCCTTTAAAATGATATTTTTAGGCTGTAAAAAGCTAGAATCATCCAGCCAGGATAATAGCTGCTGTTTTCCATTCACATTTGTAAAACCAAATCCATTCGAGTCCCAAAACTCGATAATTTCTTCTACATCTTCTGTATTTTGATTATTCTCTAAGGTGTTCTCTAAATATGGTTTATTCTCTATCTTTGGATTAAAAGCTTTTTGTTGTTGTTTTTCTTTTTCATTTTCTTTTTCTTTTTGCCCCTCTTTCGTATAACGATACGCGAACGTTTCGTCAAACGGATCAGATTCAGAATCAACGTATGATTCATTTTCAATCTGATCGTAGATTTCCTGAACGTGAGAGCTCTCATCCTTACTACAAAAAGATTCATATAAGCCGCGAATTTCTATTTTTTGTATTGCTTCTGAAACATAATGAATAAGTGAAGCATCCTCGACCTCTTTTAATTCGGAATAAATACAGTCCATGACAGGTTTCCCGCCTTTATGCAGGTTATATCTCCCCCAATTTTTAATGGCTAGTTCTCTTGTTTCTGGATTGTAGCGAATCAACTTATGATGCTGGATAAACCGTTCCATTAACGAATGCACACTTTCGATGGAATAACCTAAATCAAAAGCCATTTGCTTTTTCGTCATTTTATAAATTCCAATTTGAGTCGTAGAGGGATTTGTAAGCAGATAAAGGTAAAAATACTTATCTTCAGGAGTCATCTCTTCCGAAACAATGGGATTCTTCCAAAAATCAGTTCGCACCATTCTATATTTTGCCATCAATAACCACTTCCCTTTCTTAATAGAAATTACTTCATATTCTATATAGTGGTTTGGAAAGGAAATGGACATGCCGCTTTCTAAAAAATAGGTAATTATTTTATAAATAGAAAACACCGCCCCAAACGTTATTGCACTTCATCCTATTCTGATAAAGGTTTTTACTAAATGTAGAAGTGGAATAAGTTTTAAAATGATTAGTAATATGTTCTTATTTAAAAAACAATTGAAATCTTCGCTAATTAACCGCAAAATAAAGGTAATCATGTTAAAAAATACCACTATCTAAGTGTCCACCCTTCCGCGGACAAATTTACTTGATTGGTGCCTGACACCAAAGATACTTAGAGCGATTCCGCAAACTGAAGCTAGTAAAAGGCGCCAAACCAGGAGTGATTTCATGTATTATATATTTTCATATTTAATCGGAAGTGTAATGTTTGGTTTTTTGGTGATGAGGTTGTTGTATGGGGTGGATATTCGTAAGGCTGGAAGCGGTAATGTGGGCGCGCGGAATGCGGGACGGTTCGGCGGAAAGACTGCATTTTTATTGATTTTTCTCGGAGATGCTTTAAAAGGTACAGCCGTGATCCTGCTCGCCCGATCCTTACACTATTCTGAAACCGTTCAATTGCTGGGACTTGGCTGCGCAATTATCGGGCATATCAAACCGATTACCTTAAAGCTTAAAGGAGGTAAAGGCGTCTCCACCTTTATCGGCGGGATGCTGGCCTTCCAGCCGTGGCTTGCCTCCATAATCATCTCAGCTTTTCTCATTCTTTATACTTTCACAAAAAGCTTCACCTTTGCGGGATTAGGCTCATTTCTTACCATCCCGATTGTCATGCTATTAGAAAGCAAAACTTGGCAGATTGTTTTAATTGTTGCCGCTATTGTCGGGCTTGTAATACTTGCTCACATTGAAAATATGAAAGAAAGGTTGAGAAAACATGAGCAAAACGTTTAATTATTTTTTTAAAATAGCCAATAATAACGACGAATTTGAACAAATTTATCAATTAAACTATCAAACTTTTTCAGAAGAAATTCCGCAGCATGAACAAAACGCTGAAAGAAAGCTTATCGACCCATTTCATGACGAAAATACATATATCATTTGCCTAAAAGAACGAGAACTGGTTGGAATGGTGGCAGTCCGCAGCAACCGCCCCTTTTCGCTTGATCGCAAAATTGGACCGGTCGAAGAGTCACTTCCGTTCACCTTTAAGCAGCCCTGTGAAATAAGATTACTGGCGGTTAAAAAAGAATACCGAAATGGACAGGTTTTTTTCGGTTTGGTGCAATTTCTCGTAAAATATTGCCTAAAAAAGGGCTGCGATATCGCCTTTATTTCAGGAACGGTGCGGCAATTGAAATTGTACCGACATATGGGGTTTAAACCTTTCTCCCATTTAACCGGAACAGAAGATGCACGTTACCAGCCGATGTTTTTAACGAAACAAACGTTTGAACTATCGCTTGCTGGAAGAACCATGAAGAAAGACTTTTCGTTTCTCCCAGGACCCGTTGCGATTTCGGATAATGTACATGAAGCGCTGAACCGCGCTCCCTATTCCCACCGATCTGAACATTTTCATGAAACGATAACGGCAACAAAGAAACAGCTTTGCCAGTTGGTAAACAGTCAGTATGTTCAAATATTGACAGGTACAGGAACATTAGCAAATGATGTGGTAGCAGCACAACTTTCATTGGTTCCCGGTAAAGGATTGATTTTAACAAATGGGGAATTCGGTAGACGTTTGGTGGAACAGGCAAGACGCCTCGGACTTCGCTTCAATGTGTTAAATAAAGAATGGGGAGAACCGTTCAGTAAAGAAGAGATTGTTGAAGGGCTGTTACGTGAGACAACCTGGATATGGGCCGTTCATAGCGAAACATCGACAGGCATGCTCAATGACCTGGAGCTTTTGAAAGAGATTTCGAGCGATTACGACATAAAACTCTGTCTGGATTGCATCAGTTCCATTGGGGCGATCCCGGTCGACTTGGAGGGGGTTTACCTGACAACAGGAGTCAGTGGAAAGGCGTTGCACTCATTTACCGGTCTGTCATTCGTATTTCACCACCATGAAGTCGGACCATCGCCAATTCTGCCTGCCTATCTCGATCTCGGCACCTACATGGAAAAAGGAAGCATCCCTTTTTCTGCCTCATCCAATTTGGTAGAAGCACTCCATTCAGCATTGGAGAATATTTCAGAGGAGACATTTGTAAAAACGGCTGAATCCCACCAATGGCTTAAGAAAAAATTGAGGGAACGAGGATTTCAACTGGTGACAGACGGAGAGAGCAGCTCGCCCATCATCGTTACGATCGAACTTCCAAAGTCAATCCCATCTGTTGAAATCGGCAGCCTTCTCTATTACTATAACTATCACTTACACTACGAAAGTGATTATTTAAAGGCTCGAAACTGGATCCAAATAGCCTGCATCAACGACTACCCCGTTGCAATTTTGGAAAGAATGTTGGAATTGTTGTCAATGGCTAAAGAAACATTCTTTAATGCGGCTTATCAACAAAGTTCAATATTCCCATACTAAAATAACACCAATAATTATTCACCTATTATATGTACTTTTTGCTAATACTATAAATGGTACAAAAAGCGGGGTAAATAGGAAGTCTTAGGATCCTCGTTTATTTAAATTATATGGAGGTCAACATATGAAAAAAGAACCTTTGGATCATTTACAAAATCAGGATAACACTAATTTAAACACCAAAGGAAAAGAACAACTGTTGGAAATTAGCTCTACTGGATATGGACTGGAGTCAGTTTCCCAGATAAATTCGAAGAAGCTCCAGCCCAAACTAAAGAGCAGCGATGGAAATTCCTCATGCGGAGGATTATAAACTAGATACCAAATAATACTTTTCTAACAAATCAACTTTAAGAAAAATAAACCAACAATTTATTTGCAAAAATCTTGAACTAAGGTTTTAGATTTCGCGACGGAAAGATTTTTCTTGAAGGATAATATTATTGATGTAATTCCAAATGACCTAAAGAATAAGATTAATACAGAAATTAAAGGAATGACTTTCGCGAAGAACTTTCGCTCGCCTACCGCGGAGGAATGGTATATTTTTTTACCAAGCTATAAGGACCCTGTAACGGGGGGCTGCCGGAAAAACCATCATTCATTATAACCTGTTTGATACGAAACATATATTTATTAAGACAACAATCATTTTTGATGATCCTGAATTACACAAAAGTGAACTACACCAACTTGTTTATGCCGTTTCAGACGAGATTGTGAACCGACTTGTCGGCTATGCGGATACACTTTTATCTGTTCACTCCGGTAAAAATTCTTATAATGCTGAATACAAACAATGACCCTTCGATAATTTTGCCAATTGTGGCATAATACGAGTGCCGGATAACGAATCCAGCACTCGTATTTTTGACTATATATTAATTAATAAAACCTACCATAAAATTAGAAATACAAGCAATATAAGGAAGGACACTCCCTGACCAACTGCTAACCCAATTAACCACTTGTTTAAGTGTCTTTCTTTTTTCTCTGTGGTTTCAACATATAGGTTCCAATTTTCTTCCCACTTTTTATTCCATTTTTGTTGAATGTTATTTTGGTCATGGCGCAGCCGGGTTTCCACTTGCTCAGACACATCCATCAGATTCGCTTCAACAGTTGTAAGGTTTTGAAGAATAGAAGACAGTCTTTCCCCAATGGATTCATATTTCACATTCATTATGGAAGCTTGTTCGCTAAGCTCCTTTGAGAACAGACCATGGATTTCCACCTGTGAGGAACGAAGGGCTTCCAGCACTTTTCCGGTTTGCATGTCCATAAATTTATAATCATTCCGCTGCAATTCTTTTAAATCCACCAGCAGCTTTTCAGTCTTCGCAATATATTCTTGATATTGCAGATGCCACTGGGATATCTTTTTTTCCAATACAATGATATTTTCATTGAAATGATTCATCTCGCTGTCAAATAACTCTGACTGCGGTGTAATGATTTCTTCCTTTAACTGTTCACTGATATTTACAGGAACCTGTTTTAACGACTTTTGCATTTTTTCTACAGATTCATATACTTCCTCATTTAATTCAGCAAGTGTTTGCTCACGTTCCTTTAACAGGTTCTTTAATTCATCATAAAATAAAAGGTTATTGATTTTTTTTAAAGATTGAATCGCTTCATTATATTTTTCATCCACGACTGTATTCGAAGTACTCATTTTCAATAATCCTTTCTGCTTGCTTTAAAATAATTTGACAGTACTGATAATACATCCATCGTTCCAAATCCGTTGACTCTTTTGCAAGCAATTTCGCCTGCCATTCTGACACAGCCTGTACAAATTCTTCCTTTAGGATGGTATCCAGTTTTTGCAGCTGTTCCAAATCTTGATTCCATGCCCATTCCACCTTTGATCGTCTTTCCTCTAATTTAGCAATCCATTTTACCTTTTGCCTTTTCAATGTTTGCTTCTTTTCTGCCTTTTTAACGGCCATACTTTGAAAGGTCTTTTTTCTATCACACAACTGCGTAAGCTCTCTTTTCCCTAGCTCCTTCAAACAATTCAATTGGTCTGCATAATAGTTATAAGCAATTGTGTTATTTCGATTAAACGTGTCCGCAACAATCTTAAAATCCTCTTCAAAATTTTTCAGTACTATGTATTGATCAAACCCTCTTCCATGCTTTAACGATAAAGCAGCCGCCGGTGGATTGGTTTGGATCTCATGTAGTATGGGTGGAGCAGCATCATGCATCATTTGTTTTAACTTCCCAACAGACTCTTCCAGCTGCTCCTTATAGAACTCTGCCATTGCCCATTCCGCCTTGTTAAAACATTCAATCAATTTGCTGGTTTTTCTATCTTTAAACACTACATGCTCTTTTTTTGGATCTAATTCAAATTTGGTATGTATCTCACACTGGAATTTTTCCAATTGAAGTTTATCTAAATTCTTTATCAGCCCTTGGAAATGGGTAATCTCCTCTTGTATAGTTTGTGCCTCTAAGGTCAGCTCCTGATAACTATTCTCTTCTTCTGTTAAACTTTTCTTCATTCGTTTAATTTCTTGATCTATCTGTTCCAGGTCCAGACTTTTTTTCCTGTAGATGCTGTACTGCATCTTTTTCATCTGGATAATCTGATGTTCCGGTGTTTCCCCGGCTGATAATTCATTCAGCCAATCTTGACCGTTAAACCGAAGAAACTCTTCATCAAAACGTGCAAGAGCTTTATATATCCATTGGTCCTTTTCTTCCTCAAGTTTAGTAAGCAAATCGATGCCCATGCTTTATAACCTCTTTAAATAACTGTTTGTTTTAAACTGGTACAATCGATGGCTCCTTGTACCTCATTAATTGCTGTACTCAGGGGTTACAGCAATTCTTAGACAACAATCATTTCTATTTAAATGGTAAAAATCCTTCTATTAAACTATTTCTTACCCTTTATTTTACTCAGTAAACGTGCAGATTTACCAGCCATTTTAAAAATTTTAATGAATATAAAACATTTTCGTAATAAGGTTCTTTTTTATTCGATTAATACCATTTGTTACAAAAACAACACGAATTGTTTTATAATACAAGTTAATAATTTTATTAGGGTGATTAGAATGAGACATGTCACATTGATTCAAATTTTCAATCATCATATTGCAAAAAAATATCTGAGCCGTTCCGGAATTGCCCATGCAATTGCTTGTGCTTACAATGCATTTAAACTAGCCAAAAAATCAAATGTTTCTGTTGACTTGGCAACAAAAGCGGCATTACTCCACGATATGGGTCATTATACTTGGTATAGCAACGGAAAATGGGATTATGATTTATACAGAAAAAATGATATTCATGCGATCAAAGGTGCAGAACGAGCCCATAAATTGTTGATCCGATTAGGCGAAAATCCAATTATCGCGAAAGATATTGCCTTGGCCATTTTATTTCATACGGATTCTTATATGCCGGAAGGTTTTATTAAAAGGACCCCATTACAAGAAATTGTTAAATTAGCAGATGAAATGGACGAGGAACAAGGCGGCAATCATCATTATCGAAAAATTGAAAAAGAAAAGGCTGTAAAATTGATTGAACGGTTGGACGAGATGGTTGATGAAGAATTGGAAAATACGACTGAGCAAAATTAAAATGCTGCTGTAATGGACTTTTTAAAAAATCCCATACTACACCCCCGCCAATTAAGCTTGGCGGGTTACTTATCAAGTTGAAAACATTATTTTACCCTTATTCTCCGCGGGCAAAATTCTCCTTTTATTTTTACCGCCTGTTGGTATTTGACTGAATCTCGGGTAATATCATGCCTTTATTTTTACCACTGACATCGTTTTGGGGACCTTTCGGGCAATATCCTACGTTTATTTTTACCCTTATTTAATTTTAAGAGTCTCTGCGGGCAAAATTCTCCTTTTATTTTTACCGCTTGCTGGTATTTGACTGATTCTCGGGTAATATCATGCCTTTATTTTTACCATTGACAACGTTTTGGGGACCTTTTAGGCAATATCAAACGTTTATTTTTACCCATATTCAATTCTAAAAATCTCCGCGGGTAAAATCCTCCTTTCATTTTTACCGCCTGTTGGTATTTGACTGAATCTCGGGTAATATCATGCCTTTATTTTTACCATTGACAACGTTTTGGGGACCTTTTAGGCAATATCAAACGTTTATTTTTACCCATATTCAATTCTAAAAATCTCCGCGGGTAAAATCCTCCCTCTATAAATGTTGATTTATCAACGGTTTGACCCGTTGGTGGGGTGTCAAAAAAATATTTTTCGACACGATTTTCTAACAATATTTTTATATTATGTGAAACTATTCCATCACATGGGTA
>NZ_JAMBNQ010000170.1 GCF_023715155.1 Neobacillus mesonae
TTACAGAAATTTTGTCCTTCATAACGCCGATGAAAGACAGTATCGTACTTTTCACAGAAATTTTGTCCTTCATAACCTCGATGAAAGACAGTTTTGTAGTTTTTACAGAAATTTTGTCCTTCATAACGCCGATGAAAGACAGTATCGTACTTTTCACAGAAATTTTGTCCTTCATAACCTCGATGAAAGACAGTTTTGTAGTTTTTACAGAAATTTTGTCCTTCAT
>NZ_JAMBNQ010000171.1 GCF_023715155.1 Neobacillus mesonae
GTCCTTCATCGAAGCTATGAAAGACAACTTCCTTCCAAAAATCTATATTTTGTCTTTCATCAGAGCTATGAAAGACAGCTTCCTTCATAAGATCAAGATTCTGTCCTTCATCGAAGCTATGAAAGACAACTTCCTTCCAAAAATCTATATTTTGTCTTTCATCAGAGCTATGAAAGACAGCTTCCTTCATAAGATCAAGATTCTGTCCTTCATCGAAGCTATGAAA
>NZ_JAMBNQ010000172.1 GCF_023715155.1 Neobacillus mesonae
TTAAAAGGGGGAGTTTTTTTATGATCAAATTTCATGATTTTGGAATTGGACTGGAGGAATATGAACAGAGGGGAAAAATGAATGATTTTCCTTCCTTCGATGTTTGTCCAGGCTGCAAACGACCGGCACATGGAAACCTTCATAGAAATGGTTATTACTGGCGTTATGGAATTACTGACGAGGTCACCTTACGAATCCCTATTTGTCGCCTAAAATGTTTAAAT
>NZ_JAMBNQ010000173.1 GCF_023715155.1 Neobacillus mesonae
ACAAAGCTTGTAATAACGAATTGGGTCAAGTAGAGGATGTCTAGATGCCCGAACGGAGCTTGTAATAACGAATTGAGTCAAGAAGAGGATGTCTAGGTTCCCGAACAAAGCTTGTAATAACGAATTGGGTCAAGTAGAGGATGTCTAGATGCCCGAACGGAGCTTGTAATAACGAATTGAGTCAAGAAGAGGATGTCTAGGTTCCCGAACAAAGCT
>NZ_JAMBNQ010000174.1 GCF_023715155.1 Neobacillus mesonae
TTTGCCCACGCAAGTAAACGAGGGTTATGAGCAAGAAAAGCAGCCTTATCCGCAAGAAACAAGGATTTAACCGCAAGTAAACTTCGCTCATGCAAGTAAACGCGGGTTATGAGCAAGAAAAACGGCTTTATCCGCAAGAAACAAGGGTTTAACCGCAAGTAAATTTTGCCCACGCAAGTAAACGAGGGTTATGAGCAAGAAAAGCAGCCTTATCC
>NZ_JAMBNQ010000175.1 GCF_023715155.1 Neobacillus mesonae
CACCCAGATAAAACAAAGATTGTAAATAACTACGAGGAACCGTTCATCTTTCTTGGCTACGTATTTAAAAATGGTTATTACCATTCACCCTCAGAAAAAGCAGTCAAGAAATTTAAGGAGAAAATCAAAGAGGCAACGAAAAGAAACCAAACAGTGAATTTAGAAGAATTCGTCAAACAGAAGGTGAATCCCATCATAAGAGGGTGGGGGAGAT
>NZ_JAMBNQ010000176.1 GCF_023715155.1 Neobacillus mesonae
GTGGTTTATTCTATTTAGGAAGAAGCGGACTCTGCGAAAAAGCTGGATTACAGGATAGCCCCCTTGGAAGTAAAAAATAAGCGGAGGTTTTCCCGTTATTTGCAAAATTAAGAATTCCTGTAGATAGCTCTTTTTACCGTTTGATAAAAATAGAGCCCCTCTGTAAGATGATTATACACACACAACACAAAATCAATCTTAGGAGGAAGCTCT
>NZ_JAMBNQ010000177.1 GCF_023715155.1 Neobacillus mesonae
CCGGATCAAAGCTTGCTTACAGCTCCCCGAAGCATATCGGTGTTAGTCCCGTCCTTCATCGGCTCCTAGTGCCAAGGCATTCACCGTGCGCCCTTTCTAACTTAACCTAAAAGGTTTTACTCTAATAATTAGAGAGAAAAACTAAAATGGCGATACTCGGTTCTTACTTGGTTACTTCTTCTTACGATTATCTAGTTTTCAAAGAACGAAT
>NZ_JAMBNQ010000178.1 GCF_023715155.1 Neobacillus mesonae
TAGGAAATTGGATGTTAATTAGCTGAAATAGACGGAGGAATTTCCCTTATTTGATTTTAAACTGCTAAAATCGGGTGCTTTTTATTGCATAACGGAAAAAACTCCGCTTATTTTTTACTATTTAAGCTCCCTCAGTTAGCTACGATTTTCTCTCGAATACTCACTTATTCGCAGGATTTCAAAGCACTAGTAATAACATTTGGGGATTGA
>NZ_JAMBNQ010000179.1 GCF_023715155.1 Neobacillus mesonae
GGTGGCGTGGAGAACGTACATTATATGGAAATTTATGGAGTTATTACTAACCCCTTTATTTAAGTACGCCTCCGTGTAGCCAAATTACGAACAACTCATTCATCAATCCCCAAATGTTATTACAAGTGCTTTGAAATCCTGCGAATAAGTGAGTATTCGAGAGAAAATCGTATCTAACTGAGGGAGCTTAAATAGTAAAAAATAAG
>NZ_JAMBNQ010000017.1 GCF_023715155.1 Neobacillus mesonae
ATTCGCCAAAATCAAGGATCATTTTCATATATTTTATGGCCTCTTCATTTTTATCCTTCGACATGCCAGTAACTTTTCCTAATTGAACAAAGAAGCTATGAATCCATTTAATTCCCCTATAGTAACGGTTAAGATAAAACCGCAATAATTGACGGCTGCCTTTAGCCTTTTTCTGATCATGTATTTGTTTTAGTCTCTTAATAACAGTATGGATAGTATGCTGAAAATATGGGATGAGAAAATCCGGAAGGATAGATATATTTACTTCACAATTTAAACATTTTAGGCGACAAATAGGGATTCGTAAGGTGACCTCGTCAGTAATTCCATAACGCCAGTAATAACCATTTCTATGAAGGTTTCCATGTGCCGGTCGTTTGCAGCCTGGACAAACATCGAAGGAAGGAAAATCATTCATTTTTCCCCTCTGTTCATATTCCTCCAGTCCAATTCCAAAATCATGAAATTTGATCATAAAAAAACTCCCCCTTTTAATATGCAAAAAATTTAGCATATTGTTCCAGAGAAGTATATAGACAATTCCGAAGGAATTTGAAAATATTAGAGATATTCTTGAGGATATAAAGTGGCTGTTTACACCCATTCAGTCGCCAATCACTCTTATTGCATACCCTCTCTGCTTTCTTTTCACCCGTTCAGTCGCCAATCGCTCTTATTGGGTACCCACTCTGCTTTCTTTTCACCCACTCGGTCGCCTATCACTCTTATTGCATACCCACACTCTTCTCTTTTCACCCGTTCGGTCGCCTATCGCTCTTTTTGGATACCCACTCTGCTTTCTTTTCACCCGTTCAGTCGCCTATCGCTCTTATTGGTTACCCACTCTCTTCTCTTTTCACTCACTCGGTCGCCAATCGCTCTTATTGGATACCCACTCTCTTATCTTTTCACCCGCTCGGTCGCCAATCGTTCTTATTGGATACCCTCACTCCTAGCTTTTCACCCAATCGCTCTTATTGGATACCCTCACTGCCTTCTTTTCACCAGTTCAGTCGCCTATCGCTCTTATTGGTTACCCACTCTCTTCTCTTTTCACTCACTCGGTCGCCTATCGCTCTTATTGGTTACCCACTCTCTTCTCTTTTCACTCACTCGGTCGCCAATCGCTCTTATTGGATACCCACTCTCTTCTCTTTTCACCCGTTCAGTCGCCTATCACTCTTATTGAATACCCACACTCTTATCTTTTCACTCACTCGGTCGCCAATCACTCTTATTGGATACCCACTCTGCTTTCTTTTCACTCGTTCAGTCGCCTATCGTACTTGTCTGCTGCCCACATTTTTACGAACAGGAAATAACGTAAAACATTGAATATCTTTAAAAAAGGTCCCGAGCGGTTTCATTTATTGTAAAACAAGCAATCTTATGTTCCACTCTCTTACCAGAATATAAAATTGCTTATTTTATAGGTTAGACTTTACAAAGAACATTAACACAAAATCCATTCTAACTCCTCTGCTCTATTCGACATCCTTTTTGATGAATCTCAAAAAATAGTTAATTCGTCGGATTTTTCATTTTTTTGAAGGAATCCGAGAGGTTTTGTCGTATTATTAGAAAATTGAATAAAATCGAGAAATTGGGGGAAAATTCACATGTTTAAAAAATGGAAAAAAGTACTACTAGCCGGGATCATCAGCTTATCCTTGGTAGGTACAGGTTATGTCGGCCACGATCTGCTCTCCACAACAAGTGCTGCAGCAGAATCTGCAACGGCCGATGCACCAGGACATCAGAAGAAGGCAGCGGCTTCCCAGTTGGATGATATTATCAAGAGAGGATATATTCGGGTAGGTACGACTGGGGACTACAAGCCTTTTACATATCTGAACCCTAAAACGAATGAATATGAAGGTTATGATGTGGATGCTGCAAAAGAACTTGCCAAAGACCTTGGCGTTGAAGTCCGTTTTGTTTCAACTACATGGCCTGACATGATGAAAGACCTGCAAGCAGACAAGTTTGATATCGCTGTCGGCGGCGTAACCCGTAATACTGCCAGACAAAAAACAGCTTATGTATCACAAGGCTATATCACATTCGGCAAGGTGCCTTTAATACGTGCAGAAGACAAAGACAAATACCTCACCATTGAAGACATCAACAAACCAAGCGTCCGCGTTGGCGTCAATCCAGGCGGAACAAACGAAACATTTGTCCGTCAATATCTGAAGAATGCCAACGTAACCGTTGTTGAAAACAACCTCGATATTCCACATCTGGTTGCAGACGGAACATATGACGTTATGATAACAGACACTGTGGAAGCAATGGAGTATGCCAAAGCCGACCCAAGGCTTTATGCGGCACTGACCGACAAACCTTTCACCAAAAATGAAAAAGGTTATATGATTCCGCGCGGTGACTTCATCTATTCCAGCTATCTAGAAATGTGGATGGATGAAATGAAGCTTCAGGGGAAATTTGACGCACTCTACAAAAAGTGGATTGAATAAAACATTTCAGAGTCTACGGAAAATACGGGTGGCACCCATACAAAACAGCAACTTTACAGATCCAGCCTTCCCCATGCCCTAAATGACATGGAGAAGGCTGATGATGAAAATAGTTATGAATCGTTTCTATCCTGAAAGGGTACTCTTTATTTATTCCCTATGACAAAATTCTGCAGAATTTTCGTTCACCCCTACTAAACAAACGTTTCGTTAAAAACACCCAAAATGCACATTTTCCAAGGATTCCACCCGCTTTAGAGTTAAAAATTTTGTCATTCAAACAAACGTTTATTTGATATTGGTTTTCATCCATCCAAATCAACGTTTCTTCCCTAAATCAGCATAGAATTTTGACGAACATTGTTGTTCAAGGACTTTCTCCCACACAGCTTTTGACACCCCTCTACAAGATCCTCCATCTCAAAACAAAACAAACGTTTATTTAGTTTTGATGAAATGACCGTTAATAAAGGCTTTTACTCAAATTTCAGCCAAGAATTTTGTCATTCAAACAAACGTTTATTTGGAAACAGCTCACCCCCCCATTAACACTGACTTCCTATGTTCCAAGCCCATAGAAAAAGGTCGACACTTGTCCCCCATTAAATCAAAAAAGCTGACCAAACATGATCAGCTTTACCTTTTATTTTTTCCCTATTCCAGCAGCTTTCGGTCCTCTTAATATCTTTTGTGCTTCTTCCAATGGTATATTTTTAAAAAGACCTTTTCTAGTATGGGTATCGAAAACTTTCCATTCAGTATCATTCCATATTTGAAGATCTATGTAGTAATGATGGTGATTTTCCCCTGCCGGCCTGATTTTCAATGCGTCCGTTCTCCCCGGTATATTTCTTAGAAAAAGCATACTAAAGTCCGACCAATATTCATAGGATTTATCAGTATAGTTTGTCGTGAGCAGCTCACCATCAAATTTATCACTAAATTCTTTTGGAATTTCCATACTTCTAGCGGCTTCTTCTTTATAGTTCATTTCTAGATGAACATCCTTAATGGTATCTCCATCAACAACTGAAATGATTAACGTGTAAAAATCCATTCCTTCGTGTAATGTATTGGCAGGAATATAATAAAAATGATTATTGCCCCCTTCAATCACACCCGTTTTATCCGGCTCGCCTAACAGACCTTTTACATAGTCAAAAGAATATCCAACACATATGCCTAGTAAAGAGAATTCTCCGGTAGGTTTAATTTTTAATAGAGGTTCTTTTTTGATCGCATCGATTCTTTTGTTCACTGTTTCTTTTGCTATTTTAATAGGCTCAAATGTTCCAGGACCATCAATGGTTACGTAATCATCTTCTTGATTCCCGCTTTTCGCTAGTTTTTTCTCTTCTTTTAATTTCCAATCTAATTTATAACCATCCTGGATTTCAGCATTATTAACGTAAAACTCGGCATAATCACCTACTGTTTGGACGGAGCTGGGTATTTGCGTATTTGTATCATTAATCAATGATAAGATCCAATTAGCTAAATCATCTGTATAACCCAAATTATTTACTAACGGAACCATGTATTCCTTTTGCTCTTTTTCGTTTAATTGTCTAAATTCCTCAAAACTATATTTTTGGGAATCTACCTTTTTTACGCTCATCTTTTCTGGCACATTTTCCACGCTCTTTTTATTTTCATTAGCTGATACTTTTTTACCTTCACCATTTTGTTCAACTTTCGCAGTTTCACTTGAACAGGCTGCCAATGCAAACAATAGCATGAGTGTAACAATGATGTTTCCCTTCTTCACTTTCTAACCCCCGAGTTTTTGAAAAATTACAGCCGCTTCTTTTCATAAGGCTGTGTTAAGCTTGGCTGTTGATTTGCGTCTCAGGCACTCCGTTCCAACCAACATAGTAAAAAAAACATCAATAACCTTAACACAGCCTTTATTGAAAACAGACGCTGAAGTCTTTCAACATTTCTTCATTTATTTATTCAGCATTGCTTTTTTGTGCTTTAAAGTCCTCATAAGACATATCTGTTTTGGTTAATTCCGGATCACCCATGATTGATAATTTAGTTTTATCATCTGAAAGTCGAAAAGCTGCTCCTGAACCTAGATATAAATCATCGTCTACGTTTGCAAATTTTTCAGGAAGTATTTTCGTTACTTTTCCAAATATAAAATGATCTAATACATCTGTAACTTCTACTGAAACTTCCAGTTGTTCCTGTTCTTCTTGAAAACTAAATGTAACAACATCATTGTCCTTTGTGATCGTAAAATAGTCTTTATCATCCATCCAGCTGCCGACTAAATCTAATGGATCCACTGTTTTTGATCCTTCTATTCTAGTCAATTCGGTTGTGTCCCCATTTGCTTCTAAAGTAAAGGTATTATCATCCTTTATTTTTAATGTGGCTTTGTCCCCCGGCTTAAGATAATTTTCTATTCCATTTAATACAGTTGCCTCTATTTCTTTATTATTAATGTTTGGTATATCTAATTGAATCGTTTTTTGAACTAGTAATGATGTTAAAGAGTATGTATCATCATCTTTGGTGAGAGAATAATAATCACCTTCTGAAGAACCTTTCCAATAACCGGTTAAATCGAATGAAGCTTTGTTTGCCTTTTCTTTTGTTTCAGAGGCTTGTTCTTTATTTTTCTCATCTGAACTTTTGTTGGCTGCTGTATCATTACTACAGGCAGCTAAAGATAATAATAAAATGGCGGCTAAAAAGAACCGTATAGTAAACTTCAACTTCTAAATCCCCCTATTGCTTTATTTTTCCAAAAGGTATTATAACATTAATTTGAGTTTACAATAGGAAAATAGTAGAAACTTTTAATAGGACTTTTGGCAGCTAACTGTTTTCATTGTTCGCAAACTCAAATAAAAAAACGGAAGCAATCTGCCTCCGTCTTCATCATGCCTTACCGCTTTAACTAAGTGGGGCCTCATGCTTTACCGCTTTAACTTAGCGGGGGTCTGACCCCTAATCTTGGACCCCTAATCTGACCCCTATACCATCGGAAGGTTAATTTCGACCAATGTCCCTTCATTCAGCTTACTTTTATAGGTAATGGTTCCTTTGTGCTGTTTTATGATTTTATGACAGATCATGAGTCCAAGCCCTGTCCCCTTTTCTTTTAGACTATAAAAAGGTTCACCTAAACGCGGAAGCATTTCCTCTGGAATTCCCCGTCCATGATCCTGTATGAACACGGTGCCTATGTCATCCGCTGTTTTCCGCAGCTGTATTTCGATCATTCCGCCTTTGGGCATTGCCTCCATCGCATTTTTAAACAAATTCAGAAATACCTGCTTTAATTGGTTTTTTCCACATGTAATAGTAATCGGTGAATCATCATACTCCAACGTAAATTGGATATTATTCATATGAGCCTGGGGTGCTAGAAAATCGATTGTGTTTTCCAGCAACTCTCTTAAATCGGCTTGAACCAACTGTACAGCTTGCGGTTTTCCAAGAGAAAGCATCTCACTTGTGATCCGTTCAATCCGTTCAAGTTCTTCCAGCAGCAAATCACTGTATGCTAAAGAACTATTTTCTGCTTTGTAAAGTTGAACAAATCCTTTAATGGTGGTAAGTGGATTTCGGATTTCATGGGCAACTCCTGCTGCCAGTTCTCCGACAATCGAGAGCTTCTCAGATTGGAGCAGCATCTCTTCAGATTTTTTCCGTTCTGTGATGTCCCTGCTAATCATGACAATCTGTTCAAACGTATGGCCATCACCCTTCACAGGCATGCACCGCGATTCAAATTCAATCCAGCCGCCAAGTTTATGCTGAAGCCTAAATTCCATCGATTGGGATTTTCCATGTTGGAACATTTCACCAATGTTTTTTCTGAACATGTCTGTATCATCTGGATGTATCATGCTGCATACTTGCATGTTGAACAAGTCGCAGCTATCATACCCTAAGAGCTGCTCATAAGACGGGGAAAAGTAACTGCCAGATAGTTCCTTATTAATAACCAGTATTAAATCTGAGGTATTTTCAGCAATTAGACGATATTTCGCTTCACTTTCCTCCACCATTTTAACCATCTGGCTTAAACGATTGTTTAACCGATAAAGCTTTAAATAAGATTCAATCAGTAATACGCCCATGATCAAACCAACTAAGACAAATACGATGTACTGAAAATGAAAAAGCGGTTTATCCCTGAAAACATGAAATACAATGGGCACGGTTAGGATATAGATTACTACATATGCAGCAAAGAAAAGGAAACTCTTTCGAATAGAAGACCACTTAGAATAGAGCAAGTGAAGCCCCCATAGACCAAGCATGATCACCAACCAGCCTGTAATGGCGGGCATCCATTGAGCACTAGTAAACAGCCTGGTTATTAATGCCATACTGCCGGTAATAATTCCTGCCGCTGGGCCAAAATAAGCAAAAGATAATATTATTGCAGCATAACGAATATCGTAAGAATAGCCTTCCGATTGAAAAGATAAGTTGACAAGAATAATAGAAACGATTCCCCCATATAATCCTCCCAAAAGCCGGCCATGTTTGATCGGCTTAAAATTGGCAAAGGATGCAATCACCAGGGGTATTCCAATTAATAAGGAAAAAATGGAGGTATTAATGATGTAGTCTAGTAAAAGCAAGCGAATTCCACCTCATCTAGTATATTTCTATATCATAAACCAGATTCTGAATTTTGGGAATACCTTCATTATTCACTATACAAAATATATTAATTTGGAAAAATAATCCTGTTAAAAGAGGTTACTTTCTTGAGTTTTTCCTTAAGGAAAAATAGATGCCCGGCAGCATGATGTCCCTGTTTTATAGTTCTCACAGTTTGCGGGTCAGATAGAATTTTATCATCATATGGAGATGTGGCTGCTGGGCTATAATAAGGATTTTTTAAAAGGGGAATTGATTGGGTTAAAGCGGCGGGTCCGGTTTGCGGCAAAAATCCCAGGCATGTGCATTTTCAAAAAGGCAGTTTACCGCCATAACAGCGAAATCGCAAACAGAAAGAGGTTTGCGGTTTCGCTAATGGCAAATTGTATCCAGCTAAGGCCGATTCTTTTTCTCGTTTTCTGGAAAAAGAAAATAGGAGATGACTCCTGAAAATAGTGCTGCTCCTATTGCAATGATGATCCTAATCCCTAATTGGACTTCTGTATGCTCTTGATTGAGCATCGAAATGGCAACAACCATCACGACAATCATAATTGGAATGACATATGTAAGTCTTTTCTTGCTCAAATTTTAACTCCCCCTTCTTTTTTACTTTACAAAAAAATACTATGAATTTGTTTCATTAAAATGGAATCAATTAGAAATTATATGGAAGAAGCATAAAAATGCGGCGGCATTACAATGAAGAATAGAGCATTTCTCCTCATAATTCAATGAGAAAATTTATAATATGAAGAGTGTTTATGCAGATTACCTTTAATCATTCTAAATGAATAATTCTCCTTTAAACTATTGATAAACATCCCCTCCTCCATTCCCTACCTATTAAACGGACAAGCCATCCATCTTCGGCAAAATCTGCGTGGTGACACAAGTAAAAAAACAAGACGTTTATCCGGGATAAACGTCTCGTTCATTTTTCTTGATTATTTTAGTTTTTCAACCTGAATATTGACGTGATGAATGGCGTTTGCTACTTCTTCTGCTTCTTTTGATTGGGTTTCAATACCAACATATAATTCTTCCGTTTGCTTAAGCACATTACTTACTTCGTTAGCAATTTGTTGGCCATAGTTTGCTTGTTCACTTGTTGCTGCCGTCATTTCCAGGATCATTTCTTTCATATGGGTAATATTTTGAACAATTTCATCAGCAGTGAGCGCCTGCTCTTTCGTTGCATTTTTTATGGAACTCGATTGGTTTGTTAGATTTTCCACAGCCTCTACAATAGCTGCACCGCCTATTGCCTGTTGACCGGTGGCAATAGAAATTTGTCCCACTTGTTCCTTTATATTAAAGATGCCTTTGACGATTTCTTCTGCCGTGATTTTTTCCTCTTTTGTAGAAGACGTCATTTCCATCGCTTGTTTTTTAGCATTTTCTACTGACTGGGTGATAAATTCACTTTTATCAGTTTGTTCCTCCGTTGCTTTCGCAATCTGATTCATTTCTACTGTTACTTTGGCAATGCCCTCTGTAATCTTCTTAATAGCCTGCTCGGTTTTCTCAGCCAATTGATTACCTTCTTTTACTTTCACAGATCCTTCTTGGATAGATGTAATGGCCGCAGCCGTTTCATTTTGAATTCCGATGATTAGGCCTGAGATTTCTTTTGTTGCTTGAGCCGATTGTTCTGCTAATTTCCGTACTTCTTCTGCAACCACCGCAAATCCTTTTCCATGCTCCCCAGCCCGAGCAGCCTCAATGGCTGCATTTAAGGCTAATAGATTGGTTTGTTCCGCAATATGATCGATCACTTCGATAATATTCCCAATTTCCCTTGAACTCTTTCCCAGTGTTTCCATTACATCGCTTGTTTGGTTAATGACCTGGGAGATTTCTTTCATTCCATTTAATGTTGCGTTAAGCGAACTGGTTCCTTCCGCCGCATCATGTTTCACAGAATGGCTTAGCTGGTTAACCGTTTGTGCGCTGGCTGCCACATTTTTTATAGAAACCACCATTTCTTCTACTGTTTCAGATGTTTGCGTTGCAGCTTCTGCTAAATGGATGGAATGGTTATTTACACCTGTAATGGAATTGCTCATTTCCTCAATTGCAGCCGAGATTTCATCTACACTTGCTCCTGCGTTACCAACATTAACAGCGACTTGTTCAATGGATGCAGACATTTCTTGAATAGCTGAAGAGGTTTCTTCCGCAGCTGCTGCTAAACTATCACCGTTTCCCGCTACTAAATTAATAGAAGCACTCATTTGTTCGATAGCGGCAGAGATTTCTTCAATTCCCGAAGCCGTTACACTTGTATTACCCGCAACTTGCTGAATAGAAGCGACGATTTCACTAACGGAATGATTGGCATTATTCATAGAACTTTCTAACTCATGTGCATTTTCAGCTGTATGATCAATCGACTTTTTAATTTCCTCCACAGAGCTTGTCGTGATCTCCACATTTTGTATGACACCTTTAACAGAACGACGAATCAGCTTGGTGATGTGTAATACAATTAAGATACTTAGTAGTAAAGCAATACTTGATAGAATAACCGTGATCATGATGGATTGGGCTGTATTGTCTTCAGCATTTTTAATATAAGCACCCGTTGTTTCATTGGCGGTTTTTGTGAATTCATCAAGAGATTGAATGGCCGCCTCACCCTTTGTTCCCAGCTGGTCAATTAATACATACTTTTCATTATCCTTATGATTTCTCGACTTTTCTAAAAAGGATGGAAGAATGCCAACATAGTCTTCAAAATCACGGCTAAATTTAGCTAATAATTGTTTATTTTTTGGGGGTAAGTATAGTTTATTAATTTCTTTTATGTTATCTCTTACAGCTTTCACATTTTCGTTAATCTTTTTCTCAGCATTTTCCTTATCGCTGACACTTTGACCATCTGAATGCTTTGACGCGTTGAGTCTTACTCTCGTAAATCCTTCTCTCACCTGCCCTATTAATTGAGCCTTTTTCACCTGTGTATTCCCAAGAAAATCGATATTGTCCGCTAATTTATTCATAACCATATAAGAATTAAAAGATATATATGCTAAAAATAGAAGAATAATAGCAAAACTTCCTGCTAATTTAACGTTCATTGATACGTTTCTAAACATTTTTTGATTCCTCTCCAATAAAAATTCCAACCATCACTTTATTGATAGCAAGTTATTCTTTTTCCAATGTCCATTCAATACAACACCTAAAAATCATTTCCCTTTTCCAATTGGCAATATGACATCAACCATTGTTCCCTTGTTTACTTTACTTTTTATTTCCATTTTCCCATTATGAGTCTGGATAATCTTTTGGCAAATCATGAAACCTAATCCGGTTCCCTTTTCCTTTGTGCTATAAAAGAGTTCGCCAATTTTTTTCAATCGCTCTTCAGACATGCCATAGCCATTATCAATGAATCTTATTTTAATATGATGTCCATCCTGTCCAAGCAGCTGGACTTTCACTATTCCTCCATTGGGCAGTGCTTCTAAAGCATTTTGCAAAATATGACTAAACACTTGTTTTATTTGACTTTCATTACAATAAATAGCAGGAATTTCAAAGTCATTTCTCATTATCATTTTTATATTGTTTAGCAAGGCCTTCGCATGAAATTTTTCCAAAACTTGATGGATTAAAACTGTCACATCCACTTCTTTGAATGGATCGTTTTGTGGTTCTGCAAGCAGTAAAAAGTCTGACACAATTCCTTCTAATCTTTTCACCTCGTTCAATACGGTCTCAATATAGAAAGGCGTTTCGGATCCCTTTTTCATCAACTGAACAAAACCCTTTATAGTAGTAAGTGGATTCCTTATTTCATGTGCCACACTCAATGCCATTTGGTGGATTGCCGTTAGCCTTTCTGATTTCTGTTTTAACTCTTCATCCTTCTTTCGTTTGGTAATATTTCTACCTACCACAATTAAATATTCCAGCTCTCCCTTTTCATCAAAGACTGGAGATATTTGAGCTTCAACCGTAATCCACTCACCACGGACGTGCCGATAACGGTATTCAATCTGACATGATGCTTTGGATTCAATGATAGAGTAATATACAGTCCGAAGATTCGCGATATCCTCCGGGTGAACCAGATCACTTCCCAAATATCCCTCATATATTTTAGGCGAATACCCTAATACTTTCTCATGAGAAGGAGAGATATAAAGAATCTTACCTTCCGCATCCAGGGTCACGACCAATTCCAGCATATTCTCGGTAATAATTCGATATTTCGATTCACTTAATGTTAAAGCCTCGTTTACTTTTTTCAGTTCTGTTACATCTACACATGAGCCGATAATTCCTTCCACTTGATTACCGTTTCGAATTGGGGATAGTGAAGTAATATAATAGACACCATTGAATTCCCCGACATAGGTGACATTCTCTTCTCCTTCCCATGCCCTATGGAAATACTTCGTCTTTTCCTCTACACCTTCAAGAGGCATAAAATCCTTCAATTCTTTCCCTATCACTTGGTCGGAAGTGAGCCCCATTCGCTGCATGAGGCGGCCGTCACATAATGTATAAATAAACCTTTCTTTTTCTTTTATAACCTTAAAAGTCATCCCTTGCTGCTGTTTCATGATGGTATGTAACTCTTGCCGGGTACTCTCTAATGCTTGCTGCATTAACATTTCATTATAGGTCTTTGGAGAAATTCCCTCTTGAGGGACAATTTGCTCAATCTGAACGAAATAAGGAATTAACTCCTCTGCCGGTAATGGCATACTAAAAAAGTACCCTTGACCCAGCTGGCATGAATGGTTCTGAAGAAAAATCAAATTGTCTTTTGTTTCAATGCCTTCAGCTACCACGATCATTTTTAAACCGCGGGCCATTGTAATAATAGACTTGACGATGGCTGCATTTTCAGGGTTCGCTGTACATTTTCGAATAAAAGATTGATCGATTTTAATTTTATCGATTGGGAATTCATGCAAATAATGAAGGGAGCTATAACCTGTTCCGAAGTCATCTAAACTAATTTGCACCCCTAACCTCTTTAAGCCTTTCAAAATATCAAGTGTATGTTCTTGATCCATCATCATACTTTCAGTGATCTCAAGCTCAAGATACTTTGGATCAAGCTCTGATTCTTTTAAAATTTGATTCACCCGTTCGACCAGATTGGGCTGATAAAGCTGACGGACCGATAGATTCACGGACATTACCATTGGAGATAAACCAGCTTTCAGCCATTTCTTAGTTTGCGAACAAGCCGTGCGTAACACCCATTCCCCCATCGGAATGATTAATCCAGTTTCCTCTGCAAATGAAATAAATTCTATAGGAGGGACTAACCCTTTATCCGGATGCTCCCATCGAATTAAAGCCTCCATCCCCTCTATCTTTCCAGTTCCCAAATTAACCTTTGGCTGGTAATAAAGACGAAATTCCTCTTGTTCTAGTGCCCTCTTCAGTTCCAATTCTAGCTGCATAGTTTCATATGTAAGTTCCAAGCCTCTTCTACCACCCTTTCTTTTGAAGAAAATCCCCAACACATGACCTTCAGCATATACAAAGATGTAAATATTTTATAAATTCAGGACTTACCTCCTATTCAAATCTACCTTATTTGACAATATTCTACAATATTTTTATTAATTATCCATCAGGGTATAATATTGGAATTGAGGATTCACCAAGATTTCTAATACCTATTTGTCTCACAAAATTGTGAAAGCACCTCTCTTTGGGATACAGGCAGATTAAACTTCAGAGGTGACAAATTTCTGCATACTTTTTGTCTATTCTGATAAACAAACGTTTAGTTAAAAACACCAAAAATGCATACTCTATAAGGATTACATCCACTTTTATGTTGAAAATTTTGTCATGTAAACAAACGTTTAGTTGATTTACGGCTTATCCGTATGAATTCAACGTTTCCCCTCGAAATGAGCATAGAATATTGACGGAACCTGCTGATCAAGAATATTTCCCCATGCAGCTTTTGACATTCCCCTACAAAATTCCGCAAATCAAAATGAAATAACGTTTAGTTAAATTTGCTGTCATTGCCGTTAATTAAAGCTTTTGTCCCAATTTCACCCAAGAATTTTGTCACTCAAACAAACGTTTATTTGAAACCAGTCTCCCTCCCCGCTAACACTGACTTTTTACCATCAGAACCAAGAGAAAAGTGTCGATACATGGCGGTTATGAAATCCTGCTAAAAAACACTCCAAATGGCAAAAATTAGCTTCAAAAATACAATTTGAAGGCCAAAAACGCGATTTGACCCCCAAAATGGGCTCCAAATCTGCTGAGGAGAAGTTCGATAGAAAAAGCCAAACCCGCTATCTTAAAGGAAAAATAGTGTTCCGAAAGGGTGGCTTACGATGAAAAATTTGAAATCCGGCAATATTGATAGGTTTGAACAGTTCTCACAGTTTGCGAGCCTGACAGAATTTAATCATCATATGGAGATGTGGATGCTGGACCATAAGAGAGATTTTTCGAAAGGAGAATTGATCGGGTTAAGGCGTCTGATCCGGTTTGCGGCAAAAATCCCCGGTGTGTGCAATGCCAAAATTGGAACGGTGCTGAAGGCGATTCACGAGGAGTACCATAACAATGGCATCTCCCGCTCTACTTTCAAACGCATGATTGTGAAAGCCAGGAAAATTGGAATCTTTACTGTCTATGAAACCGAACGAAAAAATGGATCACAATCCAGCAATTTGTATGTATTTAATCGTTTTCCAACAAGTGAACCACCTCAGCAGGAAGGAATGAACCAGCCATTAGAAACCAGTATTCTTTTAAAAACTGAAAAAGCTCAAAAGAATACTAAACGTAAAGAAGAACCGTCTCCATTGGACCATACATTTGTGAGTCATCGTGTTCCACAGCCATTTGTCCAGCTGGTGAACTATTATTTTCCAGAAGCGAAGACAATTGAAGAGTATTGGCATATGACAACAATAGCAGCCTACCGCCATAACAGCGAAAACCAAACAGAAACAGTACTGGAGGTTGCTATCGATTCCTTTAAACAGCTAATCCGTAAACTGAAGTTCACCCGTGCTGTCAAAAAGCCGATTGCTTATTTTTACGGTATTTTAAACAATCAATTCTTCAAGCGATATTATCAGGAAATGTATGAAGAACACGGGGTTTCTCAAGAAAATGACGGCGATTACGACAGCCTTCTGTACTCTTCCTTACAGCATGTTTTGTAGGTTTACAATTACTCCAAAAATAAGATTGGGCAAATTCCCTCGAATTTTGTCGCTTTTGTTTACTTTAGTCCGTGGTTATTTGACGATAGCTGTTATTTAATGGATATGGGGATAAAAGTCTAAAACTTTAGAGTTTTACAAAAAATACCCGTGAAGGAAGTGATGTCTAGAGAGACAACCAATGGGCATGTGTAAAAAAAATTAGGGGGATACAAAGGGGAGGATTTTAGGATGTTGATTCACAAAAGCTACTCTATTGAAAATACGATGATTATGTTAATGAAGGAATATGATCAAAATGGAAAGCGTTGTTCACGTGTAGTCGAAGGAAGGACAGCCTTTCTGGTCGACCTGTCGCCTATACAGCTGTTAGATGCGAATTTAAGGGCGATTGGCTATGATTTAAAAGGGGCTGTCAACGGCTCCAAATTCATTCTGGGGCAGACCATGATGTGCCCTATTATCGTCAATCCCTATTTAAAAATTTGCCTGTTTCCAACCAAATCGCCAAAAAGCGAGGATTGCATTTGGTTTAATCCTGACCATATTGTCAAGCCGACAGCCATTGGCAGCAAAACCCAAGTAGAACTAAGCAATGGATATTGCCTGACAGTCAACTTAAGGCTGCCCAGCTTTAAAGCCAAAATGCATACAGCCGAAAAATTAATGCGGCTTTCGGAGGAAAGAGGCACTCATCCAGGCACAACCTATTTCTACCTCAAACCGCCAAAAGACCACCAGCTCATCAAGGAGAAGTCAGGAAAATATAATTTTAAGGCCTTAGAAAAAGAAGAAAAATAACGCTGTACATAATCGGACGGGGGTTGTTGTCAATGGATATGGAACGAGCACCACATATTGGTAAGGTACTAAAACAATTAAGAAAATCCCATAAACTAACACAAGAAAAGCTAGCACAACGCAGCTCACTCGATCGCTCCTACATCGGTCAATTAGAATGTGAACGAAAGAAACCCAGCTTCCAAACCATTGTGGCTTTGGCCAAAGGGTTTGAGATGCAGGCCTCCGAGCTGGTCAAAGCAATTGAAGAACTGCCGGAAAATGAATGGCTGTGGAATAGTATTTATACCTCGGGGTTAGATAAGTAAACTGTTAAAATATTAGGGGACGGTCTTTTTGCTTTATATTCATAATGGCAGCAAAAGAACCGCCTCCCATTTTCCCTTTAATACGTTAAACCTTTAGCTGAGCGGGGGTCAGACCCCTCTGATGGATTCAGCTGATAGATAGTCGATATGCTTTCACAATAATTCCGTCGTCAGCAGGTTGAAAGTCAAATTCCGTCATCCGTATAAAGCCCATACGTTCATACAGCCGTATAGCAGCTTCCATAAAATCTGCTGTATGTAAACCAATATACTTTGTACCGCTTACTTTTGCTCGCAGAATACATTCTTTTATTAATGCCTCAGCAATACCCTTGCGCCGTGCCTGTGGTGCGACGGCCAGCATTCTTATTTCAGGATAATCTACCATATCGGAAAGACCTTTATAGGCATCTGACTTGGAAGGAAACAAAGCAACACTGCCTACCACTTCCCCCTCCAATTCAGCAACTAGAAGTTCAACCCCCATTTGTTCATCAGCATCTGACAAAATCGATTTCCTAAGCGCCTCCCAATGCCCTTCAGGAACTTTTTGTGCATGCTCTTCATATGCCATCACTCGTTGTTCTCGAATCATTTCTATTTCATTACCTGAAGCCTTTCGAATTTTTACCATTTAATCAACGCTCCCACTTATTTCTTTGTATTTTTCATAGTAACTCTGTAGAATAATTGAAACACAATTAACAACTATTTCTATATTTCTTTAACATTACCTTATAAAGGATAAAAACAGAAGCAGGCCGCCTCCGTCTTAATTCATTACCGCGGTAAACTTTAACTGAGTGGGGGTCTGACCCCCTGAATTTTCATTGCCAATTAGAGGAAGTTAACCAAGTCTAGTTCTTTTATCATGTTATTCTGGTAAAATTAGACTGACATCATATGAAAATACTTTAAGGGGAGTTATAAATTGAAAGTAGTTCTAGACTTTTTAAAAAATAGATGGAAGTATGTGATTACAGCATTGATTGCTCTTGCTATTGGAGCTTCATTTGGTCCTTCACAGGGGCAGGTTGATAGTGCGAATGCGAAGATAGATGATTTTAAGAAACAACTGTCTGCTAAAACAGAAACTGCCGCAAGCCTTGAAACAAAAAATAGAGAGTTACAAGCGAAGGTAAATGAGGCAGCACCGTGGTTTAAAATGCAAGAAGAGCAGAAACAAAAGGAAGCTAAAGCTAAGGCCGCTGAAGAGAAACGGTTAGCGGAAGAAAAGGCAAAACAAGAAGAAGAGGCAGCGGCTAAAGCTAAAGCGGACGCAGAAGCCAAACAATCAAACCAGCAAATGACAGTTGATAAAGTGAAAGAAATTATTAGGGATTATTCACTTGGTGAAAATGACGAATTGAATAACGTTTCCTTTGAAAATGGCGAAATAAAAGCAACTATTCAATTAGCACCAATGGAGCAATTTTCCCCTGAGGATTTGGCCGTTAATGGTTACAGTCAATTATCAGATGAATTATTAAACTATGAAGGCTGGAAAATACTAACAGTTACCTATCCTGGTGCAGGAACTATTAGTATGAATCGGAATGAAAAGGAAACAAATAATTTTGGTGACTATTTCCCGACACTAAAAATTGAAGAAAGATTAAAATGATAACTAAGCGGCTTAAGGTGCTTGACGGAAAAATTGAAGCAGCAATCAAAAATGGCTGATACAGATACGTAAACCACAAATAATCCCCACCTGGATTCTAGGTGGGGATTATTTTACGCCTGGCCTGTTCCATTCATCCCTTATGAGTAGTAAAACGTACCTTTTCCATTTTTTATGTTGTACTTTAATGCGTTAAGCCTTTAGCTTAATGGGGGTCTGACCCCAAATTAAGTAGTAGAACGTACCTTTTCCTCTGTCCAGAAATGTGAGGTATTTTTGATCCAGTTCATATAATCGTGAAACGCCTCTTTTAGTCCATATTTTGGAGTGTAGCCTCCGTCTTGCTGCAGACGCTCAATTACTAATCTGCTGGCATCCTTTGGAGCGAAGTAGTCGATAGTGGCTTCGTCTGGATGGTCCACTAAACGATAGCGGAAACCCGGAATCTCCTTTTCCAGCAGTTTGCACCAATCCTCCACGCTCCACGACTGACCCGGGCCGATATTATATAAGTCGAAGTGTAAATCGTCATTTTGCATCAAATGCAAAATGGCATTTGCCACATCACGGCTGTAGACCCAATCTCTCATACCAGGCCATGGCAGGAGTGCCTCTTGGTTCAATACCGCAAGTCTCGTTGCCTGAAACGGGCCTGAAAGTGTGTGCCGAATACCCGTATACCGCTCCCACGGTCCAAAGACTTGACCGAGTCGTACGACTAATACAGGTAAACCAAATAATTCTTTATACCTTAGGACGGTTCTCTCCGCAGCATACTTCGTAATCTCATACAAAGACCTTGGCAAAGGAATGGAGTCAGATTCAGACAGTCTGTGATCTGTATAAGCAGTGTCACCATACACAGATACGGAACTTAAATAGACAAATTTTTCAATCCCGTGTCTGAGGGCCGCTTCCAGTACTTCAACTGTCCCCATATAATTGACATTCGTGACATCCTTACTCGATTGCTGTTCCCTTTTAAAATCAGGCGTCATCACGGCAGCGTGAATGATGGTCTTAATATGATATTTTTTGATGACGGCATCTAATCGTTCACGGTCCAGTACATTTCCTTCCACATATTCATAATTTCCGCGCCGGCCCTCTAAAGACGGGATTGCTTCATCCGGCACAGGAAGAGTTGCATAATTGACTACATCTATATTCTCATCTAGGAGCCGTTCCGTAATATTGATCCCCACAAAACCGGAACCTCCTGTTAGTAAAACCGTCATTTCAACCATCCTTTCCATTTCAAAAAATTTAGTCTAGTAAATTAGGAACGTAGGATACTGCCTATCTTCCTTCTTCCACTAAGTTAAGCAGTGCGGTTAAATCAGCCGAAGCCGCTTCGATTAATCGTTCCGGGCAATGTTGATAGGCTGGCGGCGTAGAGATGAGATATCCTCCTGCTTCAGCTTCATGTAAAGCATTCATAATCCCCGGCCAGTCTGCATCACCGCTAAGAGGAGCGGCAAAATCACCTGATTCATATCGATAATCTTTTACATGGACGGCTGCAATTTGATTCCCTATAGCCTCGATAAAATGCTCCGGATGGCCTGTTACCATTGCATTTCCAGTATCAAAATAGGCTTTCACTGCGGGATGATTGATTTCGTTAAGAAAACGCGCAAATTCCAATGGACTAGGCAGGAATTTATTACATACATTTTCGACTGCAATGGTCACACCAGCGGCAGATGCTTCTGAGGCCAGTAAACTAAGGGATTCCTGTGACCTTTCATAGGCCCGTTCATAGGAAGTATCACGACTGACGGTACCCGGAACAATCTGAATGACTGAGGCTCCTAATTCAGCAGCGAATTCAATCATCTGAAAAGCAATTTCTTCCCCGCGTTTCCGCAAATCCGAATTTTCTGATGTCAGGGCATAATGATTATGCAAGCCTGTTGACAATGTGGGCACTTCTAAACCGACACCTTTTACTTCTTCCGCTATCGCTCTCACTTCAACAAGCGATGAATGGACAGTAAGATAGCCTTCCTTCTCCTGCAGATTCAGTTCTATACCTTCCAGTCCAGCAATAGCAGCTCTCTCCAGGAATTGACTGATCGACCATTTCGTAAGAAAAGGTACATCATGTATCCCTTTTTTCATCATTCACTCCCACCACCCTAAAAATTTAGAAAAACATCTGGATTCATAAACCATTTTTTTGCCTATTCTGGATAGCAATCGATTTATTGGCCGTATATTCAAGATGCTCATACATTGCATGATAAGCTGCGTCAGGATCCTGATCACGAATCGCATGATAGATTTTGATATGGTAATTTGCTGAGATTTCATTTTCTCCCTGCTCCGTAAAGAGAATTTTTCTTGTCTTCCGAATCCCATGTTTCATCAATTCTTGTACGAGAGTGATAAAGCTGGTAAGAGCAGGATTTTTGGCAGCCTTTAACACACTGTCATGAAAATGAATATCCGCTTGAATGACTTTTTCTAAATCACTGGTTTCCCTTATTTCACGGGCATACCTGCCAATGGCCTCCAAGTCCTCTTCTGTTCTCCTTAGAGCAGCCAGCCTGGCAATTCCAGATTCCAGCAATGTTCTTGTTTCAAAAAGATTACTGTGACTATCCGTATCTTCCTGTAAAAACATCAGCAAAGGGGGCAATGATTCCATTCATAGTCGGCTTTTTAAGAAAGGTGCCTTCCCCCGGCTTAACGAACACCACATCAAGGGCTTCTAAAATACGTAAGGCTTCACGAACCGAGGTCCTGCTTACATTTAGCTGTTCGGCCAGCTTGCGCTCAGGCAAAATTAAGTCCCCTGGTTTGATTTTCTCTTCGGCAATTAACAAATGCAGCTGTTCAATGACAAGTTCATAGTTTCGTTTACCCTTTTCAACTGGCTTATACAATCGGATCCCCCTACATCGTGAAATTAGTCTGATATTTTCAGATTGTTTGGCTGATTACTTTCTTTCCTGCCTTTTAATTCTCCAATAATGATGAGGACTGGCAAAACAAAGACGAATAACAAACAACCCCCAACAGCGTATACTAAAAATAGATATAAAAATTCAACTGGAATCACTAAGGAGCTGCCCTCAGATGCTTTTGCCAAGAAAAAGATCACGATATAGATGATGACAGATATCATGGAGCCAATAACTACTTTAGGCAACACCATCACCCCCCTTTGAGACATTCCTAGTCGATAAAGAGAGTAAATCCGTCTCTTTATTCGTTAATAGGAAACTACCAATAACTAAAATAAGAATAGAAGTAACGATTCCAGCAAAGTTTGTATAAATAGATTGATGGAAACCAAAGTAAAGAACGATTACGGAAGTGATGCCTATAATCATTGACCAAAATGCCGCAGTAGGATGGGTCCTTTTCCAATATAATCCTAGAACAATGGTAAAGATGAAAGGAATATTGACGGTTCCGTTTAAAACTAACAAGGCGAGCACTCCATCCCCAAAGTTAAGGGCGCCAATGATGCCAATCACGCCCAAAGAAATTTGGGTCGTCATACTTAAAATAGAGGCTTTTTTAGGAGTCATCTCTTTCTTGCTATGCTTTTGGTAGACATCAAAGATCACGATGGAAGCTAAATTATTAATGGCTCCATCTGCGGTAGAAAAAACCAATGCTAAAGCTCCAAGAAAGAATAAAACAGCGGCCCATTCCGGAAATAAATTGGCAACCAATGTCATCGCTGCTTCCTGACCAGTGATCCCAGGGTATAACAAGAAGGCAACCATTCCCATAATAGCCGTACCAACAGCAAACGGAGCCCATGCAAGCGGGAACAATCGAAACGCACGAGTCACGACTTTATCATTTTTACCAGAAAAAGCAATTTGGTAGAGAATAGGAGAGCCAAAAACAAAACCAACACTTGCGATACAGAAGTCAAGCATTTCAGTTGGTCCCCATTTAATGCTATTTAACATTTCACCACGATTGGCAGATACTTGATGGATTAACTCAGGCAGGGAAAATGCGTTAACAGACAAGATAATTGCCACTGCAACCGCACCTCCGGCTAAAGCCAGCTGAAAGATACGTCCATATATTAAAGCATCGAAACCACTTAAAGCTGTATAGACGATCATAACCCCGCCGCCAATAATAATGGCCGTTGATAAGTCAATATTCAACAATGATTTAAGAACAATTCCCGTCGCTAAAACGATCGATATGATAAACAAGATATTCGAAATAAATAAGATAGCCAGCGCTGCCAGTCTTGACTTTTCATCATACCTTTTTCCTATAATTTCAATAAATGTAAGACCTTTAGGATGCAGTTCGCGTATTCGCTTCGGTATATTTAACGGCCAGGAAAAAAGGAATAATGGAATAACAATCCCCATACCGTACCAGATGACACCCGATATACCACTAGTAAATCCCGATTCTGCCGCTGCGATTAAGGTATAATTGGAACCCCAAATGGCTACTAATGATGCCAATAATGGACCTGTCGTATAGGAGCGGTCCCCAATAAATTGTTCCTCAAGCGAGTTCTGCCCTGACTTCTGCTTTTTTATAAAATTATAAAAGCCCCATCCAATCAGCAGCATAAAGTATATGGTTACCAAAATGGCTGTTGTACTCAACCTATTTCCCCCTTTTTCAATGAAGCTTGTATACCATCAAAATCTGCCTTTCCCATAATAGAATGTTATTGAATCGTTTCTCTGGTTTGGCCGTTCTTTTGGGCGTGAAGGCTGCTGTCTCGATTTTGCCTTTTGCGGTGCAGATATTTTCCACGGCCTGGATCGCCCGTAAAATGACCATCCTTCACAATCACTTCTCCACGAGATAGAACATTTGTAATGATTCCCTGCACTTCTAATCCTTCATAAACATTGTAATCAACATTTTGGTATTGGCTTTCCGAGGTAATGACCCTTGATCCATTAGGGTCCAAAATAACGAGATCGGCATCATACCCAATCGAGATATCTCCTTTTTTAGGAATCCCAAATATCTTGGCAGGATTGGTACTGATAATTTCAACAAATTGGTTTAATGAAATCCGCCCTTCGTGAACACCAAAATGATAGAGGATGGAGAAAATGTCCTCCAAGCCAGGTAACCCATTTGGGATTTTTGAAAAATTGTTTCTGCCCATTGCTTTTTGATCTTTAAATCGGAAAGGACAATGGTCAGAACCTGCAACAGAGATCATGCCCGTTTGCAGCCCCCTCCATAAAACATCCTGGTTCCACTTTTCTCTAAGCGGCGGGGAACATACATATTTACCGCCTTCAAAATTGGGCTGGTCCAAATAGCTGATATCAAGAACCAAATACTGTGGACAGGTTTCGGCAAAAGCCTGCACACCACGCTTTTTCGCTTCCACTACTTTTTCCAATGCTTCCGAACAGCTGACATGGACAATATAGATGGGGGCATTTGCCGCTTCCGCAATAGCCAAAGCTCTCCCCGTCGCCTCTGCCTCCAAAAGGGTTGGCCGGGTATATCCATGGTAGATGGGGTCTGTTTTTCCTTCCGCTAATGCCTGCGCAATCATTTCGTCAATAATATCGCCATTCTCCGCATGGACATTGGTGATAACCCCCAGCTCCCCTGCCTTTTTCATGATCTTGTACATTTCGAGATCATTGACCATCATTTCCCCTTTATAGGCCATAAAAAGCTTGATTGAACCAACGCCATAGGTTTCTGCTAAAATAGGCAATTCCTCTAGTACTCTATCACTGTATTCATTAATAATGGCATGGAGACCATAGTCGATAACTGACTTTTTCCCCTTCTCAATCCATTCCTCCTGAGTGGCAATCAGGGATGCCCCTTTTTTGGGTTTTGTGAAATTGATAATACTAGTAATACCACCGACTGCTGCTGCTCTAGTTCCGCTGACAAAATCATCCGCAGTTTCTGTATCCATAAGCGGCCATTCCAGATGGGTATGAACATCAATTCCACCCGGCAAAACATATTGCCCCTCCGCATCAATGAGTTTGTCTCCAGATCTTGTTGCAATATCGTTTGAAATGGATGTAATGGATTCCCCTTCAATCAAAATATCTGCTTTAAAGGTACTCCCTGAAGTGACGACCATCCCATTCTTAATAATTGTTCTCATCCAAGCCCTTCTTTCCTTTGTGATATCGCGGTATAGAGGTATAGCGGTCTAACCAATAATAATCTTATGAATATTCTGTAATTTAAATACATCTTTTTATAAAAAAAGGGACATTCTTCCGAACATCTATGTGGAAAAGCAATCTATTACCGCCTTTTCAGAGCCAGATAATATGGTGAAACCTCTATGGATTAAGCAGAACTGGCAGGAAAACATTGATGGTCTATTGGGATGGATGTGGGAAAATAATGATGATGGACGATGGTGCCAAACATTTGAACTTTAACTTGGGACGGGGTGCACATATTTATTTAAAACTTTATTTTAAACGAAAAAAAAACGGAAGCATGCCGCCTCCGTCTTAATTCATTACACGCTAAACTTTAGCTGAATGGTGGTCCTTTTTAATTCATTACCGCATTAAACTTTAGCCGAGTGGGGGTCTGATCCCTTAATGAGTCAGCCACTCGGCAATCATTCCAGCTTCATCTTCTGATACTAGATTACCAGGCATGTTTCCACGGCCATTTAGAATAATCTCTTTTATTTCATCTTGTGAATACTTTGAGCCAATATTAGTCAAGGCAGGTCCTATCCCGCCCTCAAGATTTCCACCATGGCAGCTGATACAAACCTGTTGAACAATATCCTCGGCAGTCAATCCAACTGAAGGTGTGGTTTCATTTTCGGGAGCAGCGGTGGTATCTGTGGTTGTACCTGTGTCTGTATTTGCAGTTGTATCCGGCGCTCCTTCATCATCCAGATAGTGGATATCCTCCGCTACACTGTTAAAAATCTTCCACTTTCCATCTTGCCGCTTTAACGTATGGACCATGACAGATTGATTATCGCGGAATCCCTCTCCTTCAACCAGGGTAGTCGTTTGGGTAACGCGAACCTTCACCTCTGTCGGTGTGACCGATAGAAATTCAATATCACGGATACTATAATCCAGATCATAATGGTCAAATAAAGTTCCTAACATTTCTTTTGTTTGGTCGTATTGATCTGTACCATCAACAATCATGGACATATACTCATCTAGATTTTCGTCTTCAAGGGCTTGGACATTTCTTTGAAGAAGGTCTTTAACATCTTTCTCAATATCACCTTTCGAATTCGTCTTTTCAACAGACGTCTGCACAGTATTAGCTGGCTCTGCGGCCTTATTTATGGCCGGAACATAGGTGAAAATAAGAATCGATAATGCCGTATACCCGGCTATAATCCCGATTGATTTTAAAACTCCTAACCAGCTTGTCCCCCCTCGCAACCTTACTTCGTTCTTCACCGACTCCATATCACTGTAAGAGCCTTTAACATTTTTGATCACCTTTTCAGCATGCCGGCGGTAAAGATGATTTCCCCAAAAGCCGAACGACATTCCCATAGCAATGCCAATAGCGTTATTAAGCTTCGTACTATCTATACCCAATAAGGCGATGACAAGATCCAGCAGTATATAGGCGCCCATCACCCAAAGGATGGGTTTGTAAATTTTCCGATATCCCAGCCAAAAGTAGGACAAGAAAAAAGCAGCCCAGTTCCAGGAGCGGTCTCCTTTAGCCCACTTTTTTAGATAGTAATTTTCTTTTTTCTCCCCCACAAACCATCTTAATGCCTGTTCATCCCCAGCAGGCTCGGATGGGATATTTCCCTCTGCCAAATGTGTTGTCTCCTGTTTTATCTCTTCAAAGACATCACCATTTGTCAGCACTTTTTGCCCGCACTGATGGCAAAACTTTGCTTCATTTTCTAATTTAGAACCACAATGACTGCAGAACACTCCACTTCCCCCTAGAAAAATAAACATTTTTTTCCTTTATAATACCACTTTATTCCTATTATTAGAAGTTCGTATAGTAAAAATCGACTAGTATCTAGGGTGAAAGAATTAAAAGATTAATATTATCATTATGTAATTGCCCAACCTTTTATTAAAGGGGTTATTGGAGGAAGAATCAAAAATCCATCATTTACATAGTTAGGAGGAGCAGGAGATTCGTGTGGGAAAACAGGGTCTCCTACTGTAGTGGATTTTGCCGGTACAAACGCCATCAAAACAATTAAATCCTCTCTTGTTGCTTTTACTTTTGAGATTGAAGCCAAAGAACCGCGCCATGCTTCATTATTTACTTGCAAATAATTGATCTTAAAATACATACCAAGGGACATTCAATTTCCGACAAAACCCTCCATGATCAAAACCAAACAAACGTTTAGTTAAAATCAGCCGCAAACCTCTTCCAACAATGTTTCTTCACATTTACTGCTGAATTTTTTGTCAGTCAAACAAACGTTTATTTGGTTTGGGGATTATCCCTTTGTAATCAAGGTTTCTCATCTCCAGGTGCCTGGAATATTGACGAATAATGGCAGGCGGGGAATTGGTTTACGTTTCTTCTCAAATGCCAACTCCAGATTCAAAAATCCCCGCCCCATATCCAAACAAACGTTTAATTAAATCTGCTAAAACCTGCAATTCAACCACAACAGTCATATTAAAATTATGACCAATAAACCTCCAACGCAATTACCTTTTCCTCTTCACCATCTTTTTCAATCTTACATGATTCAATAAATGGATAATAATACGGAAGTTCCTGAGTGGGAGAAACTTGACGAAAGTCCCTGCACATTCTCCCGTAAAATGTTACCTTTCCTCCCGCCACCAGATATTCAGATTTAAAGTCAAATTCATCTGTTATTCCGTTCGACATACCTAATTCTTCAGCTTCTGCCTGATAGTCGGCTTCAATACCATAAATGACATTGTATCCATCTACCTCGATGCCTTCTTTTTTTAACTTCTGTTCGATTATTTTTGCTGGAATATTTGCCATAGTTAAGACCTCCTCATGAATGTAAGTCAACTATGCCATCTCCAAAAGAAGTAAGTCCAAGAAAAATACAAATTACTATTTTACTGATTAAATTCCCTGAGTATATCCCATTTGTCTTTCTCCATGGCCTTCTCTATAAAGTCCATGATTTCGCGGGATTCTTTCATTGACACATAGGGGGTCACTAAATAAATTTTAAGTAAATGAATCAGGCTGTTATAAATCAGTCCTTCAAATGGATCCTCCATATTTAGGATTTGTTTCGCTTTTTCCTCGATCAACTTGAACCGCTCCGATGAGGTTATGTTTTCATCTATATCTTTTAGTTCACTTTCAATAACATCTTTATTCGTTAAATCATATAACAAGTCGGTTAAATAAATGGCCGGATAGCCAATGATAGATTCCTCGTCCGCTTCTTCCACACTCTCTTTCCCGTGAACCTTATCTGCTAAACACATCATGATATAATCCTCTAACGAATCGGATTGAATCTTTTCTTTTAAAAGCTTAGCATTTTCATCGTGTTCATCTGCAGCTATTTTTGCGCCGAACATCAACTTTCCAGTAAATATCCTGGTATCCGTTTCGGTTATCCACTTCCGAGTCTCACTGATATTTTCAATGACATATTTCATCATTCGATACCGCACCGTGGAATCAGCATGGTATAGCTCCCGGAATAATAAAGCCAATTCACTCGACAATCTTTCCGTCAATTTACCTTCAAGTTCAGCATTGGTGTAGGAGGGATGATCCATGATTTCACGCTTATCCTCATCATTCAAATAGACCTTCACATTATCAACCAAAGAGGAATACAGCTCTCCCCTTGTGCTTAGTCTGCGTTTGTTTTTCCTTCCATCAAAATAATTGCTGTCAAGCAGCGTTAGAAGGAGTCCGTGAAACCTTGGGTCAATCTTATAGACCCCATTCCATTGAAAGTCCTCTTTTGTCAAAAGACCGTTACTGTCTTCCACTATTTTAGCTATGTGATTTTCTATTGTCCGCTTGGTAATACTCTTTTTCTTGGGTCTTGTATGATAGGTACCATAATGTTCAAGATATATGGCTATCTCTTCCGTTGATATGGGTTCTCTATTTATTTTTTGTTTGACCTCTTCTGGGTCGATATCCTGATAGCTTTTGCCTAAATAATCTGATTGCCTCACCATGTTTGAATTCTCCATCCATGCAAAATTTTTAAAGCCTTCCTACTAATTTACGTGAACGATAAATAGCCCCATCCTCAAGAAGGGAATGGAATACCACTCTCTTACATTACAGTACTATCCATTTTCCCACCACTAGGACAGCCGCAACCAATATGTAATGCCCTATCTTTTCCCCATCACTATTTTCCAACAATGGTTTCTATAGTTAAAAAACTTAGAAAATACCACCTGCTCTGTTTCGATACTGCTCATGACTTTACCTGTCATTTCAAAATCATGCCTTAAAGTTTTCTTGACTTCTGACTCTTTTGAACACGTTAATTTTGTTATTCATTTACCAACCCCCTCGAACTTACGGCTATCATCCTTCAGTTATTTCCTTTTTTACATCATGACATTTTAAGTGCCTTTACCGAAAAAATTGACCTTACTAACTGAGCAAATGAACAAGAAAAAACATGCGATGAGCCAATTTTTCAAAAAAAATATCCAAAATAACCATTTTGCGGATTATAGTCCGTGGAGCAATCTTCTCAGTAATTATCTAATGGTCTTAAAAAGGAGAATTTCCCTTGGCAAATGATAAGAATATTTTCGTAGGAGAAGGCTTAAGGAGATTGCGTAAATCAATAGGAAAGACGCAAGACAAACTTGCGCATGATAGTAAATTGGATCGGTCATATGTAGGCAGACTCGAAAATGATAAGGCCGATCCATCCCTTTTTACCATCTTTAAACTTTCAAAAGGATTAGAGATGGAGCCACATGAAGTGGTAAAGGAGATCCAAAAAGACATTGACTTTGATAGCATTTTTGAAGCCGAGCCAGACCGGGAACCATAAAGATAATAAGGAACCTTGATCCTCAAAGAGTGAATCAAGGAAGCAGATATAGCCGTCCTCTATATCAAAGAAAGGACACAATCATTTGTTTGTTTTTTGCGAATTACATAGTTGGAGCGCTCTTCTTTAGGAAGGGAGCGATTAACTCAACTAAGGAGACCCTATGAAAAATGGAGTCTCCTTTATTTAAGTCTATTGTAAATATTTAAATTCTTCCCACTAGATTATCCACCCATGATCACTCATTAAAATTGGTGCTGATAGATCCGCTCAAGCGGGGTGCAAAGTACCAGGATTTTGTTATTCAATCTTCAGCGTACTGGAATACCGTCCACATAATCCGATAATCAGTATCGCAGTTCCAATCCCAATACTGTCAATCCCTACATCAAATAGTCTTCCATCTCTCATGAAAAACAACTGCAATAACTCTGTTACCCACGTATACAGAAATGATAATATCCCATAGAAATAAAAAGAAGGAAATGCTGTATATAGCGCAATAGTAAATATAAAAAAAGCCAACGCATGACCCATCTTTTGATGCATAAAATCTTCTGTTATTACATCTGGCAGCGGATTGAAAAATTGGGAAAAGTCAGGTTCACTCATCCATATAAAACTAGGGTTCATGGTATCTATAAAGTTTTCTATACTTGAAGTACAGGTTAAAATGAAAATGATGACAGCCGGGCAAAGTATAAACATTAATTTCAGCATAACAAGGGAACACTCCTATTAAAAATGGGGTTAGGTACAGGTTATCCAAAAAGTTACCTGCTCAACCAAGTAATGGAGCCCTCTCATTGATTCATTTTTTGGGGGGATTTTTCCTGTTTCCCTTTGGAAACCAATTTTTCGGGTGAATAAGCCTATATGATAATTTAATAGATTATTGGAACGGCTGTTTGCTTACTATCATACTGCAGACCATGCAAAAAAATATCCCTTTGAAAAGATTGTCTTTGAGTTCAGAAACCGCACTTCAGAAAATTGGACGCTTGCAGGTGGTGCCAGACACCAAATTTTACGATTACCATCCTTTGATTGCTGGGGCGCCTCGCTCAAATGCAGCTAGTCATCAGGACCTTAATAGGTGATAAATTACAGAAATGCGTCTGCCGTAGGATTACATACTAACATTTATGGGGGGAATTCAGGTGACTGCTGCCACTCGCAAAAGAATAATTTATACCTTTATGATAATAGTCACTATTATATTGGGCCTAAGTTCAAGGAAATATGATGATGCACTTCCATTATTTGTGGCGGAAAACGCTGGGGATATGCTGTGGGCCATGATGGTTTATTTTGGCTTCCGTTTTTTGCTCGTTAGGAGTGACCTCCGCACCGCCATTATTCTGAGTCTGTTATTTAGTTTCGGAATTGAATTCAGCCAGCTCTACCAGGCCGATTGGATTAATCAATTGCGCGGAACCGTACTTGGGGCGCTGATTCTCGGTCACGGATTTTTAGCTGCCGATTTAATACGATATTGTTTTGGTGTAATGGCAGCTGCTGTCTTGGATCATATGATAATTATATTGAAACGATAGAGATAGAATCTTGAAATGCTGGCGCTCTTGTTTACTGACTTCCATACAGTCATAGGAAATAGGGGAAGGGTTATGGTCCTTCTAAAAGGTACATTAGAAGCATAACCCCCCCAGTGATAACCATTCCTTGAATATGAGGCAAGGCCTGCCATTTTTCAGTTATTATCCGTGAATACTTTCGTATGAAAGGCTGCTCCCGGATCATTTTTTTGAAAAAGAAAGAGCAGAAACATACTGTCTCCACTCATACTTCCATGTGTTTTAGGCAATAGCTTTATTTTTTCTATGAGGGTGTTTAGCTTCCAAAACCCGGTGTACAAATGGCATTGCATATCGGTCTAAACCGAATTTGCCTGCATTAGCACCGGCAACTAGGACGAAGAAAGCTAATAGAATCATTTGCCCATTCGTGCTGACGGTACCGCTGAATAGGAAAGAGAAGTTCATCACCAATCCCATTAATGTTGCAAAGTTAGTAAATAGGCCCAGGATTAACGCGATTCCAACTAATACTTCGCCCCATTGCACTAAGAAAGAAAATAGCTCAGCATTTGGCAAGGCAATATGTTCTAGAAATGCTGCCCACCAGCCTTGGACCGCTGGGTGCTCACCGGCAGCCCCAGCAATTGCTCCTTTCAAGAATCCACTTGCATCAAATCCCCCGCCTGTTAATTTTTCAAAGCCAGCATGTAAAAATTGATAACCGATATAAATCCGAATGATCGCTAATACTCCTGCAGCCATTTGATTTTTTCTTAAAAATTGTAACATCATAATCTAACTCCTTTTGGATGATAGTATAAAATGAGTTTGTTCACTATTTCACATAATGATTTACAAGATCTTGTTTGTTTCTTACTACACTTATATACTATCACCATTCCACTATTTTAAAAGGTATTTGTGAATCTATTCACAAATCAGTAACAATCCTTTGAACTAATTGTGAACTCGTGACACGATCGGCTTTCTCAGATGCTTGTTTCATTACTTTGTCTTTAAGCGTCGTCTGGGGGCGAGCTCAAGACGATGCTGCACGTAAAAAAATAGCAGAGAAAGTTGCAGAGACATGTTTTGACTTAGGATTAGTTGTTTATCCAGGGTCAGGAAATGTTAATGGAAAAAATGGGGATACCCTTTTAATTGCTCCACCATTTATTATTACAGAAGATGAAATCCAAGAGTTAACTGAGAAGTTTAAACAAGCAATAGAAATGGTTGAGTCTTCTATTAACAAATACAGGTAAAATAAAAAACAAAGAGAACCTTCTAATCATGTCGACGGTTCTTTTATCTCTATATTTAAAAAGTACAAAACAGAAGACTCAATACCAACTTCCGTTTTGTACTTTAATTTTTTCACCATAAAACCATAAAGACCATTCCCAGTAAATCTACTTATAATAAAATTCAGGTCTCCGATTTTCAATACATGGCAGTTTTGCCCGGACCCGTTTAATGCGTTCTAGATCCACCTCGGCAATAATTAAAATCTCTTCTTCTCCCGCGCTGGCAATTTCTACTCCCATTGGGTCAATAGTTGTGCTGCTGCCAGAATATATGTTGCCAATTTGGTTTGCCCCCACGACAAAGACTGTATTTTCAATTGCCCTTGCCTTTAATAAGGTCTTCCAATGGAATTCCTTCATATCCCCTGTAACCCAGGCAGTTGGGATAATTAATATGTCAGCCCCTTGTAACACAAGACTTCTTGCTATTTCAGGGAATCGTAATTCATAACAGATCATTAATCCAATGGTGCCAAAATCAGTTTCTACTACACCAAAGGATGCATCTCCTGGTATCACTCTATTGGACTCTTTTGTTGTAAAGGCATCATACAAATGTGTTTTTTGATAACTTTTCACCAAGTTTCCGGACCGGTCTAGAAAGACAATTGTATTGTATGCGCGTTCCTTTTCTCCAGGCTTTGTTTCATACATTCCAAAGATAATGTTGATCTGATGTTTGCGTGCTGCCTCTTTCATTCGGGTTACAAAATTTCCATCGAGCGGCTCCGCAACATCGGCAAGATACGTAGTAGCTCTTGCTGGTACAAACGCCATAAAGATCTCAGGAAACACAATGAGGTCTGCTCCTGATTCCTTTGCTTTTGCAATATATTTTACAGCCTTAGCCAAATTAACGTCTTTGTTCCTGTCAGCTGTTAATTGCGCCGTTGCAATTTTCACTTTCTCCACCCGCCTATAAGAAAATTTTCATGCTGTCGGTAATCCTATTTCTCTTTTCTTAGCGCCTGAATTTCCTCATATACTCCGTCCCCAAACGCTTCAGGGGCAATATCCTTCCATACGTCTTTCGTAGCCTCCTTGAATGCTTGAATATCCGGTTTAATAAACTTCATTCCATGCTCTTTTAATGTTTGAATATATTTTGCCTCTTCCTCTTTATATTTCTTTTCAATGGCTTTAGAGGCTGTTGCCCAATCCTTTTCTATCGTATCTTTTTCCTCTTTTGAAAGAGAATCGTAAGTTTTTTTGTTCATAATTAAATAACGGACAGGCATGGCGTGATACGTTTCTATCACGGTATCTTGGACTTCATAAAGGCTGCTGCTTGCAATTAGTTCATAAGGATTTTCCTGCCCATCAATTACCCCCTGCTGTAAGCCTGAAAAAACTTCAGTAAAAGCCATTGGAGTAGGTGAAGCTCCTAGTGCTTTCCATGTCGCTATAGAAATTTGGTTGTTTGGCACTCTGATTTTTAAACCTTTTAAATCCTCCGGAGTCTTAATATTCTTACCCTTCACCGTTAGAACACGGGGAGCAAAATATACATATCCTATGACTTTAACCCCTGCTTTTTCCTCGATTCGCTTTCCTAGTTTTTTCCCAATTTCCCCATCCAACACCCGATGCATATGATCACTGTCTTCGAATAAATAAGGAAGACTCATGGCTTGAGTTGCCGGGACATCAGGGATACTACCAGTTAAAGCGAAACCAAGGGTACCTAATTTTACTCCTTCAATAATTTCTGCCTCATTCCCAAGCTGTCCGGCAGGAAAATGCTTTACATCAATTTTTCCGTTTGTATCTTTCTTTAGATTGGAAAAAAACTCATCCATGCCAGTTGAATAAGGACTTTTAGCTGAAACAACGTCTGCTGATTTCATTTTCAATACTTTTGATTTTTCTTTCGATCCGCCATTTGCTGAATTACTCCCACAAGCTGTCAAAAGCAGTAACATAACACTAGCAATAAAGATACTTATCGTTTTAAAACTTTTCATCTTCATATTACTCACCCTTTTATTTAATTTAATAGATTAGGTATAAATAATGTTAATGAAGGAACTAAGGTTATTAAGATAATAACGCCTAATATTAACAGCCAGAATGGGATTGCCGCCCTGGCAACTGACATAATGGGAACATCAGCAATGGCAGATGTGATAAATAGATGTAAGCCTATTGGAGGTGTCAACAGACCTATCATCAGTGAAACCACCATAATCGTTCCAAATTGAATAGGATCGACCCCTAGACTTAAAACTATTGGAAATAAAATAGGTGTAACTAATAATATGATAGGTGTTACTTCCAGCACACATCCAAGGAGCAGAAGCATAAAAATAATGATAAACATAACAATAGTTGGATTGGTGCTTATATTCAGAATGAAATCACCAAATAGGTCCCCAATATTATTAAAGGTTGCTGTCCAGCCGAAGAGTCTTCCTGCTGCGATCATAAGCATAATCATTCCGCTGGCAAGTCCAGCCTGTAAAAAAATATCATATAAAACTTTAAAGGTTAGCGTTCGATAAATAAGCCCGCAAACGATTAAAGCATACAATACTCCCAAAACCGCTGATTCAGTAGGACTGGCCAATCCTGTTATGATGCTGCCTAAAATTAATACAGGCATTCCAAGCGGCAGAATTGCATTTTTTGTGGCACTCATTTTTTCCTTAAATGAAGATTTCGGCATCCTCGATAAGCCATTTGATTTAGCATAAAAATACAGATAAACCATCATCGAAGCAGCCATCAGTACACCAGGGATTACACCCGCCAAAAACAATTTGCCAACAGATATTTCTGCCAGCCCGCCTAGTACTATAAAAGGGATACTTGGCGGAATAATGGGGCCAATGGTAGAAGCACTCGCAATAATGGCTGCACTTTTTTCCGCAGAATAGCCTTGACTTTTCATAGCCGGAATGAGTACAGACCCTGTTGCTGAACAATCCGCTACCGCTGATCCGGATATACCCGCCATCACCGTATTGAGCGCTACGCTAGATTGAGCAAGACCACCATGCCAGTGGCCGACAATTTTATTTGAAAACTCTACTAACCTACCGGTAATTCCCCCTCTATTCATAATTTCCCCAGCTAAAATAAATAATGGAATAGCAGTAAAAGCAAACGAATCAACCCCGCCAAACATATATTGCGGCACCACTTCTATTGGAATCATAGCATCTTGAAAGAAATTAGCAGAACCAATGACAAATACACAGCTTAAAACTAAGACCAACATTAGATCCATTCCTAAGAAGATTAAGATGAACATGGAAATAAACAATATTGATAGCATACGAACTACCTCTCTTTATGGATTCCCATTGAATAGATTCTCCACTTTTTTTCTAAGGCCACAACAGATTAATTCGGCTGATTAAGACTTTTGAAATCTTTTAAAAGGCGTATGATAATTAGGAAATAACCAACCGGCATAGAGATTAAGAGAATACCTTTTGACAAATGCATGAGAGGTGTGACACTATCCCATAATTGGTTAATCAGTAAGAAGCTGGTATACACCACAAAGGTGAGCAGGCAAATACTTGCTATTAATACTACTCTATCAAGCACTTTTCTAACTTTTTGTGGAAATTTATCTGTTACCAACGTAATTTTAAATCCTTTGCCCTTATAATAGGCAAGTGCACCTCCCAGGAATGATGCGTAAATCAAAATAGCCCTTGAAAGCTCCTCTGTCCAGGTAAATGGACTTCCCAACATCCTAGAGAATATCTGAATACTTACCACAATGGTTAAGAGTAAAAGGATAGCAGCAACAAGGACTTCAAACAGTTTTTCAATCCACTTCATATATCCCCCAACTTTCTTTTAAGAAATGAAGAATACGGTCAACGGAGCGTTCTACTAATACTTTCCCTTTCTCCACTGTTCCTAAAGTGGCATCGCCAATGGTGCCGGAATTTGTTTTATGGGAAAATGCAATATACTTTATAATATCTGGAAAAGCATCGCCGATTTTTGGAGGTTCATTAATTACCTTTTCAAGATCACAAAGTCCCGGATAGAGATACATCATGACCGATGTTCCTGCTTCACTCGCATGGGCATGAGCCAATTCTCCCGATTCGATGACTCCATCACAGTGGTTTTTAATAAAACGCCAGTAATCAATCTGAGCACATTGAATATCATTACTTTCCTGTAAATCCCTTGCTATTTGAGTGATGATGGGAACATTACCTTGGTGAGTATTTACAAAAAGGAACTTTTTGAAGCCCCACTTTTCTAAGCTTTTGACGGAATCCCATAAATATTGTTTAAAATGCTCAGGTTTTATTATTATAGTTCCTGGAAATTCCCCTAATGCAGTAGAATCTCCGACCTCTAATGTTGGACCGATAATAGCATTTACGCGTTCAGCAAGAAGTTCGGAAATTTTCACGGAAACTAATGTATCCGTTCCTAATGGCAAATGCGGGCCGTATACTTCAAAAGCACCAGTTGAAAGAATAACAAAATCCGTCTTCTTCTTTCTTTCCTCGAACTCCATCCAGCTCATTTCTTTAAGGAAATTTGTTCTTTTTGGTGACATTCCAATACCTCCATACTTATTTTGGTTTGAAAATTCAGATAATTATATTTAAAAAAATAACTTAAAATATTAAATTCCTTTTCCCGCCATTCAAATGATTAGTCAATAAATCTATGGCGGACTCGATATCTTTCTTTTTCATATATGTTATTATTTTTTCATGCTCGGTAATCAATTTAAGCATTTCATCAGGCCCAATCACCCTTGATCCAGCTGTATATTGTAGTTCTTTTACATCCGAAAACATTTTGATAAAATAATGATTCCCGGTAACTGTCAATAAATAATAGTGAAAAGCAGCATCGTTTTCTCTAAATGTGATAAGGTCTTTTTCCTCATAAGAGCTCTTTTGCCTGTCAATGATTTCTTTGATATTTTTATAATCTTTATCTTTCATAAGTAAAATAGCTTGTTTTAATGAAAAGGTCTCAATAGCAACGCGCATATCTATTAAATCGTACAGCCGATTGACGGACATTTTGGAAACCAAAACCCCTTGATTTGAAATAATTTTTACAAACCCCTCATACTGCAGCCTCTGCAGTGCCTCCCTAATTGGTGTTCTACTCATTTGCAGCTCTTCAACTAAGCTATTTTCAGAGAGATGCTCCACATCACTGTTAATAATTTTTTGTTTAATCTTCTCATAAGCAATATCTTTTAATAAAAGTCTTTTAGTGGACAATAAATTTCACCTGCAGTACCCATTTATTTTTATAAACCCCCTTATTTATTTAAGAAAATACAATTTCACGTACAGGGTTGTATACAACCTATATTTAAAACATATACGGGGAATTTGAAATATATTCTGGAAAGTTGAAAATATTTTTAGGGGGAATTACCTAGGAACAATTATTTGATGCTTAACTGTTTACGGCAATAGTGGATAATGGAGAATACGACTTTATAGAAGATTTAAATCAAATGAGGATAATCAAGAGGATATTGCTTTTGGATTAGGTAGAAAAACAACGGTCGATATGGAATCGGATAGAGTCTGCAAATCTTTCGGGGCGTGACTAGGCACCCATATGAATGGCCCATTTCCTGCCATGGCAGGACCTTGTAGATTATGTAGAAGTTTCCTTTTCAAGCGCCATCAGTTACCTTCTATTTTTCCAACGGATGTTGTAAGCACACTCATAACAACATCCGTTGGAGTGATTAAATGTTAATACTATTTACATAGATTGAATGAAAGCACAGGGAAAGCTTGCCCCATTTTACGCAGCAAAGGGATTGCTCACAAGCTTTCCCTCTGCTTCAAAGTATTGTTCATTTTAATTTATCCAAAGTTTGCTGTGCAAGAATTAGTGCCCCCACAACCCCAGAATTGTCCCCTAACCCTGGACCTACAATATAAGAAGGAAGATCAGGCAATATAATGTAGTTGTTCATTAACTCCGGCAAATGTTTATAAATGGATGCAAATACCTGCTTTTGTTTCATGACTCCTCCTCCAAGAATGATCTTTTTGGGGGATAGAATCAAAATGTATTGCATAAGGGCTTGAGCAAGATAGTATCCCTCTAAATCCCAAACTTCCGAGTGTTCCACTAGGTTAATGCCTTGATCACCCCATCGTTTTTCGATTGCAGGACCTGACGAAAGCCCCTCAAGGCAATCTTGGTGGTAGGGGCATTTCCCTTCAAACTTGTCATCTGGGTGGCGTCTCACTAGAATATGACCCATCTCTGGATGAGAAAGCCCTTGTAAAATTTGTCCATTTACAATAGCTCCTGAACCGATTCCTGTCCCAACAGTAATATATAAACAACTATCCAGTCCCTTTGCACCGCCAAGAGTAATCTCCCCTAATGTAGCTGTATTTACATCTGTAGTAAAACCAATCGGAACATCAAAAGCTTCTTTTAATGTTTGGACAAACGGATAGTTTCTCCAACCTTCCTTTGGTGTGGTAGTAATATAACCAAATGTAAGGCTTTCCATATTTACATCAATCGGTCCAAATGAACCTATCCCTATGGCATCCAGTGAAAACCGATTAAAGAACTCATTAACCTGTTTCATCGTAGTACCAGGTAAGGTTGTCGGTATTTGAATTCGCTCCACTATATTTCCTAACTCATCCCCAACTGCACAAACAAACTTCGTTCCCCCTGCTTCAATTCCACCTAACATCGCCGATCCCCCTTTCATAATTCTTATAGGCAACACATCGAAGCAATTAACCTTCTAGCACAAAAAGACCCTAGGACCTAGGGCCTTTACAATTTTTATTCATGGGATACTATAAGCTCCGCTTGTCCTTCCAGCTTATACTCACGAACACCATAAGGAAGAATAAAATGACTGCCCTTTCTTAACTCAAAAGACTGTCCATTAATTGTAAGAGCAGCTTGTCCGTCAATTACGCTTGCTTGTAAATAGTCTACGGTCATTTCACAAGCAGCCTGGCCGTTTAATTGCCAATGATATACAGTAAAATACTGTTCCTCTACTAATTTCTTTTCCACTAAATCGCCGTTCACTAATTCTGTCTGATCAACTTTAGCGTCCTGATGTGGAACAGTTGTTACCTGTTTGGCGCGTTCCAAATGCAATTGGCGTTTGTTTCCTGCTGCATCTGTCCGGTCATAGTCATAGACACGGTAGGTGATATCAGAGCTTTGCTGTGTTTCAAGGATGACAATACCTTTTCCGATAGCATGAATGGTACCACTTGGAACATAAACAAAGTCCCCGGCCTTCACCTTCACATGTCGTAAAAGTTTGTCCCATTCACCTTGATCGACCATTTGTTCCAATTCTTCTTTCGTGTTGGCAAGATGGCCTAACACTAATTCCGACCCTTCTTCAGCACTTAACACGTACCAGCATTCCGTTTTGCCATAAGGAACGCCCTCTAATTCACGGGCAAATTGGTCATTTGGATGCACTTGAACAGATAAATCATCAGCCGCATCCAGGATTTTCACAAGCAATGGATACTCCCCCTGCTCGTCTGGTTTCTTATGAAAGAGCTCCTTATTCTCATTCCATGCATCGGCCAAAGTTTTTCCGGCAAGCGGGCCATTGGTAATAATACTAGGGCCATGAGGATGAGCTGAAATCACCCAAGCTTCCCCTGTCTTATCATTTGGAATCTCATAATTGAATTCTGTTCTTAACTTTTGCCCGCCCCAAATTCTCTCTTGGAAAACTGGCTTTAAAAAAATCGGTTCATTATTATACATGATTAACCTCCATTAGATGTCCAGGACGGGTCTTCTGCTTCTATCAACAGAAGGAAGCAAGAGAACCGTCCCCTTGCTTGGCTGCTTTTTTATTGAATACTCTCTAGTAGTTTATAGGCTTCTTCTTTAGAAGACACCTTTAATAATTGCTCTCGGAAACTGTCATCCATGAGTTTACGTGACAGCATTTGGAATATTTTCAAATGGGCATCCCCTGCTGCTTTTTCCGGTACGGCAATCACAAAAATCAACTTTGCAGGTGTACCAACTAAGCTGTTCCAGTCAACACCGTCACGCTTAATTCCGAAGGCCACAGCAGGACGGTTTACCTCATTTGACTTACCGTGTGGTATAGCAATGTTCATGCCAAGCCCTGTTGAACTTTCCGTTTCACGGTTTAAAATGGCTTGTTTAAACTCCTGCTTAGAATTTACTATACCATTTTTATCAAATTTGGCAATAATTTCATCGATCACGTCATCGCGAGTAATTCCTGTTCGGCTTGAGAATAAAGCTTGCACTGGGATACTCACTTAGATAATACTCCAACCGGTCCAAATCATTCCTTACGGTCTTCTCCGAATAAGCAAGTCGTGCCGCCAAATCCTTACTATTTAATGTCCTTTCATTCTGAACGAGCAATATTCTCAATAGTTCCTTCTGTCTGTTATTCATCGGATGACCTGTTCAAAATCAGATATATCAAAATTTAACTTTAATTGGAATCTGAATCAAATGGAGAAAATTAAAGTCCTTACTTACTGGGGAGAATATTAATTGGTAGTAGAGTTGTAAGTAAGTGAAAATATATTAAACTAGAGGATTCGGGGAGAAATCAAAATCCTAAGAATAAGTACCCCTCCTCACTCGACAAATCCCTCCAAATTCCAACAGATTGATATTGAAACCTGTATCCAAAAATAGTAAAATTAGTCCATAATTTTAATACTATAAAATTAGCAAAAGGAATTTTGCAACGGAGGATACGATGAAAAAGAAAAAGATTAGTAAGTGGAAGATAATTGGTCTGTCCATTTTAGGTGTTCTTATTTTAGGCATTGCTGGTTTCGCATATGAATACTACCAGTTACAGCCTAAAAATCACTTTAAAACTGTTCCGGTTGTCAGCAATGGAAAAAACGATAGTAAAGACCTACCAGAGACAGCAAATGTTAATGATCCTGTATTCAACGTCTTATTGATCGGTTCCGATGAAAGAAAGGGCCAAAATATTGGCCATTCCGATTCCATGATGCTTGTTCACGTTGATTTAAAACAACAAAAATACAATGCGATTAGTATCCCTCGTGATACCCGTGTCCATTTAGATGGTTACGGATATACCAAACTAACGAGTGTTCAATATATTATTCAAGCTACACAGGGGCCTAAAAAAGGTGTTGAGGCAGCTGTTACAGCCGTTAGCGAATTAACCGGTGTCCCTATCAATTACTATGTAGAAACCAATTATGGCGGATTTCAATCAATGGTTGAAGCCGTTGGCGGTATTGATATGAATGTACCATTTGAAGTGAAATTAACACATCCATGGTATGGTGAAAATAAAAATAAAGTGATAAGCCCTGGTGTACATTCTTTCGATGGAAAAATGGTGACAGAAATTGTCCATGAACGCTATTCATTAAAAAATGGAGAATTTGGCCGCCAAAAGCTGCAAGAAGAGGCATTGAAAGGCGTTGCAAAAAAGGCACTCAGCCCAAGTAATATTACTAATTTACCTTCATTAGTCAAATCAATTGATGATTTTGTTATTGCAACGAATATGTCAACATCTGATATGTTAAGCCTAGGCTTATCGGCAAAAAATTTCAATCCAGATAAACAACTTACCTATTATCAGATTCCTGGCGAAGGAAAAAGAATGTATGATGATATTTTAAAAAATACAAACTACCAATTAGTTGTTGATCAACAAAAAATTGATGAAATTGTTTCGACGAACTTTCAATAAAAATTGCTAGTCCTATAAAAAATGCTATCCCTAACTTATATCAGTTTTTGGGGTAGCATTTTTTAAATTCCACTGTACTATGGCTATGTCGAAAACTTTTTCCTCTTCACTGCCAAGCTTCTCTTTTTTCCGCAACACTAGTTTGATATATTAAAGCAAATAAAAAGTAATTCCTTTCCTTATTTACAAGTAATACTCCTCAATCAACCCATAAGTTGAAAACGCTCCCATATAAGGATAAATTAATTGCCAATTGGAAATCCTTAAGCTACATAACTAGTTAGGAGTGAGTTCTTTGGAAGAACAGGAAAATTTCTTGGTCGGTCTTTTATGGGGGACATCTCTTAGTGTTCCATTATGGCTTGCGTTTTTCGGCTGGGTTAAAATTATGGCCCATTTTCTTCTATAAACCTTACCTTCAACAAAATAGTAAAAGGCAGAGGATCCCCTCCGCCTTTTAATTAGAATTCAATCCAATATGTTCAGCAGCTTCTTCATATTCTCAACAACATCATTTACTGTAAAATGAATCCATTCAACTAAATCATTTGCATGACCCGATGCGCCGTATTTATCAACACTCATCACCATACCGTCGGATCCTACATATTGTTCCCATCCATACTTTGAACCCATTTCTACAGATAACCGCTTAGTAAGCCTTTTTGGCAGGACTTCCTCCTTATACTCGGAATCCTGCTTCTCAAACAATTCCCAGCTTGGCATACTAACGACGTTAATCTCGATTCCATCCTCATGTAAAATAGCTTGAGCCTTTAATGCTAGTTCAACTTCAGAACCAGTCGCTATAATAATTCCTTCAGCTTCTCCTATAGCAGGTGAAATCATATAGGCACCTTTTTGAACACCTTCTAAAGAGGCATTCTCCAAAACAGGTACATCATGACGCCCCAACGCAATTACGACAGGTGTTTTCTTGGATTCAATGGCAACTTTCCAAGCTCCAATGGTTTCAATTGCATCAGCCGGTCGAATGACAGTTAAATTAGGCATTGCACGCAGCGATATTAAATGCTCAATCGGCTGATGGGTCGGCCCATCAGGACCAAGCAAAAAGCTATCATGGGTAAAAACATATGTCACCGGAATCTCCATTAATGCAGAATGCCGTATGGCAGATCTCATATAATCGGAAAACACAAGGAAGGTGCCGCAATAACCTTTTACCCCGCCATGAAGTGTTAAACCACTGGTGATGGATGCCATTGCAAATTCACGTACACCAAAATGAATATTGGGCCCAGAATAGTCTCCCTTTTTCATAAAACGCTGATTATTAATCGTTGTTTTATTGGAAGAAGCAAGGTCAGCAGACCCTCCTACAAGTGTCGGAAAATCATTGTACAAACGATTTAAGACTTCACCAGAAGCAGAACGGGTTGCCATTTTCTTCGTATTGAATTTCCTTAAGGTTTCTTCACCAAGAGTAAATCCATCATTAATTGTCTTTTCCAGCTCTGCCGCCAACTCGGGATATAACTTTTTATAATTCTTGAACAGCAGGTTCCATTTTTCCTCTTCCTGTTTCCCTTTTTCCTCTATTTCTAAAAATGATTCTTTTACTTCCTTCGGGATATAGAATGGTTCTTTATATTCCCAGCCGTAAGCCTGCTTGATTAATTTGGATTCCTGCTCCCCTACCGGATTACTATGAATCTTTGCTGTTCCTTGAAGATTAGGCGAGCCAAATCCAATTACATTTTTCACTTCAATAAGTGTCGGCTTGTCATGACAAGATTTAGCCTCATCAATGGCATCAGAAATCGATTCTAAGTCATTTCCATTCTGCACTTGTAATACCTGCCAGCCCATTGCTTGGAATTTCCCTTGAACATCCTCTACATTTGAAATATCAACTGGTCCATCTGAAGTAACATCATTTGAATCATACAATACAATTAACCGGCCAAGACCAAGCTGCCCTGCAAGTGAGGCTGCTTCCTGAGCAACCCCCTCCATCAAGTCTCCGTCACCGCAAATAGTAAATGTATAATGATCAATAACATTAAAATCCTCTCGATTAAACTTTGCAGCCAGGTGGGCTTCTGCGAGTGCCATCCCGACAGTAAGCGCCAGTCCCTGCCCAAGAGGTCCCGTTGTGGCTTCAACTCCAGGTGTTACATGTACTTCAGGATGTCCGGGAGTCCGGCTATTTAACTTTCTAAAACCCTTTAAGTCCTCTATAGTCATATCATATCCTGATAAATGTAATAGGGTATACAGCAGAATGGAACCGTGCCCGGAGGTAAGAACAAATCGGTCTCGGTTAAACCAATCTGGATTTTTTGGATTGTGCTTCATTTTATTCTTCCAAAGTACGTAAGCCATTGGTGCAGATCCCAGCGGCATTCCCAAATGTCCGTTTTTTGCATTTTCCACACTATCTAAACACAACGTTCTAATTGTATTCACCGATAATTCGGCAATACTACTCCTTGTTGAATCGGCAGTGTTCTTCAAATTTGAAACCCCCAATTAACTTTTCGTCCATAGGCATTATTCTCATCAGTATTCTGCAAATAAGGAACTACCAAACTAGAAAATGAATTGGATTAACTTACCAATATAATAAACTAGTAAACCAACGATATTAAAGTCCGTTTCTGGAAAGGCTGTCCCTTTCAAACCAATGTTCTCCATAATCGGATAAATGGTAGAAGGCCCAATAGCTATTAAAACGCCAACAACAAATGAACCTGCAACTGCTCCTTTCCAGCCTCCAGTAGCGTTACCAAATACACCGGCAGTAGCACCAATAAAGAAGTATGGAACTGCTACAGGAATAATAACAGCCATATTTAACACTCCGAAGGCAAACATACACAGCAGGCCGCCGACATAGGAACTTAGGAAACCAATAACCGTTGCTGTCGGGGCAAACGGGAATACAATTGGACAGTCTAGAGCTGGCTTAGCATTAGGGATTAAACGTTCAGAAATACCTACAAACGCATTCACAATTTCCCCTAAGAGCATACGGACCCCTGTAATAATGACATAAAGCGATGCCGCAAAGCCAAGTCCCTGGAACAAAGGATATACTAACCAATTCACACCTTTAGACAATGTCTCAACTTCCGTTTTACCGGCAGCAAAAGCTGCAATATAAAAGAAAACAATGATAGTAATACTTACTCCAACGACGTAATCCTTAAAGATGGATAACCAGCCTGGAAGTTTCAAGTTTTCTGTGCTGTCTTCCGGCTTTCCAACTTTTGACCCAATCCAGCCCGATAAGGCATACCCTACTGTCACATAATGGCCAAGTGCCAATTCATCGTCACCGGTAACCTTCCGCATATATGGCTGGCAGATCGCCGGAAACAATGCAGCACATATCCCTAAGAGAATACCGCCAACCACTACAATGGTTGTATTACTAACACCCAAAGCTTTCATCATAACGGTTAGCAGGGCAGCTAAATAAAGATTATGTTGTCCTGTTAAAAAGATATATTTTAACGGTGTAAATCTTGCTACAACTAGATTCATAGCAAAACCCAGCACCATTACTAACGATACCGTAGTACCAAATTTTTGTTGTGCTAGAGCGGTGACCGCCTCAGCTAGAGGCAGGACTCCTTTAAGTCCAAAACCTGCCGCAAATAAATCTTGGAAACTTGATAAAGCTACAACCGCGGCCCCGGAGCCAACACCAAATACTAGGAATCCAACAATGGTTTTTAAAGTTCCAGAAATAACATTATCAATGGATTGCTTTTGTAAAATTAACCCTATAAAAGCCATAAGGCCAACTAAAATGGCAGCAGAGCTTAGTAAATCAAACACAATCACCTTAATCAGTTCCATTTGGATATTCTCCCCTCAGTGCCAATTATTTGTATAAAACTAGACTCAAAACTGCTGTATGTGAAAGATTATTAGGAAACCTGGCTTGTTTCCTCTAGAAACTTCTCAAGTTTTTCTTTAATTTCTTTTTTATCCATTAGATTTTGAATCCCAATAATGTATTTTACTTTTCCTTTTAAATCTGGAACCAAATCTGCCATTGTAATCAGTAGATCTCCCCTAAATTGGCTAACGGCATCAATTGAATTATGTTCTGCTTTAATCGGAAATTTATTTTCTCTGATTACTTGATCCACTTTAATCTTTAACATCATACTTGAACCCATTCCTGTCCTACATGCTATTAAGGCTGTTTTCATATTTTTTTCTCTCCTTTTTCATATGCTAAAATAAATTCATAAACTTCATGAGATTCTTTTGCACTATCAAGTTTTTGAAAAAACTCAGGACGTTCTAATAGTTCCACTAATTCTGCCATTGCCGTTAAGTGTGTTTCATTGTCAATCGCACTTAAACAGAAAATATATTGAACCGGATCATTGTCTTCGTTTCCAAAATGAATAGGATCTTTTAATCTATTTATACTGATGGCAATCTCTTTTGATCCGCACTCGGGTCTTGCATGGGGCAGAGCAACATGTTCCGCAATGACAATGTACGGGCCAGACTCACTTGCTGAATCGATCATGGCTTGAATATATTCAGATGAAACTTTCGCCTCATCCACAAGGGGCTGCCCTGCCTTTCGGATTGCATCCTGCCAATCATCTGCTTCCACATTTAATTGAATTAAATTTTCACTGATAATATCACTTAGCATGGGCTCCTTCACTTCCTGTGGACCTTTTTTATTATTGGTAAACAGCTCATATAAACTAGTTTCTAATCCTGCTCTATCCTTTATTTCTGCATAGTTATCTATGATTTTCATCATATGCTGAATAGAAGGCTGATTGAAAACTGGCTTTCCTATGAGTGTATATACATTTTGGATAAACTTGAATTTTTCCAAGCTGCTCATAATTGGATTCACGATAATAAGCGGGATTCTTGATGTGGTTAATTTTGCAGAAGGTACTGTGGAAAACATGATGTCGGCTTTTACTTTAATGGAATCCAATTGTTCAATCTCCAGCGGGGGATGAAATTCAAATTCTGGAAACATTTCTCGAAGTTCTTTATACAAAATAGCAGATGTTCCTACCCCGCTCGGACACACGATCAGTGCATTCTTTTTCCCTGTAAATTCTTCATTCATGTTGGTGATAATAGAAGCAAAATGAATAATGAGATACGCAACTTCCTCATCCGGAATGTCATTTTTAAAAATGGCGCTAAAGGGTCTCAAAGTCTCCCTTACTAATTTATAGAGTTCCTTATATTCTTGTTGAATTTTCAATAATAAAGGATTTACAATGGGCAGCCTGAATAAAAGACGATAGTACGCTGGCCGAAAGTGCATAAACAGTTGGGTAACGACCTTTTCATATTCAAAGAAACGTACACCCGATAAACTTTCAAAACGATTGACGATTCCTTTGACCAGTTCTAATATAACAGTTCGATCCCTGGTGTATTTAGTTATATCACCAACCGATAAGCCTAATATCCATGCACCCAAATATTCCTCTTCTTCTTGGGATTGAACGTGAAAACTCTTTAATAAACTCTTGGCAAAGTGAAACTCATTCGTATTTTTAAGAATCGATTTGTTTCTTCCTTTAGAAGGAATTTGGCCGCTGTTCTTTATCCTGGATAGAATAAAGATAAAGCTATAAATAAATTCCAGCATCCTATTTTCAACAAAATTAATAGACCAACTTTCGGAGTTTTTTTGTACAATGGGCTGAACATCTTGTAATAGCATCAATTGATTCTTATTCGTATACCAATCTAACAGTTTTGAACCATTCGGATAGGATAAGATGTTAATGACAAACCCCATCATGCAGTAGCGAAGATTCCTTTCATCTCCTTTTAAGGAATATCCCCTTATACGATCATAAATTATCTGTACATGATAGTCTTTAAGATGGTTGTTTAAATGTTTCATATCCTTTAAAGCGGTTGTTTTACCAATATCAAATAAGGAGATCAAATGATTTATAGAAAGATAATCTTGATGATTAAAAAGAAAAAGATAAATGAATGCCATTCTCTCTTTATCTCCAAACATGTATGCAGCTGCTGCTTTCTCAACTCCTTTCTCAGATAATTGCTTTATAACATATTGCTTTGTTTCAGGTGGTACAATAATCCCTTTTCTCTTTAATTTTTCTACTTTAGGATACTTACACTCCGATAACCAATCATTAATCTTTAACAGGTCATAATCAATCTGTCGTCTTGTTAACCCCGTCCTTTTCTGGATTTCTTCAAAACTGATTAAATCGTACCTTATTAACAAATCTAATAATTGAAGACTTCTTTGTTCAAGCACCATTGGTTACCTCCTAATCTCATCATACGTTGGAAACGCATTCATAATAACGTCTATTGGGGTTATAAAATGTAAATACTATTTACATAGATTGTATTGAAGAACTGGGATGGTTTGTCCGTCCTTAAAACAACTAAGGAATAAAAAAACAGAGCTGCCTATGCTTCCAAGGATTGAAGGATCATTTTGATTCATCAAAAGCTTGTTGGGCTAGAATAAGTGCCCCAGAAGTTCCGGCGTTATCACCTAAATCAGGACCTACAATATACGGAGTAAAATCTGGTAAAGTAATGTAGTTGTTTATTACCTTAGGCAAATGTTTATAAATGGATGCAAATACTTTCTGTTGTTTCATGACTACTCCGCCAAGAATAAGCTTTCTTGGAGATAGAATTAAAATGTATAGCATAAGGGCCTGAACAAGATAGTACCCTTCCAAGTCCCAAACCTTCGAGTGCTCCACCAAGTTAATCCCTACATCACCCCAGCGATTTTTTATAGCAGGTCCTAACGCAAGACCCTCCAGACAATCTTGGTGTTAGGGGCATTTTCCTTGATATTGGTCGTCGGAATGACGCCTAACTAGAATATGGCCCATTTCCGGATGGGATATCCCTGCTCAATTTAACCGTTTACAACAGCTCCTGCCCCCAATACCTGTACCAACAGTAATATATATACAACTATCCAATCCTTTTGCAGCGCCAAGAGAAATTTCTCCTAATGCAGCAGCATTTACATCCGTTGTAAAACCGATTGGAACCCCAAAGGCATCTTTCAACGCTTGGACAAATGACATAAAGGGGGATATAGTTGATCAGATTCAAATTCCGACCCCATTTAGATAACCAATTCCAATATCCATTAAATAAATGATAATGTTATAATAGCAGAAGGCACAAAAAGAGTTATAAGAAATTGAGGTATTGGCTTCAAAAATAGAAGAATAATTTTTAGAAAAAGGTAATTTGATTTAAGTGGTGAATTCTGTGAAATCTCTTAATAAAACTTCTATAATCATTTTTTTAGTCTGCTTATCAATTATATTTCTTAACAAGGGAAATTTGGAATCAAATTCAAATGACTGGATTATTTATCAAGCAGAAGACAGTTCATTAAATGGTGTTAATGTTGCTAAGAACACCTCAAATTATTTAGGAAAAGGTTATGTGACGGACTTCAATAATCCAAAGGACTTTATAAATTTTAAGGTGAATGTTCCTAATAAAGGATTATATGTACTAAAAGTTCGTTATTCAGTTCCCACCGGTCGGGGAGATAAGCGTACAAGAGTTATTTTAAATGGAAAGGATATAGGGGAAATCGTTTTACTCGAATCTGAATCAAATAAATTTACTGAAAGTACCGGTAAAATTATAAAATTACAAAAGGGAATAAACACGATTAAATTTTTGTCGGATTGGGGATATTATAATTTCGATAGTATTAAAGTAAAACTTGCTTCCTCTAAAGATATTAATAGTATTAGAAATAACCTTGTTAACCATAACGCTTCAAAAGAGGCAAGGAGACTTATGGCTTTCTTAGTAGATAATAATGGAAAAAGTATAATTTCCGGTCAACAGGGTCTATCTTATGTTGATTGGATTTATAAAGCCACTGGAAAAAAGCCTGCTATTGTTGGATTCGATTTTAAGAATTACTCTCCATCTCTAACTAGTCACGGTATAGCATCAAACCAAGTGCAACAGGCAATTGAATGGAGTAGAGCAGGCGGAATCGTCCAATTTCAATGGCATTGGAATGCTCCGAAAGATCTTAAAGAGTGGGATAAAGGATTTTATACAAAATTTACATCCTTTGATATTGAATATGCATTAGACCATCCTAAATCAGAAGAATATAAGTTAATTATGCGTGATATTGATGCTATTGCTGTACAATTAAAAACACTTCAAATTGCGAAAGTACCAGTTTTATTTCGACCGTTACACGAAGCAGAGGGTGGCTGGTTTTGGTGGGGAGCTAAGGGTCCCGAAACTGCAAAAAAACTTTATAAAATAATGTTTAACCGTCTCACTTATCACCATAAGATTAATAATCTTATATGGATTTGGAATTCATTATCTCCAAACTGGTATCCAGGGGATAATTATGTAGATATAGTTAGTTATGATTCCTATCCTAATGTAGGCAATTACGGATCGGCTAAAAATAAATACGAGCGTTTAATATCGCTTGTACGGAACAAAAAATTAGTTACCATGTCAGAAAATGGATCTATACCGGATCCTGAGAATTTAATAAAAGATAAAGTAAGTTGGAGTTGGTTTATGACGTGGTCTGATTTTATTAAAACTAAAAACAGTTTAGAACATGTGCGAAAAGTTTATAATAGTAAAAATGTAATAACTTTGGACAAATTACCTGAATTTAAAAAATACTAGGTTACCCAATAAATGCTTTAAATACTTTGCTATTTATATCCCTTACCATCATAAATTTCCAAAAAATTTTACGTAAGTTTGAGTTAAATACACTTATTAATATTAAAAAGCTCCCGGGCTGAAATAAATCCAACCCGAGAGCTTTTTACGCAACTATTTTCACCTTTTTATTTTTTTTCTTTACTAGTTGTTTATTTAATTTTAATCTAAATCTATTTTTATTTGGTACTAAAGTTAATAATATAAAAATCAAATAGATTTTATGCGGTTGTAACAAGTTTCCTCCTAGAAACAAGTACATAAATAACAACGCAGTGGAAATCAATAATGAAATCTTATTTCTATAAATATTCCACAAAAAGAAGATAATAAAGATAAAGCAACCAATAAAACCGTATTCAATAATTAGTTTTGGTATAGGTGTAAAATTAGCTGTAAAATCTAAGGAAAGATTATCGGCTTTTCCTGGTCCAATACCAAATAAATAGGCAAAAATAGAACCATCAGCATATTGAGATAGAGCTTTAAAAGGAGCAAAGAATCTAATGTATCCACTATTAGTTGTGCTTGAGCCTGTAAGTTCATAAGTTCTGCTAAGAATAACACGTCCCAAATCAGTATTAAAAAACCATATTGCAAGTGGTATAAGGACAGTAGAAAAGCCTAATACCTTTTTTTTACCCAATTTCAAAAATGCAAAAATGCCAAATATAGCTACGACTAATAATCCTGTTCCTGATAATGAAATTAATATTGCCGAAAAATATAAGAGCAAATATTTAAATCGTTTAAAATAAACAAATTCAATTAAGATTGCAACTGATAAGAATTGTGAAAAGGTAGAAGGCTCTAACATGAACATACCATTTGTTTTCATAATTTGCGAACCATAAAAAATAGGATAGGTCGTGTTATAACCTGATGCCACAAATTTTTCCGGCAAAAAGGCTAATAAATCAATATATGGTGCCCCTATGAATTGAATTAATAATTGTATGATTCCAATAAAAGCAATTATACTGGTACATGATTGGAGGTAGAGAAGAATTTTTTCGAAAAAAACAGAGTCTTTACTCTCCAATTGAAAAATCAATGGCAAGTACAAAATAAGTAAATAAAAAATAGAAAATGCAGAATAGCTATCTTGAAATAAAGTAATTAAAAGTAAACTAACTGAAGCGGTTAGATACAATCCAAAACTTAGATTGTTTATTCTAATTTTATTTGATATAGATAAAAGGAGGATTCCTAATAAAGTTATAGGGAGTATAATCGGCACCTGAAACCCACCTACCGAAATAACGATCCTTTCGGCAAAAATCATTGAAAAAATTATAAATGCTACCATTCTGTATTCGAATGTTTTATTACTTAAAAAGGGTGTTTGAATCATGATACGCTCCTTATAAATAAAATAAGAACCATATTAAAGTGTACAATAACTTGCATTATTTTAACAGGTTAAAACAAAATATTATTTTGGTAAATGCTTATTTACATTTAGATGATTTTTGTACTATTTTTTAAAGTATTCTTTGGCTTACTTCTTTCGGATAAAATAGTGGTGGTTTGTTCCTTTATTTTTTAAGTAAAATTCCCCCTCGTCTAACCCAGCAGCAACAAGGAGGAAATTAAATTCTTTATACCAATGACACCTCTAAAGTATTAACTGTTTCTCTTCCAATAGAATCATATATAATCTTCGACTCTCGGACATTTAAAAGATCATAGCAATTCCGACCATCAAGTATGATAGGGTTTCTCATTAATTCGTTATACTTTGATAAGTCAAAATCCTTTACTTCATCCCATTCAGTAAAGATAAAGCAAATATCTGTATCCTTAAGAGTTTCCTCAATCGAATGGCAGTAACTTACGCCATTTGGATGTAATCTTTGGAAGTTTTCAATGCCAACGGGATCCCAGGCTTTTACATTAGCACCGTCCTCAAGCATAATTGGTATATTAACTAACGACGGTGCTTCTCTTAAATCATCAGTTCCTGGCTTAAATGTTAAACCTAAGACAGCCACACTTAAGCCTTTCAGACTATCAAAATACTTACGGGATTTCTTAATTAACTTTAGTTTTTGATTTTCATTTACATCTATGGCTGCCTTAATCGTTTTCAACTCGTAATCGTGAAAATTAGCTAGCCAGTGTAATGCCTTTGTATCTTTAGGAAAACAAGAACCGCCATAACCAATTCCAGAATTTAAGAATCGATTGCCAATTCTGCTATCATACCCCATTCCAAGGGCTACATCCTCAACATTTGCTCCAATAATTTCGCATAGGTTCGCGATTTCATTAATAAATGAAATCTTCAGAGCTAGGAAGTCATTAGAAGCGTATTTAATCATTTCTGCACTCTTCCTATTGGTAAGAACAACCGGTGCATCAAATTTATTGTATACTTCCTTAAGAACTTTACCTGGGTCTTGATCTTCTACTCCGATAACAATTCTAGCAGGATGTAAAGTATCTCTTACAGCAGTACCCTGTGCTAAAAACTCCGGATTAGATGCAATATGAACATTAACATTGTGGACAAGCTTTGTTTTAATTAAATCCTCAATTTTATCATTTGTACCAATTGGTACAGTCGATTTCACTACGACAACGCAATCCTTTTCAATACTTTCTGCTATCTGTTCAGCTACTTCATAGACATAAGTTAGATTGGCTGATCCATCATGTTTTTCAGGAGTCCCAACACCAATAAAAATTACATCCGCATCTTTATAAGCTTCTCTGTAATGTGTTGTGAAGTTCAATCTATTCAAGTTTTTAACCATCAATTCATCTAGCCCTGGTTCGTAAATAGGAGAAATTCCTGAGCTCATTAAGGCTACTTTTCGTTCATCTATATCCACACAAGAAACAATATGTCCCTTTTCTGCAAGACAAACACCCGTTACCAAGCCGACATATCCAGTTCCCGCCACGGCTATTTTCATTTATATTCCACCTTTATTATTTTATAAAAAAGAATATTTTATCTATAAAAGTTATATTAATTAAAAAGAAGAAACCAAAATTATTATAAACCTATATTCTTTTTAAGTATATATAAGTCTCTATACAAGAAACCCAATTTTAGGAAAGGTAACCCACCTTTATCCTTACACTTCTAATATCTCATTTACTTTTGTCATAACAACACTTTGAATAAGAGATAATTTCTCCTTACTTCCTTCCATTGAATCACTTTTAACACCAAAATAAAATTTCACCTTTGGTTCTGTACCGGACGGACGTAAACAGAACCATGCTCCATCTGCTAACAAAAATTTCAATACATTTGAACGTGGGAGATCAATTACGGTATCTAATCCATTGGCAAGTCTTTTGGAGGTTAAATAATCCTCAACAGCAGTAACCTTAATCCCAGCAATTTCTGTAATTTTTGCGTTTCTAAATGTATCCATTAAGCTTGAAATCCTTTTAGCTCCTTCTTTTCCTTTTAGAGTAATTGACTTAAGCGATTCTTGATAAAACCCAAACTTCTCAAAAATGGCCATAAGCCCATCATACATAGACATACCTTTTGTCTTGTAATATGCGGCAACTTCAGCTGCAAAAACTGCAGATTGGACGGCATCCTTGTCACGAACAAAGTCGCCAATCAAATACCCATAACTTTCCTCGTAACCAAATAAAAAGATATGCTCTCCTGTATGCAAAAATTCGTTAATCTTTTCACCAATGTATTTAAATCCAGTTAGTGTATTTATTGTCTGAATCCCATAGTACTCGGCAATTGCCTGGCCAATTTCTGACGTTACAATTGTTTTAACCATAGCCCCATTTTTAGGCAAGATTCCTTTAGATTGTTTTTGTGATAATAAATATTCAAGCATTAAAGCTCCCATTTGATTACCCGTCAATACAGTATACTCTCGATCATTATTTTTAACAGCCACTCCTAAACGATCAGCATCAGGATCAGTCGCCATTAAGATATCTGCTGCAATTCGTTTCCCATATTGAATTGCTAATTCAAACGCGGCATGTTCCTCTGGATTGGGTGATTTAACAGTGGGAAAGTTAGCATCCGGAAGCTCCTGTTCTTTCACAACACTTATATTTTCAAATCCAAATGCCTTTAATCCTGCTTGAACCGATTTATTCCCAGTACCATGAAGCGGAGTATAAACAATTTTTAAATCCTTTGCAACTTTTGCCACAATACCTGGATTTAATTGAAGAGACTTCAAATGTTTAACATATTCTAAATCAATTTCTTTTCCTATATAGGTCAACAAACCATTTGAAAGAAGTTCCTGCTCTTCTGCCACTTCTACCCTAAGCTCATTTTCAACAGCATTAACGTAACGAATAATACTATCCGCTGCTTTGGGAGGTATCTGCCCACCATCCTCCCCATACACTTTAAAACCATTGTATTCAGGGGGATTATGGCTGGCAGTTATTACAACACCGGAAAAGGCATTTAAATAACGAACAGCGAAAGATAGAACAGGCGTTGGGTGAAGTTCATCAAACAAATAAGCCTTAATGCCATGTTTTCCGACCGTTTTAGCTACTTCCAATGCAAATTCAGAAGATTTATGTCGGGAATCGTAGGCAATTACGATACCACGTTGCTTGGCATTTTTACCTTCTTCATCAATATAACACGCAAGGCCTTCTGCCGCTCTGCGGATTGTATAAATATTTAAACGATTAATGCCTGGACCTAGCTCTCCCCGCATGCCGCCCGTCCCAAATTCAAGGTGTTTATAAAAACTTTCCTCTAGGGTTCTTTTAATAGTACCAAATTCTAGTAACTTTTCCTTTAAGCCTTCATCCAATTTATCGAATGCAAACCATCTTTCTGCGTTATCTAACCAATTCAAAATAAGCCTCCCCTTTTCATTGATGTAGTATAAACTGTTAATCTGACGCTTTGTATAAATTAGCAATGATTTTATTTTTTTTATATTTAATACTCTTTAAATTATGCAATACTCTTTATATTCGTCGATTTTGATTTTCTCTTGTTATTTAAGGATTTTCCGTTAAAAAGGAAATTCAAGATTGAGAACTTTTTAATTAACCATCCAATTACTAAAGATATACTAATTCCACCAACAATATAAACAACCCAATTAAACTTCAAAAAACTTAGGAGAAAATCATTTATACCCGTAATAATAACAAATCCTATTCCGGCATGGAAAATTAGTATAGTTAGAGATTCCCTACCAAAGTAAGAAAATAACTTAACAATTAGCTGAAACCGAGATAACAATTTAGTTAATTTAAATATTAATAAACTACCGGAGAATCCCCCAAGATAGAAGAAAAAAAGATTCCCATAATCCCTATCATTCATATCAACATGTTTATTTATATAAAAAGAAATTACAAAAATAGCAACTAAGATTATTGTATAATAATCGAAGAACTTCATTCTTTCTAATACCCTGTACTCCTTCAACTTATTACCTACAAGTAGAAATATCTGCGAAACAAGAGCGATATCGAGCCCCCATGGTAAATGGAGTATTTTACTAATCAAAAAGCCAACTACACCTATTAACATAAAAGCTACAACCTGAATAAATATATTATATTTTAATAGGTGCTTTAAAACTAAACAAAAAACTAATTGACAACAAAATAAGCAAACTAGAAACCAAATGGGCTGATTTAATAAACTTGACCCGTTCCCATAAAAAAAACCTAGAATGGGTTTATACCAAATAAAATCTTCATTACTATTTTTAATAGACCTAATACCAATCCACACAAAATAAGATAAAACACAAGCAGAAAAGTATGGTACTAATAAGCTTTGCATACGTAGTTTAAATAAGCCCTTAAAGTTAGATAAATATTTTGAAGTACTAAATAAATAACCAGAAACAATAAAAAATAAAGGCATTCTAAAAGTTTTTAGCACTTCATTAATAAATGATGGCATATCTGTATGCGCTGCTACAACCAAAAAAATAGTTATTCCCCTAATTAAATCTATTTCTACCAGTCTTTTTTTCATTATTTCACCTTACTTTTTAAATTAAAGTGCACTTAATGCCATTGGATACAATTTCTAACCACTTTTATAAGAGCCCTTTACCAAATAAAACTAAATTATGGCTGTTCTTTAGAGTATATAAGATTTTTAGCTCTGCTTGCACTTACTGATTTACCACTAAATAGGGGCTTTGGGAGTATTGAAATTACAAAAGTATAAATGTATAAATATCAAAGTATTCATATAAAACTTTATACTCTTTTAATTAATATCCTGTAAATAAAAGCATTTGTGAAACATGTTACTTATTAAATAACAATTATCCCTAACACAGGAGAAAAAATACGGCATTAACAAGCTACCGATATCTAGGTTCAATCGCATTGGTAAAATTTAACTCCGGTTGATTTACAAAATGGTAAACTTTTATCTTTGAAAAGTTCATTCATTACACTTTTAATACCAATGCAACTTTATAAAAAAATGCATTTTTAATGTATATTTACGTTTGAATGAATATGAAAAATAGAAGTTCTTTTCATTTCAGTCATTTGATCGGATTCCTATAAACTTTAAATCATAATAAATCCCTATTGTAATTAACAAAATAATATGGTGAATTTATTTATTTATTTAATACGTATGCCATTTCTTCAATTTCATCCCATGATAATAATAATCGATGATTATCTTCTTCCACTAATTGAGTCCCCGTTTGCACTTCAATGAATTCCAGGTCTGTAACAGCCTTTACAGCGTGCTTATTACTAATTGGAATATCTACCATGTCACCTGGTCTTATTACCCTGAACTCATCATTTAAAAGAAGAACACCCTCGCCCTTTACAATCGTCCATACTTCTCGACGGTAGTTATGATATTGATAGCTTAAATTCTTTCCTGCAGAAATTTTGATTCGTTTTGTAAGAACTTCTGTATTATCTTCATATACAGTATGCTCAAGAACTCGGTACCATCCCCAACGGCGTTCCTCATACATCGGTCTTTGCTCTAAATTTCCTATCAATTCCTTCACACGTGGACTGGCATCTTTGTCAGTAACTAGGATCCCATCAGGACTGGCTGCAACCAGTATATTAGATAATCCAAGTACTGAAATCGGAATATCTAATTCATTAATAACATGTACATTTTTCGAATCCTTGCTTATATTCGCTTTTCCTAAGATATTAGACCCCATTTCTTCGGTCAAGGTATTCCAGGTACCTAAGTCTTTCCATTCTCCATTATATTGGATTGCAATTATATGTTCTGTCTTCTCAACTACCTCGTAATCAAAACTTATTGTAGGTAGTAAAGAATAATTGGCAGAAAGTTCATCGTAACTTGTTGGTAAACCTTTTTTCTCTAGTAATGAAATTATCTTATTCAATTTAAATGCAAAAACACCACAATTCCATAAAGCTTTTTGTTCTAATAATAATTTTGCTTCTTCTGTTTGTGGTTTTTCTTTAAAGTGACTTACCTTAACAAGGTCTTCAGTTGATTTTTCTACATCGGGAACAATATAACCGTATTTTTCAGATGGAAATGTTGGCTTTACGCCCATTAATGCCAATTCTGCGTTTGAGGACTTTAATGCATCCTCTAAATCTAGTAGTCTAGCAAAAAATTTATCTTCTACATACGGATCAACAGGCAATACCCCGACTATTTCGTCTCGTGATGTATTCCCATAAGTGTATAAATAAGTTGCTGCCAAAGCTATAGCAGGAAAGGTATCCCTTCTCTCCGGTTCTACAACTATAGAAACATTTTGACCAATTTGACTTTGAATCATTTCTACCTGGGTTTTACTTGTAGCAATTACGGCTGATTGGGTTAAACCTAACTTGTACAATTGATTCCAAACTCTTTGGACCATCGATTGTAATTCATTCTCATCATTTCTTAATACTTTCAAGAATTGCTTAGACCTTGCATCATTTGATAATGGCCAAAGGCGTTTACCTGATCCGCCGGATAGTAACACTAGTTTCATAGAAATATTTGCCCCCCAAAAGAATATCTATAAAAGCCTTATTAATATTTGTCATAGGATAATTAAACTGTTTTCTTATTTTTTAAATTCTAATTGATTCATAAAAATCGCAGGTACCTGCGAAGAATCGATGACCTGTGGTATACGCTTTGTTAAATGGTTGACTAAGGAATGACGATTTTCCCAACATTTTTTTGACATTTTCACAAGAATGTCCGGAGTAACATCATTTATATCAACAACATAATCGTTTAACTCCAGCATTTCCATAATCCCTTTTGTCTTATGTTCATAATTAATTGCAACAGTAGGGATATTACTAGCTAAAGCAAAGATATTGGAATGCATTCTTGTACCAATAAACATATCCATTCTTGAATAAAAGTATTTTAATTCCCGAGGGTGAAAATCAAAATCAATAAGTTGTGCATTATTTGAGTTAATACCATCTAAAATCTCTCGACTAATATTTCTATCATCATTAAATGAATTTGGTCCTAAAACCTGGGGCATTAGCAATACTCGTGCTTCATATTGTTTTTCTAAAAATAGAATTGTTTCCTGTATACTTTTTATATACTTATTACGATGGGATCCATGATCCTCCACCTCCGGAAACTTCCAATCCCTTACTGTTAATCCTATAATTGGACCTTTATGAGAAATTCTTAATTCATTTATAATTCTATCCACTTCGTTAGATTTTCTTAGCTCCATATAAAATGCAGAATCAGGCACTACTTCAACTGGTGCCTGTATCTCCATTTCCTTCAAAAGGGAATAAGAAATTTTTTCACGAACATAAATTTTGGTCACTTTATCTAGAACTTTCTTGGTAAGATTCTTAATAATTTTATTGTAAAGCGGCCCAATTGATTGGGAATAAATAACAATAGGCTTTTGATAGTCAATAGCTGTTTTAATTTGGACTAGATGCTGAAGAGTCATAACGCTAAAACCATGTGTTAGAAGGAATCCTCCCCCACAACTTACTACCACATCTGCCCATTCATAATCCGGATCCCTTAACATCGGTTTATTTTTTTTATTTTCTAATATTCGAATCATCTCTATGGCTAACTTTAACTTTTTTAATTTTGTTGTATTATCATCAACTAATATATTGTGTATTGCTTCACCAACAGGTATATCATAAGCTTCCTTATCAACTTCAGGAAAACGAGTTTTCACTTTAATATTACAAAAAGGAATATTTGTCCTTAGTGAATCAACCATAGATAAAATGATTCCTGCATCTCCTTTATTTCTAGAAGAATGCGCGTTAATGATTAGTATATTCAAATTAAATTCACCTATCCTTCCATAATCCATAACTTAAGTATGAAACATATTTGCTTTTAAAAAAGGAATTTTATCTACAACCATTCTCCTTAATTTAACTATAACTTTATCTTTTGACTTTAACGTACATATAATATAAACAACTATCCCAATGATAATTTCAATTATTAATAAGTAAACATTTGAAATTGAGTGTAATAATTTTTCCGATATCCATATAGTAATAAGCATAATCAAGCTTGAAATTAGTGAGAAAGTAAATGTCTTAATGTATAAATAAAAACAAGGCCCCAATACTTTACGGATTAGATAGAAATAACTTAGTCCGGTATAAAAGATTTGAAGAATTAGATAAGTTATTGCTACACCTATAAGTCCCCATGTATACGCTGCAAAAATTATCCCAGGGATTTGTGTAAATAATTTTATTACATTAAATTGAAAACTTATTTTAACTTTTCCTGTTGCCATTAATAAGGAGCCTATTGGATTACCTATCGATCTTAATAAACCCACTCCACAAAGAATTTGTAATAATCGAACACTTTCAATCCACTTCTCACCAAATATAACTGGGATAAATAAGTGTGCGGTTATGAATAACCCAAAAAAGATCGGGAAATTTATAAAACTTACAAGTTTTAAAAGCTGAAGGAAACCTTCTTTTAATCGTTCGGAATCATTTTGAATCTTTGAAAAAATGGGAAAGGTTACTCTAGTTATGATTGGATTGATTTTTGTGGATGGCAAAATAATAATGTTGTTGGCCATTGTATAATAACCTAATGCCGTTGGCCCTAATAGTCTTCCAAGCATTATTGAATCAATTTTAGTATTAAAGTAATTAATCGTGCTCTCTCCCATCTGGTAAAGACCAAAACTCAAAAAAGGCTTCGTATCACTTAATTTAAAATGTCTTTGAGGACGATAGTATTTTCTACCATTAACTAATAACAGCAAAGTTCTAAATGTAACGATAATAAGTTGACCTAATACGAGCGACATAACTCCGAAACCTAAATAGCCTAATATAATTGAAAAGACAACGCCTAAAAAGGTTGAAAGAACCTCTACTACAGCTATAAGGTTAAATTTTAACTCTTTTTGTAACAAAGCACGATATTGTTGTCCAATTGGAGTAATAATAAACATTAGAGCTGTTAAATTAATTAAATTACTTAATCTTGGTTCCCTAAATAGATGCACAATTAATGGAGCACTTATCCAAATAAGAATTGCAATTAAAGCTCCCGATAAAATATTTAACCAGTACAAGCTAGATAACTCTTTTTTTGAAATTTGCTGACTTTGTATGATTGCATTTGATATTCCCATATCAACAAACATATCTGCAAAACCTATAACAACCAATACCATCCCCATTAGGCCAAATACAGTGGAATCAAAAATTCGCCCTAACACTATAAGTTGTAATACTTGCAATATTACAATTGAAATTGTTGAAATAGAAGTCCACTTTACTCCTTTAATAGCTTTTTGTTTTAATGACATAGATCATTCCTCTTAATTCAATTTGTTTTATTATGGATGTAAAAAGTTCTATTGAAAAATTTTCTCTAATCTTTTATTTAGTTTGTTTATATCATGTTTTTCGCTAACGGTTCGTCTAGCTGCTTTTCCGATTTGCTCCCAATTTATGTGGTTATCAATCGCATATGCTATTTTTTTACTTAATGATTCGACATCTCTCTCGGGCACCAGCCATCCATTTTCATTATCTATTATAAGTTCTGGGATTCCACTATGATAAGTGGAAATAATTGGTTTACCCATTGCCATGGCTTCCATTAGAACCACAGGAATTCCTTCCATATCGCCGTCTTTACTTGTAATACTCGGTGCCAAAAACAAATCTGCTTTCTTTAATAATTGAATGATCTCTTCTTGTGTTTTCCATCCTAAAATTTTTATATGATTATTCATATTATTTTCTGTAATTCTTACTTCAAGATCCTGTTTTAAAGGACCGTCTCCTATAATCGAAAGTTCAATGTTATATCCCTTTTTAATAAGTTCTGTAACCGCATCAATTCCATAATGAATACCCTTTTTCTCTACTAGTCGAGCTACTGAAATAATTTTTATCTTGTTTAATTCGTAATTTGGTTTAATAAAGTCAAACTTTTCAAGATTAACCCCCATTGAATGGACACTTATTTTGATAGGGTCACACCCTAGTGATTCTAATTTGCTTTTCCAAAAATAGCTGATTGGAAGAAATTTATCTCCAGTTTTAAATAAATAGTTATAAACTTCACTACCTTTAACATTTAAATAAGTTGTCATATCCAATCCATGAAAGGTCGTATATACTCTACCATCAAGAACACCTATATCTTTAAGGATAGTTGCTAATATTCCATTTGGTCCAAAGTGACAATGTATAATATCATAATTTAGTTTTTGTTTATTTTTCAATAGTTTTACTAAACATAACAATGGTCGGAAGGAAAGTACCTCCTTTCCATATTTAAACATGTTTATAGACTTCACGGTTTTTATTGGATTCTTCAACAATGTTTTTGGAAACAACTTTATTGCTCTTTTTATTCTCACTTCTTTGTTTTGCGGATAATCATAATAAATTGTATTTGCTACTAAATTATACTTTTTTACTTCTTCATGAACATTTTCCTGCACATTAGGTTTTTGAGCTAAAATAGTTACAGAATGTCCTTGGTCAATAAGTCCTGTAATTTGATTTAAAATAAATGTTTCCGATAGTTTAGGAAACTCTCCGACAACGAATAATATTTTCATAGTTCTAGTCATCTCCTAGATTAAATAACATTTTAAGCTTGTAATGATTTATATAGCTGTGAAACTTCAAGAACTAATTTAGACATATTAAACATTTCACATGCATTTCCGTAACCTCTTTGGCATATCTCGAAATACTCTCTTTGATCCATCAAATAATACTTTTCTATTTCTTTAGCAAGGCCTTTCGCATCACATTCTTTTATGATTGATCCGCCAGTAGTGATATTGATTATTTCTGGAGCACCTCCAGAATTAGCAACAATTACAGGTGTTTTTACTATTAGAGATTCAATAATAACCCTACCAAAAGGCTCCTTATCCGAAAAGTTCACAGTAATATCACATTGTTTCATAAGTTCCAATGGAAATTTAGTATATCCATAAAAAATTACATTTTTTGTAATTCTATATTCTTTTACCAAGTCTTGTAGTTTTTTAAAATAATCTTTAGAGCCATCTATTGATGTATCTCCTACAATGACCAACTCCCAATTATTTCCTATATTTTTATTTACTATATTTACAGCTTCTATAATTTCCTCATACCTTTTCCATTCTACAATTCTACCAAAGGTCCCTATTCGAATTTTTTTATTCACTTTAAAAACCTTTTCGTAATCTGGTTCCACCCTATCATTTAAATTAACCCCATTATAAATCACATCACATTTTCCAGAGTGTCTTGCAGAGATGGTACTTTTAACAAAATTAGAGATACAGATAATTTTATGAAAGAAGTATGGAAGTAAGTAGTTATAAAAATTTGAATCAAATCTATCTCTATGATGCCAAATCGTTTTGGATTTGGTAATCATCCTAAGCGGAGCTACATACCATGGTGCTCTCCAACCATTTGCATGAACGATATCAATTTTATTTTTCTTAACAATTTTTCTTAGTTTAAAGACTGTTATTAGGTAGTGTAAACCCAACTTATGTTTTATGCTTTCTAAAGATAGATTAATTTCTTTAAAAGGGACAGCTATTTCGTCTAGGTATTCAGTGCCATTTGGACATACAAGAAAAACGTTATATTCTGATGTATCCAAATGGTTAATTAAATGTATTAAACTCTGCTCAGCACCACCTTTCTTCTTTGAATGTGTAACAAAAAGAACATTTATTTTGTTCATAAAAATTTCCCCTTTAAGTAATTAAAACTAGGTACTATCTAGTAAAGGAATGGATATGTTTAAGCTCTTCAGCATGTTCTCTTAAAATCGACTCAAAAGAATATTTTTCTTTAACGCTATTAAATCCTGTTTCACTAATTTGATTTTTGAGTTTTTCGTCATCTAGGAGCTTTATAATGGCATCAGAAAATTCCTGTGCTGAATCTGCTACTAATAAACTAGAAGGATTCAACTTTATTCCCTCCACTCCAACAGAAGTGGTAACAATTGCTGTTTTCATAGCTAAGGCATTTAGTATTTTTATCCTCATTCCGCCTCCTATCTTTAAGGGAACAATAAAAACGTCCGCTTTAGCAATATAAGGTCTTTCGTCATCTACATAACCAGTTATAGCTATGTTATTTGGATATTCATTGCTGACAGCACGAAGCTTTTCTGGTGGATTTTTCCCTACTATATATAGCTTTATTGCAGGATATCTCTTTAAAATTGTTGGAAATATGTCTTTGATAAACCATGTAATACCATTTATATTTGGCAGCCAACTCATGGTCCCTAAGAATACTAAATTGGGAGGTGTTTCTTTATCAGGAATCGATAAAGGATAATATTTGTCCATGTCTACTCCTGCTGGTAAACTTTTCACATGAACTTCGTTGTTCATTTCTCTCATTCTCATTAAATCTTCTTCTGTAATTGTATAAACAGTTTTAAAATTGTACGTTATATTTGCTTCAAACGAAAAAAGTCTTTTATATTGTAATTTAAAATACATCTTTTTTATAAAATTCTTTTCTTCTTTATAGGCTCTTTCAAAGATTGTACTTTCAACATTATGCTGCCTTAAAATCATTGGTAATTCGAAGCCTTGCTTTTTAAGAAATTCAGCATAGTAAGCCATGTGTAAGTGATCTACATAAATCACATCAATATCGTTATTTTTTAAAACCCTTAATATTTCCTCTTCCATATTTTGATCGATATACTTTGCCATATTATATGGCATTTTCTTAAACAAATTTTTAACAGCCTTAATATAGGAATTAGAATAAGAAATTGGAACTAAATGTTTTTCCATTTTAAATGGCAACTTCATAGCTTCCACATTTTCCTCTTTAAATGAGCATAGTATCACATTATGACCATTACGTATCAACTCTTTAATTGTATTAAATGTTACAATTCTCCCTCCGTCATCAGGTGGATATGGATATAAATGTGTCAGGAATAATATATTTTTCAAAGAATAACACTCCTAATTAACTATTTAAATACAAATAAATTGCACAAGTTTAAGTATTACTAACTTCCTCTTTCCCCTTTAATACTTTAAACCATTTATTGAACATTGCACTTTTTGAAAATTCCTTTTGAACAAGTTTTTTTCCATTACTGGAAATATTGTTATTCAATTCAGTGGATGAAACTAATTGTAAAATACTATTTGCAAATTCAGTCTCGTTATCAGTCACAAACATATCCAAACCATTTGAAAAACTTATCCCTTCTGCCCCTATACTGGTAGAAACAACAGGGACATTATAAGAAAGTGCTTCAATTACCTTTGTTTTTATTCCTGTACCAAAAACTAGTGGGGCTACAAATACTGCAGATGTTTCGACTAATCCTTTTAAATCGTCAACAGGTCCAATAACCTTTACTCCATCATATTTTTTTTCTAATTCTCGGACTACTTGAATGGGGTCCTTCCCAATAATATGAAACTCAATATTATTATTTTGTTCTCTTACAAGTGGAAATATCTTTTCGCAAAAATATAATACAGCAGCAACATTATGTGGTATATCCATTTTTCCAACAAAAACAATCCTATTATTTTCATACCTGAGCCGCTTAGACATATTAAAGTTTACCTCATAAGACATAGGTATCCCAATACAGCTATTAGACTTAGTTTGTTCTTTAAAGCTTTTAGCCTCTTTAGGTGAAGTAAATATAAGGCTATTAAATTTTGTAGCAATTTTAATTTCGTATTTCTTTAATAACGCACTTTCAAATTTTAGTATCTGCTTTTGTATCCATTTTCCACTTATTAAGTGTTGAACTGATTTTGGAAAGTTAGATGCTACCCCTCCCAAAATGGAAGGAATATAATCGATATACTTAATTTGTCTCGAATATCTCAAGGATAATAAATCATCATAATTCATTATTAATTTTCCACTAAAGTTCTTAGGGATGTATGGCGCAACTCTAACCATATCATAAATTATGTGTGTTGGATGCTCGTTCTTAATCAAGCTTAATAAGGTGTTATTTGTTTTCCTACTATAATATAATGAAACTTGTAATGGCCACTGCCTCAATATAAGTGAATAAAATAAAATATTAAATATCTTTTCTAAGAAGCTTGGGCGTTTCAATTCTTTAACTTTAGAGATTTTTGTAGGTATATTTTTTAAATACTTTTCGTCGTCCACAAATGATGCATTAATTACTTCAATATTTTTATCAATCTCTTTAATAGTTTGAATATATTGCATTAATATATTTTTTCTCCCATCGTTCGCTGGAAATGGTAATTTATTTGTAATAAATAGTATCTTCAAAATTACTTTCACCTCATCTAAATTTAGGAAGTAATTGCACTGTACCAAAAATAAATATCTAAAGATAGGACATGAATATTCCATATTCTATCTTTAGATATTTATAAATAGAGACAATTGTGACAAAAACCAGTACACAGCTAATTTATTAACAGTACTAACAAAAAGAAGAAGGATGGATTCACCATTGATTTAGATGAAATCCACCATATCTACTGAAGTTGAAAATTTTCAAATCTTTTATCTGCACTGCATTAATAAGCGTTTTTTGATCCAAATAATACTAATACTGTTTTTAATATTATTTTAATATCAAATAGTATTGAACGATTCTGGATATATAGTAAATCTAGATCTACCATTTCTTTAAATCCTACACTATTTCTACCACTAACTTGCCAAAGTCCTGTGCACCCTGGAGTGACCAATAAACGCTGCATATCATACTCTGTGTACTCTGCCACTTCTCTAATAAGTGGTGGACGAGGACCTACTAGACTCATATCTCCTTTAAGGACATTGAATAGTTGAGGTAGCTCATCAATACTTGTCTTTCTAATAAATTTCCCTACTTTTGTAATTCGGGGATCGTCTTTCATTTTAAACATCGCACCAGAAACTTCGTTATATTTTAACAATTCTTTTAGCTTCTCCTCAGCGTTGGAAACCATCGAACGGAACTTATACATTTTAAATTCCTTTCCATTTAGTCCAACTCGTTTTTGACAAAAGAATATGTTGCCTTTAGGATCCTCCAATTTTATTAAAATGGCTATAATAATAAATAAGAAACTAAGAAGTATGATTCCTAATGAAGCACCAATAATATCAATTAATCGTTTTGAGAAAAGATAAGTTTTCTTCTTACTGACAATTTCGTGTTGCTTTTGCTTTAAATAAGAACTATCCTGATTAGCTAAATTATCCAACCTTGACCCCTTCCTTCTCTTTATACCAATACTTCTTTTTTATTAATAGAAGATACTAGATTTTGCAAGTAATCTAGCATGTCATCACGAAGGTCATCATGCTTTAAAGCAAACTCAATCGTTGTCTTGACAAAGCCAAACTTTTCACCGACGTCATACCGCCTGCCTTCAAAATCATAGGCAAATACTCTTTGAATTTCATTAAGTTTTTGAATCGCATCCGTTAACTGAATCTCCCCGCCTGCCCCTGTTTCCTGCCGGCTAAGAAACTTAAAAATTTCTGGGGTCAAGACATACCGCCCCATTATCGCTAAATCTGATGGTGCTGTACCTTGTTTTGGCTTTTCTACAAATTGACTTACTTGATAGCGTCGCCCTTCTTGAGTTAATGGATCAATAATTCCATATCGATGTGTTTCTAATTCAGGAACATGCTGAACACCAATAACTGAAGATAGAGTTTCCTCATATTGACTGATTAATTGGCTTAAACATGGTGTATCACCTTGGACAATATCATCACCTAATAGTACAGCAAATGGCTCGTCGCCGATAAAGTTCCTAGCGCACCAGACAGCATGTCCAAGTCCTTTAGGTTCCTTCTGGCGGATATAATGGATATCTGCTAGATTCGTAGCATATTGTACCCGATCTAATAAATCGTATTTTCCTTTTTCAATCAAGTTTTGCTCTAATTCTAAATTATTGTCAAAGTGGTCCTCAATTGCCCGCTTCCCCTTGCCGGTTACAATAATAATATCCTCAATACCAGAAGCTACCGCCTCTTCAATTATATATTGAATAGTCGGTTTATCGACAATTGGTAGCATCTCCTTCGGCATTGCTTTTGTTGCAGGTAAAAACCTTGTCCCAAGCCCAGCAGCAGGGATAATTGCTTTTCTTACCTTCTTCACCTATATTCCCCCTTTATTGTATTTCGTTTTTCTAAATAAAACTTCAAAAAAATAAATACCTAATGGAAATGTAAATGTTTTCACACATATTCTTTCATTAGATATTTATTTTTTATTTTTTATTTATTATTTATAGGGCATCTACCCCACCCTCAGATCACTCCATCGAGGATGTGCGTCTAAGGTTCATCTTAAACCTACAGTATGACCAAGTACCTCCATTATAAACGGACAGGTAACCTACCTGATCAGGTTTTGATACTCCGTAGGTTAAAAGAATAGGAACCTCTTTTTCTTTTTAATCCTTTCTGGTATTTCCTTCATTATATTTTTGTTTTTCACAAGGAGTTCTGCATTTTCCTTAAACATATATACATAATCCATGCCGTATTCTGATTCTATCAAATCCATTGCTTCCACCATCTTGAAAGCCCGATTTACCACATTATGTGCATCCGAAGCAATAAAATGAGTTAAGTTTGCTTCGATTAACTGTTCTGAAAAGGTTTGAATTTTCTTTCCAAAATAACCGCAAAGACTAGAAGCAGTAACTTGAGTTAGTGCCCCCTTTTCTATCAGATTATACAACACGTCGGGGTGTTCCATTAATTCCGAATTCCGTTCAGGATGAACAATCACAGGTGTAAGACCTTTTACTTGTATATCGAATAATAGTTTTTCAGAGTACCTTGGAACATGGTTGGATGGAAATTCAATGAATACATAACGTGAGCAATTTAAGGTTTGAATTTCATCTTTCTCATAATCTTCAATTATTTCACCATATATTCTTGGCTCCTGACCGGGGAAGATTTTAACTCCGACGCCCTCCTTTTCAAGAACAAGATTTAGAGCATCCACTTTCTCCAGAATAGATTGTTTCCGGTTATTATATTGATGGTTTAAATGGGGAGTAGCAATAATTATATCAATGCCTTCTTTAGCTGCCTGTTTTGCCATTGTTATACTATCTTCCATGCTCTGAGCACCATCATCGATACCAGGTAAGATATGACAATGAATATCAATCATTACTACCACTCCCTAACTTGTTTACTTAATTTGTTCCGTAATAATAGTACTGCTGGCTAGTTTTCATTTTCTTATTATTCAATACAACTCCTAAGAGTTTTCCCTGTGCTGTCTCAAGTAAATCTTTTGCCTTTACTGCCAATTCCTTCTCTGTTTTTCCACTTGAAACCACTAAAATAGTTGCCTCACATTTATTTGCAAGAAGTTGTGAATCTGTTACTGCTAATAGCGGCGGAGCATCAAAAATGATTAAATCAAAAATAGTTTGTGCCTCTTCAAAAAATTGCTCCATGGCTTTTGAGCTAATTAACTCAGCCGGATTTGGCGGAATCGGTCCGCTTGTAAGTACATAAAGGTTTTTCTCAGTTGGTTCATTTACTGCTTTGATTAAGGAGATTTGCCCTGTTAGAACATTGGTGAGTCCAAAAGTATTTGTTTGATTAAATGTATAATGAACGGTTGGCTTTCTTAAGTCTGCATCTACCAACAATACTTTTTTACCTTGCTGAGCAAAAACTACAGCTAAGTTGGCTACAGTTGTTGATTTCCCTTCTCCTGGTCCCGCGGAAGTTACCATCAAAGTTTTGAGTTCACTGTCTACATTTGAAAATTGAATATTAGTTCTTATAGTTCGATATTGCTCAGAAATTGGCGATCTTGAATTCCTTAGGGTAATCAATGTCCTACCATTATTTAATGTCTTTTTCTTATCCTTTTTAAGAGCCAAGTGTCTCACCTCTTAATCTCGTATTCCTATCCTGAAGATTTTTCCCAACTGTTTTGACATCAGACTCATCCATCTTAGGAATAGTACCCAGAACTGGTATGCCAAGAATATTTTCAATTTCTTGTTCATTTTTTATTGTATTATCAAAGTATTCTAGCAAGAAAGCTACCCCTACACCTACCAAAAAGCCAACTACTGCGGCTATTGCAATGTTTAATAATGGTTTTGGTTTAATTGGGGATGGGTTCTCTCCAACTTCCGCGTTTGCAAGAATACTAACATTATCAACCTTCATTATTTTAGAAATTTGTTTTTGGAAGACCTCTGCTGTCTTATTGGCAATCTTAGCTGCCATTGTGGCGCTTGAATCTTGTACTGACAAGTTTACAACCTGCGAATCTTTCTCATTAGCAACTGTAACTTTTTCATTCAGTTCACTTACTGTTAGGTCTAAATTTAAATCTTTAATGACTATTTCTAGAATAGCCGGGCTTTTGATAATTACATTATAGGTATTAATTAATTGAAGGTTAGTTTGAACATCACTAATCTGATATGAAGCTTGTTCATCCTTGGATTTATTGACAAGCAATTGTGTGGATGCTTGATATATTGGTGTTAAGAAAAAGTAACTGATAACACCGCTGACTAGGATGGCAATGAGGGTGATGCTGACTATTAATCTAAATCGTTTGCGCAGTGTTTCCAACAACTCTTTTAAGCTGATCGTCTCTTCCATGTGGTCCTCCCTAAATTTATCCAATATAGAACAAAGTGTATTATAGCACAAATTACTATGATTCGACATAATTTCTAGTTTTTTTCCTTCGCCTGAACTTATTTTACACTGTTTTGTAATTTTTTGTAGTATAAATTTAAAATTGGAAGTAATTTTCAAGTCGAATCTGATATAATGAAATAGCACTTTATAATGGGGGTACATTACTTAATGAAGAATTTTCTCACCTTGTTATTAGGAATCATTTGTATAGCCGTTCTATTTTTCGGCCATTCTTATTGGAATAAACAAATATCAGCATCCGCAACTAATAAAGCTTCCACTGCTATTAAAAAGGAGGAAACAACTACGGCAAATAATCAGCCATCAGCTGATGATACTGAATTGCTTGCCTACACGAAGAATTGGCCTGATAGTGCTGTTGATCGTTTTAAGACTACTCTAGCCGAGAAGAAAACTTTTAAGATTCTTTTTCTTGGATCAAAAGCAATTGGCTCTGATACAGATGGAGTCTTTCCAATTGTGAAGGAAAAGCTTGAAGATAAGTTTGGTTCAGATCATGTGGAAGTTACATACAAAACGTACAAATCTTCTTCTACTCAGTTCGTCAATGCTGACAAGCAGGAAGACATTGCCAAACTTGGAGCCGATTTGATTATTTTTGAACCATTTATTTTAACAAACAATGGTCTTGTTTTGGTGGAGGATACGTTCAAGGATATTGCGACGATTATGGATGACATTCAAGCTAAAAAGTCTGAAACATCTTTTATCTTGCAGCCATCCTATCCCATTTATCCTGCCAAGATCTATCCAAGTCAGGTGGAGCAGTTAAAGCAGTTTGCTAAGAAAAATGACATCACTTATATGGATCACTGGACTGCATGGCCAGACTCACAGGATCCTGCTTTAAAAGAATACTTAACCACTGACCAAAGTGCTCCTAGTGAAAAAGGTGTTAAAGTATGGAGCGATTATATTGTGAACTTTTTGCTTAATGAAGGCGAATCCGAATAAAGGGTTCGCTTTTTTATTTGGTTTGGCTTTTTATTGCCGGATATGCTGAGGCAATTAGCGATGTCAGCCTGTATATCTGTCGGGATAACGCCTCCTTTCTGTCGCATAAGTTTTCTTACTGTCGTTTAAACTTGTATATCTGGCTGATAATGTTATATCTGTCTTATAGCTCTTCTACCACTTATGTCGAAAACTACTCCTTTATCCGCTTACAAAATTCAACTGCTTTCCCGCAAATCATTTGATAGAGTATCATTAACAACTTTTATGGAGGGACTCATATGTACTTTGAAGTTTTACTTGATGCATTACTAGGCGAGCGCGAAATCCTTCATAGCATGGAATGCCCAGTTTGCGGCTTTGATGAAATTTACTACTGTGATCCCGTTACATTGAAGCAGCTTGGAAGAGCGTGCCAGGGCTGTAATTTTGTTCAGAAGTTTGATTTTTAATATACGGGCCATCATAAATGATACCGTTTTCTTCTATTATAATAGTGCCCCGTTAGCACCTCAATCATTCCAATCAGCAGGGTTTATAGTAACGAAGTACCTAAGTCTGGCTGAACGCCTGGCTTTTTTTCTTGAGCTGCGATTCTTTCTTCCGTTTTATAATAGAGAATCCTTGAAATGGAAATAGTATACACAAATGCTTATTAAAGGAGACTGCCCAAATGGAAGATAAGACAAAGATTCGGTTAACCGCCGCGGAGATATCTACCTTGTGGACTCAATATCTGAACGATACACTGGCTGTTTGTATGAACCGTTATTTTTTAGAAAAGGTGGAAGATGAGGAGATACGTCCCATTATAGAATGGACGCTGAATACTGCCAAAGAAAATATTGCTCTCATGGAGGCCATTTTTCAAAAGGAGGATTTCCCTATCCCCGTTGGATTTACAGAACAGGATGTGAATGCGGAAGCCCCCAAGCTGTTTTCCGATACCTTTAAGTTAATGTATTTGCGGCATATGTCGATTCTTGCCATCGCAGCGAATGGAGCTGCTATTAGTTTAGCGACACGGCCGGATGTGGTTGCTTTTCATAAGCGCGTTTTGGGTAAAGGGGTGGAATTACAGGATAAAACGCGCGAATGTATGTTAACCCAAGGGACTTATGTAAGACCCCCTTTCCTCACGATTCCCGATAAAGTGGATTTTGTTGAAAAGCAGCATTTTTTAGCCGGCTTCTTTGGCAAAAAAAGATCTATTACATCCATTGAAGTCACCCATTTATTTTTAAACATTCAAGCCAATGCCGTTGGCAAAGCTTTAATCACAGGATTTGCACAAATTGCCCAAAAAGAGGATGTAAAGAAATTTCTGATGCGCGGAAAAGATCTTTCCGAAAAGTATGTGGAAACGTTCAGCAATATTCTGCTTGACGAGGACCTGCCTGTGCCAATGAGCTGGGATTCCGCCATTCTGGATACAACTGCCCCTGTTTTCTCAGATAAACTGATTATGTATCATGTGTCTGCTATGATCGCGGCGGGAATCGGCAACTTTGGCATGGCTATTGCTGCCAGTCAACGGCGCGATATCGGTGCGGTCTATGCCTCTCAAATTCCGGAAATCACCCTTTATGCGGAAGACGGAGCGAATGTGATGATCAAACACGGGTGGCTGGAGGAACCCCCACAGGCAGATGACCGGGATGAATTAGTGGGGAAGTAAGGGCAGGATGATAAGAATGGTGGAGGAAAAGCAAGGTTGCCGATCTTCGTTTTTTCTGTTCATAGAATGTTCAAACAAATCCATCACTAAAAGTTGTAAAATAGGTATACACCAATATAATGCGATGTGATGGTACCTTTTGAAATTTTTTCTCCTCCGTCTATTCCTCTAGTTGCCATCAAATTTTTCCAGACCTCATGATTTCCTCAAAAGAATAACTCTCTATGGTAAAATGAAGTAAATATTATAAATTGAAGTACAGCCTGTATTTAAACCTAACTTTCTTTAAATCGCATATAGGATTGGTTAAAAGTTTTTAAAAGGAGTGGTTAATGAATGGACCAAAATGAAATGTTTCAACAGATTTTACAAGAAGTTAGGGAATCTAATAAGAAAGTTATGAATGAGATAAACCAGGTTAAAGAAAAAGTTGAAGGTCTGGAAGAAAGGATTGTTGGACTTGAAAATGGGGTTGTTGGTCTGGAAAAGAGATTTGATGGACTAGAAAAAAGATTTGATGGGCTTGAAGATAAATTTGATCGTCTCGAGAGCAAAGTAGATCGAATAGAAAAAACAGTAAATTCCCATACTGAAATATTAAAATCGTTTAAATTTGATGTTGATTATTTAGCCGAAAAGCAGGCTAAAACCGATATGCGAGTGAATCGGATTGAACAGTTACTAAAATCTTAGGGAAATAGGTATCCAAACAATATAGTGGAGGTTTACTGTATGAGTAGTTTTTACAGTAAACCTTTTTATTTTGTTCAGACCTTGATCATTACTTATAAGATATATAATAAATTTACAACTCGCAGATAAGTTCCTTTAACCCGCAGATATATTGTTCAATTTCCAAATTAGATGGCTGCTGGGGTAACTAAAAGTGCCTAATGATGTTATTTTGAGCTGCTCGACTGCCTTTAATTGAGGTCTTTATCTTTAATCGGAGCTGTTCATCTTACAAGGGCGCCGGCTTCTTCATTCCCGGCGCCCTTGGCTATTACTTTATTTCCATTTTCCTGCAGGTAATTTCTTCTAATGCATCCTTATCAATCTCAATTCCCAGTCCAGGCTTATCCGAAAGGGCAATAGCATTTTTCGTAAATGGCAATTGAGCGATATCCTTCGAGAACATCAAAGGTCCGACCAGTTCATGACTTTGAATAGCTTTCTTCGCTGTTGTTAAATGCAGTCCTGCTGCAGTGGCAATCGAGGATTCTACCATTGAGCCGACTTGGCAGGTGATGCCGGCCATTTCTGCGATATGGACCAGCTGACTTCCGCGGTACAGTCCGCCGCATTTCATCAATTTAATATTGATTTTGTCAGCAGCTTTTTTCGCGATGACCTCCCGCATTTCTTTTAAACTGTGAAGTCCTTCGTCAATCATGATTGGGATTGTTGTTTTTGCTCTTACCTCTGCTAGAGCATCAATATCATGGGCCACTACAGGCTGTTCCATCCAGTCAATCCCGCAATCCTCTATTTTTCGAATAACCGAAAGCGCCTCTGATACCGTCTGCCAGCCTTGATTGGCATCGACGCGGATCGGGAAATCTGGTCCGACTGCTGAACGGACGGCATGGATCCGCTCCACATCTTTTTTGGCATCCGTTCCTACCTTCAGTTTAATCGAGGAATACCCCTCTTCTTTCGCTGCCTTTGCCTGCTGTGCCATGACTTCCGGCTCTAAAATGCTTAACACCTTTGGCACGTCCAGCTGGTTATGGAATCTGCCGCCCAATAAATAGTAGACAGGCAGTTCTGCTTTTTTTCCCATTAAATCATAACAGGCAATATCCACCGCTGCTTTGGCGGAGGGATTCTCATACAGCAGCTTATCCATTTTTTCATGAATGGCTTCTATGTTGAACGGGTCCTCGCCAATGACAGCCGGTATTAAAAATTCCGTTAATACCGCGATCACACCGTCAAAGGTCTCGCCTGTTACATGCTCATCAGGTGTAGCCTCCCCGTACCCGGTGATACCTTCATCCGTGTGCAATTCGAGAATGACCGACGGCATATCTTTATAGGTATGATAGCTGATAATGAACGGTTCAATAAAAGGAAGTCGAATTCCGTAAACCGTAGCAGATGTTATTTTCAAGACGCTTCCCCCTTATGTAAAAAATCGATTACGGCTCCCGACAGCAATTTAACCGCCGGCACCAGCATGCTTTCATCAATATCAAACTTTGGATGGTGATGGCCGTATGGAACGTCTTCTTTCCCCACCCCGATAAAGGTATACATCCCTGGAATGCAGTTTGTATAATAGGAAAAATCCTCACTGCCAAGCTGTGGTTTAATTTCAATCACCTTGTCCTCACCAAACAGGTCTGCTGCTTTTCCCTTCATTAATACATATAGTTCCGCATCGTTGACCACAGCTGAATCCCCGTATGTATAGTTCAATTCATATTTCGCATTGTAAGAAATGCAGAGTCCGTGCAAAATGTCATCCAGACGTTTATGAATCTGTTTCGAAACCTCTGGGCTGAATTGCCGGACCGTTCCGGATAATGTCGCACTGTCTGGGATGACATTATAGGTGGTGCCTGATTTCAGTTCGCCGATACTGACAACTGCCTGTTCCAGCGGATGCAGTGACCGGCTGATAATTGTATGAATCTGCACGATCGCAAGGGACGCAATTAAGGTTGGGTCCACCGTTTCATTTGGCATTGAACCATGGCCGCCTTTTCCGAAAATGCGGATGGTGAACTTATCCGCCCCGGCCATGACCGGTCCTTTCCTGACGCCAATGGTTCCTAGCGGGAGCGGCTGCCAGAGGTGACATCCGAAAATAGCATCTACTCCCTCCAGTCCCCCATTCGCTACAATTTCATTGGCACCGCCAGGAACGGTTTCCTCTGCATGCTGGAAAATAAACCGGATGGTCCCTTTCAGTTCATGCTGGCGTTCTTTGAAAAATTGAACCAGCCCGAGCAAAATGGCCATATGACCGTCATGACCGCAGGCATGCATCGTCCCTTTATTTTTTGAAGCAAACGGAAGTCCCGTTTCTTCTTCCACTGGCAGTGCATCCATATCGGCCCGGATGGCTGCCATTTTTCCAGGGTTGGCTCCTTTAAGGTCGACGACCACATCTTTTCCCGTAAATGAAAATGGCTTTAATCCGAGTGATTCCAGTTCCCTTTTGATAAATTCCCTTGTCTTTACCTCTTCATGAGAAATCTCCGGATATTGATGGAAATGGCGGCGGTAACTGACCATTTTTTCCTCTAGATTTGACCAATCCATTGTTTTTCCCCTCCCTTTTCATCAATGGAAACCGATCAAATGGGCAATGGTTACAAAAACTGCACCTAGAGCATAGTGAATGACAATGAGCGGCCAAATCCATTTGACCCATTTTGTCCAGGAGATTCCCGCCAGTGCTAACCCTGCCATGAAGTAACCAGATGTCGGTGTGAAGACATTGGAAATCCCGTCTCCAAATTGGAACGCTAAGACAGCCGTTTGTCTTGAGACGCCCACCAAATCTGACAGCGGCGCCATAATCGGCATCGTTAAAGCAGCCTGGCCGCTTCCAGATGGAACAATATAGTTAATCATACATTGGACAATGTACATACCAAGAGCTGCTAACTGGGATGGCAATGACCCGACGGCACCGGCGAGGCCATGAAGAATCGTATCCATCACCTTGCCCTCTTGAAGAACGGTTAAAATTCCGTAGGCAACGCCGACAACGAGCGCCCCTAAGACAAGGACCGAACAGCCATTAATAAAGGCTTCTGCCATTTGGCTGAATGACATTTTGGAAACCAAGCCGATGGCAATTCCCATAATAATGAACAAACCTGAAATCTCTGGCAGGTACCAGCCAAACTTTATAACCCCAATGGCCAGTGTAATCAGTGCCAAAAGAAGAATAGTAAACGATGCTTTATGGGAGCGGGTAAATTCCACTTTTTCCTGTGTTCCTAAATTGCTCAGTACGGCTTTGCTTTCTTCATGGACAAGACTGCGTTCCGGGTTGGCTTTTATTTTTTTCGCATAGCGCATCACATACCAAATGCTGATGGCTAAAAAGATGGCCCAGAAGATAATCCGCAATTGCAGGCCTGAGAAAATCGGCAGCTCGGCAATTCCTTGCGCCACTCCGACAGTAAAAGGATTCATGAAGGCTGCGGTAAACCCGGCTGATGTTCCGAGGAGCACAATGGCCGCCCCTACCATCGAGTCAAATCCAAGCATAATCACTAATGGCACGATAATCGTGATGTATGGAATCGTTTCTTCAGCAAGACCCAGCATGGCACCGCCAAGAGCAAAGAACGTCATTAGAACCGGGATCAGAAAATGCTCTTTCCCCTCCAGCTTGTGGGAGATGGTATGCACCGCCCCTTCAATTGCACCGGTCGCCCTAAGAATGCCAAATGTTCCGCCGACGATAAAAATATAAAAAATAATGCTGGCGGATGAGACCATTCCTTTATGAATAGATTCAAAGATAGCTAGAAAAGAAGTAGGGGAACTGTCGACAACATGATAGCTGCCATCCACTACAATGGTCCGCCCATCCTGTTCCACCCGGTCATACTCCCCCGCAGGAATAAAATAAGTGCTGATTGCGGCAATAATAATAACGGCAAATAAAATGACAAATACATGCGGGACTTTCCACTTTTTCCGTTGCGGAACTCCTGTGGTTACAGTATCTAAATTGGATGACATGTGGTTCTCTCCTTTTTGAGTAGTTTTTTGTGTGGGTGTGTCGGTAATGTGTCGGTTTTAGTGGTTGGACTCCTTTCTCTTTTGTCATAATGTGTCGTAATTTTAGAATTTTAAAATAATTATAAGTATACTCATATTGGCTGTCAATATAAAGTTTTCTTCATCAGCAGGGGTCATACCGCTAGTTAATGCAGCCTAAAAAAATAGCTCCCGCCATCTGGGAGCTATTTTAATTGAAACGTATAAATGGACCGCGGCCTTCCATGTTCGTATAACTGTTCCTCGCCGATTTTTACAACAAGGTGTTGATCAATCAGCTTTTTCAACAGCCTTTCCGCCGAACGTCGGGTCACGGCAAAATTCTCTGCCAAATCTTCTGTTGTAAACTGGTTCATAGGGAGGCTGTTGACGAACGAGGCAAACTGATTGAACTTCGCCACACTGATTCCCACCTTTTTCGCCAGTTCTTGAACCTTTTTATCATAACTGTTTAACCGGTATTCTTTGTTCTCTTTCTCCCCCAGCGGACCAATGATGGTTTCGTTATCCGTGACAATGAAGGCAATATTTTGGCTCGCGTACTTTTCCGTCCTTGATAACGCCACCTTGGCATTGCGCTTCGCTTCTTTGGAAGTAAGCCCCAATCCGATGCCCAGCTTGAGTTTCTTTTTCAAAAAATGCTGGCGGGGGAACAGCTGGAAATGATGGGTCGCTTTCTCGACTTTTCCCCTCGTGCTGTAAAAAATAAATAGCCCGTCATCAAGATATTGGGCGGAACATTCAAATTCCGCGTCAAAATAAGCGATCACTTCCTGGATCAGGTTGTCTGTCAGGTTCTCTGATTCTAGTAAAATATAACCCACCGCCATCTGGGACTGCTTGGCTTGATAGATTTTGGCCTGGACAACCGCCTCTTCAATGGATTCTACGATATTCTTCTTCGGGTCCACCATTTTCCTGCAGGGAATCCCTCTTGCCTTTAAGGCATCATATACTGCATGAATACTAGTTAAGGTGATATCCACTTTTTCTTCCAAATACAGTTTCTCATGATGGGTTACAATCTTGCTGGTGGAAAAGTGGGACAGTTCTTTGTTGAAAATTAAGGGATAATCAATGATGGATACATGCTCTGGATTCAGGTTAAGGTCATTCAAGCATTGCAAGAGGATCGACCGGTCCGGCAAATCAATCGAAATCCGCTCAAGCGGCACCCCCTCATGATACAGCAGCTGGAAAAGGGAAATCGTCAGCATGTATTCATTAATCGGCATATAGAGACAGGGCTTTTTATAGGCATCTAATGAGCTTTGTGCGTGTGCGAAATAATAGGGAAGCAGTCCGGAAAAAAGCATGACATCACAATAGAAAGCCTGGTCGAGATGATCGACGACCTCTTCCGGTTTCTTATAAATGAAGGGAATCAGCAAAATATCCGGCATGTCTTTCGTATACTCCTGTGCCTGCTCTACTATCGCTTGTGGCCCAAAAAAAGCAATCTGTGTCGGCATCGGTCTATCCTCCTTTTGTGTGGGATTTGGTTGATTCTTATTCTACCGTGTTTGTGGAGGGAAAACCAATAGGGAGATTTTATTCAAGTTGCAGATCTATTTTGGGAAATTGCAGATATAATTGAAAAATCGCAGATATATTGGGGCAACTCGCAGATATATTTGAGAGTCTCAGATATATGGGGCAAAGTCGCAGATATATTTGAAAAGTCGCAGATATATGGGGCAAAGTCGCAGATATAATTGAAAAGTCGCAGATAAATTGCCTCAACCCGCAGATATTTCTGTTTTTAGATGGCTTGGGAGCTGCAGAGGGGTGATAAAGCTCGGTTATCTGCCTCTGTTTGCTATTTTTTAATTCAGAGTGCCAATAGAGTTCGGCTATCTACCCTCTTTTGGCTATTTTTTCAATTCAAAAGGCTGATAGAATTCAGTTATCTGCCTTCTGTTTGCCATTTTTTCAATTTAGAAGGCTGATAGAGCTCAGCCTTCTGCCCTCTGTACCAGTTTTTCCTCCTCAAACACAGATAAAGCCGCCCTGCCCTATTACTTTATTTTTTCAATCTGTGCATTTACCTTTGCCACCGCATTTACTACTTCTTCTGCCTCTGTGCTTTGGATTTCCATACTCTGATTGAGTCCTTCTGTTTGTTTCAGGACATTTTCTACCTCGAGTTTGATGTCCTGTCCATATTTAGCCTGGTCATTGGTTTCAATCATGATTTGTTGAATCATTTTCTTCATGTTGTTAATATTTAAAACAATTTCTTCGGAGGTGAGTGCCTGTTCCCTGGTTGCTGCTTTCATGGTGAGCGATTGGTCGGTGACCTGTTTGACCACATCGATAATGGAGGAGCTGCCACTCGCCTGTTCAGCCGCTGCCATGGTAATTTGTTGAATCATCTCTTTGATTTGCGTGATTCCTTTAAAAATCTCACCCGCTGTAATGGATTGCTCTTTTGCTGAATGCTTTAAAACCGCAGCTTGACTGGATACATTTTCAACGGATTTCGAGAAAAATTCACTGCTTTTCGTTTGTTCCTCCGCCGCCTTGGCCACCTGCTCTATTTCATCTGATACTCTTTCGATTCCATTTGTAATTTTGTGTATGGCCGTATTCGTTTTTCCAACCAGTTCGTTCCCGACACGCACTTTTAAGGCACCGTCTTCAATAGAGTTAACAGCCGTTTCAATTTCAGACTGGATTTTCTCGATGACATCCGTGATTTCTTGTGTGGCTTTTACAGAACGCTCTGCTAGTTTTCTCACTTCATCTGCGACAACGGCGAATCCTTTTCCATGTTCACCAGCATGTGCCGCTTCGATTGCAGCATTAAGGGCTAAAAGGTTCGTTTGTTTGGCGACCTCATCAATTACCTCTATGATGCTGCCAATCTCTTTGGACCGTTTTCCGAGACTATCCATTATATGATTGGCATAGGCAATTGTCTGGGAGATTTCCTTCATGCCGTTCACGGTTTCGTTTAAGGAGTTTGCCCCTTCGAACGCATCTGCCTTTACAGAATTGCTCAATTGGTTAATCGTCTGTGTACTGTCGGCAACCTGCTTAATCGAGGTAACCATTTCTCCCACTGTGACCTCAGCTTCGCCAGCCAAATTGGTAAGCCCATTGGCCTGTTCACTTACTTGCTTAATCGATGTACTCATTTCCTCAATCGCAGCCGATATTTGTTCCACACTTGCACTCGAGTCCTCTGCATTTGCCGCTGCCTGTTCGATGGATGCTGTCATTTGCTGGATTGATGCCGCCGCTATTTCGGCCGAAACATCCAGTTTGTCTGCACCTGTTGCCACCAAGGCGATGGACGTGCTCATCTCTTCCACCGCTGCAGAGATTTCATCCACATCAGATGCCGTTTGATTGGTTTTGTCGGCAACTGATTGAATCGACGCCACCATATCACTTACCGATTTATGAGCCGTATTCATGGAATGGTCTAAGCTTCCTGAACTATGTACATTTTGGTCTATCGCCTTCTTGATTTCCAAAATTGAATGGGTGGTCGTGTTCACATTTTTGGCGACCCCTTCAACTGCTTTTCTAATCATTTTTGTAATGAAAAATCCCACAAGGATACTAAATAGTGTGACAAGCAGAGAGACAAGGACCATTTGCTGGATGGTACGGGAAGAATGATTCTCTGACTCCTTGATAATAGTTTGACTGTCTTTTTGAATGCCGCTTTGAAGCTGATTTAAGGTGGTGATGGTATTTTCCCTAAGCGGGTTCAATACATCCATTTGTTTTTTTATGGCTTCATTATTCCCGGTGATTGAATTGGCCACAAACTTTGGAATGGCATCAGAGTATTGATTAAAATTATTCTTAAAGTTCGCAATCAACTTTTGATCTGCTTGACTGGAAGGGTATTTTCCCATTTGCGCTATATCTGCTTTGACTTTTCGAATCTCCCCGCGTAAATTGGAGGCTATTTTCGACTTATTGTCTGTCTCCAGCTCACTTGCATGCTGGGTAACTAACATACTGACATTGCTGACCTCTTCTTTTAAGTTCGCGATTACCTCAAGTTTCGGCAGTTTATCATTTCCAATATTATGTATTTGATCATTCAGCTGTTTATTATTTTGATAAGCAGCCAGCGTACTGAAAGTAAATAATAGAATAATAATGAAGTAACTTCCCCATAATTTCATCCCCATAGAGGTTCTGATTGAACGAAACGGCCATTTTAGATGTATTTTTCTTAACCTGAACATACAGATCCCTTTCCCTTACTATTTTTAGGAATAATATACACCTTTTGGCCTATCACTCTTTCCTTCTATCAAAAACTTTACAAAGTATTTACAAAAACTCAATATTACTGGGGGACTTTTGATTTATTAGTCAAAATGAATCAAATTGTTGGAGTTGCAGATATATTGGTTGAAATCGCAGATATATATGACAAAGTTGCAGATAAATCACCCAAAATCGCAGATATATTGCCTTAACCCGCAGATATAACGTAGGATTACTTGAATATTGATATCTAGAACCACTCTTACTTACCGAAATTGGGGAAATCTATCCATTTCGGGCAAGTAGACTCCTTCTAGATGACCGAATTGCTTTTCAACCCATCCGTTCGGGCAGCTAGACCTGTTCTAAATGACCGTATTCCCTTTCGACACATCCATTCGGGCAGCTAGACCTGTTCTAAATGACCCTATTCCCTTTCGACACATCCATTCGGGCAGCTAGACCCATTCTATGTGACCGAATTCCCTTTCTACCCCATCGTTCGGGCAGCTAGACCCGTTCTAAGTGACCGTATTCCCTTTCAACTCACCCATTCGGGCAGCTAGACTCCTTCTAAGTGACCGTATTCCCTTTCGACACACCCGTTCGGGCAGCTAGGCCTGTTCCCATTAACCGAAAAGGTATATTTTTTGTCCTTCCGATGACTTCGCTTATTAAAAAGTTCCAAATCTTTTACTCTAGTTTAACCAAACATTGTAAAATAGATATATAAACCATAAAGGGGGATGCTGATGAAGGATTTCCATTGCTGTGCGACATGCCGGCATTTTCGTGCGGAGAAGAAACCAGAGGGCATGAGTTATTTTTGCAGCCGGCTGGGGTATGAAACGAAGACCAACTATAAATTTAATTGCTGGAGTCCTAAGGAGCAGGTGGTTAAGTTAATGAATCAGGAGAACACATCCAAAAACAATACACCTTTAAAAGACTGAACCAACTGAAAACTTCTCGGTTCAGTCTTCCCCCTTCTTTCACTGCTTTCCTGAATCCAGCCAAATTCCGGGCACTCTAGCTTAGTTTTCATTCTGGCCGTTTGAGATTAACTGAATGGCATTTAGACAAATGCAACGATTGAATTCGTCCTTCTTTTAGAAGCCTCCATTAAACCTTTAGAAAATTCCTAATTCACTGTTGAAAAAATGAACAAAGTATAATAAAATAACTTACAACCATAAAACATAGTATTCTTATATGAATTATTTTTTTAATAAGGAAAATGTTGAATGAAAAAAGAGGTGTGTAAATGAATAGTCAAAATCCTCAGATGATCCAAGTTGAAAAATTGTATAAAAGTTTTCCTAATAAGAAACAGACCGTTGAAGTGTTAGGAGATATTTCATTTACGATTCATCAAGGGGAAATCATCTCCCTATTAGGAGAGAGCGGCTGTGGTAAAAGTACGTTATTAAATATTATTGCTGGGTTTGAAAAGGCTGACAGCGGCAGCGTGTTACTCGATGGCAAACCGGTTGAAAAGCCGACTCGAAAATGTATTATGCTTTTTCAAAATTATGGCCTCCTGCCTTGGCGGTCTGTTCTTAAAAATGTGGAATTAGGCCTGGAGGAAGTAAAGCTTCCTGCTGCTGAAAAGAAGGAAAAGGCCTTACACTATATACAATTGGTTGGATTAGAAGGAAAGGAAAACCTTTTTCCACATGAACTTTCAGGTGGAATGCAGCAGAGAGTGGGTATTGCCAGGGCACTCGCGATGGAACCGGAGCTCATTTTAATGGACGAGCCATTTGCGGCTCTGGATACGTTTAATCGCTATCATTTACAGAATGAACTCCTTCGCATCCAGGAGCAGGAAAAGACCACCATGATGTTAGTCACCCATGATATTGACGAAGCGATTTATTTGTCTGACCGAATTTTTATCATGCATCCCAATCCTGGACGTATCCATAAAGAGTTGAAAATTGCTCTTTCCAAGCCGAGGGACCGGAGCCATAGTGATTTTCAATATTACCGCAGTATCATTTTTAAAGAATTTCATTTTAACCGTGCAGACGCACCACTAGAATTTAATATTTAATAGAGGAGAATGATGATGAAAAAGATGTTGAAGTCGGGGATTTCTTTCGTTCTAACAGCCGTCTTATTATTTACTCTGGCTGCCTGCGGATCAAGTGATGCTGCTTCCGGCAAGACCAAAGACGGGAAAAGGACGATTAAGATTGGGTATTTACCGATTACCCATGCCGTTCCATTATATATTGAAAAGGAACAGGAAAAATATAAAGATTTCAATTTAGAACTTGTCAAATTTGGTTCATGGCCTGAGCTGGCCGATGCCTTGAATACGGGCAAAATTGATGGAGCATCGATGCTGGTTACCTTGGCGATGAAGGCGAAAGAACAAGGTATTGACTTAAAAGCAGTAGCACTAGGACACCGGGACGGGAATGTCCTTGTTGTAGGGAAAGATATTGATAGTGTCAAAGACTTAAAAGGGAAACGCTTTGCCATCCCGCACAAATTCTCCACCCATAATATTTTGCTTTATCAAATGCTTAAGCAAAATGGACTTAAATACGATGACATCACCCCAGTTGAGATGCCGCCGGCTGAAATGCCAGCAGCCTTATCAGAAGGGAGAATTGCTGGATATGTGGTTGCTGAACCTTTTGGAGCCGCTTCTGTCGCGATTGATAAAGGAAAAGTCCTTTTCCAGGACAAAGATGTTTGGAAAAACTCCATTGACTGTGCTTTAGTATTGCGCGGTGAGTTCATCGAAAAAGAGAAATCAATCGCGGAAAAGTTTGTCGATTATTATGTAAAAGCTGGGGAAACAGCTGAATTAAAGGATAAAGCTATGCGTGAAATGTCATCCAAATACATGAAAGTGGATCCAAAAGTCTTGGATTTATCTCTTCAATGGATTGGTTACGATGATTTAAAAATTCACGAAAAAGACTACAATGACTTAACCAAAAGCCTTGTAGAGATGAAATTACTAGAAAATCCTCCATCCTATAAAGATTTTGTCGATTCTTCTCTTATTGATAAAGCCAATCCATAATCTATGGATTGGGCTTTCTATGAATCTCTAGAAAAAGCGATGTGAAAAAATGCTAAAGTTTAAAACCATTGTCAATATCGTCATCAGTATCATTATTGTCATTGCCGTTTGGCAATTATTGATTGTCATTGGAGGTTTTGATGCCGCCCTTTTTCCAGCCCCATTACAAGTATGGCATGGAATCATTGAACTGATTAAAGATGGGACCCTATTCGAACATTTTAAAGTGAGTATCCTCCGCTTTTTGGCTGGATATCTTTCGGCAGTGATATGCGCTGTTCTCTTAGGACTTATTTTTGGCAGAATTCCTGCATTATGGGGCGTGATCGACCCAATCGTCCAAGTGTTACGGCCGGTTTCTCCGATTGCATGGTCACCTTTTATTGTCCTATGGTTTGGCATTGGGAATATGCCAGCCATCGTGATTATTTTTATCGCGGCCTTTTTTCCCGTATTAGTCCCTACTGTTGCTGCTGTGAGAAAAGTCGATAGCACCTACTTGAAGGTAGCCCAAAATTTTGAAATGAAAGGGTTTCAGTTATTACGTAAGATTATCTTTCCAGCGGCCTTTCCCTATATCGCAAGTGGACTTCATATTGCGGTGGGGACGGCGTGGATCTTTCTTGTAGCTGGCGAGATGGTAGGAACACAGTCCGGTCTGGGATATTTGATTGTCGATTCAAGGAATAGCCTGCGGCTTGATTTAGTCATGGCTGGGATTATCTTTATTGGTGTTGCCGGGCTGCTTCTCGATAAAGCGGTTGGGCTCTTTGAAAAATGGATCAATCGGATTTGGGGAAGAGCTTAGTTTTCTGTCTTCCCCCAACATCTAAGGGGATTATAAAGTTTTCCATTAAAATATGAAAAGGCTGCCGATTTCAATTCCGGCAGCCTTTCCTATTTATATTTAGCCAATCATTAAATTCCGCAAATCTGTTTTTAATTCTTCCATGATTTCTTCGAGTGTTACTTCTTTGTTATTCCGGCCCTTTTCATATGCCTTTTTTACAATTTCGAAAAACAGAGCATTGTCCGGGCTGAGTTTTATTTCCTCCTTTTTCAATTCAAGGATCCTCCTATATTTTCATAATTACATATTTTACTATAAGGATAGGCGATTGTAAATCAATTACCATTTGAAATTTGTAGAAATTTTGTGAACTTCGTCGATTTAAGTCTATTTCGAAAGGCACATCACGATCATTCTACAAAAACCTCAGAATAATTTTCATTTTTATGAAAATCTTTCCTACAAAACCTAGCAATCTATGGTAAAATTATGAGAAAAACAGAAGAATTAGAGGTGATTTGTCAAGTGAAGAAAACAATCGTTCGGACGCTGTCGACAGCTGCGTTTTTTTCTATTGTGTATGCTGGGACGGCGCACGCGGATACATATCATGTAAAAAAAGGCGATACTTTATCAAAGATTGCCAGCCAATATCATACAAGTGTTGCTAACCTAAAAAAACTTAATGGCTTAACATCAGATCTTATCCACATCAATCAGCCGCTTCAGGTTTCCACTGCTGTTAAAAACACCCAATCATCAACGTCAACTGCCTATACTGTTGTCAAAGGTGATGCGCTAATTAAGATTGCCAATCGTTTTCATGTGACCGTTGGTGAACTTAAAAAGTGGAACAATCTTGGCAGCGACATGATTTATGTTGGACAGAAGCTAAAGGTTTCAGGCAGTGCAGGAGCTGCGTTTAAAACTGAAAACGTGAAACCAGCGGCATCGAAGCCGGCTGCAACCACCACGGCACAGAAACCAGCAGCATCAACCGGAACAGCCACATATACCATCAAAAGCGGCGACTACCTGGGTAAGATTGCTAAGAATGTTGGCACAACCGTTGCACAATTAAAGTCTCTTAACCATCTTAAGTCTGACTTGATTTTTCCTGGACAGACACTGAAGGTGCCGGGAAAAGCGCAAGTGAAGCCGGCAGTGACTTCAAAACCAGCAGCACAAGCAAAACCAGCTGTAACCGCTAAGCCTGCAGTTTCAGCAAAACCAGCGGCAGCCTCTAAGCCAGCAGCAACAACTGATTATGTCATTAAAAGCGGTGATACACTCGGCAAAATTGCCGCTCAGTTTGATTCAACCGTTTCGGAAGTGAAAAGGCTGAATAATCTTTCGTCCCATTTAATTTATGCCGGACAAAAACTGAAAGTGCCTGGCCAAGCTAGCGCGAAACAGCCTGTTACTTCCATTAAGACAGAATCCATTTCGAATTCGAATTCCTTTTCAGGTTCGAATTTGGTTTCGGTTGCGAAAAGCTTAATGGGCACTCCATATACCTGGGGCGGCAGCAGTCCTTCAGGTTTCGATTGCAGCGGATTTATCTATTATGTTGCCAACAAAGCTGGCAAGTCCGTTCCACGTACTTCTGCGGAAGGCTACTACAGCCGGAGCTATTACGTGGACAAGCCGAAGATTGGCGATCTAGTCTTTTTTGAAAATACCTATAAAAAAGGCATCTCCCACCTTGGCTTCTATATCGGCAACAATCAATTTATTCACGCCGCCGATCAAGGTGTCATTATCTCAAGTCTGGATAATGTATATTACAAAGCACATTTTGATTCATTTAAGAGTTTTTATTAATCATAGTGAAAGCCAGTCCACATTTATTTATGGACTGGCTTTTTCATTGAACGGGTTCTTTACGGCAAAGAAACAGATGTATCCTTAAACCTGCAGATATCTCTTTTAAAAGGTCCTCATTAAGGCCTCTAAAAAACACCTAAATGTATGCGTCCATAGTTATGTCAAAATTACGTTAATAGGGGTCCCACTTTTGCCTGTGGGACCCCCTTGTTTAGCTATTTCAACACACTAAGTTTTTAGTCTATTATGTTTTAATACCAGCATCCTCTTGTTCATCGGTTAAAGAAGCCTTTTTAAAGGGTAAAAACCTTTTAAAAACGTTCCATAGTACAATTAAGATTGATATTCCTAATAAAATGGCTGTGATTGGTCTTTCAAAGAACATAAGGAAACTTCCTTCCGTCATTATTAACCCTTGACGGAGACCTTCTTCAAACATTTGTCCTAACACCAATCCGACCACTAACGGTGCAGGTTCATAATCACAATACTTCATGATAAAACCAACTACTCCAAATACAAACATAATCCATAAATCAAAAATGCTATTATTAATACTATAGGCTCCAATAAACATAATGCCAGTAATAATTGGCATAAGGATTTTAATTGGTACTTTAGTTAAGGAGGCAAATACTCCTACAAGAGGAAGATTTAAAATTAGCAGCATGACATTCCCAATATACATACTTGCTACTACTAACCAAAATAAATCACCATGTTGTGAAATAAACATTGGTCCGGGGGTTATTCCGTGAATTAGTAATCCTCCAAGCAATAAAGCAGTTGGTGGCGAAAAGGGGAAACCTAATGCTAAAAATGGAATCATTGCACTTGTTGATGCAGCATTATTGGCAGATTCCGGTCCCGCTACACCTTCAATCGCTCCTTTTCCAAATTCCTCTGGGTGTCTAGAGAGCCTTTTTTCCAGCCTATAAGAAATTAGTGTGGACATAAATCCAGCTGGTCCAGGAAGTAATCCCATTGGAAATCCAACAAAGGTACCTCTTATAATAGGCCATATTGACCTTTTTGTTTCTTGTTTATTGGGATACATCTCCTTGAGTTTTATTTTTATCATTTTATTGTTTTGATAAGGTGTAAGGGCAACTGAAAAAATTTCAGCAAGACCAAACAACCCCATTACGACTGGTACTAAATCGATTCCTTTAGACAGTTCCAGCACATTAAAGGTTAAGCGGTCTTCACCGGTTACTAAATCAACTCCAACCGTGCTTAACATTAATCCAATGATCACCATCAAAAATGACTTTCCAAAAGAGCCTCCAGTTAAATTACTTAAGATAATTAATCCAAATACGCCTAATGCAAAGAATTCCGGGGGACCGAAAGCGAGTGCCGCATTTGCTAACAAAGGTGCAAAAAACATAAGTCCAACTATAGCAAGCGTGCCAGCAATCCAAGAACCTATTGCAGCTATCGATAAAGCAGCTCCGGCCCGGCCTTTTCTTGCCATTTGATATCCATCAAGTGTAGTAACTAGAGAGGCTGCTTCACCTGGTAAATTAACAAGAATAGAAGTAATAGAACCCCCATACATCGCTCCATAATAAATACCTGCGAGCATGATAAGTCCTGCTCCCGGCCCCATCCCAAAACTTAAAGGCAATAGAATGGCCATGGCACCAGTTGGCCCAATTCCCGGCAGAACCCCTGTAATTTGCCCGACCAATACCCCCAAAAAACATACAAGTAACATTTCTAATGAGAGAGCAGACATTAAACCATTTGCTAAGTTAGCAAGTGCATCCATACTTATTTAGTTCCTCCCTTAAAAGATCCCAGAAGGGAATGGAATTTGAAGAAAAGTAAATAGAAAGTAAACAATTGTTGTGAAAATGCCTGCAAATAAAATAGAAGAAATCCATCTGCGGAGACCAGAGATCTTAGCTAGACTAACAATTAACAGAAATAACATAATGATCCCAATAGTTTTATAGGTTAGTAAAAATATGACGATGCTTAGGACATAACCAGCAAATCGGAGAATGCCCCGTTTGGTGAAATCCTCCAATTTCTCTATCTTTTTAATAAAGAAGCCTTTTACCAAAAATCCAAAAGATAAAAGAGTACCTATTACTCCGAGAGTAGTAGGTAAAAATCCAGGTCCTGGCATGCCAGCACTGCCAAAAGATATTCTGAAGGAATAAATTAAATACACTATACAAAACAAAAATAATCCGGCATTCGTTATGTTTGTTATCAATTTGTTACTCAAATGATTACCACCTGCCTATCCAAAATAATATAAATTGATCATATTCCGGTTTGAATCAACTAATCGATAACATTCAAACAATATTTTTATTGTTTTCCAACACCAAATTTGTCAATCATCTTTTGATTTACTTCCTTCATCCCATTCAATTGGGTTTTAATTTCTTCACCTTCTATAGCTTTCACTGTCATTTTTAATGTTTCCGCATTTTTTTTGAAATCAGGATCCGCTAAAACTTTTTTCATATTTTCTTGTAAATATGTCACAATTTCATCAGGTGTGTCTTTAGGAACTGCTAAGTAATACCAAGCTGAGAAGTCGTGATCTTTAAATTCAAAATCAATTCCGGCTTTTTCCAGCTCCTCTGCAATAGTTGGAACATCGGGAAATAGATCGAGTCGTTCAGGTGTAAAGATACCCAGCACCTTTAACTGTCCATTTTTAATGTACTCTGCTGATTCCATTGGATGTACTGCTGCAATATCAATATGTCCCCCAATAATTGCGGCAATGGATTCATTATTTGCCTTAAATGGGACATTGGATGTTTTGATGCCTGCAGCGTTAAAAAAGGCGGTATGTGCCAAATCATTTACTGTACCTACTCCAGGATGTCCAACTTTCAGTGTTTTTCCTTTTGATTCGTTAATGAGATCCTGAACAGAATTGATTTTACTCTTGCCATCTACAACCAATAGTAATGGATTATATACAACACTTGAGATAAATTTAAAATCATCCATGTTGTAATTTAATTGTTTTACTAGTGGCTGCATCGTAAGTGTTGTACCGGTAACAAGGCCGACAGTATATCCATCTCCAGCTGCATTTGCTGTTTCAGATGCTCCAATCGTTCCGCTGGCCCCCGCCCGGTTCACTACAACCATTGATTTTCCAATGTATTTTTGGGCTGATTCTGCAATCGCTCTACCTACTGTATCCGTACTGCCGCCAGCAGCGAAAGGAACGATTAGATTAATGGATTTTTTAGGAAAATCAAGTTTTGTTTCAGTAGATGCAGACTTTGAATTTGCTTGAGTAGATTCTGAGGTTTGATTGGAGTTACAGCCTGCTAGTATGATAGAGATCAACCCCAATGCCCAAAAGAGCTTTTTCAATTTCATTATTTTCATTACCTTCCCACTCCCCCACAATTTTCTTACTGCCTGAAGACAATTATTTTCCTAAAGCTGATCAGATTTCATCACTGCCTTTAAACCATCTCTGTACATTCAAAAGCATCATATCTTTAATCTGTGCTTCAGTGACTCCTAGTTCAATTAATTCAGGTACAATTTCATCCATAATATAGGACATTGACCACTTGGGCCTTTTTTTCTTTTCGCTTTCCGGAAACCAATCCGTAGAGCAGCAGTAATCCTGGGATAAAAACATTCTATTAGAAAAACCCTGCTTCACCAATTCAATAACGGTTGCATTTCGTTTTTCAGATGACATTCTGGCCGTTATTCCATAACGATCCATACCAATAAATGCTCCATAAGATAGAACTTTTAATATATATTCCAAGTTATCTGTGTCTCCAGTATGTCCAATGAGAATAGAATTAGGTGCAACACCTTCTTCCATTAAAATTTCTAACTGCCTAATTCCATTCATACTTTGTGGATGTGAGTGAGTCATAATAGGTACACCCGTTACTTTATGGGCCCGTGCCACAGCTCGTATGACTTTTTCAACATCTGGGGTAAATCCCTGTTCGTCTGTTGCACATTTCAGAAATCCTGCTTTTATAGAAGTATTTTGAATACCAACTTCTATGTCTCTGACAAAAAGTTGTGCCATATAATCAATATCCCTATTTTGAAAATGTTGTGGAATATCGTTAAATGTGTAAATCCCTGTTGCACAGATAATCTGCATCTCTGTTTCAAGGGCAACCTTTTCCATAAATTGAACATCTCTTCCAAGCCCCATGACTGTTGGGTCACAAATTGTCTTGATCCCCTGCATCTTTACCCTGTTTACTTGTTCTACTGCATTCTTAAATTCTTTTTCTTCATCATAAATATGAGGAAACTGAACGAGTACTGCTTCAGAACAAATCCGCAAATGTTCATGTATTAATGTACTACCAAGTTCTGAAATACTTAATCTACCAGTGACAGTATTCACATATTGCATAGATGAATCTCCTTTTTACTGAAAGTTTCTTAGATAATTAAGGCAAAAAATAGTATTTTTTTAAATATCCATAATAGCTTCATCATTAGAATATTCGGATGCGATATGTTCTGTTTTATTTAGAACAGTAAATATGATTCCAAATACATAACAAATGGATCCAAAGATTAATACTGCAGTGCTTAGCTGCATATTTTCTGCCATAAATCCTACAATAGTGGGTGCAAAAGCCCCTCCTATCCTTCCTATATTAAATGTAAGTCCAACTCCAGTTGCTCTTAAGTGGGCAGGATATAATTCTCCTAGATAAGCACCGAATGTTCCCCAATATCCATAAATAACAAAACCAAATAGGATTCCTACTAGAAAAAGCAAGGTTACATTTTGAATGAGCATATAGGCGAAAATGAGGACGATTGACAGAGATTGTCCTAGCAATAAGGTGAGCTTTCTAGAGTATTTATCCGATAAATATCCACCAACTTGGTGACCAAACACCGCACCAATATTTAAAACTATTAAAAACCAACTTGCCATCCCAACCGGCAAATGATGACTTTTCACTAAAAAAGTGGGTATCCAAGACGAAGCAGCCCAGTATGCACCTAAATTAAACAGCATAAGTATACTTGCCAATATCGTTCGTTTTGCATAACCATCTTTAAAAAGCATCAAAAGGGTAAAGGTACTTTTTTCTTTCTGAACATCTTTTGTTTCTTTCTTCCAATTTGGCGGTTCCTTTAATCCTTTTCTAAAAAATAATATAATGAAGGCAGGTAATATACCTATTAGGAACAGAGCCCTCCATCCAAATGCAGGTAAAATTAAGAATCCAAGTAATGATGCAATAGCATACCCCACAGGATAACCACTATGAACAAGTGAAGTTGCCTTTGCCCTATGCTTTTTCGGCCAATATTCGGAAATGAGTGAGGCTCCAAGCCCCCATTCTCCTCCTAATCCAAATCCAACGAAAAATCGAATAATTCCAAGCTGCAATGGATCTTGTGCAAAAGCTGAAATACCAGTAAAAATGGAAAAAAAGATGACAGTGAATGTTAACATTTTTACTCTGCCAAAATAATCACCTAAGATGCCAAAGCTAATTCCTCCTACCATCATTCCTACTAATGTGGCAGAACTAATAAGACCTGCTTCCCCGGTTGACATATTCCATTCTGTTAATAAAAGAGGAATAACAAGAGCCAAAAGCATTGCATCCATTGAATCCATGCACCAACCTGCAAAAGATGTCCATAAACTTTTCCATTGGTTTTTTCCTACTTCAGGGTCTTTTCTTACATCTGAAGAAAAAATCATAATTTTCCTCCTCGCCTATTTAGTAAAATTCTTACCTCCAAAGTTTTGCAGCACCTCCTTTTAAATTAATTTAGGGCATCCTCTTGATGTAAGCGCTTGTATCTTTTACAAGAGCAAATGAGAATAAAAGCATGATTATCTAAAGCAGAAGAAAAAATAATCAGCAAGGATCCTACAGATATTTCTAAAAAGCTCTCTCCTACTTGTCAGATAATTCATAATCCTTTATTTCATGATAAACAAACACTTTACAAATGTACAATATATTTCTAATATTATTATCATATCCCCAACATATGATAATTGAGTAAATTATCAAATAAACTATGGTTATGTCATTCTGAAAATTCGAAATACACAAATAAACGAGGTGGGAGCAAATGGACTTTAGAAATTTTAAGTATTTTGAAGCAGTGGCAAGGTTAGGTAATATTACAAAGGCTGCTAAGGAATTAAACATGTCCCAGCCACCACTTAGCCAGCAAATTCTAAATATGGAGAATAACTTAGGGGTCATGTTATTTGAAAGGCATAAAAAAGGAGTAACCTTGACTGAAGAAGGAAAACTCCTATTACAAAAGGTAACCCCTATCCTTCGTCAATATCATGAACTTCTCGGCTATTTATCAGATCCTCAAAAACTGGTTATGGGAAATATTACGTTAGCTACTTTACCAATTTTCTCCGCTCCTATTTGCGAGACATTGACACAGATATGGAGCGAAAACATAAATATTCATTTTTCAATTAAAGAAGGCCATTCCAAAACCATCGTTTCATTAGTCCAAAGTGGAGAGGCCCATTTGGGAATTACTCGTTTACCTATACATAATACAGAACTTAATTACTCTATTCTAGGAAACGATCCTATTCGAGTTGTTCTTCGTAAAGATGATCCATTAAGTTCAAAGAAAAAAATTTTACCAAATGATTTAAAGGGGAGGCCATTGGTTTTAATCCGTGGAAGTACTACCCATAGTGCATTCTCACAAATTGTGCAGAGGTTTGAAGAGAATAAGATAAAGCCTAATATCATCGGACATGCAGAAACGGTTCTTACACTTCTTAAGATGGTGAAACATGGACCGGGAATCGGACTCGCCCCGCAGTCTGGATGTTCCCAATCAACAGATGATTTAGAAATAGTACCATTTGGAGAATCAGAGATTTACATCCCTACTGCTATTATATGGCGGCAAAATGAGACGAATCCTACAGTATTAAAATTAAAGAAGTTAATCACTAAGTATTGTGCTATAAAGTAACGTTCCTAAGTTTATTGAAAAAAAACCATCTCTATTTTATTAGGAGAGATGGTTTTTTTATAGGTGTACAGACTTAGGTACTGTTTTTTTATAAATTAAGTCTTTTAAGTATAGATTGATATTTATAAAACATATGAGTTACATATGGATAACATATCATTTTAATATTTTACATATTGATTACTATTTTTTAAACTTTTATTAAAGAGTTAAATTCGAAATGTTCTAAATATTGTGGTGGATATATCCTTTAGACGTTTATTTTTTAATTCTTTATCAATTTAAATTCAATAAACAAACTAAAATTAGTAACAACTTTTTTAAAATGTTTATATTTTCGAAGGAGCGACGATATGGGGAATTTAAATAATGCTGTCAGCTGGGTAACAGGGGCCACCGGGAGTATAGGAAGTGCGGCATGTAAAGCTTTAGCAAAATCAGGTAGTCACGTAGTAGTTTCAGATATTGACTTTGACCGTGCTCAGGACCTTTCTATCCAATTAAAAGATTTAGGTGTTGAGGCTTTACCAATTAAACTAGACGTTTCGGATCAAAAAGGCGTTGAATATGCTGCAAAGGTTATAAAAGATACGTTTGGGCGATTGGACATTCTGGTAAATGGTGCGGGTATATCACCAAAAGGAAAAAACGGACGAGTTCCTGTGGAAAACATGGATGTTGAAGAATGGCATAGAGTGATAAACATTAATTTACATGGTGCATTTTATACCTCGCAGGCTGCTGTTAAATTAATGAAAGAAAATCAAAGTGGTCATATTGTGAATATTGCCTCTCAAGCTGGAAGATCCTATAGTGCCGTTACCGGAGCCCATTATGCTGTTAGTAAAGCAGGTCTTATTTCTCTTACGCGCCAAATGGCTGGGGAACTCGGTCCAAGTGGAATTTATGTAAATGCAGTTGCTCCAGGACGTATTGACACTCCTATGATTAAAGATGTTGCTGAAGAAGTAAACCGACAAATAATAAATAATATTCCATTAAGACGACTAGGAACACCTGAAGAAGTAGCAAATACTATTCTATTTCTAGTTACTCCTCAATCAAGTTATCTTACTGGAGTAGTTATAGATATAAATGGCGGAAGATTGATGATATAGTAATTAATTTTGGTAAAGTACACCAGGCAGGTATTTCATTGAAATAAATTGGAGGAATTATTGGTGAAAGCTCTACTTAAACAAAGCTTTGATGCTGGGGATGTTTCGTTGCAGCAAGTAGTTAAACCAGAACCTGGTCATAATGAAGTGGTCATTAAAGTACACTTTGCCGGGATTTGTGGAACAGACATGAAAATATATGATGGACATTATCATGCTTATAAGAAGCCTTTGGTCCTTGGACACGAATTTAGCGGCCAAGTTGCAGAAGTTGGTCCTGGTGTAGAGGGTTTAGTTATTGGCACGAATGTTGTAGCCCGTACGATTTACTCTTCATGCGGGAAATGTGAATCATGTATTAGAGGAAGAGAAAATCTTTGTCCGGAAAAGACTCGAATTGGTTTTGATCATGATGGAGTTTTTACTGAGTATGTAAAAGTTCATAAAGATCAAATCCATGTTCTGCCAAAAGAAATTGATTTGGTTACAGCAGCATTATTAGAACCTTTTACAGTGGCAGTACATGCTTTGAATCAAATTACAATTAAGCCATCCGACGTAGTTCTTGTAATAGGTCCTGGGCCGATTGGACTTATGACAGTACTTCTTTGTAAAGCCTATGGTGCTACAGTTGTTGCAGCTGGACTTGAGCAAGACAAGAAGAGACTGGAATTAGCTCAAAAAGTGGGAGCTGATTTGGTTTTAGTTTCTGATCAAAATAATAGTGAGGCTGCATTATTGGATTTAACAGACGGCCAAGGCCCAAACATTGTTTTGGAGTGTTCTGGGACTGCAGGAGGCGTTAATCAAGGTTTAGAGTTATGCAGAAGAAGTGGTCAATATCTGCAAATAGGCACTCGGAGCACCCCTATAACTGTTGATTTTATGAAAATTGCTTACAAGGAGATTAAAGTTACTGGGAGTATTGGACACACGAAACTTGATTGGGAAAACTCGATTCGTATTGTTCAAGATGGAAAAGTTGATTTTTCACCTTTAATTGATCATTTTTATTACCTAGAGCAGTGGAATGAGGCCTTTCAAGCTTTTAAAAACAAAGAGCAGACCAAGGTACTCTTTAAGCTATAAGTTGGTGCTTAGTAGATTTCTAACCATATCTTTTCTATAAAAATACAAATTCACAGGAGGAATAGTTATGCAGCGTCATGGAGGTTATGTATTAGTTGATACACTTATTAGACATGGAGTAACACATATTTTTGGAATGCCAGGCGGGCAGGCAAATGCGTTTTATGATGCCTTATCACAACGTAAAGAAGATATCACTCATATTTTGATTAGAGATGAAACGACAGCAGGTTTCGCAGCAGATGCTTTTTCTAGAGTTACAGGCAGAATTGGGGTTTGTGATGCTACTGTAGGTCCTGGAGCTACTAAGTTCCCTTCCGGACTAATGGAAGCATTTAATAGTTCAGTACCTATTCTAGTACTTGTAAGTGACCACCCGCGAAATTCTGTTCTATTACAGCAATATGGCCGCATTAGTCAAGGTGGAAATCAACTTGACATGTTAAAGCCTTTTGCTAAAGAAACGTTTCATGTTCCAAGTATAGAGATGCTTTCTAAAGTGGTGTCTTCTGCCATTCATACGGCTGTTTCCGGACGTCCTGGTCCAGTTGTGGTTCAGATTCCTCAAGATGTTTTCCAATCTACAACAGAACTGGAACCGCTGTCAGGAACTAGTAATCACCCTAAATTCAGATGTTCAGCACCTGAATCTGAAATTGCTAAAGCAGTACGTCTTCTTACATCTGCTAAGAAGCCTATTATTCTTGCAGGTGGAGGTGTTCAACTTTCTCAAGCTTATGATGAGGTTGCCCAGTTGTCAGATAATTATAAGATTCCGGCGGTAACGACATTATCCGGTAAAGGAAGTGTGGCTGAAACTAATGACATATGCCTTGGAGTTTTGGGTGAGCTCGGAAGCCCTTGTGCGAAAACAGCTGCTGACCAGGCAGATGTCATTCTAGCTATAGGATATAAACATTCTCAAAATAGCTCTTATCGTTGGACTTGGCCAAGACAAGATCAGAAGCTCATTCATATTGACATTGATCCTGCTGAATTCGGACGAGTGATTCATGCAGATATTGCATTATGGGGAGATGCACGTGAGGTCCTTAATCAAATCTTGGCGGGGTTGAAGAGTTCAAACTTCCAAACTTCTAATGAATGGTTAAATGTGGTGAAAGCAGAAAAAGAAAAGTGGTTACAAACGCGTCATTTGGAGTGCTACAGTAAAAATAATCCTATATGGCCGCAAGCTGCTGTTCAAGCTATAGCGGATCAATTAGGGGAAAATGATTTTGTTACTTGTGATGCTGGTTTTTCCAGCGGCTGGGCTGGAGGTTTCCTGGAATTAAAAAGACAAGGTCGTCAAATTCTTCTGCCGCGTGGAGCTGCGGGATTAGGTTCTTCTTTACCATTTGCTCTTGGAGCCGCTATGGCTCGTCCAGGATCACATATAGTAGCTATTAGTGGTGATGGCGCATTTAGTTACAATGTTGGTGAACTAGCAACTCTAAAACAGCTAAATTTACCAATTATCAATGTGGTCTTTAATAATTCAGTTTTATCATGGTCAAAATGGACGCAGCAACTTAATTTTGATGGAAATAATCAATCTGTTGAGTTAGGAAGTTACGAGTTTGGAACGATTGCTGAAAGTTATGGAATCGTTGGAGAAAACGTTCGAAACATAGAAGATTTAGGACCGATTTTGAAACGTGAACTTGCAGCAAATCGTCCAAGTGTAATTAATGTGTATACAGATGAATGGCAATCTCCATCTATGCCTTATCGAGAAGCAATGGAAAAGGCAAAACAAGGAAATGTAACTAGTCAAGCATACTAACTTTTAATTTTGATATTAGTATTTGTTTTCAAATCATTTTTTAAAAGAAGTAAGTTTAGTATGTTAGTACAATCAAAAATCACCATATCTTTGTAAATTCGTATTTTCTTGCTTACCCCAAGTAATAAATGGGCCCTTATAAATAAGTAAGGGTCCATTTTATTACCGACTGCTGTCACAACAAGAATACTAGGTGGAAACCTTATAACAGAAAAGGGATTTTTTGCATCCAAACAAGTCGTTCATACAGATGTATATTTTGATGAATCGGCTAAAGGAGGAATAGGAGTTGAAGTCAATTTAATTCTAGACTTTTAGAAACCCAATCTACTAAATAATTAATTAGGAGTGCATATTCAAATGTTAAATACAGCCGTAAAATATATAAAAAATTATGTTGGCGGATTATGGATTGAAGCAAAGACTGAAAAAAGAGCAGGTTTATAACCTCGCAGCTGGAGAAGTCATTGCTCACGTACCGTTAAACGGAGTAATACCTCCAATTACTCCAATAGGATCACGGTAACGTCCAAACAAAACTGAAACATCAGAAACAGCGAAATATGTGAACAAAAACGGCCTCTTCCCCCCCGTCGCGGATATACAAAGCAATGTAATATGCTTTTTGTTGAATATAGATGAAGAATTTGCAAAGCGATTTGCTATTCTAGATATTTAACAAAACAGAGGTTATTTCATTTCTTTATCGGTCCATAAGACTTTGTATAAAAGTGCCGTCTCGGCATCTTCTATACCTGCAGGTAATTCACCATTTTCGCTTTCAACAGAACGCAGAGTATTTTGAGTCGTGCCTGCCCATGCTGCTAAATATACTGGTTTATTTTTTTCTAGACTCACCTTTTTATCTATTAGTCTGCTAAATGTAGACATGGTCATATGATTGGAATAATCTGTTGTGACAAGTCCAGATGGCACACCAGTTAACAGTTTTAAAGTATGGCCTTCCACCTCTTCGATACCACTGATTCCAAAAGAAATGAGGCTGTCTTTAAATTTTACTGTTTTTGGCCCATCCGAAGATTTTTGCAGTTCCTTTTCAAACTTACCGTTTTTAAACTCCTCCACTGAAAATTGCAGCAGATCCTCTTCCTTCAAAGCGCCATTCACTTTGAAAAATTCAATTTGCCCTACACCTGTCTTGCTAATAAGCAGTTTTTCCTTTTCACTCATGGTATAGGACTCAATGGTTATTTCCCTAGATGATGACGGTTCTTCTTTTTCTACACCTGTACACCCTGTTAACAACAAGATAAAAATGATAAGCAAACCATACTCTTTAAAATAACGCATCTTTTACTCCCCCTATTAACCACTATTTCAATTATTGTAAATTATCACCATTTTTTCAAATGAACAATGACTTGAATTCCCCCATACACTATTCAAAAAATGGAGTTGAAACTTATGGCGAGATGGATTGACGTATCCACTTCCAAACATCAATTAAAACTTTTTGATCGTCACAGGCTTTTAAAAACCTACCCGATAGCTGTTGGAAAGATTTTGTCACCCACTCCATCAGGGACCTACACAATTATCAATAAACAAAGCCATCCTGGCGGGCCATTTGGAGTGCTTTGGATGGGATTATCAAAACCTCATTATGGTATACACGGAACAAATAACCCAGCTTCTATCGGTAAGAATGTCTCACACGGATGTATTAGAATGTTTAATCATGATGTTTTAGAATTATCATCTAAAGTTCAAATTGGTACGAAAGTTTTAATCCATAAATGAATTTGTGATTTCGACGCCTATTTTTGTGTCCAAGACTTTGTCGTGTCCATCGTTGAATTTTTAAAAATAGGTAAACAACTAGTCCGCACAAGCAACAGTCACATAGACTAATGTGTGGCACAAGATAAATTCACATGGAGGTTATTTTAATGAGTAATAGAAATATGGGAATGGGTGGTTTTCCGTCTCCTATGATGCCGGGCCAATACGGTGCACCTGGATGCGGAACTCCGCCTCAATACTGTCCCCCTCAAGCGTTCCCGGCACAGTATGACCCGCCGCTTGTTTCACCGACACAACAATATGTGAAGACAAACTTATTCAACAAGGTGGTTCCGCATGTTCATCCATCACATACCACAACGGTGAACAAACTGCACGTTAATCATCAACACTATTTTCCGCACACTGAATCTTGCGTAAATGAATGCTGTGAAACACATACAATGTGCGGATGTCCAGTTAACCCTTGCTGCCCGTCAGGTCCATTCGGGTTTTAATATTCCCCCCTCCCCCAGGGGGGTTTTTCGTTTGCCAATTAAAATATGACGCTACAAGGACGTGGAACGTCAATACGCCTTTATTATACAGTTCAAATGATTCTTCAACTTGTTTTACTGCATCTTTCTCTAGGGAGCTCAGTTGATTCCTCTGTTCTTTCCCGCTGCTTCGTAAACCCTAATTTTTGTAAAAAAAATTAAAACAAGGATTTTTATGGAAAAGATGTACAAAAGATTAAATTTGTTAGTACATAAGAAATACTGAAGAAAGACTTTATATAAAAAGGCAGCCCATTGGTATGATAGAATGTTGGGAATATGTGACAATATATGTCGAAGGTTGTATAATGGAAGTACAATAAAATATTACCTAAACTGGATAGATTCAGTAAATTAAGAAGTTATTATCAGATGATATCCATTTGACCACTTAGAAAATATCAATCAGCAATAGATGAATGTTTAAGACATCATAAACTGTGTAAAAGAAATAGAAAGTAAGAATATATAATAGAAGGCTTTGTATCCCTCATGCCATTTTTATCGGGATATGTTTCTGTTCGTCAAAGTCTATCAATCTATCAAAAGGAATATGAGGTGAAGCTATGAAAAGGAGCAGGCGGATAAATATTAGGGGAAAAATTGTGGTGACGTTTCTTTTGACCATCATGATGGTTCTATTGTCTGGATTGGTTGGCAGTCATGAGGATAAGGCTAAAGGAAGTGACCCTGCTATACATACGACACCATTGGAGGCCTTGTCTTTTTCCTTTGAACCGGCAGCCTTTGCTGATTCTCCTTTAAGGCATTCCATTATTGAAAAAGAAATGCAAGAAAAAGAGATTGCCGGACACAAAGCAGCTGCCAAGCAAAATGAAGCAGATCAACGGGAGAATGCTATTTATCTAACATTTGATGATGGTCCATCATCGGTTTCTACTCAACTATTGGACATCTTAGATGAATATAAGATGAAAGCTACCTTTTTCATGCTTGGCCCCAACATGGAGAGATATCCTAAGGCCGTGAAACGTATGCATCAAGACGGATATGGACTGGCTTTACACGGTATTTCACATAGTGCTAAGAAGATTTATAGCAGTCCTGCTGCTCCAGTAGAAGAAATGGCAAAGGATCAGGAAATATTAGAGAACTTAACAGGTGTTCATACGAAACTTATCCGCCTTCCATATGGGAGTATCCCATACTTAACGGAAGATATGCGTTATTTATTGGATCAAAATGACTTTAACATTTGGGATTGGAATGTTGACAGCAGGGATTGGGAATTAAGGAGTAAACGGTATGTGCAGCATACCATTTATGAAATTCAGCAAATGGAACACTCAGGGGAAACCCCGATTATACTCTTGCATGATATACCAAAGACCGTTCAATACTTGCCGGAATTACTATCTTATATTAAGAAACAGGGGTATAAGACAAAAGTATTGACCAATGACATCCCACCAGTAACTTTTCCATGTAAAGGTCGCTGTCATCCAATTAACTAATTTTTCATGAGTCGAATTACGGGGGAAAATTTGGATGAATAGGTTTATTGTCGTTACCATTATACTAGGTTTAGCTGTTTTTCTTACTGGATGCGATTCTGACGAAAAGCAGGCAGGCGAAATCCATCAAAAAATGGAGGAATCCGCATCCTTTGAAAAAGAATTTGCTATGAATCAAAAAGAATTAGAGAATAATAGAAAAAAGGCACAATCCGTCTACAACAACTTAATGAATCTTGACATCAACGATACCGATGCAATCAAACAAAAATTAGATGATGCCAATATATATATTAAAAAGCAACAGAAGTCTTTAAGGGAAGCTGAAGTAAATTTCCAAAAGGCCTACACAAAATCAGCCTCTATCAAGGAAAATGCAAAGAAAATTCAAGATAAAAATCAAAAAAAGCAAGCAGCGAAACTAATGAAATTGATAGACGATCGAAAAAAGATTATAGATACCTTTTTTGACGAATATCACAATCTATTAAAACTACAAACTACATTTTACGAGGACCTTGGCAATAGGAAATATAACGTTGATAAATTCAATCAGCAAATTAATGAAATAAATAAGTACGGTCAAAACATGAAAGATATTATCCAACAATTCAATCAATATACCGAGCAGTATAATGAAGTAGAAAACGAGTATTATAAGCTGGCTGAACTAATTTAACAGGTAAGCGGAAAATCCCCCCGCCTTTCTTAGGAGGCCACTGAAAATCTTCGATTTTTTAGGAGACAAAATAAAATATAAAAAAAAGACGACTCAAGAATTCCAAAAGGTTGAATTTTGAGTCGCTTTTTTGATTAAGTGGGATATATATTCCACTTATATTAATCCATTAGTTTCAATATTCTTTTCAAATTAACTGTAAATATGGCCATGGCACCTTGTAATTCCATGCCAATTAGACCCGAGGATTTTGCTACATCATACCCGTGTCTGTGTTTTAATTCGCTATTTT
>NZ_JAMBNQ010000180.1 GCF_023715155.1 Neobacillus mesonae
TTTATCCCACGGACCGTTTGTTCAGGATAATGGGAAAAAGACCAAGACCTTTTTAATAGCCTATATTGATGACTGTTCCCGTCTTGTGCCATACGCGCAGTTCTTCTCGTCAGAGAAGTTTGATGGTTTAAGGGGCGTTACAAAAGAAGCTCTTATCCGAAGAGGGAAACCTTCAATTATTTATGCGGATAACGGAAAGATCTATC
>NZ_JAMBNQ010000181.1 GCF_023715155.1 Neobacillus mesonae
TTGTTTAATTTTTGGCTTTCAATGTGCTTTACTACTCAAACGTTTGTTTAATTAACTGGGGGCCATAAATAAGGTACTTTTTTTGGTGTCAGTCATTAATAGCGTATACTATTCAAACGTTTGTTTAATTTTTGGCTTTCAATGTGCTTTACTACTCAAACGTTTGTTTAATTAACTGGGGGCCATAAATAAGGTACTTTTTTTGG
>NZ_JAMBNQ010000182.1 GCF_023715155.1 Neobacillus mesonae
GAGCCTTTCGGGCAATCCAGCTTGTCTGCATTGACCGCGAACACTCCTTTTTGAGTTTTTCAGGCAATCCAGCTTGTCTGCATTGACCGCGAATCCTCCCTTTGGAGCCTTTCGGGCAATCCAGCTTGTCTGCATTGACCGCGAACACTCCTTTTTGAGTTTTTCAGGCAATCCAGCTTGTCTGCATTGACCGCGAATCCTCC
>NZ_JAMBNQ010000018.1 GCF_023715155.1 Neobacillus mesonae
AGGTTGCCCACGTGTTACTCACCCGTCCGCCGCTAACTTTTGGGAGCAAGCTCCCAAAGATTCGCTCGACTTGCATGTATTAGGCACGCCGCCAGCGTTCGTCCTGAGCCAGGATCAAACTCTCCAAAAAAGTTGAGTTGATTAGCTCATAAAGATTACGTTGGCTTCATCTCATTTAAGAAATGAATAATTATTGTTTGTTGACGTTTTTGTTTGTTTAGTTTTCAAAGAACAAATCATTTTTTATCGCTCAAAAGCGACCTTTATAATATATCATGAGGTGTTTCTTTATGTCAACACCTTTTTTAACCGCCAACTGCGAAAGCTTTAATGATGTCTCGCAGCGACGGTTATAAATATACCAATTATTTAATGAATGGTCAATACCTTTTTTACTTTTTTACGATAATTTTTGATTCACACGATAACAACGATGGAAAACTCCCTGCCCTTTTGTTTCTACATTAACAACTTCAAGGATATGTTTCTCTATTAAGTATTCTAGTAATACCGGTAAATCAACAGAGTACGTTTTAAGTTCTTTCTCATTCAGCATTTCATTGTACATCCAGGATTCTTTTTTACTAAGCACCTCAATTAGGTGTGTTGAGCCCAATTCAGTTCTGGAATGGATTAAAAACTCACTTGCTAAGAACAAAAGCTCCAGTCTTTGTTCAAGAGTTTCTTCACTGTTCACCAGCTCTTCATATAATTTATAGATTTCTGGTTCTATTTGTTTTACCTGCCGCCAGACAGTTAATTCAGGATGCAGTCCATTTGCAATGATCGCTAATCTAGCCAAATGATGTAAAGAATGAACAACATGATTGTATGCATCTAAAAATTGTTTGTTTTCAAATAAAGTTTTTCCATCAACATAGCGGCGGATTAATTTCGCAAATTCCAGGCCCATTTTAATTTTTCGACCATTAAAAGGAAATTCCTGAAGTTCCATTTTTAAATTAGCAACATATTCATTTCGATCAAAAACAACCTTTGCATGGTGCAGCCATTCAAAAATTTTGCGATTTGTTCCCAATAAAAGCCATTCTTGAAGCTGAGCTTCTGAGATAATATGCATGGCAGCCTTTTGCTGGTCATACGTATAGTGTTTTATAAAAACTGGCTGTTCTGCCTCTTTGACTATAATTAAAAGAATGACATCAAAATAATCAGTTGTAAGTATCGTTTTTTCCTTCTTTTCTATTAACAAAACTCCCAAGGTATTGGATTGGCTCGCCCTTTCTTGATAAATGGGCCGCAGAATATCCTCCATCGTCTAACCTCCATTTTTCTTGCTAGCAATATATGTTCGACAGTAATAAAAAATCTCCTTCTAAAATTTAAGACATTTTTCGACATTCTTCAAATCAATAACTTTTTTCCTTTTAAAATAAATATGGTATAGTTTCTCTAGGAGGATGAAACATGGCGAAATATTCAAGTAAAATCAATAAAATACGAACTTTTGCGCTTGCTTTAATCTTTGTTGGATTTATAGTTATGTACATAGGAATTTATTTTCGTACCTCTCCCCTTATTATGACTATTTTAATGATTTTGGGACTTATTTTTATTATTGCAAGCACAGTCGTATACTTTTGGATTGGAATGCTTTCGACGAAGGCCATTCAAGTGAAGTGTCCAAGCTGTGGTAAACCGACGAAGATGCTGGGCAGGGTAGATATGTGTATGCACTGCCGTGAACCATTGACGCTTGATCCGGATCTAGTTGGAAAAGAATTTGATGAGAAATATAATAGCAGAAGGCAAAAATAAAAAAGGTGGCTTAGCCAGATGGTTAAGTCACCTTTTTTAAATATTAGTGCACTTCTTTCCCTGTACAGTCAGGACATGTTCCGTAAATCTCCATACGGTGGGTATCGATCTTAAATCCAGTAACATGTGCAGCTAAGTGCTCTACTTCATCTAAGCCAGGATAATGAAAATCTATAATCTTCCCGCATTCTTTGCAAATCACATGATAGTGATGGGTTGTAATAAAATCAAATCTGCTGGAAGCATCCCCAAAAGTTAATTCTTTTACAAGTCCAACTTCACGAAATACTCGTAAATTATTGTAAACTGTTGCCACACTCATATTTGGGAATTTTCCTTCTAGAGCTTTATAAATTTCATCGGCAGTGGGATGTGACATCGAGTTTATTAAATATTCAAGTATCGCATGACGTTGAGGAGTAATCCTTACTCCAGTATCTTTAAGAGTATCCAATGCTTCTTTCAAATGTTGCATCGCCATGCACCTCTTTTCTAAAACATATTATTAAAAACAAATTATTAAATTATAATTGTTATAATTAGTTTACTAATTCTTTAGTACTTTTGTCAATATTGTAATACCAGGAACATAGCGATTTTTATGAGCGCAATGACTGACTACAGCTTATTTCAGGACTAACATAAAAAAGGTTTGTTTGTATTTTATGATAAACTCCTTTAAATATTTCTTTCCCTTTAAAATTTTCCTGATGAAAATAACTTTATGCAAGTTCACTCCGTTAATAACTATTTTTGCTCATCAATCCTTTAACATTTCATTTTTTCCATTATCATGTTATTCAGCTTGGAATTTTGCGAAAAAGGATTTTTTCCATAAAAAAGGGGCCCCCGAAAGGACCCAAAGTTTTTATCTGAGGAGGTATGCCCTAATAAAATGATATTCAAATCAAGTATCTTTGCATTGGACAAATGCCTTTTCTGATAAAAATAGGCGTGGGAAATTTACAGATTTTCCCGAATATAATTTAATGCTTCTTCTACATGGCCTTTTACCTGTACTTTTCTCCACTCTTTAACCAGATTGCCTTCTTTATCAATGATAAAAGTTGAACGTTCAATTCCCATATACTCTTTGCCAAAGTTCTTCTTTAGTTTCCAAACACCATAGCTTTCTGCTGCTTTATGTTCTGTATCGGCAAGCAGTTGAAATGGAAGGCCGTATTTCTCAATAAATTTTTGGTGCTTGTCGATTGGATCTGGACTCACCCCAAGGATGACCGCATTCACATCATTAAATTGCTCATACTGATCCCTGAAATCACATGCCTCTGTTGTACAGCCTGGGGTCATATCTTTTGGATAAAAATAAAGAACAATATTTTTTCCTTTTAGATTGGATAATGTTACGGACTCCCCATTTTGTGCTTCTAATGTAAAGTCAGGTGCTTGTTTCCCTATTTCAACAGTCATTTCATTCACTCCATTTTAAAAATATTCTTACCTATAAGCCTAACCAAAGTTTTATAACAAAACAACTTTCCTGTTTTTATTTTTTGCGTTCCACCATTACTTTCGCCACAAATGCTGCAGGCAGGGTGTAACCGATTAACGCCTCCATTGCAGCAATAATTCTGCCGATACCCTGTGGAATGACATCCCCATTTCCTACGGAGAACAGCATCATGGCACTAAAATAAAAACTCGTTTCAAAGATATTGTATTGATGCTCTTTATTTGCCTCAGCCAGCACTGTCATTCCCATTAATTCGAGGATTAAAAAAATTAGTCCAAATCCGATGATAACGGTTAAGTATACAGTGCATAAATAGAAGAAATTTTCTACTGAAACCAGCTTCCCTTTAATCGTGTTAGGAATAAATAAGGTTCGGATACTCATAAAGATACAAAACAAAACGATTGGCAGGAGGAAAATAATCACCTATGATCACCTCTAACTTCGGTGGAGATACTCTATTTCTATGCCTGCTTGGACAATAAAATATCAAAAAACCGGGCTTCACTTGCCCGGTTTCTCATTTTTCATTTAATTCCCTGCACCGCGGTACTTTTTCACCCCGTAATTCCATAAAATGACCGATAAACAAAAAAAGACGATGCCAATCACCGGGGTTAAAAATGCATACCAAAACCACTCATTTTTCCCAAGAAAGAAGGAAGCCGGATAAACCCCGACAAATGCGAATGGTAAAATCCACGTCAGAACAAATCGAATTAATTTATTGTAAATATTGACCGGATAGCGGCCATAATTACTGATATTATACATCATTGGCATGATGGATGTTTTCGCGTCGGCCCAAAAGCTGATGCAGGCAAGCATCACGAAGATTCCACCGTACACTAAGGCACCGCCAATCACAAATAAAATAAATAAAAACGGATCATACCAGGAAATCGCAAGGCCTAGACGGCTCCCGGCATAAACCATTACAGCTATCCCGGTAATTGCTCCTAATAAAGATTCTAATTCAATCCCCTCTAAGATTATTTGAAAAAGGCTGTGAATGGGCCTCGTTAAAATCCGGTCCAATTCTCCTTTGACAATATAGCGATCATTAAAATTCCAAATGTTAAAAAATGCGGAGAATACAGCGTAAGGCACAAGGAAAAAGCCGTAAATAAAGATAATCTCATCCCTGCTCCATCCGCCGAGCTTATCCGTATGCCCAAAAACAACTAATATAAAAATAAGATTAATTGCCTGTGACATTAAATCAGAAAAAAATTCAACAAACAAATCAGCCCGGTACTGTAGTCTAGTCTTTGCGTATTGAGAGATATATTGAAAAAACATGGATACGTAAAACACTGTTTATCCCCCTTGAATTACCATCTGTTTTTTGGCGAGATACCACAGCAATTGGATAGGGATGATTAAAATAATCACCCAAATAAACTGCTGACCGATGGCTGCCCATGCCTCTTGTTGTGTAAAACCTTTCGTGAAAATCATGCTGGGAACATAACTGATACCTTGAAACGGTAAAAATTTCATGATGGACTGCACCCAGCCCGGAAAAAAGCTGATTGGAAGCAATAGTCCTGAGAACAAGTCAATAATCACCCGTTTCGCACGAATGAGGCCGGCATTGTTATATAAGAAAAATGTTGTGATTCCCGTTAATAAATTCAGCTGCGTATTTATGAAAAAACTCAATAAAATAGAAAGTGCAAACAAGCTCCAGACACTTAAATCCCAAGAAAATTGGATTGGAAAAATAAAATATACAATTAATAGTCCTGGCAGCGAAAAGAAAAATAAGCGGAAGATCCCTTCCCCAAGCCCCTGCATCGTTTTCATGCCGAGATAATTATAAGGCCTTATTAATTCAACAGCGACTTTCCCTTCCATAATTTCCTGTGCCATTTCCCGGTCAAGATTATTGAAGTAAAATGCCCGGGCCATCCATGAAATGGCGACATAGGTGGTCATTTGTACGACCGACACCCCCTGAATTTCTTCTTTTCCTCCGTAAATAGCTGTCCATAGAAAATAGTAAGCGCCAATATTGATGCCATAGATTAATATACCTGTGTAATAATTAGTCCGGTATGCAAGCATCATTAAAAAGCGGACACGTATCATTTCTATATATTTATCCAACTTCGACCGCACCCTTTTCATAGATATTGCGAATAATTTCTTCTGTTGAAGTCTCGTTAATTTTGATGTCCTTAATTTTAAATGCAGCCACAATCACAGCAATAATCTGTGAAATCAGAAGGTCATCATTTTCGATATTAGCAATGAACACCTGCTCCTTCTCATCGTATTCCCACTTCACAGGCATTCCGTTTGTTGCCTTTTTAACAGCTGGAAGATCCACATTTTCAAGAAACTGAAAATGCAGTTCTTTTCCGTCTGCCAGATTTTCCTTCAAATCATGTAAGCCGCCATCGTAAATGACTTTGCCACCATCAAGCAAAATAACCCTTTCACATAATGCCTCGATATCGGACAAGTCATGTGTGGTAAGAAGAATTGTCGTATTGTATTTTTCATTGATTTCTTTTAAAAATTCTCGAATTTTTAGTTTGACGAGTACGTCGAGACCAATTGTCGGCTCATCTAAAAATAACAACGGCGGGTTGTGAATGAGGGCCGCAGCCAGTTCACATCTCATTCTTTGACCAAGTGAAAGTTTTCGTACCGGCTTATCTAAAAGCGGTTCGATATCTAATGTTCTGATTACATGCTGCATATGGTCTTCATATTGCTCATCTGACACCTTATAGACCTTTTTGAGCAGACGGAACGATTCCTGAACCGCGATATCCCACCATAATTGGGAGCGCTGGCCGAAAACGACACCGATTGTTTGGACGAATCTTTCCCGCTCCTTGTGAGGGTTCATCCCATTCACTTGAATTTGCCCTGAAGTCGGTGTTAAGATTCCCGTTAACATTTTAATCGTAGTCGACTTCCCGGCCCCATTTTCACCGATATAACCAACCATTTCTCCTTGTTTGACGGAAAAACTAATATCATTAACTGCAGGAATGATTTTATAATTCCTTGTAAATAAGTCACGAAACGCACCCTTCAGGCCAGAACGGCTTGAATATGCTTTAAATTCTTTCCGTAAGTTCTTCACTTCAATTGCGTTCATTTTTTGTACCTCCCGATACATACCTAAAAAAATAGTTTAGCTAAATTAGGAGAGGAACACAACTTTGATGCACAGATGAGGTTTTTTTGTCTAGTGTTTTGCTGGTTTTGAATGGATATCTGCGAGTCTAACCGATTACTTTGCGGCTTTGAACATTTTATTTGCAAATCCGCATTATTTTTACCTTCCAGATCCAATTTGCAGACTTAAAATGATTTAAGCAATTTCCCACATCTTTCTACAGTTTTTAAACCAATCCTCCTGCCTGATAAAATAGTCAAAAAGTTAAAACAAAGAAAAAATGATAAAATAAAGTGGAACTTCATTCAGCTGGGGTTTTTCTCATCCCACTGATTGTTAGTTGAATCAATCGGGCTTTTACGGACAGTTATACTTCCTGCATGTGCTAACTCTTGAAGCGGGGGTCATACTGCCCGTTAATGCGGGATAAAAGTAAAAAAACAGGAGGAAAAATCATGCAATTTTCCAATTCACAAAAATTACATAACGAAGCATTAGAACATATTGTGGGCGGTGTTAACAGTCCTTCTCGTTCTTATAAGGCAGTTGGCGGCGGTGCACCGGTAGTCATGGAACGCGGTCAAGGAGCTTACTTTTGGGATGTCGACGGAAATCAGTACATCGATTATCTTGCAGCCTATGGCCCCATTATTACCGGCCATGCACATCCACATATTACAGAGGCCATTAAACATGCTGCAGAAACTGGAGTCCTTTATGGAACACCGACACCGCATGAAGTGAAATTTGCCAAAATGCTGAAAGAAGCCATCCCTTCACTGGATAAAGTCCGTTTTGTCAATTCTGGTACCGAAGCAGTAATGACGACCATCCGTGTTGCACGGGCCTATACCGGCCGCGATAAAATCATCAAATTTGCAGGCTGTTATCACGGCCATTCTGACCTTGTCCTTGTAGCAGCTGGATCTGGTCCTTCTACACTTGGAACACCTGATTCCGCTGGCGTGCCGAAATCAATCGCACAGGAAGTCATTACTGTTCCGTTCAATGATATTGAGCCATTTAAAGAAGCACTAAAAAAATGGGGCGGTGACATTGCTGCAGTTTTAGTAGAACCGATTGTCGGTAATTTCGGTATTGTTGAGCCTAACCCTGGTTTCTTAGAACAGGTAAATGAATTAACTCATGCTGCAGGGGCACTTGTCATCTATGACGAGGTTATTACTGCTTTCCGCTTTATGTATGGCGGCGCACAGGATTTATTAGGAGTGAAGCCGGACTTAACAGCGATGGGGAAAATCATCGGCGGCGGGCTGCCAATCGGAGCTTACGGCGGCCGTAAAGACATTATGGAAAAAGTAGCACCGCTTGGACCTGCTTATCAAGCAGGAACCATGGCCGGGAACCCTGCTTCGATGTTAGCGGGGATTGCCTGCCTTGAGGTTTTAAAACAAGATGGGTTATACGAATATTTAGACCGCCTTGGTGCCATGCTTGAAGAGGGAATTTTAGAAGCAGCCAAGGAAAATAACATTGACATCACCATCAACCGCTTAAAAGGTGCCTTTACCGTTTATTTTACAAAAGAAAAAATCGAAAACTATAAACAGGCCGAGAATACAGATGGCGAAATGTTTGCGAAATTCTTTAAATTGATGCTCCACCAAGGAATTAATCTTGCGCCTTCCAAGTATGAAGCATGGTTCTTGACCATCGCTCATACAGAAGAGGATGTAGAAGCAACCTTACATGCTGTACGAAACGCTTTTTCTGCATTAAAATCTGAGTAATGTTAATCCCCATAAAACGTCCGCTTCTCTTTTTAGCGGGCGTTTTATTTTTCTTTCAATTTCTGCAACAATTTGAAATTTAAACATATAATTTTTCTTGATAATATGTTTTAATCCATGTATAGTACTTTATGGTTTAAATGAGCAAATTACTATAATAACCTATTTTGAAAGGATATTCTAAAAAATGAAGTTAGGAGCCCGCATATTAAAAACGGGAATTGCTATTGTTTTATCACTTTATATTGCTCAGCTGCTCCATTCCCCTTCACCGGTATTCGCAGCGATTGCAGCTATCTTTGCCATTCAGCCTACCATTTATCGATCTTATCTAACAATAATTGAGCAAATTCAAGGGAATGTAATTGGTGCAGTTCTTGCCGTCATCTTTGTTCTGATTTTAGGAAATCATTTTATTGTGATTGGACTTGCAGCAATTATTGTTATTATTCTTCATCTTAAATTAAAGCTTGAGAATAACATTGGACTTTCCCTTGTTACACTTATTTCTATTATGGAAACGACGAGCATGAGTTTTATTCAGTTCGCTGGAATTCGTTTTTCCACTATAATGATTGGAGTTTTTTCGGCATTTATTGTGAACCTCGTGTTCATGCCGCCAAAATATGAAAATAAGCTTTATTTAAAAATTGTCCATACAACTGAAGAAATGATTAAGTGGATTCGACTAAGCATCCGTCATAATTATGACCATCATCTTCTTAAAGAGGATATAAAAAAATTAAAAGAAAACGTTCATTCCATGGAACAGTTATATAAACTATACAAAGAAGAACGAAAGCTATTTAAAAAGAATGATTTAGAAAAGGCACGTAAGCTGGTAGTGTACCGGCAAATGACAATTACAGCGAGAAAAGCGCTGGATACACTGAAACGGATTCACCGCTATGAGAATGAACTTTTAGGGTTTCAGGAAAAATTTAAGCTATCCACCCAGGAGCAGCTGGATTCAATTGTCTATCATCATGAACAGCTAATGCTTCGCTTTATCGGAAAAATCCCAACGCCTGCTCCCTATCCTGAAGAGAATGTATTATTTAATAGAGAAGAATTATTTCATTACTTTTTAAGCTATCAAAAAGAACTTGCCGGGGATGAAGAACACGAGCCTCTTGTTTACCATACGATGCAGATTATTGCCTCTATTATTGATTATGGTGAACAGGTCGAGCACCTGGATAAATTGATTACAAGTTTCCACTCTTATCATCATAATAAAATATCCATTGAAGATAATAATAATGAATAAAAAACCGAAGCAGATTAGTTTGCTTCGGTTTCTTGATGTTCCAATTGCTGGACCTGAAATAGTTTATAGTAATCCCCTTGTTTTTCCATCAGTTCATCATGTGTGCCCACTTCCACGATTCGGCCATGTTTAATTAAAACAATTCGGTCTGCATGAGTAATCGTTGATAAACGGTGGGCAACAATGAAAGTTGTCCGTTCTTTGGCTAATTTCTCGAGTGACTCCTGAATTAAATGTTCACTCTCTAAATCCAGTGCTGATGTAGCTTCATCTAAAATAAGCAAGGGTGGATTTTTCAAAAATACCCGTGCAATAGCAATTCTCTGTTTTTGTCCTCCGGAAAGTTTAACCCCTCTTTCCCCAACCTTTGTATCATATCCTTCAGCAAGATGGGTAATAAACTCGTGGGCATTAGCCGCTTTGGCTGCATTGATCACTTCTTCTTCCGCAGCATCCGGTTTCCCTAGTAAAATATTATCCCTGACCGATTCACTGAAAAGTATATTATCTTGAAAAACGACGCCAATTTTATCTCTTAAGGACTGTACCTTAAACTTCCGGATGTCCACCCCATCAAGCAGAATGCCCCCATCTGTTACGTCATAGAATCGCGGAATTAAACTGACAAACGTCGATTTTCCGCCTCCGCTCATCCCAACAAGAGCAACTGTTTCTCCCTGTTTTACATGGATGTTGATATTTTTCAACACGGTTTCTTCCCCTTCGTTATAGGAAAAGGAAACACCTTCAAACGAAAGTTCCCCTTTTACCTGCCTTAATTCCACAGCATCAGGAGCATCCACCACATCATATTTTTCGTCCATAAATTCAAATACCCGGTCCATAGAAGCAAATGATTGGGTAATGGTTGTTGATGAGTTGACCAGTCTTCTTAGCGGATTATAGAGCTTATCAATATAGGCATAAAACGCCATCATTGTTCCTAATGACAAGCTGCCCTCAATTACAAGATAGCCAGAATAAGAAATGACAAGCAATGGGGCAATATCTGTTATCGTGTTAACAACAGAAAAGGATTTGGCATTCCAGCTTGTATGCTTTAACGCTTTATCTAAAAAATTGTAATTCACTTTATTGAACTGTTTTTGTTCGTGTTCTTCGATGGCAAAGCTTTTGATTACCGACATTCCCTGAACGCGTTCGTGCAAATAGCTTTGAACTTCTGCCAATGCCTGGGACCTGACTCTCGTTAACCTTCGCAGGTTTCCAAAGAAATAGCGGATAGAAAAAGCATATAGCGGAAAAAGCAAAATAGAAACAATCGTCAGCTTCACATTCATAGAAAACATAAGAATAATAGCAATAATAATGGTAGCCATATCAAGCCAAAGATTCATCAGACCTGTAACGACAAAAGTTTTCGTTTGTTCCACATCATTAATCACGCGTGAAATGATTTCTCCTGCCCGAGTATTCGAATAATACTTAAAGCTTAATTTTTGAATATGTTCATACATCGCACCGCGTAGATCGAATAATATTTTATTGGAAGTCCACTGTGCAAAATATTGACGGTAATATTCAATTGGCGGCCGAAGAACGATAAAAATGACAACCATTATTCCCATCATAACCAATAATTTATGAACTTTTTCATCACCGGCTAAATTGGGATTTTGCAGAATATCATCTACCACATATTTAAGTAATAGTGGAAGAATGAGCGGTATCGCAAATTTAATGATTCCAATGATGATTGTCACAATAATTTGCCAGCGGTAGGGTTTGACAAATGCAAGATACCTGCGGATACTCTCCAGTGTAATCCCCCCTTTTATTACATGGAAAACGCCTGTTGAACATGTCAACAGGCGTTTAATACACTAAACACCACTATCGTCTGTACGTTAAATAACGTTCATACCATATATCGATAAAATCAGGTGCAAACGGACCAGTCCGCTGTCTAATCATGTGAATCAATTTATCGACATTCCGTTTCAAAATCTGATCAATGACATCGGGATAATTCATTTCACGCCGATGACGTTCATATTCATCCTCGTCCAGCAAATTAAAAGTCATATCAGGGAACACTTTTATATCGAGATCATAATCAATATATTTTAGTGCCTCACCGTCAAAAATAAATGGTGAACTGATATTACAATAATAATAAATGCCGTCCTCACGAATCATTCCAATCACATTAAACCAATATTGTGAGTGAAAGTAGCAAATGGCAGGTTCCCTTGTAATCCAGGTTCTGCCGTCTGATTCCGTCACCAATGTACGGTCATTACCGCCAATCACTAAATTTTGCGATGCTTTTAAAACGGTGGTTTCTTCCCAGACGCGATGGATGTGCCCATTGTGTTTGTAACTATGTATTTGTACTGGTTCACCTTCGATGGGTACGCCCATGTTCTCCCCTACCTTCATTCCGAACACTTTGTAACCTATCTTACCAAAAAATTTACCGACAAAAGGCAACAAAGAATAGTCCTTTTCTTCTTATTATAACGGTTATGACAAGAATTTAAAACAAAAGAGCCATATTTCCCATTGGCTCTTTGAAAATTTTACGTATTTTAGGAAGGAGTCAGATCCATTTCCCGGTAGGAATTAATGACTTCTTCTGTTTGCTTTTCAAAAATGTTCTGTATTTCTTTTAATTCTTTTTTCATTTGTTGAATTTCTATTTGGATACTTTCAAGATCTGTTTTATCTTGCAAGGCTAGAAGTTCCGCTTGAATGTCCTGACAGCGCTCAAGCTCTGCCTGCAGAAACAGCAATTTTTCCATTGTTGCCATCTGTTCAGAAACTAATCGATTAAAATCATTCATTTCCTCACCACCTATTTTAAAGTACCCTTATGTATTCTTTATAAAAGAGATAATTCCCTTTGACTATTTCTGTAGAGTGAAAGGAAGTTTTGTCGAAAAAAGAAGGCACTCCATTCCGAATGAGGAGCGCCTTCCAAATAAATATGTTTAATTAGCTTTGGCCAAATTTGCCAGCATTTTGGTTTTTACGAGACTCTGCTTGCTGGTTTTGCTTTCTAACCTCAGCAGCATTTGTTTCGCTTGCAAATTCTGTTCCGAATTGTCCAGCAGCACCGCCTGCTTGAGCAGAACCACCTGCTTGAGCGGAACGAGCGTTTTGCTGTCTAACTTCTGCAGCATTTGTTTCGCTTGCGAATTCAGTACCAAATTGTCCTGCAGAACCTGCACCAGTCGATTGTGCATTTTGTTGTCTAACTTCCTGGATATTAGTTCCAGCAGAAGTTTTGTTTGGCTGTTGATTGAATTTTGCCATTGATATCACCTCCACGAATTTTAATTTACCCCGGTTCGTGAAGATTATCCGAAAAAAATAATAAAATTAAACGAGCAATGAAATGCCGCCATCTACAATAATCGTTTGGCCTCTAATCATACTGGATTGGTCAGAAAGTAAAAACATGACAGTGTTCACCATATCTTCAATTTCCACCATTCTTCCTGCTGGTGTTTTTTCTGCAGCTTCCTGAAGCAGTTCCTCCCGATTCGGGAAAGATTTCAATGCTTCTGTATCAACAGCACCGCCAGAAACAGCATTCACAATAATATTTTTCGACGCCAATTCAACGGCTAAATATCTTGTTAAAGCTTCTACTGCTGCTTTTGATACTCCTACTGCGGTATAGTTTTCTAAGTAGCGGATGGCACCTAATGAACTGATACTGACGATTTTCCCGCCGCCGCTTTTCTCCATTAATTTTGCAGCTTCTTGAGCACAAAACAATAGTGCCTTACTGTTAATATTTAATGTCCAGTCCCAGTGATGTTCTTCAAGCTCCATTAAAGGACGCTGTACACCGGATGCGGCGTTATTGACAAAAACATCCAAGCGGCCAAATTCCTCTTCGATTTGGGCAAACATATTTTTAATTTTAGTGACATCGCCAACATTTGCCTTTACAACTAAAACCTTTCTTCCTAATGCCTCAATTTGTTCGGCGGTGTCCATTGCCCCCTTTTTACTTCTCGCATAATTGATAACAATGTCATATCCTTCTTGTGCAAGCCGAAGGGCAGTAGCTTTCCCAATCCCCCGGCTGCTTCCAGTAACTAATGCAACTTTTTGTGTCATGAATTTTTTCCCCTCTTTATGTAATGTTATTATTTTAGCTTTTCTTTGAATAGAAGACAATTTTTATACAAAAAACTAACTTAAGATTGCTTGAAAGGAGTATGTGAATGATGTATGCCGGGCGGGATATGACCGAATTATCAATGATGTCGATTACAGATTGGAAGGATGAGGAACTGGGGTATTTTCATCATGCACTGCAACAGATTATGCCTTATTTAAATACAGAAGGGCAGACTATTCACCGCGAAATTATGGATGAAATTCAAATCAGGGGCGGAACCCAGCAGCTTAAGCTTTAATTTTGGGATTGGCGGCCGAAGAAGGATCCATTTAATTTTTTCGGCCGCCAATAAAAATCAATTGGCAGCCATCTGTTAAGTCTTTCCATGATTTGGTCAACAATAAGGCCTATTGGCGACTCCAGAGGGGCGAATTTTTCTACTCTTTTTCAGCGAATAACTCTCCATTCTCAAGTGAATTCAAATAAATCTTAAACATCTTCTGATAAGGAACCGGAAAAGCAAATTGTTCTAATTCTCCCTCTGAAACCAGCTTCCACTCTTCACTTTCCTCCAAGACAACATTTATTTTTCCAATGTAAATCTTAAGATTCCAAATTAAATGAGAAAAGACATGTTCCACCTGGCCTATAATTTTGTCTAAATGAATGTTTAAACCGAGTAAGCTGTTAAAAGCCTCTTCTAAATGTGCTCGTTCTTTATCTAATGGGTGTTCTATTTCTACATTTGGAAATTCCCATAAGTTTGCAAGAAGTCCTGTGGAAGGGCGTTTATGAATCAGGATTTTCCCGTTTTTATCCTCTAAAATTGCCGCTGCCAGCTGAACATTTCGTGTTTTCGTTTTTTTCGTTTTTACCGGCAGATCGTTTTGCACCCCTTCTTCAAAAGCACGGCAATGCTCTCGAACCGGACATAAAAGACATGCTGGGGAAGTCGGTGTGCATATTAACGCACCTAGTTCCATTAAAGCTTGATTAAAAGCAGAAGGATCCTCATGGGAAATAAGTTCACGAACAGCCTGTTCAAACACCTTTCTTGTTGCCGGACGAGCGATGTCTTCCCAAATGGAAAGAATTCTTGAAATTACCCTCATTACATTCCCATCAACCGCAGGCTCCGGCTGGCCGTAAGCAATACTTAAAATGGCACCCGCTGTATACGGCCCTACCCCTTTAAGCTTGGAAATCTCTTCAGGAGTGTCAGGTACAACGCCATTGTATTGCTCCCTCACTTCTTTAACAGCAGATTGTAAATTTCGCACTCTGGAATAGTAGCCCAGACCCTCCCAAGCCTTTAGAACCTTTTCTTCATCGGCATCAGCCAAATCATCAATGGAAGGAAACCACTCCATAAACCGATTGAAATATGGAATAACCGTATCGACTCTTGTTTGCTGCAGCATAATTTCCGAAACCCAAACTTTATATGGATCCTGGTCTTTTCGCCATGGCAAATCCCGTTGTTCTCTTTTAAACCAATCAATTAAGTCTTTTTGAAAACTTTCTATATTCATTTTTTCTATATTTTTTAGTACAATCGACATACTTTTTCCTCCATATTAATAAACAAACGATGAAAAGGGTATATAATAAAAGTAACTCGTTTTACGATAATCCACTTTGTCGGATTTGACAAGGATATTTAAGGGGGACAATTTTTTTGGATACTGGAACACATGTTGTAATGGGAATTGCACTTGGCGGTCTGGCAACACTGGATCCAGTAGTCGCTGGGAGTCACGTCACGACAACAAGCGTGATAATAGCAACCATTGTTGGTTCTCAAATACCTGATATTGATACAGTTTTAAAATTGAGGAATAATGCCATTTATATTCGAAATCATCGCGGCGTCACTCACTCCATGCCGGCAGTAGTTTTATGGCCGCTTTTAATCAGTGCTGTGCTATATGCCTTTTTCCCGGGAGCGAACCTTCTCCATTTATGGGCGTGGGCGTTTGCTGCAGTATTTATCCATGTTTTTGTTGATATTTTTAATGCTTATGGCACTCAAGCCCTTAGGCCGCTTAGTTCCAAATGGGTGGCATTAGGCTGGATCAACACATTTGACCCATTTATTTTTACCATTCATGTTCTTGGCATTCTGGCATGGATATTAGGAGCACATCCGGGATTTACCTTTCTCTTAATGTATTTTATCATCATTGGTTATTACTTTAAGCGATATCAGACAAGGAAACGGGTCTTGATGGAAGTGCGTGTACTCATTCCTGATGCAACGGATATCATCGTTGCCCCAACGATGAAGTTTCACCAGTGGCGGATTGCAGCCATGAATGAAACAATCTTTTTCGTAGGCAGATCCTTGGACGGCAAAGTAGAAATTCTAGATCGGTTTAAACGTATTCCAGTGCCGGACACACCTGTTATAGAAGCAGCGAAAAAGGATCCGAATATTTCAGCTTTCCTCTCCTTCTCGCCGGTTTACCGCTGGGAAGTGGATGAATTTGATGATTATTATGAAGTCCGGTTTATTGATTTACGCTACCGAAGCAATGGTCATTACCCATTTGTTGCAGTGGTACAGCTGGATAACAATTTAAAGCCGATTACCTCCTATACCGGCTGGGTATTCAGCGAAAAAAAATTAAGAAAAAAATTAGGAGTTTTACCAGGATAAATATAAAAAGCGGTGACACAATTCGTCACCGCTTTTTATATTTATTCCTTTGCGGCTCACTTAAGGGCCCATTTTCATTTTAATGCAATGTATACTTGTCCTGTTCCAAAAAATGCTTGTATTTGGGATTAACCGCAGTAAACTCATGCAGCTTATCTCCATAATTTTCGATCCATTGTTTGACAATTCTCTCCGTCATTTCACTTCCCATGTATTCCTCGCCTGCCCTGGCATAGGTCGTTTCGAAATCCTCCCATAACAATTCAACCCATGTGCGTGCTTGGTAATAGGAAAGATGGTCATTTTTTTCAAGCAGTTTCTTTGCTAACCGTTCATGATAGTCATTCATTCTAACACCCCTTTACCATTTTCTTTTATCATAAGAAAAGCATTTAGGCAAATAATAAATTTACGTGGTAAGCATCGCAAAAAAAAGCTTTGCTTTTCACGCTCCTCATTCCCTTTCTTGGAGGTATAACATGAGAAATAAAGAGCGTAACTTCCCCAACCAAAATAATAATAAGCTAGAGGGAGAACCGCGCGCAAAAGCGGAATATGCATCGAAAAGAGCGGACGGCACCATTAATACGCACCCGCAAGAACGGATGCGGGCTTCTGGTGAACGTGACGACGAATCACCGCAAGTTTGGCAATAAATATGTAAAGCAAGATTTCAAAAAACACGACAAACCAGGGATCAGTTCTCTGGTTTGTCTCAACTTATTATTTCAGTTTGCCTAACAAGGAAATTGGCAATGCTTCTTCTTTTCCGCTGCCGCCTAATCGATATCCCCATGCAAATACACCATTAATGTAATCAATTTTAAAATATTCACCTGGAGCACCTTCAATTTCGTAAACTTGCTCAGGCTTAAATTGGCTCGGATCTAACAAGTATGCTCGTGCCATCTGCACTTTTCTCTCTAAAACCGCAAATTCATTGACATAACCTAGCTGCTCTGCTTTACGTGCTTTTTCTTGCAGTCCCGCAATTTCCTGCCATAATTCTTGTTCTGTCATATCACTATACCGTCTCTCCTGCTGCATTTGTTTCACTCCCAAATATCGTTTTATCTTAGTATAATTTTTTTGGTAAAATTAATAAAGGAAAATATCAATTGGCAGGGTACTTTGCACCCGCATTTTAAGGAGATTTTTGTTCATGAAAACAATTATTGTTACCGGGGCAGGCACCGGATTAGGAAAAGAATTAGCACTATTATTTTCGAAAAAAGGGTACCATTTATTATTAACAGGAAGAAGAGAAGAAACATTAGCCAGCGCGAAAAAGGAAATTGAAGAGACAGGTGGTAAGGCAGATATCCTGACACTGGATATTCGCAGCAGTGAAGATATTTCTAAAAAGATGGATGGAATCAGCAGTCAATATTCAGTTTACGGATTGGTAAACAATGCTGGTGTAGGTCATTTTGGATATTTTGCGAATACTAGTGAGGAACAAATCAGGGAAATGTTAGATACCAATGTATTGGGTACCATTCTCATGACAAAAACTGTTTTGCCTGTGCTTGTTGAACAAGGTGAAGGGCTGGTAATGAACATTATTTCTACTGCCGGTATAAGAGGGAAAGTTCAGGAAGCAGGATATTGTGCCAGTAAATTTGCAGTAAGAGGATTTACAGAAAGCCTGCAAAAAGAATATGCAGATACGAAAATTAAATTTAATGCTGTATATATGGGCGGGATGAATACACCTTTCTGGGAAGGAAGCGACTATGTAAAAAACCCGTCAGGCCTGATGTCCGCTAAAGAAGTGGCAGAAATGATTATTGATAAAATGGATCAGGACGAAATTATTATTGAGAATTAGAACGGCGTAAGAGCCTTCGAAAACAAGAACAGCTTGTTCCTGCAAGGATTATTCTTATTAGTTTCTCTTAGCGATCAGCCTAAAGACTAACAATAGTTCTTCTGCCATAAAAGTTCTTTTTTTGACTTTTATGGCAGATGGTTATTTGACCTCGAGGGGCTAGGGCCGCTTGAGCTAGCCAATCTCCAAAGTCGAAAACATATAAATTCCATTCTGGTAATTAAAAAATCAGGACGCCTTGTCATGATTTTTCTATTTCTGATAGGAATTTTTCAATCAGGTTAATGGAGAACCCTTTTCTATACAAAGCTTGTTTCATCTTTTGCTCAAACTCAAATCCTGTATACTTGGCAAATTTGCGGTGAGCTTTTTCTCCCTGGTATCTAATAGCTTCTAATTCATCCTCTTCCTCTTCGTTTATGGTTTCCTGTATGGCAATTTGAATCATTTCAAAGGAATATCCTTTTCTAAGCAGCTGCTGTTCAAGCTTCTGTCTTTGAATTTTTATCGAGTCCTTTGAGGGCTTTTTGAAAAACTTTTCCCCGATCTTTATTGCCTTTTCTATTTGCTGTTCTTTTGGGTATTCAGCTAATGCCTGATTTTGAATCTCTTCAGCAATGCCTTTTTCCTTCAGTTCCATTCTAATGACATCCGAACCTTTGTCTGTGGTATTAGCCATGGTTCTCACAAACGCTTTGGCAAATTCCGCATCATTGATATATTTTTGCCCTTTTAATTTATGAATCACTTCATGGATGACAGGATGCTCAACTTCTTTTTTGTTTAGATAATCCCTGATCTCTTTTTCAGAGCGGATTCTTCTTGCAAGAAATTGGACAGCTAAATTGTATGCCTTGCGAATATCATCCTGATACCCGATTTCTACAATAGAAAATTCATCAAGTTCCATCCCTTTTTTTAATTGAAACTTGATTAATATATCACTATCCACACTAAAGGCAAATTGTTCTCCCTTGCCATAATCCATGAAAATGTTATACCGATCCTGATTTTTCTGCTGCGTGGTGATTTTCGTAATGATAGCCATATGCTCACCTCAACACTACTTTACCATATTCCGCTAACTAAACCTGTGAGAAAAAATATATTTTTTTTCAAAATCCGTATCTTTCTTTTTCATAAAGGCAAAAATGGTTCTGAGTACATAAAGTGAAACTACCATCAGTGGGGGGGTATGACATCCCCACTGATGGTGGTGGAACCAATCGGGCCTTAACGGGCAGTGAGTCTCCCATCTAGCTTCATTTTTACTCAAAATCTATAGGTGGGTCATACTCCCCGTTAAGGCGGGATAAAGTACCATTTTTGCTTTTTAAATACGATTAACAAATAATGTTGAAAGGATTGAGCATGATGGGTGGAAAAAAGAAAAAGGATTTGGGTAAAGGAAAATATTCTTTAACCAGTACACAAGAGGTGCTATATCAGCGCGAATTTAAAATGGCTGACCGCGCAGGCGGGTTTACAGATCGAAATACGAAGCTTTAATCACTCTGAAAAGTTTTCCCATTCATGAACCTCGTTTAATTGTAGATGCTAATAAAGAACCATTTTCGGTTCACATTCTCTTCAAGTGAAAGGGGTTTTTGTAATGGGTCGTTCAAGAGGACAAAGATCACGTGATAAAAACAAAGCTTCACTTCCACAAGTGCCGCAGAACATGAAATCTGATGGTATTGATGTAGAATTTTCTCAAGAAATGGCGGATCAAGCTGATCTTGAAGCACAAGCAAGATCGAATGCTGCCAATCAGCGTGCAAAAAAACGGAAATAATGAATAAAACGGAAGGGCCTCAGTCAGCCCTGGCAAGCAAATGTTCTGACCTGAAAGTTCGGTTTTTAACACTGAGTTATTTAACCTTGAGCTGTTAAAGCAGTCTCCTTTCTATGATACTCATGGGAGCAACGAAAACTGGCTAGGTCTGAAACTAAGCCAAACTTATAAATTTTCATTAAAAAAGAAGCAGGGTATGCAGCCCTGCTTCAAAGTTTAGGGAGAGAATTCACTAAGTTAATGTGTAACGGTTTTTTCCTGATCTTTTTTGAAAAATGCTTTTACATATGGTACTGCAAATCGGTCAAGTCCGAAATAATAAGCACCTGTGCCTGCGAATAATAAAATCATGGCAATTGTATAAAGAATTGGGTTAGTGCTGGTTGTACCTGCTAACATAAAGTTTAAGTTCATAAATGCACCGGCGACTAATGCTGGAATGGTTGCTAAACCAACGATTAATCCAATACCGACTAAAAGTTCACCCCAAGGAATTAGTACGTTAAAAATTTGAACGTTAGGAAGGGCAAATTGTTGTAAGAAATCAGCATACCATGCCTGCACTGCAGGGTGTTCACCAGCTGCATTAGCAAGTGCTCCTTTTAGAAAGCCGCCGGCATCGAAACCGCCTGTTAATTTTTCAATACCAGCTGTAACCCATTGAACACCTAAATAAATGCGTAAAACTGTCCAAACAACTGCTGCGATAGGGGTTTTGTACCATCTCATCACAATCATCTCCAAATGATTCATATTTTTTTGATAAGATTCATCAGCTAGCTGTTTCTGTTAGAGAAGTTTGTGAATTATTTCACCATCTTCTCTACACTCTTAATATACTCCCCTGCATATCAAATAACAACGGCTTTCACAGTTTCTTCACAAATAATTATTAGATAATTGAATAAAGTGTGAACTATCATATCAGCTATTTTTTGTGGATTATGTGGATATTGTTAGTAAGACCATAGAAGTCTGATCACACCGCGGATTACCTTCATATTTAGATGTTCATAACCATTTGTGGATAAGTGACAAAATAACTGTGGATACTGTGCATAAGTATGAAAAACGCCCGATAATATAAGACTTTAGATGTGGATAATATTTTGGATAAAGTAAAAAGCATCCGAACATGTGGATGCTTTTTACTTCGAGACCCGTTTTTGTTTGTTTTTCTACCTTTTAGTTTCTTGAACATTTCATAAGGATAAGCTCGGGGAATTTCTTTTGATTACTGTTCTCATGAACTCTTTATGAGGAAAAGTCCGCGGGATTTCTTCTGTTTACTGTTCCCATGAATGCCCTATGAGGACAAGTCCGATGGTTTTCCACCGCTTCTTGTTCTCATGAACGTGCCCTATAGGAACAAGTTCAAGTTTCATTTTAGTTCACATAAATAAAATGATTCCACTTTATAAAACAGTTACTATTGCTTTTTCGTTATTTAAAACGGTTAAATCTACTTTACCCAGAATTGAAAAATAACAAACAGTCGGATGTTGGGAGGCAAACTGTAACATATCCTCCTTGGCTGACTCGACCAAATAGATTCCTTTTGAGACTTCATCGATCATTTTAATTGCTGGAATGGTTACTTCTCCATCAAGTTCTTGAACCAGCCAAAGCTCCTTTTGTTCCTTTTTATCCGATTCAATACAAGCCGAAGAATGATTAGCTCTACGTCTGCCTGCCTTCCCTTGGCAAACATAAACTAAATCCTCAATCATAGCAGAGGCAGTTGGAAACATCCCTGCTCCCGGGCCTTGCAGCGTAATCCGTCCGACAATATCCGAATGGACATTAACCGCATTTTCAACGCCTTCCACATGATAGAATGGATTCTCACTGTCCACTAAAACGGGTTTTACTGAGGCATTCACCTGATCACCATCGCGGCTGATGCTTGCAACATGCTTAAATCTTAATCCTATTTTTTCGGCTGCCTCCATTAATTCACGCGTGATTGAAGTAATTCCCTGACGCTCGACTGCCTCCCAGTTTGGTTCTTCCCCAAAGGCAATTCTGCTAAGAATCATGGCCTTATAAAAAGCATCAAAGCCTTCCACATCATTTGTCGGATCTGCTTCTGCATATCCTTTTTCCTGTGCCTTATGCAGACTTTCAGCAAAAGACTGATTCTTTTCCCTCATTTCAGAAAGAATAAAGTTTGAAGTCCCATTTAAAATCCCTTGGATTTGGGATACACGGTTGATTTTTAAAAGCTGTCTTAGTGTTTGGATAACTGGAATTCCTCCGGCAACTGTTGCCTCATAGCCAACCGAAACATTCTTTGCACGTGCCAGATCAAGCAATTCTTTTCCATGATAGGCAAACATTTCTTTATTGGCTGTTATAATATGGCAGCCTCTGGTAACTGCTTCTTTCAAATAAATGAATGGAGCTTCCTTGCCGGTGATTGCTTCTATTACAACATCAAGCTGCGGCAGCTTAAGAATTTCTTCAAAATCTGATGTCAGGAGAATGTTGTCATGAATGCCTCTTTCCTTCTGCTTGTTTTTAATAAGGATCGCAGCTACTTCAACCTTTTTTCCAAGAACTGCGATAAATTCTTCAGCATGGGATTGTATCGTTCGATAAACCCCTTCTCCAACTGTTCCGAAACCTAAAATGGCAACTTTAATGACAGACATTCTACATCGACCCTTTCATCAAAATAAAAACCTCTTCCATAAGAAGAGGCCGCAAATTCCTCCCCTTATCTTTCAGATCTAAAAAGATCTGCAGGAATTAGCACCTTTTCAAGGATTACCTTGAAGGTTGCCGGGCTTCACAGGGCCTAGTCCCTCCGCCGCTCTCGATAAGAGTTATATAATAAACTTTATTAATTTTCCAATAATTACACTAAATATTAGCCGAATATACTTGTATTGTCAATAGTTTCTTGAATAAAAGCCGTAATAATTTAATGACCTCTTTTTCTGTATTCTTTCAATCGTTTTAAGCGGCTCTTGAGGCTTATTTGGTAAAACTGCATAATAGAGGTTAGTAAAATATTTAACCAGAGATGACGACAGCTATAGCAGCTCCTTATCCGAAGGTAAACATAAGTCAAAGCAGTTTAAAAATACATTTCTCACCTAAAAAAAGCCCGCAATTCGCGGGCATTACTCAAAATTATTGCTGCAGTTTTTCCTCCGCCAATTTAATCTGCTGCTTCACCTGCTCTGGTGCAGTTCCGCCGAAGCTTGAACGAACTGCGACAACATGTTCAGGAGCCAGCACCTCATAAATATCGTTTTCAAATAATTCGCTGAAACTTTTATATTCTTCCATACTTAAATCAAGCAAATATTTGTTGGACTGGATGGAATAAAGAACAATTTTTCCAATTACCTCATGAGCTTCACGGAAAGGCAGTCCTTTTGTTACAAGATAATCAGCAATATCGGTTGCATTTGAAAAGTCATTGTTGATTGCTTTACGCATAACCTCTTTTTTAACGGTCATTGTTTCAATCATTGGTGCTAATAACTTGAGTGAACCTTCAAGTGTTTCCACCGTATCAAACATACCTTCTTTGTCTTCCTGCAGGTCTTTATTGTAAGCAAGCGGCAGACCTTTTAATACAGTTAAAAGACCGATTAGGTTGCCATACGTACGGCCGGTTTTTCCGCGAAGAAGCTCTGGAACATCTGGGTTTTTCTTTTGCGGCATGATGCTTGAGCCTGTGCAAAAAGAATCGTCCAGTTCAATAAATTGGAACTCCTGGCTTGACCAAAGGACCATTTCTTCTGACAAACGCGAAATATGTGTCATGATGATTGAACCAATTGAGAGAAACTCAAGGATAAAGTCACGGTCACTGACCGCATCCATACTGTTTGGATAGATGGTTTCAAATCCTAAATTTTGCGCAACTGTTTCCCTCTTTATTGGGAAGGTTGTCCCAGCTAATGCGCCAGAACCTAGCGGAAGCCAGTTGATTCGTTTTAGGGAATCCAACAATCTTTCTTTGTCACGTTCGAACATCCAGAAATAGGCCATTAAATGATGGGCAAAAGAAACAGGCTGTGCCCGCTGCAAGTGGGTATATCCTGGAATCAGTGTTTCAATATTCTCTTTTGCTTGTTTGATGATGGATGCTTGAACATCTTCAACTAATTTAATTAATTCCGTTGTTTTCGTCCGTAAATATAGATGCATATCAGTTGCAACCTGGTCGTTCCGGCTTCGGCCTGTATGTAATTTACCGCCGACTGGCCCGATTTCTTCCAGCAGGAGTTTTTCAATATTCATATGAATGTCTTCATCTTCTACTAAAAATTCAACCTCATTACGAGCCACTTTTTCCTTAATTTTAAGCAGACCCTGTTTGATTGTTTGAGCATCTTCTTTTGGAATAATACCGCATTCGCCAAGCATTTGAACATGTGCTAAGCTTCCGGCGATATCTTCTTTCGCTAGTTTTTGGTCAAACGAAATCGATGCAGTAAATTCTTCAACAAGTTTATTCGTTTCTTTCGTAAAACGTCCGCCCCATAGCTTTGACATTGCTGCTCCCCCTAAATTATGTGAAATTCCTTAACATATTGGTGTTTTTTGAAATGTATCTGCGCGTTTGGATAATTTATCTGCGAATAGACCTGATATATCTGCAACTTGAAAGAATTTATCTGCGAGTTGAAAATATATCTGCCATTTTAAGCAATATATCTGCAGCCTTTCAAGATTTATCTGCCATTTCTCCAAATATATCTGCAGTTTTTCAAAATCCCGTTTAAGTAGATTGCCCCCGAATGAACTCCGGGGGCATCCCTAATTATTTAGTGACTACTTCTTTTTTTTTGTTTACTTCTGAATAAACTTTTGTTGGCAGACCCCAAAGTTTAATGAAACCAACTGCTGCATTATGATCGAAGGCATCGCCTTTTGTATAAGTAGCAAGCTCTTCGTTGTAAAGGCTGTGAACAGATTTACGTCCGACAACTGTATGACTGCCTTTGAAAAGTTTCACACGAATGGTGCCCGAAACTACTTTTTGTGTTTCATCAACAAATGCATCAAGTGCTGCTTTTAATGGTGAATACCAAAGTCCTTCGTAGACGATTTTGGCCATTTGCTGATCAACTTGTGTTTTGAATTGAGTTACTTCACGTGGTAATGTTAAGAACTCTAATTCTTTATGAGCATTGATTAAAATTAAGGCAGCTGGGTTTTCATAGACTTCACGGGATTTAATCCCTACTAATCTATTTTCGATGTGGTCGATACGGCCGACTCCATGTTTACCGCCTAATAGATTTAATGACTCAATTAATTGAACAAGCGGCATCTTTTCACCGTTAAGGGCAACTGGCACACCTTGTTCGAAGTCAATTTCAATATATTCTGCTTCGTCAGGAGTCATTTCGATTGGAGTGGTCCAATCATATGCTGCTTCTGGTGCTTCTGCCCACGGATTTTCAAGAACGCCTGCTTCACATGCACGTCCCCAGATGTTGGCATCAATAGAAAATGGATTATCTAAATTAATTGGAATCGGAATTCCATTTTTTTCTGCATAAGCAATTTCTTCGTCACGTGTCATGCCCCATTCACGAACAGGAGCAATTACTTTTAATTCTGGGTTTAACGCTTGGATTGAAACCTCAAAACGCACTTGGTCATTTCCTTTTCCAGTACAGCCGTGTGCTACTGCTACTGCACCTTCCTTTTCCGCTACATCAACGAGTAATTTTGAAATAAGCGGACGTGAAATAGCTGAAGATAGCGGATATTTTCCTTCATATAAACAATTAGCCTTTAAAGCTGGTAAAATATAATCTTTTGCCAGCATTTCTTTTGCATCCACGATATAAGCCTTAATTGCCCCAACATTTAATGCTTTTGTTTTAATGGCTTCAAGATCCTTGCCTTCACCAACATCCAATCCTAAAGCGATGACATCATAACCGTACTTTTCTTGAATCCATTTTACCGAAACCGATGTATCTAAACCGCCTGAATAGGCTAATACAATTTTCTCTTTTGCCATTTTTAAACGCTCCTTACTTTCTATCTTTGTATTAAAATTCATCTGATAGTATTATTATACATTATTTTTCAAAAAAAGAAAGACTATTTTGCAAGTAATAATTTTAAAATTGCTTTTTGAGCGTGCAGGCGGTTTTCTGCTTCATCAAATACAACGGAATGAGGACCATCAATCACCTCTGCTGTTACTTCTTCACCACGATGTGCCGGCAGACAATGTAAGAAGATATAGTCTTCTTTTGCATGTGCACAAAGTTCTTCATTTACCTGATACCCTGCAAAATCATTAAGACGCTTTGCCGATTCTTCTTCTTGTCCCATGCTGGTCCATACATCCGTTACGACTACATCAGCATCTTTGATTGCTTTCACAGAATCATTCGTGATCATGACTGAGGCACCTGTTTGTTTTCCAGCTTCAATTGCTCTTTCTGTAATTTTGCCGTTTGGTAAATATCCTGCAGGGCTGGCAATACTGATATCCATGCCTGCCTTGACAGCACCTTCCATTAATGAATGAGCCATATTATTATTTCCATCCCCGATATAGCACATTTTTAATCCAGCAAGCTTGCCTTTATGTTCAATAATGGTCAATAGATCGGCCATAACTTGTGTCGGATGCTGCAGGTCTGTCAGTCCATTTATTACTGGAACTGTTGCATGCTTTGCTAATTCTTCTACTGAATCATGGCTGAACGTACGAATCATAATTCCGTCCACATAACGGGAAAGTACCTTTGCTGTATCTGAAAGACTTTCTCCTCTTCCAATCTGGATATCTCTTGAACTTAGGAAAAGGGCATGACCGCCAAGCTGCAGCATGCCTACTTCAAACGAAACTCTGGTGCGGGTAGATGATTTTTCAAAAATCATCCCCAGCACCTTCCCGCTCAAATGGGGATGTGGAATCCCCTGTTTTTGCTGTGTTTTCATTTCCAGCGCAGTTTCAAGCATATATTTAATTTCTTCACTTGAAAAATCATCAAGCTGTAGAAAGTCCTTTTGTTTTAATTGTAATTTAGTAGCTTCAGACATGAAGTGCACCTCTTTCTTCTGTTTTGTAATATTCGCTTACTGTCCGAACATTTATATCTGGTAAAGAACCTTTTTTTGTTTCAATCATCGCTTGAACCGTATCAAAATGGGTAAATACCGGTACCTTATAGCGAATCGCCTGCTCACGGATATGGAATCCAAATTTTATTTTATTACGGCCTTGATTTGGTATATTAATTACTGCTTTTATAACTTGATTTCGGAACAGATCATTAACATCCTTTTCATTGCTTAAAACTTTTTTAACGTCAATCCCATTATTTTCAAAAAATGCAGCAGTTCCATCGGTTGCTGCAATCTTATAATCTTTCGCCAGCTCTTTGATAATTGGGAGACTATAGGTTTTTTCTCTGTCTGAAATCGAGCATAGCAGATAGTCTGCCTCAGGGCTTCCATCTAAACCAGGCATTGCTTTATCAAGTGCTTCAAGGAACGTTACTCCCATACCAAGGACCTCGCCGGTAGACTTCATTTCAGGGCCGAGAACATGGTCAACTCCTTTTAATTTACCAGAAGAGAACACTGGTGCTTTGACAGAATAATAAGCTGGTTCCGGCTGCAGTCCTGTTTTTTCACATAGATTAGTCAGTGATTCACCTAACTGCACAGCGATGGCCAATTCAATCATTGAGATTCCGGTTACTTTACTGATGATTGGCACAGTCCGGGAGGAACGCGGATTAACTTCTAAAACAAATACCTTATTTTCGTAAATAACAAATTGAATATTCATCATCCCGATTACCGGTGCTGCTTTGGCAATTCTGCCTGCATAATCTATTAATGTATCCTTGATTTCCTGAGACATTGTAATCGGAGGGAATACGGCAATACTATCGCCAGAGTGAACCCCGGCTTTTTCGATATGTTCGAAAATCCCCGGAACCACAATGCTTTCCCCATCACTGATCACATCAATCTCGGTTTCAAGTCCAGGTAAATACTTATCTACTAGTAACGGCCACATTTTTTCATTTGTATTTGTTTCAAGTTGTTTTATATAGTCTGCAAGTTCTGCTTCTGAAAAAATTGTAAACATTGCCTGGCCGCCGATTACATAGGATGGTCTCACAAGAACTGGATATCCCAGCTCAGTCGCTGCAGTAACTAATTCTTCCGCATGCCCCGCTGTCTTTCCTTTAATATGAGGAATTTCCAAGTCTTCAAGAAGCTGGTAAAATTCCTTCCGATCTTCAAGCCGGTCCACATTATCAACTGTTGTTCCTAATATCTTGACTCCCTCTTCCTCAAGATCACGTGCAAGATTGATAGCAGTTTGGCCGCCAAACTGAATCAGAACACCTTCAACCTGCTCTTTTTCGATTACATGAAGGACATCTTCAGCAGCCAGCGGTTCAAAGTACAAGCGGTCTGCTACAGAATAATCGGTACTTACCGTCTCAGGGTTGTTATTAATCACTACAGCCTGATACCCTTTTTTCTTAATCGCTTTAGCTGCATGAACAGAACAGTAATCGAATTCAATGCCTTGGCCGATTCGGATCGGGCCTGAACCAATAACCAGAATCTTTTTCGTATCGGTTGTTTCTGCTTCATCAAATCCGTGATAGGTAGAATAGTAATATGGTGTTACAGCATCGAACTCTGCAGAGCAAGTATCAACCATTTTATAACCTGGTTTTATGTTAAGTTCTTTCCACTTATTTCTGATCACTTTTTCAGGAACAGCAAACATTTGGGATAACAATTTATCAGCAATATTTGTCTTTTTTGCCTGAACCAATAAGTTGTTAGGAACATTGCCCCACTCATAAGAAGCCAATTCCGTTTCCAATGAAACAATAGAGTTGATTTTGTGTAAAAACCAGAAATCAATCTCGGTTAACTGATGCACTTTTTCAAGTGAGATTCCTCTTCTAAAAGCTTCCGCAATGACAAAAAGCCTTTGATCATTCGCTTTTTCAAGCAATTCAAAAAGGGCATCTTCTGTTAATGCTTGGTTGGCTGTGCGGCAAAGGCCGTAAACATTCATTTCCATTGAACGGATGGCCTTATTCAGGGCACCTTCAAATGTCCTGTCAATCGCCATGACCTCACCGGTTGCTTTCATCTGCGTTCCAAGCGTTCTGTCTGCTTCAGGGAACTTGTCAAATGGAAAGCGAGGAAGTTTTACGACAATATAGTCAATCGCAGGTTCAAACGATGCAAAAGTATTGCCTGTAATCGGGTTCACAATTTCGTCTAAATGGTAACCAACAGCACATTTAGCAGCCATCCTGGCAATCGGATAACCGGTTGCTTTCGAAGCAAGTGCTGATGAACGGCTGACCCTTGGATTTACCTCGATAATGTAATATTCATTTGATTCAGGATGCAAAGCAAACTGGATGTTACAGCCGCCAATAATTTTAAGTTCTTTAATAACTTTTATAGAAACGTCACGGAGCATTTGATACTGCACATCTGTTAATGTTTGCGATGGAGCTGTGACGATGGAGTCTCCTGTATGGACACCGACTGGATCCATGTTTTCCATATTGCAAACAATGATGCATGTATCATTTGCATCCCTCATGACCTCATATTCGATTTCCTTCCAGCCTTTGATGCTTTTCTCCACCAGTACCTGATGGATTGGGCTGGCCGCGAGTCCCTTTTTCAAAACCATTTCCAGTTCTTCATCATTATAAGCAAAGCCGCCTCCCTCTCCGCCAAGCGTAAATGCTGGGCGAATAATGACTGGGAAGCCTATTTCTTTTACAAATTGAACGCCTTCCTCATAGCTTTGAATGATTGATGATTCCGGAATCGGCTCACCGATTGTGAGCATTAAATTACGGAATCGTTCACGGTCTTCTCCGTTCTTAATCGACTCTACTGAAGTTCCTAGAAGTTCGACATTATATTTTTCCAGAATCTTTTTTTCAAAAAGTTCAACTGTTAAATTCAAACCTGTCTGTCCGCCGAGCGTTCCAATTACACCATCCGGCTTTTCTTTTTGAATAATTTTTTCAATGGTTTTCACATTTAGCGGTTCAATATAAACCTTATCGGCAACAGCTTCATCTGTCATGATGGTTGCCGGATTATTATTCACAAGAACAACTTCAAGACCTTCTTCTTTCAGTGCGATACATGCCTGTGTGCCGGCATAGTCAAATTCTGCTGCCTGCCCGATTACAATCGGCCCTGATCCAATCACTAGTACTTTTTTTAAGCTTTTATTTAACGGCATATTGTGTCTCTCCCAAAGAAGCAATCTGGTTAACGAATCCTTTTAAAATATATTCTGTATCACTTGGTCCTGGATGTGCTTCCGGATGGAACTGCACGGTTTGAACAGGATAATGTTTATGTTTTAAGCCCTCAATGGAGCGGTCATTTACATTTCGGTAGGTTACATCAAATACTTTGTTATCAATGCTTTCGTCCTTAACCACATAACTGTGATTTTGGGCGGTAATTTTCACCTTGCCTGTCATTAATTCTTTCACTGGATGATTTCCGCCGCGGTGCCCGTATGCCAGTTTTTCTGTTTCTGCACCATAGGCCAGGGCAATTAACTGATGTCCCAGGCAAATTCCCAATGTCGGGAAGTATTGGCTGATTTTCTTAATCTCCGGGAACCATTGTTTAAGTGCCTTTGGATCGCCAGGACCATTGCTGAATAGAACGCCATCAGGATTTAAGGCTTTCACTTCTTCAAATGTAGTATGGTAAGGAACAACTGTTACCGCACAATTTTCAGCGAGCAATGCGGTAAGAATCGATTTTTTACATCCGAAATCCACTAAAACTACGTGCGGGCCGCTGTTTGGATAATATTTCGGCTCCTTCGTCGATACTTTTTCAATCCAAAAGGTTTCAGTTTGTTTTGTAAAATCAGTCCCTTTTTGTTTGCCTAAGAAGCCTTTAACTGTCCCGCGGGCACGAATGGTTTTAACCAGTAATCGGGTATCAACACCAGCAATCCCAGGTACTCCTGCAGCTTTAAGCTTTTCGGAAAATTTTTGAATGGACTGAAAATGACTTGGTGTTTCACATAGGTCACTTATGATTACCCCTGAAAGGGCAGGTGTAATGCTTTCATCATCTAAAGCATTCACACCATAATTCCCGATAATCGGATAACAAAATGTAATAATTTGCCCGGCATAAGAAGGGTCCGTGATGATTTCCTGGTATCCCGTCATACTTGTATTGAATACTACTTCTCCGAGAGAATCCTTTTCGGCTCCTATTAAAACACCTTCAAAAACTTCTCCCGTTTCCAAAGTAAGATATCCCTTTTCCATTCATCCTCACGCCCCTTTCTCTATACCTTGTAATGCTTTTTCCAGCTTGATTACAAATTCATCAATTTCATCCTTCGTAACAGTTAACGGAGGTAAAATACGAACCACATTTGGACCGGCCGTTAAAATAAGCAGGTTATGGGCAATCGCCTTTTGGACAATGTCTGAGGCGTTTGTTTCAACAACCAACCCTTTTAAAAGTCCTTTACCGCGGTATTCTTTGATTACTGTAAATTTATCTTTCAAGCTTTCGAACTGTTCATCTAAATAAACTGCCATTTCGTTTGCATTTTTTAAAACATCGCTCTCAACTAAATGTGTTACCGTTGCCATGCCGGCTGCCGTTGCTAATGGATTTCCGCCAAACGTGCTGCCATGGCTTCCTGGTTCAAAGCCTTTAGCTGCTTCTTCTTTCGCAATGATAGCGCCGATAGGGAAACCTGAGCCAAGTCCTTTTGCAAGACTGATGACATCTGGTTCAATTCCGAATTGCTGATAAGCAAATAGTGTTCCTGTTCTGCCCATTCCCGTTTGAATTTCATCGACCATTAACAGGATCCCGTTCTCTTTACAAACTTGAGCAAGCTTTCCTGCCCATTCTTTGTCAGCAGGAATGACCCCGCCTTCACCTTGAACAAGTTCCAATAAAACTGCTGCCGGATTTTTGGTTTTTAAGACTTCCAAAGCCTCAAAATCATTGTATGGCAGATAACTAAACCCTGGCATTAATGGAGCAAACCCTTTTTGAATCTTTTCCTGGGCAGTTGCTGTCAAAGTGGCTAATGTTCTTCCATGAAATGATTGTGAAAAGGTTACGACTTCTGAAGATTCGCTTCCCTTCACTTTATTTGCATATCTTCTTGCCAATTTAATCGCTGCTTCGTTCGCCTCTGCACCTGAGTTACAAAAGAAGACTTTATCGCCGCAGCTGTTGGCTGCCAAAAGGCCTGCCAATTTTTCTTGGTTTGGTATATGATAAAGGTTTGTGCAGTGCCAAAGATTCTCGAGCTGCTCTGCCAATTTTTCTTTTACAACGTCTGGCACATGACCAAGGTTGCAGGTTGCAATCCCTGAAGTAAAATCTAAAAATTGATTTCCTTGATCATCCCAAATATAGCTTCCTTTTCCCTTTACAGGCGTGACAGGAAATCTGCTGTACGTAGCCATTATTGAAGAAATTTGAGAAACTGTAGTATTATTCACCATCACGCAATCACCTCTTCTAAAACAATTTTCGTTCCAATTGTTTTTCCGTTTGTATAATCTAGCAGACTATTTTTTTCAAAGCCATTGATAATAGCCACTTCACTGATATTATGGACAAGTCCGTCAATCGCTGCCCTAACTTTTGGAATCATTCCGCCGTATATCGTGTGATTTTCAATCAACTTTTCAATCATTGCTTTTGAAGCTTTATCTATTGTTGTTTTTACTCCATCTTTTTCAACCAAAATTCCTGGTATATCACTAATGAAACAAAGATTTGCGCCCAGCGCCTTGGCTGTGGCCGAAGCGGCAATATCACCATTAATGTTGTACCGCTGTCCGCTTGCATCAATTCCAATCGGTGAAATAACCGGTATGTATCCCTGCTGTATGATTCCTTCAATTACCTTGACGTTAACCTCTACAACTTCTCCGACAAATCCAAGCTCTTTTGCATTTTTTGTAGGAATGGATTGCAGCAAGCCGCCATCAACACCACTAATTCCAACGGCATTTCCACCGGCTTCAATGATGTTTCTCACCACCTGCTTGTTCACCGTCCCGCTTAATACCATTTCGACGATATCCAATACCTCTTGATTCGTCACCCTTAAACCGTCCACAAAGGTTGTTTCCACATGTAAATTTTTTAATAATTGGTTGATTAATGGTCCTCCGCCATGGACAATAATCGGTGTCCATTCTCCTGTTTCATGAAGGGAAATGACATCTTCATAAAATGATCTTGGAAGGTTCTCCAATACGCTCCCGCCGCATTTAATGACTAGATATTTCATTGATGTGCCTCCCTCATGTGCGGTAGGATGCGTTTATTTTTACATAATCATAGGTTAAATCGCATCCCCAGGCAGTGGCACTAAATTCACCTTGATTTAAATCCACAAAAATTTGAACCGTATCTTGTTCCAGATATTTTTTTGCTTCATCCTCATTGAATGGGGCTGGCAATCCATTTTCAAATACCGGAATAGTGCCTAATGATACCTTTATCGCCATTGGTTCAATCGGTACGCCGCTGTAGCCGATGGCTGTTACAATTCGTCCCCAGTTGGCATCCGTTCCATAAATAGCCGTTTTCACTAGATTAGAGGAAATGATTGATTTTCCGATGGCTCTTGCTGCATTTTGACTGAAAGCACCATCTACTTTTACTTCTACTAATTTAGTTGCCCCTTCACCGTCTCGGGCAATCTTTTTCGCAAGAGATTCACATACAATCTTCAAACCTGCTTTAAAAACTTCCCAATCTGGATGATCTTTTGTTAACTGGTCATTACCGGCCATACCGTTTGCCATTACTACAACCATGTCATTCGTACTTGTATCACCATCCACTGTGATCATATTGAATGTTTGATTTGTAATTTCCTTCAGGGCATTTGATAGATCTTCGTGAGCGATATTTGCATCTGATGTAACAAATCCCAGCATTGTTGCCATATTTGGATGAATCATCCCAGAACCTTTAGATGCTCCTCCGATGCTGACGGTTTTCCCGTCAATCGTCATTTGAACTCCGATATGTTTCACCACTAAATCGGTTGTCAAGATTGCTTGAAGGAAGTTTTTCACATCTTCATGCTCTTTATTTAAAATTTGTTTGATTCCCGTTGTAATTTTTTCCATTGGCAGCACTTCGCCAATAACCCCGGTAGAGGTAACTGCGACCAAATGATTTTGAATGCCAAGTTCAGAAGCGAATTGACTTTGCATTTCATAGGCGTCCTTTATTCCCTGTTCACCTGTACAAGCATTGGCGTTTGCTGAATTCACAATCAGCGCCTGAATTTTATTTTCTTTTGCCATACTTTCTTGAGTGACTACAAGCGGTGCTGCTTGAAATGCGTTTGTTGTGTATACTCCCGCAGCAGCTGCTGGAACCTCAGAAACAATATAGCCCAGGTCAAGGCGTTTTCTTTTTAAACCGCAATGTAAGCCGCCTGCTTTAAATCCTTTCGGTAATGTGACGCTTTCTTCTTCTAAAATAACAATCTCTTTGCTTGTTGTTGCCTGTGCCAATGTTGGTTCCCCCTTTAATCTCCCTTTTTGTCCGTTCATTTTTAATTGTTTTATGGATAGATTGGTAATTGATTAAGACCGCTTTGTTCGTCCCAGCCAAACATTAAATTCGCATTTTGAATGGCCTGCCCGGCAGCACCTTTAACCAAATTGTCAATCACGGAAACTACCGTCAGCCGGTTTGTCCTCTCGTCCGCGTGAAGTCCGATATCACAATAATTGCTTCCCTGCACTTCTTTCGTTGAAGGAACAACTCCAACTGGTCTGATTCTGACAAATGGTTTATTTTTATAAAATTCGTTGTATAATTCTACAACTTCTTTTGTAGGTATTTTTTGGTTTAATTTTAGATACATCGTACACATAATCCCTCTGTTCATTGGTGCCAGATGGGTCATAAAGGTCACGGTGATTGGGCTGCCGCTTTCATCTGAAAGTACTTGCTCAATTTCCGGTATGTGCTGATGTGCACCTAGTTTATAAGCTTTTATGTTTTCATTGATTTCTGCATAGTGAGAGGTTAATGAAAGACCCCTTCCTGCTCCGGTAACACCTGACTTAGCATCTATAATGATAGATTCCTTATCTGCTAAGTTCGTTTTTAAGATAGGTAACAGCCCAAGGGTTGCGGCTGTTGGATAGCAGCCTGGATTGGATAGCAAGGATGCTGTTTTAACTTTTTCCGGGTAAATCTCACTTAATCCATAGACTGCTTGTTTTATATATTCATGGCTTGCCGGCCTTTTCTTATACCATGTTTCATATTGTTCTGCGGACCTTAACCGGAAATCCCCGGATAAGTCAATACATTTAATCCCCGTTTCCATTAATTGGGGAACCAGATTGCTGCTTACCCCCGATGGAGTTGCCAAGAATACAACTTCATTATTTTTTGCGATACTTTCCGCATCAAATTTTTCTAATGGCTGTTCTATGACTTCTGACAAATGAGGATAGCTGTCACTGAAATTGTTTCCCGCCTGTGAGTTGGATACAACCGTACCAACCTCTAAATATGGGTGCTGATGTATCAGTCTAATCAATTCGATTGACCCATATCCTGTTCCACCGATTATTGCAGCTCTCAATTTTTTCACTCCCAAACATTGCTTTAATAATGAATTATTATACAGTTAAATATATAATTATTCAATACAAAAAATATTAATTTTTCAGTATTCATCAATATTTATTCAATTTAAATTTGTAAGCGATTACATAATTTTGTTGTCCCTTATTCATGTTAAAAAATAAAAAGGAGCCAATCCAACAGCTGTTCCTACCAGTGTTAGATTGGCTCATTTGAATGATGATAATAAAAGATTTAATGTTCTTCTTAGTTCAGATACTGGGCGGGTCCTGGACAGATGCTGAAATGACTATCATGGCTGAACCAATGTACTGCCTGCTAACCGGGTACTCTCGCCGGTAACAACTTCCCTGACTTTAACTATTGGTTTCATGTATTCTATTCCAGCCTAAATAAAATTTCATTTACGATGTCTTCCGGATTCTTGTTATCTACTGAAATATTCAAATGATGATCCTTGTAAATTGCCTGCCGGTTATAAAACAGTTCTTCCATTTCTACTATTGTTTTTCCATGAAGAACCGGACGGTTGTCAATGATCAGGCTGATCCTGTCCTTCCAGTTTTCAAAAGAGATATTTAAATAAATGACCGTGCACGTGGATAAGCAAACTTTTTTAATATCTTCTTGAAGAAATGCCCCTCCACCGACCGATATGATTTTTTGCTTAGATTCAGCCAGGCTGATAATTAATTCTCTTTCCCTGTCTCTAAATATTTTTTCACCGAACTTTTGAAAAATCTCCGGTACCGGCATATTGAATTCTTTTTCGATTTCTTCATCTATATCAATGAACGGACGATTCAATTTTTGGGCGAGCAGCTTGGAGACTGTTGTCTTCCCGACTCCCATGAAGCCGATTAATATGATGCTTTTTTCATCTTTTGTCACTTACATTCCCTCCACAACCAAACGAACAATCTTGAGCCTATTATAAATCTTCTGAATATGTATGACAAAAATATTTTTTTACAAGAACAACTTTCTCCTACATAAATATTCTTAAGATTCATTTCCCCTTCTTGCACTTGTTCAAGTTCTCATGAACGTTTTATCGGGATACTCTCTCCCTTCACGAGTTTTCGTGAACACTTTATGAGGACAATTTTTCCTTCCAATCCACTTCACAAGTGCTCATGAACAATTTTTAGGAAAAATGCATTTCTTCAAAGAAACAAATACAAAAAAGACCCCAATTGAGGTCTTTCCATCTAATTCTTCATCTTCGGGTCCAGCACATCCCGCAGCCCGTCTCCCATTAAATTAAAACCAAGTACTGTCAACATGATTGCCATCCCAGGGAAAAATAGTGTCCAAGGGGCATTGGTAATATAATTCTTTGAATCAGCGAGCATTTTTCCCCATTCCGGTGTCGGCGGCTGTGCGCCCATTCCAAGGAATCCGAGAGCAGCCGCTTCAATAATGGCCGTAGCAATTGCTAAGGTTGCCTGAACTATTACCGGAGAAATACTGTTTGGTAATATATGCCTAAACAGGATCCGGGAATCCTTCATTCCAATAGCCCTGGCTGACATAATGTATTCTTCTTGCTTGACACTCAATACTTTTGAACGAACGAGTCTTCCAAAGTTGGGTATATTGATGACTGCAATCGCAATCAAAGCATTTTGCAGTGATGGACCAAGAATAGCGACCACCGCAATGGCTAATAGAATACTTGGAAATGCCAGCATGATATCGAAAATCCGTGAAATGATTGTATCTACCCAGCGCCCGTAGTACCCGGCAATAATACCAAGGAATGTCCCAGCCGCAACGGAACCTAGTACTGAGAAAAATCCAACCCATAAAGAAATTCTTGCTCCATATAATACCCTTGAAAAAATGTCACGCCCAAAGTCGTCCGTGCCAAACCAATGTTTACTTGATGGGGCCTGCATCCTTTCAGACATGACCTGTTCTTTAAAGCCATACGGTGCCACCCATGGGGCAATGGCAGCAATAATGATAAAAAACAGGACAATTGCCAGACCAATGACAGCTAAGCGATTTTTATAAAAGGACCGCCATGCTTCCTTCCATGGTGGTACAAACTTTTCTTCAGCAGCAATCGTTTGAATTTCCGTTGTATTTTTTGCAAGTTCTGCCACGGGCTCCCCCTCCCTTACTTGGTATATTTTATTCGCGGATCAATAAAGACATATAATAGATCAACGACCAAATTAATGAAAACAAAGATGGCAGCTATGATCAGAATACCAGACTGGATAACGGGATAATCCCGGTAACCAATCGCATCATATAAATATCTGCCGATGCCCGGCCAGCCGAAAATTGTTTCCGTTAAGATTGCTCCACCTAAAAGCAGTCCGGTTTGCAGGCCGATAACGGTAAGGACAGGAATAATGGCATTTTTTAACGAATGTTTATACACTACCCAGAACATTCTTAACCCTTTTGCTCTGGCAGTACGAATGTAGTCAGATTTCATTACCTCCAGCATCGTTGCCCGCGTCATTCTGGCAATAATCGCCATGGGGATGGTGGCAAGTGCAGCACTTGGTAAAATTAAATGCTTTAATACCACAGTAAATTGATCAAACCTTCCCTGTAAAAGGGTATCAAGTAAGTAAATATTCGTTACCGCTGTAACCGGATCCCTGACATTCTCTCTTCCAGTTGTGGGCAGCCAGCCTAATTCAATCGAAAACACCCATTGCCCCATTAAACCGAGCCAGAAAATTGGCATGGAAACACCGATTAACGCAAATACCATTGCGGCATAATCAAACCATGATTTCGAGAACCAAGCACTAATAATCCCTGCATTCACCCCGATTATGACAGCAATAATAATAGCGACTAATGTTAACTCAATTGTTGCCGTTAAGTAAGGCCAGATTTCCTCATTAATCGGCACCCTTGTCCTAAGTGAGATTCCTAAATCTCCATGCAATAATGCTTTTATATAGTCAAAATATTGTATGTACCATGGCTGATTCAGTCCTAACTGCTTTGTCAGTTCCGCAACGGACTCCTTCGTCGCTCTTTGTCCAAGAATTACCTGTGCCGGGTTCCCTGGAATAGCATGAATGATAGCAAAAACAACCAGCGTCATGCCGATTAAAACAGGAATTAATGAAAAAATTCTCCGGACTGTGTACGTAAGCACGATACTCACCCCTTTTTAGGCTTTCCAACAGTTACTCTTTTTTGGATTCGCGGATAAATGGCCATGATTCGCGGATATCCTGCTGCAATCCGCGGATCTTCCTCAAATACGCGGATAAATACCAAAAATTCGCGGATAACCATTTTTCAAATAGAATTGTTACCAAAAAGGGAGGCAAGAAACCTCCCCCTTTTATTGCTGCTTATTTAAATTCGACTTTGCTTAAGCACTCAGAACCGGTAGGATGCGGCAGATAGTTTGCCACGTCTTTTGATGCCGCTAAAAGCGGTGTGGAGTGAACAAGCGGCACCCATGGGGCATCCTCATGTACAATTTCTTGTGCTTTCTTATACAACTCATTACGCTTTTCTTGATCAGCAACAGTTTGGGCCTCAATTAAAATTTTGTGAAGCTCGTCATTGCTGTATTGTGCATAGTTATTGCTGCCAATGCTGTCTTTGTCTAACAATGTGTAAATAAAGTTGTCAGGGTCTCCGTTATCACCTGTCCAGCCAAGCATAAACATGTCAAACTCACCTTTATTTGCTTTTTCCAGATAAGTGGCCCAGTCCACTGATTTGATATTTGCTTTAATATTAATTTTACTTAAGCTTTCTTGAATAACCTCAGCAACCTTTTGAGCTTCCGGCATGTATGGCCGTGCTACAGGCATTGCCCATAGGTCAATTTCGAATCCTTTTTCATATCCTGCTTCTTTCAACAAGGCCTTTGCTTTTTCTAAATCAAACGGATAATCTTCAATGGCGTCGTTATACCCTTCAATAGAAGGAGGCATTGGGTTTTTTGCCGGGAGCGCTTTACCACCATAGAACGCATCGATAATCGTTTTCTTATCAATTGCATGGTTAATCGCCTGGCGAACCAGCTTATTATCCAATGGCTTACGAGTAGTTGTTAAACCAATATAGCCGATGTTCATAGATGGACGTTCGATGATTTGCAGCTTATCGTTTGCTAAAACAGTGGCTTCATCAGAATTATTTAATCCATCCATTACATCGATTTCGCCGTTTGCAAGAGCATTAAGACGCGCTGTATTTTCCGGAATCACGCGGAAAATAATTTTGTTCAGCTTCGGAAGATTTTTATCCCAGTAGTCTGGGTTCTTTTCAATCACAATACGGTCATTTGGCTTCCACTCGACAAATTTGAATGGACCTGTTCCAACCGGGTGGCTTCTGAAGTCATCACCATATTTTTCAAGTGCTGCGGGGCTTGCAATTCCAAACATAGACATAGCCAGGTTTTTCAAAAATGGAGCCTGCGGTCTTTTTAAAATAAATTGTACCGTATGGTCATCAAGGGCTTTAATGTCTTTAATGACGTGCCCTTCATCCTTCTTAAAGCCGCCAAACATAGTGTAGTAAGGGAATTTCTCTGCATCCCCGTTCATCCAGCGGTTAAAGTTGTAGATCACAGCATCTGCATTGAAATCGGTGCCGTCATGGAATTTTACCCCTTGACGAAGATGGAACGTATACGTTAACCCATCATCGGAAACTTCCCATTTTTCGGCAAGTCCGGGGTGAATGGTTGTATCCTGTTCTCCATAATTTAATAAGGTTTCAAAAATATTAATAGTTACCTTGAAGGTTTCCCCCTCCGTTGTGGTAATTGGATCTAGTGAAACAGAGTCACCGCCGCGGCCATAAACAAGCGTATCCTTTGCAGGAGCACCTCCTTCTTGAGGTTTCTTTTTCTCGCCTGCCTCGTTACTTGTTTCACTGCTGCAGCCAACTAAAAACATACTGATGGCTAATAATGCTATCAGCAGCATATTTAACGTCCTTTTCTTCATGTAGTTTTCTTACCCCCTAAAGTTTTATTTTTCTATCATAAATGCGGCCCATCACTCTTTATATAAATGACAGGCAACATAATGACCATTTACAACACGTTCCTTTGGTCTTGTCGTTTTACAAATGTCCATGCACTCGCTGCATCTTGTATGAAAAGCACAGCCCGAAGGAGGATTAGACGGACTTGGAAGGTCTCCCTGGATTAAAATGGTTTCCTTTTTCACATCCGGGTCAGGAATCGGCACCGCCGAAAGCAATGCTTTCGTATAAGGATGCAGCGGGTTGTCATACAGCTCTTCTCCTTCTGACAATTCTATTAATCTTCCTAAATACATCACGCCTACCCGGTCGCTGATATGGCGGACTACCCCTAAATCATGAGCAATAAATATATAGGTGAGCTGGAATTCTGTCTGGATATCCTTCATCAGATTAAGCACCTGTGCCTGGATGGACACATCAAGTGCAGAAACCGGTTCATCCGCAATAATCAGCTTCGGCTTTGTCATTAGAGCTCGTGCAATTCCGATTCTCTGACGCTGGCCGCCGCTGAATTGATGGGGGTATCTTTTTGCATGGTAACTGCTTAACCCAACCACCTCCAGCATTTCTTTTACCTGCTTTCGCCGCTCCTCTTTCGTTCCGATTCCGTGGACAATTAATGGCTCTTCTAAAATTTGTTCGATAGAATGCCTTGGATTAAGCGATGCATATGGATCTTGAAATACCATTTGAATATCACGGCGCACCTTTCGCAACTCTGATTTAGACATTTTGGTAATTTCTTTATCCTCAAAAACAATGGATCCGTCACTTGCTTCAATCAACCGCATAAGAAGGCGCCCGGTTGTTGATTTACCACAACCGGATTCCCCGACAATCCCTAATGTTTCACCCTTATTTACGGAAAAAGAAATATCATCTACTGCCTTCACTTCCCCCTGTTTTCTTCCTAAAATACCGCCGTTTATCGAAAAATATTTTTTTAGTCCCTTTACCTCAAGAAGTAACTCCGGCATGTTCGTCTCTCCTCCCCTTCAATGTATGTAGGAAACAGCGCACTTCATGTCCTTCGTTTTCTAATTTATATAAATCTGGTGTCTCGTTTTGGCATTTTTCAAATACTTCGGTACATCTTGCAGCAAAACGGCAGCCCTTGGGAACAGATCCTGGTGTGGGAACAGTTCCAGGTATGCTGTAAAGGCGTTCTTTCTTGCTTTTTAGATTTGGAACCGATTTCAATAATCCCTTTGTATAAGGATGCTGTGGATTTTTTAAGATGGTTCGAACATCTCCTTGTTCGACCACTTGCCCTGCATACATTACGATGATCCGTTCACAGATTTCAGCGACAACCCCTAAATCATGGGTAATAAGAATAATGGAAGTGTTGGTTTTTTGATTTAAATCCTTCATTAACGCCAGAATTTGCGCCTGAATAGTGACATCAAGAGCTGTAGTCGGCTCGTCCGCTATCAGTACCCGCGGATGACAGGCCATAGCCATCGCAATCATGACCCTTTGACGCATACCTCCGGAGAGCTGATGGGGATATTCTTTTAAAATCCCCTCTGCCCTCGGAATCCCCACCAGTTTTAATAATTCAATGCTTTGTTTTTTCGCATTTGCTTTTGAAACTGTCGTATGTAATCGGATAGCCTCCACTAATTGATTGCCAATGGTAAACAATGGATTAAGAGATGTCATTGGTTCTTGAAAAATCATTGAAATTTGATTGCCTCGTATTTTCCGCCACTCTTTTTCAGGGAGATCTTTGAGGTTTTTTCCATCAAAAATGATCTCCCCCTCCTCAATTCTTCCGGGTGGGGAAGGAATTAACCCCATGGCTGCGAGGGATGTAACACTTTTACCACTCCCAGATTCCCCTACAATCCCGAGAATTTCCCCTTCTCTTAAGTCAAAGTTTATTCCATCAACTGCTGGCAGGAACTTCTTCCCAGATTGAAAAGATACCTTTAAATCCTTTATTTGCAGAATAGGTTCAATACTCATATTTCCACCTGCCTATTCATTTTTTATTTATCAAAAATATCATAATATACTAAATATTACGGTAATTATAACATACTATGTACCCTAAAAAAACTTAAAAATGGATATAAATTCAAAAAGACACCTAACACCATAGCGGGTACAGTTCCGCCGTGGGGTCAGGTGCCAGGATCATCAAGGCTTTATTCCTGTATAATGAAGAATGGCATCTCTTAAAAACTCAGCAGTTCCAGGCTGTTCTTTATCATAGTAGGCTTTGAATCTTTCATCATCCACATACATTTGTGCCAGGCCAGCATGGGCTTCCTTACTATATTTCTGCCAGTAAAACTTAAGCCACTGTTTGTGCAGATTAGCTGCCTTTTGTGCAAGTTCTCCAGCCGGGTCACCTGTTTTCATCGCTTCTGCAAGAGTTTTTGTTATTTGTTCAGCCAAGGCTGTGACTTCATCGTATTGTTGCTCCGTCATGTTTTGAAGTTTGGCATTTGATTGATTTACTGTATCCCCTCCATATTTCTGACGAATTTCCTTACCGTACTCTTTCTCGTTTTCATCGATCATTTTCTTTTTAAAGCCTTCAAATTTTTCTTTATCCGACATTTCGAATCTCCCTTCTGAATGTGCGATTGTTTTTTCGACATTCTCGATTAGTCTATTTAATTGTTCCCTTTGTTCGAGGAGCTTTTGTCTATGTTCTCTTAGTGCTTGGGAGGCATCAAATGCAGGGTTTTTTACGATTATTTTAATATCATCTAAAGCTAATCCAAGTTCGCGGTAGAAGAGAATTTGCTGCAGCAGATCCACTTCTTTCCGGCCATAAATTCGGTAACCTGATGAATTTATTCTAGCAGGCTTAAGCATGCCAATTTCATCGTAATATCTTAAAGTTCTTGCACTGATTCCCGCCAAACTTGCCAGCTTCTGCACGGTATACTCCAACTTGTCACCTCCTCGTAATTTTACGATACACCTTTACGCTGCGTTAAGGTCAATCATGAATTTACAGTTAAATAAAAATGGGTGCCTGACACCGTTGTCAGACACCACTGGATGTATCTTCATTACTCTTCTGTTGCTTCTTTAATTCGTCTAATCAATTTTTCACGGAATACTTTCTTCTCCACTTTCAGTGATTTTACTAAGGAAAAAATCATCAGAATCATGATAATGGTGAAAGGGAATGCTGCGATAATGGAGGCCGTTTGCAGTGCTTCCAAACCGCCTGCCCATAATAATACAGCAGCAGATGCAGATTGAATAACTCCCCATGTCAGCTTTACACGATTTGGCGGGTTTAAGCTTCCCCCAGTTGATTGCATTCCCAACACAAATGTGGCGGAGTCAGCTGAGGTAATAAAGAACGTTCCGATTAAAAAGATAGCAATATAAGACATGATTGTTCCAAGTGGAAATTGAGAAAGCACCGTAAAAAGGGCAATTTCCTGTCCTCGGTTATTCACAATCTCATTAATTCCCGCATGCTTAAAAAATTCCAGCCATACGGCTGAACCTCCGAATACAGAAAACCATAAAGCACCAAACAATGTCGGAACCAATAATACTCCTATAATAAATTCCCTGATTGTTCTTCCTTTTGACACCCTTGCAATAAAGGTGCCTACAAATGGCGCCCATGCAATCCACCACGCCCAGTAAAAAATCGTCCAATCCTGCACCCACGTATTTTGTTCGAAAGGACTCAGCCTAAAGCTCATCGAAACTAAATTTTGTAAATAACCCCCAAGTGTTGTTGTAAATAAATCCATAATAAAATTGGTTGGCCCTGCAAAAAGCAGGAACAGCATTAATAAGATGGCTAAAAGGATATTAGCATTACTAAGAAATGCAATTCCTTTCTCTAAACCTGTAGATGCTGATAACATGTAAAAAAACGTCACAATGATTATAATGATAAGCTGGGTTGTAAAAGTATTATGAATTGCCGGAAACAGGTAGGATACACCACCACTGATCTGCGTCGCACCAAATCCTAATGATGTGGCAACTCCGAAAACTGTTGCAAAAATGGCAATAAAATCAAACAATACTCCAAGCGGACCATTTACCCGGTCACCGAATATTGGTTTTAATATTTGGCTGACGACCCCAGGTGTATCTCTTCTAAAATTAAAATACGCAAGGATTAGGCCGATAACCGCATATATTCCCCATGGATGCAGGCCCCAATGAAAAAACGAGTAGCGCACCGCTAGTTTGGCCGCCTCTGTTGTTTGTCCCTTTCCCGCTGGAGGATCATAGTAATGTGATAATGGCTCTGCCACACCCCAAAACACAAGACCTATACCCATTCCTGCGCTAAACAGCATGGCAAACCATGTTAAGATGCCAAATTCAGGCTCGTCCTTATCCTTGCCCAGTTTAATATTTCCGTACCTGGTAAAAATCATGGTCAGAGAAAACACAAGAAATCCTGTTGCTGAGAGAAGATAAAACCAGCCAAACTTTTCAATAATAGAAGTTTGAATCACATTCGTCACATGCTGTAAATTTCCATTTGGGAGAACATCTTTCGGAACGACTCCCCAAATAATGAACAGAATCGAAACTACAAGTGCAACCCAAAAAACTCTCGTCGTCTTTTTCATAAAAGAACACCTCTTCCCATCTAACATCCTATTCAAAGTATTCTTTAAGACGAAACATCCTATTCTAAAAATGCCATTTAAAATAAGTCTTCTTTTGGTATTGTTTGTCCTCCCTCCTGCATACAGTTGAACAAAAAGGAGGCTGGACAATGAGTATATCTTTTTCAACGATGAAACTTATTCGATATGTGGTTGCCTATGTTTTTATTATTTCCGGGCTAATGAAGCTCTTGAATACGGAGACTGCTAATCATTTTCTTAGTTTTGGTCTTCCTTATCCCAATATGATGCTAAAGCTTGTCATTATTTTAGAAATTGGCTGTGGTATTTTTATTTTAGTAAATAAATCTGTCAAAACAGCAACTGTTCCGTTAATAGCTATTATGATTGCTGCCATCTTGATTACAAAACTGCCCTACTTAAATTCTGGTCTGCTTAATTTTGCCTTTTACTCAAAACTTGATATGGTCATATTAGTTTTGTTGATCATCCTTTATAACCGAAATCCATAACTGAAGTTGTATGTAAATTATTTGTGAATATCAAATAATAAAGTACCAGAAATCCTATTGTGCTGTACAGCTGATAGAATCTTTGGTACTTCGCTCCTTATTTATTTAACACATATTTAAAAATAAATATTGGATGATATACGAGAAGCCATGGCCCAAGGTATCTGATAATCGTATCCATTTTCTGACGGTAGATAGGACTGAAGCAATAAACCTTGCAGTTGGAGCATGTCGGTTTATTCTCACCAAAGCGGCAAAATGAGAGTTTCAATAAACAATAATTTCTTAATTCCTGACATTCGTTACATAATTGTTCGTGGTGATGTTCCTTATGACAATAGAGTTCAATCATTTGTTTCACTAATTCTTTTTCCTTCAGGATATTCGGTCCGGTATTCAGTTCATATAAACGTGCTCCCATACTGTATGACTCCCTCCGATTAAAATCCATTTCCTTATCTTGACATTATCATAAAAGGACATCGTGAATTTCGGGGAACATTTACAGAATTGAAACAATTTTATGGAAGAAATATGAACTTTTGGATTGTTCGTATTCAAAAAAAAAACTCTGAGATTGGATCCAGAGTTTCTATGCGCCTATTGTTTTTTGTTGTGCTGCTTTTAGACAAGTTTGCAATATTTCAAGGTTTGCGTGTTCATTTTTATGAATCATGGCTTGATAATCAGGCAGAACCATGTCAACTGGAGAAATATGTTCCTCACCGCAAATGTCTATCCCTTCTACTTGTTTGCTCTTGATAAGCATTTCCAAGTAGTGGGTTAGTGTATCAAGTTTCATCATACCTTGATCCCAGTTGGTTTCTACTTCAGCCGTATTCAACACGTCTTTATCGATACTGATATAAATATTTTGAGTATGAATAGTGGATAAAATTGATTTTAATGAATAATGATGTCGTTCGTCAAGCGGAAAAATGGTCACTTTTCGATGCTGAATAGGATGCTTTGAAATCGTAGTTGGTCCAATGATGACAACTTGCTGTAATAAAGGGATGTCATTCAGGGCATAAGCGACCCATGAACCACATGAAAGCAAACTCTCACCTTGCACCTCACCCATCCCAAGGTCTGGATGGTTGTCAAATAATACGAGGGTGAACGGCTTAGTTATTTCTTTTAACATTAAATACGTCATATAATGAAAGTTTCCGCTGCCAATAAAGGTAATTCCCATCTGGGCTCTTTTTTTCAAATACCGTTTTAAAATAGTTAATGAATCTTCTTCGCAAAATAAATTAACATGTTGAATGTGACGAAAATCAAGGTCTTCATGTTTGTAGTTTAATAGTTTTGATTGTGCATAATATGTTTCATCAAAATGCATAATACTAATCCCATTTCTAATTAACCCCATGTTCCTTCATCTCCTATAAAAAAACATTTCAGTATAAGGCATCAGCTGGTTATATATGAATTAGAATTATATCTACTATTATATCACTTTTAGCAAATGGATCCATTTTCCTGCCTTTGGACTCTTTAATTGGAATTTTCTACATAATAATAGTTATAATAGTTTAATAAACTGGACTTTTTTGGCCAAATTTGGGGGTAACAGATGAACGAAAATGAAAATCAAAAGATGTACCACATTTTTTTAATCATCGGAATCATTTTTATTGCCTTTAACCTGCGGCCGGCGATTACATCAATTGGTCCTATTATTGGTTTAATGCGTGAGGATTTAAGTATATCCAATGGAACAGCAGGCTTTATTACAACACTTCCCTTGCTTTCCTTTGCCGTTTTTTCTATTCTGGCACCAAAAATCGGCCAGACTTTAAGTAATGAACGGACAATTTTGCTTGGATTAATTGTTTTATTAATCGGAATCGTCCTTCGATCAACAGGAATGATTACCGCTCTTTTTCTAGGCACCTTATTAGTCGGTATTGGGATTGCCATCGGGAATGTCTTGCTTCCAGGCATTGTTAAATCAAAATTCCCTGATAAAGTCGGGATTTTGACCAGTATCTATACCACATCCATGAATGCATTTGCAGCACTTGGATCAGGAATCAGTATTCCTCTTGCTCAAGGGTTAGGACTAGGCTGGCAAAAAGCACTTGCTTTTTGGGGAATCCTCACCTTGATTACTATCTTTATTTGGGTGCCGCAGCTTCGGGGGAAAATGAGCAAAAGAACCGCTTCTCAGGGCGGCCACTCTTCTTTTAAAGCATTATGGAGTTCCTCTATCGCATGGCAGGTGACTTTTTTCATGGGTCTGCAATCTTTTTCCTTCTATTCTACCATTGCGTGGATACCAGAAATAGTTGAAAGCAGCGGGATGAGTTTATCCGCAGCCGGATGGATGCTGTCCTTGATGCAGATCGTCGGTTTGCCGGCAACTTTTTTCGCACCGGTGCTGGCTGGACGGTTTCAAAATCAGAAAGGCCTAGTTCTGGTAATCGGAGCCTGCTACTTAACCGGAACTTTAGGACTAATTGCCGCCTCGGCTTATTGGATGATTGTTTTATCCATTGTTTTCATCGGAGTTGCCCAGGGGGCAAGCATTAGTCTTGCACTTACCATGATTGGCCTGCGTACAACAAGTGCCAAGCAGGCAGCTGATTTATCCGGGATGTCACAATCCATTGGCTACTTGCTCGCGGCTATTGGACCAAGCCTCATCGGCTTTTTATTTGACCAAACACATTCCTGGATCATACCGCTGGTTATTTTGTGCGTTGTGGTTGTCCTCATGACAATTGCAGGTGTTGGAGCTGCACGGAATCAATACGTGGTAAAGGATACGGCGGTTAATAATTAACTTAAAAGGAATCCGGGTCCGGAAATGTTCTTATTTTTGGGGACTTTTGGTGTGGGCTTGAGCCCTTTCTTGTTCTCATGGGATGTTTATGAGAACTCTGCGTCCTTCCCTGTCCTCATGAAACGGTTATGGGGACCCTAGGCGGGAACTAGAATCCTTTTTTGTCCTCATGAAGCAGTTATGAGGACTCTGCGCGGGAACTAGAAACCCCTTTTCTCCTCATGAAGTGATTATGAGAACTCTGCGCAGAAACTGAAAACTATTTCTGTCCTCATAAAAAGGAGCAGCCCAAACGGCTACGCCCCTCCATTATCCAATTAAATTCAACTGTTCCCGCACCCCATCAATAATATCAAGCGGTGTTACCCCATAATGGGATAAAGTTTTGGCTTTCTCCTCCCCAGCCTTTGCATGGAGATAACTAGCTGCCACTATAGCGTCCAAAACTCCTGCCCCTTGAGCTAAAAAAGAGGTAATCAAACCTGTCAGTACATCGCCGCTTCCACCTTTCCCTAAGGCATCATGACCGTATGGATTAATATAAACCTCACCTAGAGGACCAGCAATCACTGAACGATGTCCTTTTAACAGCAAATAAACGGAATTTTCCCTGGCAAATTTTTGGGCAGCATCTAACCTGTTCTCTTCCACCTCTTTCACTGTACAATTTAATAACCTAGCCATTTCTCCAGGGTGCGGAGTAAAAATGACATCTCCTTTATACTGCCTGATCCTATCCAGCTCATTACGCAGTAAATAAAGGGCATCTGCATCCACCACCACGGACTGATTTTCCAATAAACCAAACAAGGTTCCAAGCCATTTTTCACCGCCGGAAAACCGGCCCATCCCAGGTCCAATAGCGATACTGTCAAACTGTGACAACCTTCCTGCTAGTTCTTCCAGTCCTGCTTCTGCAAAGTGGCCATCCGCCTCTGGCAATGGTAAAAACAGGGATTCCGGATTCTGTGCAGCAGCCATAGGATAGATATTTTTCGGGACCGCTAATGTGACAAGGCCTGCCCCAGACTTTAACACTGCTTTTGCTGTAAAAATCGGCGCTCCCACAAAATGCAGCGATCCGCCAACGACAAGCACATGGCCAAACGTCCCCTTATGTCCCTGCTGAGGCCTGACAGGTATACATTTTTTCGCTAAACTTTCCGTAATCACCTTTGGCAAATCAAATTCCAAATCCGCTGCAATGGAAGGGGGGACAGAAATATCAACTGCCTTCCACTCTCCTATATGCTTGGGACCATCCTGCAGGAAAAATCCTTTTTTCGGGAAAACAAACGATATGGTTTTATCAGCCTTAATCGCAGCCCCAGCCACTTTACCGTTATCACTGCTTACCCCAGAAGGAATATCAACAGAAATTATTAATTTTTCTCCGTGGTACTCATTTACCATCGAAATGACAGAATCAAAAGGCGGTCTAACCGGACCATTGACACCTGTTCCTAAAATTGCATCGACAATAATATCTGCTCGGTCTAATACATTTCGAAGGTCTTTGATAGTATTTTCTTGAAAGTAAAAAATCGGCAGTTTTCGATTAACATATACATTAAATTGAATTTTCGCATCCCCTTTAAGCCGTGCTGGACTTGCCAATAAACACAGCGATGGTTTGAGGCCCAAATCAAACAGCCTGCGGGCAATGACAAAACCATCTCCGCCATTATTTCCTCCCCCCGCGAGTACCACTACTTTCGGACTTTCACATGAAGCGCATCTTAAAATTTCTTCAACAACAGCCGCCCCGGCGTTTTCCATTAAAACGACTCCGGGCAGCCCTATTTTATTCATTGTATACTGGTCCATTTGCTGCATTTCCTTCTGACCTGCTGCAAACATTGTACATCCGCCCCTTCTATATCGCTTATCTCTATTATAAAGATAATCTTACGTCAAAATTAAACACTTGAAGGAACTTTTTTCACTTTAACACCCTTTTTTGAGCTCAGTTCTGGATGAATTCTTCGAATGACTGAAGGTCTTGCAAGGACAAGAATAACACCGATAAACAGCAAAGAAGAGACAATAATAGTCCATTGTGCTGGAAAAACATCGTACAAGAAACCAAATAACACCATTCCAATCGGCATCAATGCCATTGCCATTGTTTCCAATATTGAAAATACCCTTCCCTTAAAACGGTCATCAATTTGTTTTTGCAAAATAACCATGATTGGCGTATTGGTCGTCATGTCCATTGCTCCCAGCCCCAGCTGAAGCACCATATAATAGGCAAATATTATGTGATGAGGAAACTTCAGCATTAATGGCATCGAAATGGCCATCATAATAACCCCCATACCTAGAATCCCCCATTTTGACACTAGTAATGGATATCTTACTTCTTTCCGAACCGTGTAATATATCGACAACAATAACATTCCGGCAGCAAAAGCCCCTTCTGTCAAGCCAAATTGCTGAGATGTCATTTTTAATTTTTCAATCAGAATAAATGAATAACCAACCTGATAGGCACCAAAAAAAAAGTTAATTAGCAAGGCAATCCATAGGACAATCATCAATAGTGATTGTGTTTTGATATAATCAATCCCAGATTTCATACTTTCCCAGATTGGTTCTTTTTCATCATCTTCTGTATTCTTGCTGGTAAACAGATTAAAATTCATGGTAGATTCTAAAATTACCGCTATACTTGATGCTGCCATGTATACAAAGAGAAACGTTGACATTGATACTGTTCCATACAACAGTCCCCCAATTGCTGGGCTTCCAATAGATGCAAAGGAAATGGACATTTGATTTAAAGACATGGCTTTTTGAATCCGGTCCTGATCAACAAGACCTGTAATAGAAGAGGAAAAAGCGACACCGGAAAAAATGGATGTTAGGGATAAGATGCATGAGGTAGTGTAAATAGCGGATAAAGACAAGCCCGTTTTAAAACTAACAATGAGCAGTCCGGCAATTGCCAAGGATGAAGCAATTTGTGAAAAAATAACAATCTTCTTCCGCGAATAATTATCCACAATGTACCCTGCAAACGGTGCTGCAATGGTCCGCGGTAATATATTGCAGATTAAATTAGCTGCAAAACTTGCTGCAGAACCTGTTGCCTGCAAAATATAAAAACTAATCGCAAATGCATAAACCTGTGCACCAAAAGTAGAAATCATTTTGCTAACTGTTAACGTCCAAAGATGATATGTGGCCTTTTTTACCTTTAATGAATTTTTCAATTAAACCCCCGCCTCTAAATGTTTAATTTTATTAAACAAATTATATCATGGCATCCTCTTCCTTTTCAAGCTAAAGTTTAATATAATTAAACCAATTGATAAATTAGTCTAGGAGTGAAATATTTTAATGTTAGGTGAACGAATTCGAGAAATACGAAAAAGAAAAAAGATGACACTTGAAGCTCTTGCTGGTGACGAGCTGACTAAGGGAATGCTCAGCTTAATCGAAAATAATAAGGCGAATCCATCAATAGAAAGCTTATCTTATATCGCCGGGAGATTGGGGGTGGAAGTAAGCGAACTCCTTGAGGATATCAGTTCTCAGAAACTGCGGGCATTGCTGGATGAGGCAGAAAAAATTTTTAATCTAAATAAAGCGGAAGTACCAAACAAATTTGAACAACTAATTGCGCTGATTGAGCCCTATATTAAAAGCCTTTCACAAGGATATGAATCTGCACGTTTATTAGAGATTTACTGCCGAAGTCTTTATCAGGAAAAGCAGGACGGATGGCAGGAATTATCCAAAAAAGCGGCTAATCTGTATGATGACATGAATCTGACATCTAAACGGGCTGGTATTGGAATCTTCTGGTCAATGGTAAAATTTATTCAACATGACTATTCAGGATCTTTAAGTATCTTTTTACAGGAACGAAAACAATTGGAGGCCAAACACCATTTTATTGACCCTATGACAAGGGTTGACTTGGATTATCATGAAGCTATCCTCCATTTCGCTATCGGTGATTCGGAGGCGGCGGCGGCTGTAATGAAAAATGCAATTCAATTTTCAAAAGAGCATCGAATTTTTTATCGGATTGATGATTTATACAGGCTTGCTGCAGCACATGGCTTAATGACAAAAGATAAGGAACAGCAGCAGCACTATTTATTAAAATTAAAGCAATACGGCGATTTTACCGAGGATGAGCAATCCCTTATTTTTTATGATCTTTTTCAAGCCTTGTCACTTAATTCAGAGGAGGAAAAATACCACGAGGCCCTTGGCATAATCGATAAATATTTATCCGATTCGAAAACAGATGAAGACTACAGGGCTTGGTTCCTTCTAGAAAAAGGAAAATCATTATTTGGTTTAGGCAGGCTGTATGAAGCTCTCGTTTGTCTGGAGGAAGTGGAAATCCCTGACTATGCTCATCATCCATATGATTTATCCTTGTTTTATATAAAAGATTCGTATAAAGCACTTTGCCACGCTGGGCTTGGTAATCAAGAAAGAGCATTGCGGGAGGCAAAAACGGCTGTTAAACATTTTGAGGAGATGCCGCCTACACCATACAAGGAATTTGCTCTCGAAACGTATAATTCTGTTAAAAAATGAAATTCGCTGTAATTCGCGTCAGGATTTAAGTTGCTTATGACTTTGAAACACAGCATAATAATTTTTTAGTGCATGGAGGCAGCCTTTTTTCTTTTGTCCGCACTCTATGAACCTCTCTTAGTGTGAGGTTCTCTGCTCTTTCCTTGTATTCGCGTTCTATGGGACCTTTATAGTCCTCGCCCTCTGCTTTTTCCTCAAAATTATGTGCCCGAAATCTGATTATTTTCGTAACTATCCATACCACAAAAATTTAATCCATTCAAAACCATAATTTTTTCACTCAACTATCAACCCACGAAAAAAGGCAGCCCTGCGCTGCCTTTTTAATATCACTATTCATATTTAGATGGATCCACAAACAAAATATACCCTAGATAAATCACAAAACATATGGCGGTTGTTAGGAATCCCCAGCCAAGGATGATTTGATCGATAACGAGGTAATTATTACACAGCTGTACAGGTGCATCAACATATAACCACCCCATAACAAAAAACAAAATGGTAAAGAGAATGATAACAACGTTCCTGCCAATCTTTCCTAGTCGTTTCCAGCTATCCCTTAGGGGAATTCCGGCTAATAATGGTAAACTGATAAATTTAAAGATTTCCATTCCTGCTTCATTTAATGCTTCATCCATTGTTCTCGGTAAAGTCCAAAAGGAAACGATGATGATAAATAACATAATACCAGGCAGGCCGTTTCGATTCCATTTTTCAAAAAAGCCGGGATAACGTTCTTGAAAAAACTTCGCTATTAGAAATCCAGCAATAATAAGCATTGGCATTTGCATGTGCATATGGATAATCATGACGGATTCCATTATCTTCGCAACCGGCGGAAGAGCCAGGAAAATAATCATAAATAAACCTACTAGTAATTGCGTCATGATTACTCCCCTTCTTCCTGTTTAAGAATATTGATAACTGTTTTAGCTGCTTCGTCAGGTTTCTTATAATCTAAAACATCCACTAATGTACCCTTTTTATTCACTAGGTAAAAAGCTGAATTATGGGCAAACGTTCCATTTTTATCAGGAATGACAATAACCCCAAATGCCTTCAGTAAAGTATCCAATTCCTTATGATTTGGAATTCTAGCCATTCTCCAAGTTTCCCCATCACTATGAAAATAAGTTCGATATTTTTCCAATGTCTCAGGCGTATCCCGCTCCGGATCAAAACTAATACTTAAGAAGGTTATATCTTTACCCAAGTATTTTTTTGGTATTTTTTTATAAACTTGTAACATATTCATTTCAAGCTGCGGGCAAACCGTTGTACAGGATGTATATAAAAATGTAACGAATACATATTTATTTTCAAATTCAGAAATCGAATATTCCCGACCTTTGCTGTCTTCAAAGTTGACATTTGGAAATTTCGGTCGATCATGCATTAATTTGTTCACTCTTGCCTTCTCTGCGGTATAGGCAGTAAATCCATCTGTTCCAAAAAAGAATAGACTAAAACCAAATATAATTACGATGATGCCAGCTAATGTGGTTTGCCAATTTTTCTTGATCATTATGATCACTTCCTGCTTAATTTAGCATAAAGAGACAGCCCTATCTATCGAGCTATCTCTTTTTTAAAAATTCATTTCCAGTTCACGCCATAAGCCGCTGACCAGGGCGTTTCTGTATTTCTTTTTACCAAGTTTTAAATCCTGGAGATCCTGGAGGTCCGTTAAGAATAAATTCTGATAATGGAATGACATATGCCATTGCTACAACGATTAGCATAACGATAATCCAGATACCCCAGCGCTCTGTCCAGTAAGGAGTTGGAGAAGCATTTTCTTCGACATCCGCAATTGGAAATTCTGTTTCCCCTTTTGGTGCAAAGAACATCATGTTGATCACAGCATACACTTGAAGGATTACACCAATGATTAACAATGTTCCCCCGATAGCTAATGCCATCATATATGGGTCCCAGCTTAATGCAGTTGCATGATCGCCATATGTTGTATAAGAAGTTCTGCGTGGTGATCCGAATAACCCTACTGTATGCATGGAACCTGACATAAAGATCATGCCAATTGTCCAGATCCAAGTTTGGATGACACCTAATTTATTGATTTTTGGTGTTAGAACACGTCCTGAAATATATGGAACTAACCAATAACTAATACCAAAGAATGCCAATGCGACCGTCACACCAAGTGTTAAGTGGAAGTGGCCGACAATCCACATCGTATTATGCACAACTGTGTCCAATTGGTTGGTTGTTTGCGCGATACCACCGGCACCTGCTGGAATAAAGGAAGCCATACTGATAAATAGTGCTAAGAAGCGGACATCGCCCCATGGCATTTTCTTATACCAGCCGATAAGTCCTTTTCCTCCTTGCTTTCTTGCTGTTTTTTCAAATACAGCAAACATTGCAAATGCTGTCATTAATGATGGGAAACCAATTGCTAAACTCATAAATACGTGCATCATTTTAACTGGAAGAGAAATACCAGGGTCAATGATTTGGTGGTGAAATCCACCAGTAATATTCATAATGACCAAGGCAATAATAACAACGCGGGTTAATGTATCACTCCAACGTTTGCCGCCAATTAATTTCGGAGCAATGACATACCATGCAGAAGTGGCTGTTAAATACCAGATATTAACGAGCGTATGTCCAAATGCCCAGAATAACGTACGAGAAACCATAACATTAACGGTCTTAGTCCAGCCAATAGACCAAGGAATAAGCGTTAGAACTTCGATTGCTACAGGAATAAGTGCAAAAAACATTAGGATATTAATACCAGTCGCAAAGTAAGAAAAGATTGGAACATGCTTACCTTTGTTATTTTTCCGCCAATTTGCTACTTGGATAAATCCTCCGATGTTGCATAGCCACATACCTACTGCGAAAAATACCAAACCGATATAAAACATTGGGTGTGCCTTTAAAGGCGGATAAAATGTGTACATTACTGATGCTTCATTCATCAGGATTGGAATAACAACCAATACTGCACCAATAATCTTGGCTGCAAACGCAGTCCAGACAATCTTTCTGACCTTTGGAAGAAGACCTCCCAGTTCATGAGAAAGACCTGCATAGAGATACCCGAATGTAAAGAAAGTAGTAAATGCAAGAAGCATGAACACACCGTGCATTGTAAGAATTTGATAATAGTTTAACCACGATGGCAATTCCAAAAGACCTGCACGGTTTAAACCTTGTGCTAAACCTAAAAATCCACCAATTAACAATATCACAAATGATACAAATAAATATGTTTTTGAAATTTTTGCGTCTTCTTTATTAACACCTAGTAAATTATTAACCTTTGTATTAAATGTTTGATTGATTGCTGTTTCCATTAGCCTTTCCCCCCTTTACTTAACTGTAATAGTTGTGCTCATCATTTGGTGGCCTGCACCGCAATATTCATTACATAGCACTAAATAACTTCCCGGTTTATCAAACTTCTGAGTAACCTTTTGGATATAGCCTGGCATTACCATTGCGTTAGCATTGGTTTCGGCAATTTCAAAACCGTGGACAACATCTTTTGAAGTTAAGATAAAATGTACAGTTGATCCAGCGGGAACTTCAATGTTTCCAGGATTAAAGCTAAATACTTGCATTGTCATGACAACTTCATATTCTTTATCACCAATCTGCTTAATCCCCGGCTTATCAAACGGCGCTGTTTGGTCGACTTTTTGTGGGTCAATGTAATCAGTGTTACTTGGTGGTTCCATTCCTTCCGCAACAGCTTGATAGCCTGTAATTAACATGAAAATCATCATGATACTGAAGCTCAATGCCAGCCAGATTTTTTCATCTTTATGCATCTTCATTCTGTATCCCCCCTAAACTCTTCCCATATATAATCCAAATAACACTAAATACGTAAAAAGAATAACTGCTGCAACCACGCCCAGGGAAATCCATGTTCCCGTTCTTGGTGTTTCTTTTTCTCCACCTGTTTGTTTGTGGTTGTGAACTTTTGTTGAGCTCATCAGGTTTCAACCCCCTTAATTAGTTCTTACCTATATAATAATTAGGAACCATTCTCAAAGAAGTGAACTGAATCACAATTTCAAATTGACTTTCAGCACTAAAAAAGACAGATTTTTACTTTTAGCTTTGGGGTGAATATTTTCCAACCTCCTGAAAATGCCTTGTTATCACTGTTTTTAACTTAAAAAAGCGAGTTTTTATTTTTGTAAAATAGGTTTTTAAGTGAAAAAAATGCCCAAAAATCAAAAATGACAAATTTGTGAATTTGCCATTTCAATAAACGAGCCCCGTACCTGCAAAGCCGGTGGATAATGCTTTGGACGCTATCGCCATCTCAAGTGACTAAATTCATAATAAAAAGCTGCGGGATTAGGAGAATCCACACAGCTTTTAATTCAATCTATTGAGTTATATTGACAGTTCATTCATTAAAAACACATCATTTAATGCCTGTTTGAGAGTTCCTTTATATTCTATTTGAGAATTTGAACTAATACCTGAAGCAATCAAACTTTTCACCATTTCAGCACGTAAACCCGTCAGAATCGTTTTACATCCCATCATGGAAATCCCATCAATGATTTTTATAAAATTATCCGTTGCCTCCACTTCCATATAGGCAATACCAGAAAGATCCATGATTAATGTTTGAATATGGTTTGTTTCAATTTCATCAAGCACCTTATTTTGAATCGGGATAATTCGCTGCTGGTCCAGCCGGCCAATGAGCGGTAAAATACAGATTTGAGGATTAATTGGAATAATTGGGACGGAAAGATTTTCAACAAGCTTCCTTTCCCTATCAAGCAATTCATCCTTATACTTCGAATAACTGATAAAAAAATATGTAAGAAACTGATCAATCTGCTCATTTATGTTCTTTTCCATGGCATAAAATGCTTCCTTGTCAATCTCTACTTTGCTTAATAAATCATAGTTATACAGAAAATCCCATAGTGTTCTTCTTATAGCCTGCACCCATTCCAATTTAAAGGCAAGTGTCAAAGAATATTTTGCCCATGCTATTCCTTCCTGTTTTGCAAATAAAATTAATTCATGAGCTTGTTCATTAACAACATATAAAACTAGTTTATGTGCATTTTCTAATAAATTAATATTCCCGATTTTATGTATTTCCTCAATTTTATCTTTCACATTGATTGCTTCATCTAATAATCTGTGTTCAAATGCATGCCGATTCTCGAAAATGAAATCTTTAATGGAATAACCTTCTTCATAATGCAGTGACAACTTATTCACTCCTCTTTGGATCAATTGACTTTGCTGTACCATTTTTATCGTGAAGGTTGTGCCATATTCTTCACTGCTTTCAACGGCAATATTTCCGCCATGCTGATAAATGACTGAAAAAACCTGTGTCAGCCCCATTCCTGTTCCGTCTGCCTTAGTCGAAAAGAAAGGAGTCCCTAATAATGAAAGCTTGTCCTCGGGAATTCCTACCCCTGTATCCTTAATTTTTACAACCACTTCCCCATCAATGGTTTCATGTGTAATCGTCAAAGTACCTTTTCCATTCATTGATTCTATCGCATTTTTAATCAGATTGAAAAAGGCCTTTTTAAATTGATTCTTTTTCCCATAGATTCCGATATTTGTATTTTTAAAATCTGTGATGACCTCTATATCATACAATTTATCTTGAAAAAGATTTAAAACGGATTCCAATTCTACCGATACATAGATGGTTTGAGACGGTTCATCTTCCAAGTCAGGTTTTGAGACCTGTAAAAGATTATTTAATGTTGATAGAGCGTGATCTAATTCAGTTTGGGCAATATTAATATATTCGTGTTTTTCTTCCTGTTGAAGCAGCTGCAGAAAACCTTTTACTGCAGTCAATGGGTTTTTTACTTCATGTGCAATTCCTGCTGCAATTTGTCCTACAGATGCTAACTGGCTTAAATGACTGTCGCTGTTTGAATCTACATTCTCTGCTTCTTCATATTTCATGAAAAGAGCTCCTCTCTGAAAATCTTTTGCTGCTTTGCTTTTTCAATAATTTAATAATTTAAATATTTAGTGCCTTAAAGATATTTTACTAGAAAATTTTACTAAATCATAATAAAATACTACAACCTTGTTGGAAAACGTAAAAAACAGCGGAAAATTAGCTTCCGCTGTTCTTTAATAAATTACTTGATTCAGTTCTATTAGTGTCACTTTTACATTGGAAGGCAGCAATGGATGATGACGAATAACGTCAATACTGCTTTCTCTTTTTTCTGCTGAACATCCCGCCAGCCATTCACTTAGGTTTCCTTCAGGAAATTCGGGTGCACAATTTTTAAAAAGGTACTCTACGGTTTGGATTCTATCCTTTAATTCTTTATTTTTAACTATTGCTTCCATAATATCTGATGTATTTTTATGTTCATCTTTGACAGTGGCAACAATTATTTCATCTACTTTTTCCTGATAAACGGCAGTAATGATATCCCTCATCTTATCACCAAACGGCGATGTCACCGGCCCATAGCTTTGAATAAGAATGGTATTTTTGGGATCAACAGCTGGAAGCTGCTTCAATAAAGGATCGACCTTTTGTTCTTGACCGACAGTAAATAAAATTTTCTTTTGAACATCTTTCATCAGCTTTCCTCCCATTTTTGCTGCAAATCTTCGGATAGCTTAAAGACCATCATTCTTTCTCCTGTTCGGGTACTAATATCAGTGTGAAAACTAATGACTTCCAGACCTGTTATGGATAAAATAATTTGCTTTAAATCCTCTATTCCGGTTTCAACCAAACTATTTCGATGTTCCTTAACCGATAGCAGTCCCTCTTTATCCTGACATAATGAATATTCTGCACGAGTTAAAATACCTTGCAATAGAACAATAATCATGTCTCTTAGGATATCTGATTTAACGGAGACTGAACCGCGTCCAAGATAACTTTTCTCCCAATGTGTTAAAGCCTTGCTGATTTCAGATTCAACGGTTCCTTTGGATTTATCCATAACAAACCCCTTTCCCAATTTTCACTTCATTCCACTATCTCCAAAATTTTTATTTATTATTCTAGAAAGCATTTAGGACCAGCTTTTCCAGTTTCCTTTCGGATCAATGGATGCCAGACGGAGCCAGCCATTTTTAAGTTTTTGGCGAAAATCACGGTCCTGACTGAGCAGTCGTTCGATATATTCATTTGGCGCTTGAATGACGACCAGCAATCTTAATGGTGAATGATAAGCCTCTCCATCGGAAGACATAACCGACTGCCAAGGAAGACCTGTTAATAAGTCGCTGGCATTTCCCTGCATGACTCCGATACCTGAAGTGACAGTCTGCGTTGCCTTATTGCCGCTTCCATAATAATGTGGTGCAACAGTGGAAGCATAGTATTGCAGGTTAATCCACTGGGCAACCGTTGCCGGGCCTGCGATAATTTTAGCCAGCAAGGCACCATTTCGGTCTTTTCTCCAATCGTAGTTTTGAAGAAACGCTCTTCCCTCTAAATCACATTTTTCAGTCAGTGCTCTGCTGCCAATGATAAACGAAGCATTTCGCGCAAGTCCCCATTCAGGACGGACCTCACTCCAGTCCTCCGCGAGCCGCTCAGCTTCTGCTTTTGCCTCTTTACCCACAGCATCGACACTTGGCAATTTAACCAATCGCTCCGCATTTGCTTCTTGACTAACTCTTGGCAATACAGAATTGACTTGTTCAAATGCATGTTTCGCTGCTTTTGAAAGCTCCGGAACATATAGCCAACGTAATTCATCAAGTGTTGTGACATGCTCTGCTGCTGCAAAAATCGTTTCATCCGGAATGACAATTTTCTCCTTAGCAAGAGCTTGCCTTACTTCAGGAAGATTACACAAAGCAGCCAAAACCCGTGCATTAAAGCCGCTTGATGCCCCTCCGCAAGCACCGCAATCTAAAGCAGAGGCATAAGGATTATTCGTGCTATGGCTCCCGTGACCGCAAATCACCACTAAAGGTGCAAAGCCCTCAGTTAGTCCCATAGTTTTTAATGCCTGCAGAGCAAATTGTACTTTTTCATCTTCAGAAAATCCAACTGGAAGCTTTGTTTCCATGTTGTGAGTATGATCAAGTGTTAACTCAGCCTCAGGCCTTTTCTGCCATGAATCACGCATTTTTCGAATGGCTGTGCCTGTTTTCCTTGGAATAAAGGTACGGCCAAGTGTTTGCAGACTAAGCCACGGCCCGCTGACTTCCGGCAGAGCAAGGCTTGCCAGCAGGTTATGTTTAAGTGTTTGAAATGTTGAGCCGAGTGAATTTACTGCCTGTTTGCGCTGTTTATATTCTGTCAATTCATTTTCTGATGCCGTCTCTTTGATCATATATTGTGGTCTAAACATAACAGGTAAAGATTCATGTTTGTGATGACTGCCTAGTTCACACGTTTCAATCGGCAGTCCGAAAAAGCCTGCCGTTCCAAAGGTTTCAAACGGACCTGCTTTTTCAAGTTTTCGGCGAAACGGCTCGGAACGAACATCAATGCAAAAAGAAAATTGTGCCACAGCTTGTTTGTCAATTATTTTTTTAGAAGAGTGTTCTGTTGTGATTAGTTTTTTCAACTCATCTTCGTAAGTCTTTTCCCATGCCTCAAGCCAAAGCTTGCGGCGGTTAATCTGATCAAACCGATAAGCTAGAATCAATCGCGCTTTAATTTCTGAAGCGGATAATTGTGCCCACGCTTTGATTGGCATATCCCCCCACTTAAACCAAGCCTCTATTAATGGTTCTAACAGCACATAATCTTCCTGCTTTTGTTCTGGTAATGGAAGATATGGCTTTATTAAAAGTTGTTCCAAAGAAATTCGGACTGCCAGATATTCCATTAATAATGATTGATCGTCAGGGTTCTGCTGCGAACGCCAAAGCATCATTCCTGCCCATCCTGGCAATGCAAGTAAATGTGCCTCTAGATATCCTTTGATATCTGAAATTGGGATTTCAAGTCCTGCTATTGCTTCTTTTAAAGCCTCTTCCGCCTCTAAATGTAAATCTTTTAACTGTTTCCGGATAGACTTCGTCAAGGAAGGGTCATGCTGGGCTAAATTCCGCCACGCACAATAGAAGCCTTTTTCACGATTTGGCATGGACCAGACAGCCTGTGTTTCATCTAAATATAGCTTACACCATTTAATCAACTGTTGATTAAGCTCTGCTGCGACACTGTTTTGGCCCATTTTTTCCAAGCGATGGCTATAAGTTAAAACCGAATGCTTTTTTGGTATTTGATATTTAAATTGATTTAGTTTTTTGACTAGATTTTTTACCTGTGAAATTGGAAGCTGTTTATTGTGCGGCTGATTCAGTTTTAACGCTCCCCTGCAGAACCGCTCTGCAGCCTCTCGGGACATTCCCAAAGACTGTGAATCAAGCCAACGAATGAGTACCGACTCAAGGTAATCCTGATTAATTTCTCCATGATTACTTGCAGATTTTAAAATGGTGTCATTTGGGAATAATTCGACATCACCTATATCCTGGAACTGCCGCGCTGCCTGCTCAAATGTTTTGTTCTCCAATCCTGCCCAAGGGTGGCGGGCTGCAAACGTATTGATTGGGCCAAGCGGTACAATCACGTTGCTTGCCGATGCAGTTAATTCTCGTATATCGAGGTCCTGATAAGTTATTTCACTTTCCAAATGGTTTGGTTTGGATAAGGTTAACGCAGTACTCAATGCAAATGCCCCCCCTTAGATAATAATTGTGAAAGATAGGTTGGATGACTTTCCACCAACTCTTTTTTAGGTTCACCTAGACGTACCAGCCATAGATAGATAACAGCTAAAGCTGATGAGGAACGTTTCCGTGCTGCTAAGAGCCATGCTGCACTGCCTATTAGTAAAAAGATGAATAAAATGATAACAGCAGGTCCCGGCGGCTGTGTTCCAGTTTGAACAGCCTGATTAAGCAGCTTACCAAACATATGATGGATAAGGCTGTATACCAATGCCGCACCCGCAAAAAAGACAATTCCCGTAATTCGCCCGATTCGTCCATATCCAGAACCGACGAGCTGGGACCATGCTAATATGATCGACCAGCCTAGAATAAGAGCACTAATCCATTGATAAGCATCCCCCGGTGAAGTTAGCCAGAAGATAATTCCAAAACCAAGACCTAAAATCCCTCCAGCTATCGTCCATAATAAAGATGGTTTTTCTGATGCATGACTAACTGAATGATTATGCTGTAATGCGGAACCAGACTGTAAGAATAGGGTTGCTTTAAACAAGCCATGCAAAACAGCATGAATGATGGCAGCCATATAGGCACCCAATGCACATTGAATCAGCATAAATCCCATTTGGGCAATGGTTGAGCCTACCAGCTGCCGCTTATAGTCAACGTGTACAAGCATGATTCCAGTACCAATCAAAACCGAAATACTGCATAAAATAAGGAGAACTATCTGTGCTATATCACCGCTAAAAAGCGGGGCAAAACGAGTTAATATGATCCCGCCGGCATTGACAATTCCCGCATGCATGACTGCAGAAATAGGTGTTGGCGCAACTACTGAATCAAGCAGCCATCTTTGGAACGGAAATTGTGCAGCTGGAATAACAACAGCTAAAACTAGAAGAAGGTTAATACAGGTTTTCTCCCATGAATCCAATTGGGCAAGGCCATTTTCACTAAGAACGAGAGACAATTTCCAGTGACCCGCAGCCTGTGCAATCCATACAACAGCAGTCAGTAAGGCTGCCCATCCGAGAGCAAACATCCGTCCGGACACACTTGAAGCATTCTTGGCAATCTTCCATTCTTTTTTCAATCGTATCAGCATGGTTAACCCTAGAAGTGCAGCTCCCCAGCACATTAAAAGCAGGCGCAAATCATCACTTATCCAGGCCAACGCATCCGCTGTGGTAGTGAATGTCAATAATGTGAAATATTTTCGATAGCAGTAATCACCAAGTAAATAATGGATAGAATAACGCTGTACAATCAATCCGATTGTCAGAACAAAAGCCGCCAGCAGCCATGATAAGGAATCGAAACGAAAAGGACCATAATTCATACTCTCATGATTCGTAAAAAGAGCTATCAGAGCAATTAATGGAGGAATTGTTATGATACCAGTATGAAATGGAATAAATTGCTGCGGAACTTTCCGGCTTAACAGCATTATTGAACTTATTAGTGAAATAGTAAGTATGATAAAAAATATAGCTGGCAGGAAACTGAACATCATGCTTCCCCCCTATGAACTGAATGGTCGGAAACTGCCAAAACTCCGAAAATAAGATTCTTTTTCATTTTGGAATTTTCCTTTCTTTACTCTTTCATTTGATTTTTAGAAACAAAAAAACCGACATTCTCAAGGAGCAATGGTTCCAAATAAAACCATTACTCTATGAAAAATGTCGGTTTACTATTAACTAGCCAATTTATGGTTCTTTAATAAGTCTACCTGAGATATAATTATTATAATTATTGCATTATTCTAATCTATAGATTTTACTTTTTCATCTAGTCAATTAAATTAACTTTATGCTAAAGCAAATCTACATTTATAGAAGTCATTTAAATTTTTATGTTATTAATGTTAACTTTTATGAAACATTCTGTCAAGTTTTTTCTGGAAAGGTTTGGATGGACGAAAATGGAAGTCCTATTTTAGCACCCTGAACCGCTTAGGAATTATTCCATAATTTATAAATTTCTCTGCGTCTGCTAAACTAAAAAAACCCTAAAATGGGGTTTAAAAAGGAGAGACAAAGCATGAATAAAGAAGAAAGACAGGATTTGTTTAAACAAGTCATGGGAAATTACCCTACAGGAGTGACCATTGTCACCACAAAGACTCAAGATGGAACGCCGGTTGGTCTAACTGTTAATTCATTTGCTTCCGTATCCCTTGACCCCTTACTGCTTCTTTGGTCGATTGATCATGGAGTATCCTCCATTAAGGCTTTTACAAAAGGCGGAAAATTTGCTGTCCATGTTTTAGCAGAAAATCAGGCAGAACTTTGTCAAACGTTTGCCAGAAAAAACGTGGACCGGTTCAGCAAATGCAGCTGGAATCTTTCTAGTAACGGACTTCCGATACTTGAAGGCACTCTTGGTGTATTTGAATGTCAAACATATAAAGCTGTAGAGGCTGGGGATCATACCGTATTAATCGGAGAGGTAATAGATTTGAAAGTTGATAAAGCAAAAAATCCATTGCTTTACCATAGAAGAGTATTCGGTCCAATCCCTAAAGATTTTTATCATCAATAACACCCCATATAAGTTGAAAAATAAATTTAAAAAAGGCGTTCGTGTGCTTCCTTTTCAGGCAGCCCGCAAACGCCTCTCCACTTTAAGAATGAAACGAGTTGATATGTCTGAGATTTAAATAGTACATTTCTGAACGAGCTGTTATCAACTCAATGGTATGATCCGAAATTTTCTTAATCAAACCTGTTTTATGAGGTTTGTTCCCTAAATCAAACACCGCAATTTTACCAACAAATTTTTCAATTTGTTCTTCAAATGTCCGGGATAATGGTATATTTGAGGGGTTAAATGGTACTTTTTCAATATCAATGCCATACGGAATTTGATTAAATGGCAAAGGAATTAACCATTTAATATGGTTTAACGAAATATAGATGTGTTTGTAAACAGGAGAGTAAAACAATAAATAATCGTTCATAACACTGACTACATATCCATAAATTGGATTATGTTTCATCAAAAGAATTTCTGAAAATAATCCATTCGCATTCACTAACGTTTTTCTTAACGAAATTCCTTCATCTTGTTTGTATTCAATATCAGCTGGAAAAATTTGTTTATCACTGTCATCTTCACGTTTGAAATGATGAATATGAATTCTTGGTATATAAAGATAATCTTTAGAATCAAACACGACCATTAAATCGTTGCTAATATCAACCAATACCCCTGTTATCTCTAAATTGCCGGATAGCTCTAATGTGATGGTTTCACCAATCAGGTGTTTATAATCCATTCCCCCACCTCCAATCAATTCCTGCATAGATTAAAAAAGTCTCTTTATACACCTTTCATTACTACGATTTTACTTATCCGCAATATAAGCGGGGCTCACTTCTTACCCTTTTTATCCTTCTCGCCCGTTTTTTCCCCTTTATCATTCTTCTTACCCTTGTCTGCTTTTTTAGTATTGTCGTTTCCTGATTCTTTTTTATCTCCTTTTTTTCCTTCACCTTTTTCCTGTTTTTTCTCTTCACCTTTATCGGACTTAGCCTCTTTATGTTCCTCGCTGCCCTCAGCTTTTTCCTCTTTTGGCTTTTCACCAATGCCGATTGTTTTAATATGATATCTTGCAACCCGAATGATTTCTTCATGGAAAATTAATGTTAGAAAATCATCATCAAGACTTTCTAAAATACCTTCTACTTTTTCAGGGCCTCCAAGACTGATTCTTACCCAAGGATATGGTGTTTCTTCCGTCAACGATTCAAGGGTGAAATCTGGGTCATATGTTACTCCTTCTGGCAGCGTAATGGCAGGATGATTTTCGGGTTTTACATGCTCCGTAAAGTATTTTACATGCAGCATACTGTAATAGATGATTCCTTCTGCTTCAGAATATAAAGTTAGAAAATCTGAATTTATTCCTAACAACAGACCCCCATGCTTTCCAAGTCTAACCATCTGACCATTTGCGTTAATATTCATTCATCGACTTCCCCTTTACTATAAGATGTTTGTACTACGATTATATGTATCATGGGAAAGCAAGGGACTAGTCATATGCTTGTTTTTATAGAAATAAGGCAAGCAACCAAAACGAAAAGGGGTGAATCTTATCTTCCTTTTACAGGGAGTCCAAGGATCGTCCCTTTTATTCAAAAATACATTTTTGGATATGTACTAAGGGAAAAATTAGTCTATTTCCTTTGAAATACCTTTTAAAAACCATAGAATATACAATCTCGTTAACAAAAAAGTGAGAAATAATGTAATCCATGTCCAATACCACGCCCAGTTTATGTAATTTATGATCTTGGTATATTTCTCAATTGGGATTTCAATAACAGTAAGAATAGTGCAGTAAATACAAAAGTATAAGAACTTGAAAAGATTCCCTCTTGATTTTGGGTAATATGAATTAAAAACGCCGCAGACGACTGGGTAAACAAAGAACTCGAATGTAAAACTTGAGCGGTTAATATCCGAAAAAAGGCGTACAGGGTATGAAATAAGATGATATTCAACGACAGCTAATCCAGAAAGCCATGTAACCCCTTGTTTGAATAAAAATGCGGCTAATGCTATTCGTCTTTTCTCTTTAGGAATAATAAAAACCATGCACACTGTAATAATCCAAACAGAAATTAAAATACCCCATTCTAATTTCATCGAATTGTCCTTTCATGCTTTCGGAGAAGTGGTAAATCAGTAAAACACCATTGATAAATGATGTTAGAGATGGAAAATAAAGCAAAAAAATTAACCCATGTCCAGTACCAATCATAATGTACGTATTCTATTAGGTCGGTGTATTTTTCAAGTAAGACATCCAAAACTGTTAAAATTGAAATCCAAAACGATAAATAACTAATACGGGACAAGATACTTTTTTTCGGTTCATAGATGATATAAAATCCAAAAATTAGCGGATACAATAAATATTCTGTGGTAATTAATAAATCCGTTGCTTTGGGAAACTCTTTAACGGGAAATGAAAGTAAATGGTATTTCACATGAAACATAGAACTTAACCAGGTAAAGGCCTGACATAATAAAACGGCAAAGGACATTCTCCGACGCCGATTTTTTGGTACAAATTTTATTAAGGAGATAAGACCTGTAATCCATAATAAAATGATTACTTTATATTCAAGCAGCATAATTTAAGACCCACCTCCTGTTGTATGCATAGGTTTTCATATCAAATACTAAATGGTCAGAATTTATAAATCCTTTAGCAGTATTTAACAAAATCAAACTCTATATACTACTAAGGGATTTTATAATGACTAAGGGTAATTTTAAATGTTAAAACTGCCTGAAGCAGTATATTTACATTTGAAAAAAACTTAAGCGTATTTATATAGAAATTCAAAATGTCTTGCATAAATATAAACACCTGGGAAAAAGTAAGTATATAAATCAATAGGTGATGGAGTTCACCGTTAACCGCCTAAAAGGCTAATGACTCCTGTCGAAGATTATGCTTTCCCATGTCCTCGGCAGGAGTTATTTTTTTTGTTTTGGCAGGTTAATCTTGACTGTTGTGTTAAGCTCCTTGCACTTCGCTTCCCACTTTCCGCGGGCATTTAAGAGCCATCCTTTGCGCTATCCCCTGTGGGATCTACCTCTCAAATGTACTCCTGCAGGAACTGAAAAAACGAGGAGTCTTCGTGACTTCCTCAAAATTAACAGGGTAATAAAACTCAATAACAACCAACAACACAGGCTTTGTTTTAACAAAATTAAGGAGATGATAATATGTTTATGTTTAAGAAATTCTCTACAATTTTTATCATTTTTATTACCCTAATTATGGTAGTTGGCTGTCCATCTTATGCTGAGGAAATTTTAAATTGGAGTGTTGGTGTTGAAACACCAGTTCATTACACTACCTTATTTTCATCAGGGGAACATGGCATTGTTATTGAGGGATTTCAAAAAAATATAGATAAAGGGGGTAAAATACGATATGAGATTGTAAATAGCGGCTTTTGGAAAGATAAGATATTGGATGATATAGAAATAAATAACAATGGAAATTTTTCTGCGATTTTAAAGGTTCCCCGACGACAATTATTTGAAACATCCCGAAGAAAAAACTGTGTTAAGTAAAAAGCCGGAATTTTTGTTAATGGTTAAGTTCCTTTTCACTTTCGATATTTTTGGGAACGATGGGGATTCGATTATAAATATTAATAATAGTTCGTGGTATTGGCTGCAATAAAGACCTAATTTTATATATAAAGATGCTTACTATTATTGCTGCAATAATACTCCCAAGCACATCAAACGGATAATGATGACCAACATAAATACGTAAAAAACCTGTTAAAATAGCAAATAAAAGCAGACCAAAACCTAATTTCCGATGGAAGAAGAATACAGCAAGAGCAAGTGAAAATACACCCGTTGTATGATCACTTGGAAATGACGCATCTGCAGCATGTGCAATCAATGTATGAACTTTATGGGTTACAAATGGCCTGGGTTCAAAATAAATTTGACCAATAATAAAGTTGATGAACAATCCTAAAACTCCTGTGATGGCTGCATAAACCACCGAGTATTTATAGTTTTCTTTCCCAAAAATCCACATGAGCAGTAATGCAATAGCAAAAACAACCAATGCCTTTTGAGTAGCAAAAACCATTACATCATCTAATAAAGGAAAATGACCTGCCATTTGGTTAATATATTGAAACAATTTATAATTCAACTTTAATTTTCCCCTTTACATGTTTATTGAACGATAAAAGCATTTGCAACAAAACTTCCAATCCAAGCAAATAAAACTCCCAACAGTACCGAACTGGTTACATAAAAAATAGCGTTCTTCTTTTTGTTGATTTTTAACATTTGAATCGTTTCATACCCAAAGGTTGAAAAAGTAGTATAGGCCCCCAGAAAGCCTGTCCCGAAAAGAAACCAAGCCCACTCTGGAACTGCATCCTTTAGATGTAAAGAAGCAAGCAGACCAAGAACAAATGAACCACTTATATTAATAATCCAAGTTCCAAATGGGATGAACCCAGGCATCCGGCCGCCAATCCACTTCCCCAATAAAAACCTCGAAATGGCTCCAAATATACCTCCAACACCTACAAACAACATTACTCAGTCTCTCCTTTTGGTTTCCTTTTTGGTCCAACAAAAAATAAACCTAATGTAACACCGATTAGAGCGAATGCTAATCCACCTAAAATGCTTATTAACACATAAAGAATTGCAATTATAAATTGTTCATGGCTAAACAGGGACATGGTCTCTACAGAAAAGGTAGAAAATGTAGTAAATGCACCCGTAAAACCAGTGCCAATTGCTAGAATCAGGTTTTGATTGATATTCTTTCGTTTGGCCGTAATTGTAAAAAACCATGCCAGAAAAAGGCATCCTAAAAGATTGATGACCAAGGTACTTAATGGAAATCCAGACTGAGAAGGAATTATTTTGCCAACCAAATATCGAAAGATGGCTCCTAAAAATCCACCTGCTCCAACAGATGCAATATTCATTCCTAAAACTCCCTTACAAAATTTTCCTTTAAAACAAAATAGACTCCTACCAGTAATAAGTATCATCACCGGTAGGAGTCATTAGTCTCAAAGACGGTTAATGGCGAACTCCATCGCCTATTCGAATAATATTGATTATATACGAAGAGCCTTATAAATCCAATAAAAATATGTTTATTAAATGCTTAACCTTACATTAATTCAGACTGTTTCGATAAACATAAGGATCTTTTGGTTTGCTAATGGTTTTGTAGCTTGATACTTTTATTATAGGAATTCTTGCTTTCATTGGTGTGTAATAAACCGTATCTAATACTCCAGTCACTTGATACCATTCGTCATTTGAGAAATGTACATCCTTTGGAAACTGAACCATCATGCCAAACGCTCCCGAGTCAGCCACACAATGGATAATCCCAAAGCGAAGTAAAAATATCTGGTTACTGCTTAAGTTGGGACCATTATAGGTGAAACCATTGATCGTTATTTTTTTTCCTGTAAAATCACCAGAATCATTATAAATAACTTCTAATCCTACCAAATAATCTTGATCTGTCAATCTAATTTGGCCTTTGGGTTTATAGGTTTTGGATTCTTTGTCAACCAAATCTAAAAAGGCGTCCTTCCCCATAAATGGACTCATATCTGGATTAAGAACTTGATGCATCCCATATTTATCGTTTCCATCTTCTAGGGCTGGGAATTGAAATCCTTTCGCATCCACTAATTTTGAATTAAGCGTAGCAACAGGTAAAAGAACCCCAGAAAGAGCAGGGATCAAAACAAATGAATAAGACAAGAACTTTCTTATTTTTTTCCCTTTTGATCTTCCTATTTCATGATGCTCATGATGGTGATGTTTCTCTTTGTCTGAACGATACCACCTTATGCCTTCAGCCAGTGTCAATAACAAAAACACTGCAATCATACTCTTAGAGAGAAGGGCATATTTCATGTTGATATATTTCGAAATATTTCCAGTAGAATAGAGCATAAAAAATAAATTGGTAAAAAGCAATAATATTACAACTCGAAACATGATGGATCATCCCCTACAGAAAAAGTGAGCCAATGAATACAAATGATGAAATTAACGAAACTAATAGAACCACAAATTTAGGTTTAAAGGTTCCAAACATCATCAGCAGGTTTTTGATATCTACCATTGCCCCAAATACTAGAAACGAAACAATTGAAGTTTTGGGAAAGAAATTTCGAAAAGAAGATGCCACAAATGCATCTGCTTCTGAACAAATTGATAAAATAAAGGCCAAAATCATCATGACCAAGATGGAAGTTACATGTGTACCACCTAATGTAGTCAATATTCTGGTTGGAATATAGACCTGCATGGCAGCAGCGATAAGCGAGCCCAGCACTACATATTTCCCCATCGTAAAAAATTCATCAATTGTATGTGTGATGACACTCATAAATTTTTGTTTCGTATTCTGATGGGAATGGTCATGAACATGTACTTCCGTATTCATTTTCAGCTGATTCCCTTTGATCATGAAAGATAAAACAATTCCTGTCGCAACAGCAACAGCAATCGCCAAGCCTGCGCGGTACCAAACCATCTCCCAGCTATCACCGAATGCAATAAATGTTGCGAATAAAACAATCGGATTAATAATTGGTGCAGCCAGCATAAAAGAAATGGCCGCATATGGTGCAAGCCCCTTTTTTATCAATCTGGCCGCTATAGGAACAATCCCGCACTCGCAGCCAGGAAAACATATCCCCATTAAACTAGCAAAAATAACAGATAAAAAGCGGTTCTTCGGGATAATTCGAAGCATTGTATTTTCGGAAATAAAGACTTCAATCAATGCAGAAACAAATGCCCCGAGGACAATAAACGGGATAGCTTCTATCACGATACTTATAAAAATAGTATTTAATTGCAATATTCGATCCATGAAAGTTCCTCCTGTGATCAACACAATAGGTTTGAAAAACATCCACTATCATATCAAAGTAAATTGGAATTGGATATCTTTTTGTTTTCCTTAATTGGCAGGGATATTCCAATCGACCATTTATTATAAAATTCAACGATTCTAGTAAAATAACATCTATTTTACAAAACAAATGTGAAATAAATATGAAATGTCCTAATATGTTTTCAATTTAGCGAACAATTTTAAGTATTTATTATTTCAGTAAAGTGTGTTAACCTTATTACTATACATTTTTCGACATACTACAAAGGCAGTTCATGCCATCATAAAAGCGAAGATTGTTATGGGTCATACTATAACAGGAGCAGTTTCTGGAGAGAACGCAGCTTGTTGCGGCGCCGAAGGGTTCACAATCTCAGGCAAAAGGACAGAAAAGTATATCTTATTTACTTTTCTATTTGTCATTCTATTTTTAAGAGATTGGAGAATTCCAATCTCTTTTTTGCGTTCTATAAGACTATTAACTGGAGGAATCAACATGGCACAACATCAGGAATTAAAAAGAGAGCTAAAAAACCGGCACGTTCAGCTCATTGCCATCGGCGGGACGATTGGAACAGGTTTGTTTCTTGGGGCAGGAAAGGCGATACAGTTAGCCGGTCCGTCTATTATCCTTGCCTACTTAATTGTTGGGATTGTCTTATTTTTTGTCATGAGAGCTTTGGGCGAAATGCTCTTATCGAATGCCGGATACCAATCCTTTACAGACTTTGCCGTTGATTATATCGGGCCATGGGCAGGCTATGTTACCGGCTGGACCTATTGGTTCTGCTGGATTATGACAGCCATGGCAGATATTATCGCAGTCGGTGTTTATGTACAATATTGGTTTGATATTCCGCAATGGATTCCTGCAATCATTTGTTTAATTGTATTATTGGGATTGAATTTACTAACGGTTAAACTTTTTGGTGAATTAGAATTTTGGTTCGCCATCATTAAAGTCATTACGATTCTTGCCCTTATTATTGTCGGGGTTATCCTGCTAGTCATGGGCTTTCAAACACATACAGGAACCGTTTCTGTAAAAAATCTGTGGCAGTATGGAGGATTATTTCCAAACGGAATCAATGGTTTCCTGCTTTCTTTCCAAATGGTCATATTCGCCTTTGTAGGGGTGGAATTGGTAGGTGTTTCGGCAGCTGAAACAGCCAATCCACAAAAAAACATTCCGTCTGCCATTAATAAGATTCCATTAAGGATTTTATTTTTCTATGTGGGTGCCCTGTTTATAATATTATGTATTAATCCTTGGAATCAATTGAATGCTGCCAGCAGCCCTTTTGTTAAAACTTTTAGTTTAGTGGGAATTCCAATTGCTGCTGGGATAATAAATTTTGTTGTTTTAACATCGGCTGCCTCCGCGTGCAACAGTGGTTTATTTTCAACCAGCCGAATTCTATTTAATTTAAGCAGGCATAAGGAGGCACCTGCAAGTCTTGGTAAATTAAATAGAAACAGTGTACCAAGCAACGCACTGCTTTTATCTGCGGTTGTGCTGTCAATGGGTGCTCTGTTAAGTAAACTGATTCCAGATCAGGCATTTAACATCGTAACGACAATAAGTGCGATTTGTTTTATTTGGGTGTGGAGCATCATCTTAATCTCACATATCCGCTATCTCAAAAAACGCCCGGATTTACGAAAAAAATCAATCTTTAAAACTCCGTTCGCACCATTTATTAATTATGCCGTTCTTGTATTCTTTCTATTGATTTTAATCATCATGGGGATTGCAGAAGAAACCCGGACAGCTTTATTAATGACGCCTTTATGGTTTGTTTTATTGTTTGTTTTGTATGGAGTTCGGAGAAAAAATTAGTTAAGGTTAAATGGCTTTGCCTTCCCTTGTTCAAGGGAGGGCTTTTTTCTTTTTCGCAGCGGGGAGGGCAGCCACTGACCGTTGAAGCTTTTTTTCTTGGCTCGCGGGTAATCCAGCTCTTCTTCATTGACCGTTGTAGCCTTTTTTCTTTGTCCGCGGGCCATCCGGCTCTTCTCCATTGACCGTTAAGGCTTTTTTTCTTGGCTCGCGGGTAATCCAGCTCTTCTTCATTGACCGTTGAAGTCGTTTTTCTGTGTCCACGGGCCATCCAGCTCTTCTCCATTGACCGTTGGAACTATTTTTCTTTGTTCGCGGGTAATCCAGCTCTTCTTCATTGACCGTTGTAGCCTTTTTTCTTTGTCCGCGGGCCATCCAGCTTTTTTCCATTGACCGTTGAGGCTTTTTTTCTTGGCTCGCGGGTAATCCAGCTCTTCTTCATTGACCGTTGTAGCCCTTTTTCTTTGTCCGCGGGCCATCCGGCTCTTCTCCATTGACCGTTAAGGCTTTTTTTCTTGGCTCGCGGGTAATCCAGCTTTTCTTCATTGACCGTTGAAGCTTTTTTTCTTGGCTCGCGGGTAATCCAGCTCTTCTTCATTGACCGTTGAAGCCTTTTTTCTTTGTCCGCGGGCCATCCAGCTTTTCTTCATTGACCGTTGAAGCTTTTTTTCTTTGTCCACGGGCCATCCAACTCTTCTCCATTGACCGTTAAGGCTTTTTTTCTTGGCTCGCGGGTAATCCAGCTCTTCTTCATTGACCGTTGAAGCTTTTTTTCTTGGCTCGCGGGTAATCCAGCTCTTCTTCATTGACCGTTGTAGCCTTTTTTCTTTGTCCGCGGGCCATCCGGCTCTTCTTCATTGACCGTTGAAGCTTTTTTTCTTGGCTCGCGGGTAATCCAGCTCTTCTTCATTGACCGTTGTAGCCTTTTTTCTTTGTCCGCGGGCCATCCAGCTCTTCTCCATTGACCGTTGGAGCCTTTTTTCTTTGTCCTCTGGCCATCCCGCTTTCTTTTAAAAAAGGCACTTTCCTCTCTATTCAAAAAAAGCTTCACAGATTCATTTGTGTAATCAGTTACAACAACCCATTATCTCCCCCATACCAGCTGCATCCGTTGGTTAAACATGGTTCGATAGGATAAAAATCCCAGCATAACACATGTGACCGAAGCAGCCGTCAGCAGCAAAAATAGCACGAGCAATTGAAATTGAACAGCTTGAACAGGGCTGGCTCCAGCAATAATTTGCCCGCTCATCATGCCCGGCAGCTGGACAAGCCCAATCGTTTTTTGGCTCTCAATTGTCGGAATCATACTTGCTTTAATTGAAGTAATCAGCTGAGTGTGAATCGCCTGCTTGGGAGTTCCACCTAGAGAAAGTATGAGCTCTGTTTGGTCTTGCCGTGCTTCTGTCTCTGCAATAAACCGATTCAGAAACAGGATTGCGAGCACCATCCCATTACCAACCATCATCCCGCTGATTGGAATAATGTATTGTGCCGTATGTGGTGTAATATTAAAGCCAAGCAAAATACTTTGTGTCAATACTTCAACAAAAATTAACGTTACGGCAATTTTCCACGTTATTCCTTTAATCGCGGCCCCTTTTTTACGGGCATTCAGGGTGGCAGCAACAATCATGACCCCTACCATTAAGAAAATATAAATGATACTTTCGGAATCAAACACAAATTTAAGCACATACCCAACCACAAACAATTGGATAATCGAACGGACAACTGCAATGGCGGTGTCTTTTTCCAGCCCAAGGTTAAAAGTTTTGGATAAAACAATTGGAATTAGTACGAAAATCAGTGAAAATATTAGTGCAATAGGACTCATTCCAATTCTCCCTTCACAAACTGTCTCACTTGTTCATTTTTTGGCGATTTTAACAAATCACTTTTCCCTTCTTCAATAATTTCTCCTGCCATCATTACCCATGTGTATGTTCCAACGGTTATGGCCTGCTGTAAATTATGGGTAATCCAGATAATTGTCACACCAAACTTGCGGTTAATTTTTACAATCAGCTCCTCAATCTCCTTCTGAGAAACTTGATCTAATGAGGACGTGATTTCGTCTAACAGTAATATTTCCGGACGGTTCACCAGTGTTCTTGCTATTGATACCTTCTGCCGCTGCCCTCCAGACAATTCTCTGCTGTTTCTATGTAAAAATTCCTCTCCTAACCCGACATCTTGTAATAAATCTGCTGCCTGATTTTTCGAGAGCTGCTGACCTTGTAAGTCTAAGGGCAAGGCTAAATTTTTATATACAGTGCCAGCAATCATTGGTGCACTTTGAAGTGCCATTCCTACATATCTTCGTAATTCCACTGGGTCATAATCATCAATATTTTTACCATTTATATGAATTTCTCCGGTATTGGGGGACAACAAACCATTGCATAATTTAAGCAGTGTCGTCTTCCCGGCTCCAGAAGGACCCACTAAAGTTGTGACTTCTCCTTCATAAAAAGACCCAGTAATATTTTTTAATATGGGCTGGTTATCAATGGCGTAATGGACATTATTAAATTGTATGGCTGAATTCATCAGTTTCACTTCCTTCAATCCTGCATAAACGATAGTATATAGTAATTTACAATTTCATAAAAGGAAAATCCCTTCGCAAAATCACCGGTGATTTTACCATTATTTTAAAGTTCCTGTCCCTCTATTATGCAAAAAACAGCACGGCATCATAGCCGTACTGCTTTAAAAATCAAGTCACGAGTTATATAGAAGATACTAGGTTAATTTGTTTATCCTTTATATCTCGTAATCAAATCAACAAACGCATTAACGAAGGTTTGCAGGAATTGAACTGTTCCTTCATTTTTTAATTTTCCATTTTCATCTAATAAATCAGCAACATTGCCAATATAAGCTTCTGGCTGTTGTAAAATTGGCATATTTAAGAAAACAAGGGATTGTCGTAAATGATGGTTTGCGCCAAATGCACTTAAAGCACCAGGAGATTGACTGATGATTGCGGCAGGTTTTCCATTCCAAACACTCGCACCATATGGACGAGAACCAACATCCAGGGCATTCTTTAATACAGCTGGCACAGAACGGTTATATTCCGGAGTGACAAATAAAACAGCGTCCATTTCCTTCATTTTGCTGCGAAATGATGTGTATTCTGCGGGAGCATTGTTTTCATCATCAAAATCTTGATTATATAAAGCAAGATTACCGATTTCTACTACCTCTGTTTCATATCCTTCTGGGAATAAAGCAGCAACATTTGCTGCCAGTTTTTTTGAAAAAGATTCCTTCCTTAGACTACCAAGTAAAACAGCAACTTTCGTCATAAACAATCACCTTCCCAATTTATTTCAGATTCAAGATAATTGTAATCAAAATAATTTTATCTGTCAAAAAATACAATTACCACCGGATATTTTAACGCAGCTGAAATATTTTATACCTGCTATCCCAATGCAACATCAAGAATCATCATCAAGACAAAACCAACCATTAAACTCATGGTGGCTAAATCTTTGTTGCCTTTTTCTTGTGATCCTGGAATCACTTCTTCTGCTACAACAAAAATCATGGCTCCAGCTGCAAAACTTAAAGCATAAGGCAGTAATGGTTCAATAAATGCAACGGCAAAAGCGCCAATGACTGCGGCAATCGGTTCAACCATTCCCGAAAACTGTCCGTAGAGGAAGCTTTTTCTTCTAGACATTCCCTCTCCTCTTAACGGCATAGAGACTGCCACACCTTCCGGAAGATTTTGAATACCGATTCCAAGGGCTAATGTCAATGCACCTGCTAAAGAAGCCTCGGTCCCTGTATTGGCCAATGCTCCAAAAGCAATCCCGACAGCTAACCCCTCTGGAATATTATGTAATGTGATGGCCAGTACCAGTAATGTACTTCTTTTTCTTTCTGTTGGATGATATCCTTCTGCATTCCCAATCGGAGCATTCGGGTGAAGGTGGGGTAAAACTTTATCTATTCCCCACAAAAAAATACCGCCCAATAAAAATCCCAATGCGGCTGGAAACCAGGGCCCTATTGGGTGGTCTTCTGATATTTCGATAGCTGGAGAAAGCAGCGACCAATAACTGGCTGCAATCATGACCCCACCGGCAAACCCCAACATTCCATCCATCAGCCGCTGATTAACCGTTTTGGTTGCAAAAACGAGTGCAGCTCCTATTGCCGTCATACCCCATGTAAACAAAGTAGCGATAAATGCCTGTACAATCGGATTAAAGGTTTGAAAAAAATCTATCATAGCGGGACACTCCTTTTTGTAACAAAAATGGATTTAGCTCAAAATGTTTCCCTTGTGAAACATTTTAATGATAAGCCAAAAGATAGTCAATTATTTTGACTTTCTATAATTAAATCCCTTTAGACATAGTTTTTCAAATTTTTCCATTACTAGCCAAAAATTCTTTTTTCTAAATCAATTTAATATTTCTTACAATAAAAAATACATCAATGGAGCCGCAGCCCCTTTGATTGTACCTATGTGTTGTAAACCACCTGTATTCTCCTTACAATGGACCTGAAACCCGCTATTGTAATCTGACCATAAATGCGTTCCCTTTTCCGGGTTCACTTTGGACTTCGATTTATTCCCTGATGCGTGTCTAAAATTCATTTGGCAATAGAAAGACCAAGCCCATACCCTATTTTTCTAGAAAGGGATTTATCCGCACGATAAAACCATTCAAAAATACGATTGAGCTCTTCTTTTCAGCTCCCAATTTCCGTATCACGGACTGCAAAATAAAATGTTACAATAAGGTTTATTCTTCTTCCTCATTAGGATATTTAATAGCATTATCTAAAAGTATAGACAAAACTTGAGATAACCATTGCAAATCGCCGGTTGCCATTATGGATTAGGTTCAAGCAGTCTGGTTTGATGTCAAAAGGGAGACTTGTCAAGATAAAAAAGAACCGCCCCCAGTGTTAGTTATTTGGGCGGCGTTCAATTCCGTTCAATCCTCATTAGAGTGATTCTCTTATTCGGTCTTCCGAAGTTTGCTTAATAACGTTTATTTTGTTCCTCGCCCCAAGATACATTTCTGCGTCGTCGTTCAACCATGCTTCGTGCATTTTCGAAAGTGTTTGGTCAATGATTGAGTCCAATGCTTCGCTTTGTGACATTGCCTTCAATTGCTTCAAAATAGGGACATAAATTTTGTATTCTTTATCAATCAATACGGGCGGATATTGCCCTTTCGGATATGTGTTGTAAAGCATTAATTCGCCGAACGGCATTAATGTGGAGATCCGATTTTGCAAATCTTCATCTTTTATATTTAAAAGATAATCAACCGCCGCCAAAACTTGCGGGTCTTTCAAGACGTCGGTATTCGGCTTGGGTGCTTCGTTCTTTTCCGTGTGTTCATTTATGTAATTGGCTTTCGCTTGCAAATCATCCGTCAACATTTGATTTTCCGGATAATCTTGGGCGTCTAATTTGAATTTTATTTTGTCCGCGTCACTCATATGATTAATAGTTTTGACATTTGCGGAACTAAGTCACTGTTGTCCTTTGCGTTTGCTTCACCCGAGCCCCCGACATTTGTCGAAAGTGCGAGTGTTCCAACGACAATAAGTCCCAATCCGCAAATTAATAATTTTTTCACAATCAATCCTCCTAGAATTATTTTCCTATTAACCGTAACATAATTAAAAAAGAATTTTAAGGGAAAACAATCACCCTATGACTTTACAAATTCTATTCTGATGCAAGTGTGTTTGACTATATTGCCTTTTCAGCCAACAGCCGAAGATTTCATATCGAAGTTATAAAGTATTTGAATCGGAAAGCGGCAATGTTAATAAGTCACTATCAAATGGCTCATTCTCTTTCATAATCCCACTAACCTGATAGAGGCTTTAAAATCATTGTTTTTAGTAAAACTAAAACACCCAAAGAATTCCTCTGAGCGTCAGTTTACATTTCGTTTATTCCATTTAATCCACTAGAAAATTTCCATTACTATTGTAAATGAGCACCAAATCTGCAAAAAATCCAAACCTGCAGCTAGGCATTTTCAAGAGTGTTTTCAATGTCATAATTCTGTTTCTTTTTCTCAAGCCAAGCAGAGTACTCGATTTCCACTTTTTTGGTCCAGCAGTATATCCTTTATTTCAGCTTTACTGTTATTATAATTTGCTGCTGCTGCTTTCTTTTTAGCTTCTACTTTTATAATATGATACCCATAATCTGTTTTAACCGGTTTGCTAATTTGACCAACCGGCAATGAAAATGCAGCATCTTCAAATTCTGTGACCATCGTTCCCTTTGCAAAAAAACCAAGCTCTCCGCCTGAAGCCTTTGAACCTTTATCAGTTGAATATTCTTTTGCTAATGCTGCAAAATCTTCGCCATTTTCCAGCCTTTGTTCGATTTCTCTTGCCGTCTTCTCGTCTGCAGCAAGAATATGACTGGCTTTTACCTGTTCTGGCTGAGAAAAGGAATCTTTGTTCTCCTCAAAGTACGTTTTCACTTCCTTATCGGTAATCTTCATTTCAGGTTCAATAAACTTCTTAATCAATAAGAAATTTTTCATATTCTCTTTTACTGCTGCAAGAGTAGTATTATTGCTTCCTAGAGCTTGGTTAAATACCTCCTCCCCACCATATGATTCTTGTATTTGTTCTATCTGTTTATTTAGCTCATTTTCAGAAATACTAATTTTTTTCTTTTTGGCCTCTAACTCAACAATTTTATTAGAAATTAATTGGTCTACCGCTTCGGAACCATATTGTTTAACCATTGCGTTATATAATTCATCTTTTGTAATGGCCTCGCTATTACTTTTTGCAACTGTATCGCTTTTTTTTAAGGTGAAACCAAGTACTGCCGCTGTTAATACAATTAATCCCATGATAAGCAGGATTGTCTTTTTATTTTGCTTTAGTATGGACATTCTTTTTTAATTCTCCCTTTCTATTATTCATACAGACAATCTTTAGCTTTAATCCCTGCTTCTTTTTGTCCTCTTCATGTTCACGTCAGAATTACTCTATATAACTGACTGCCTGTTCATCTGAAACGCCCTTGTTTATTCAGCCAGCTTTACATTTACTGTTATTTGCTTACCGTCACGATAAACTCCAAACTTGATTTCATCCCCAAAATTTACTTTTGTATATAAATACTTTCTTAATTCTGAGGAACTCTCGATCTTGGTTCCATTCATAGAAACAATGATATCCCCTTCTTGAAGCCCGCCGCGTGAAGCGGAAGAATTAGAATCAATGGTTGTGATCAGGACACCTTCTGTTATTTCATCAGGCAGTTTCTGCAAGTACATCTGCGAAACTTTTTCTAAATCTGCCAGTCCGACTCCTAGATAGGGGCGATTTATCTTTCCATTTTCAATTAATTGATTAATGATTGGGATAGCATCATTACTTAGAATCGCAAAGCCCAATCCTTCCACACCCGTCCCTGCAATTTTCAAACTATTGATTCCAATAACTTGTCCTTGTGAGTTGATTAAAGCCCCGCCGCTATTTCCTGCATTAATGGCCGCGTCTGTCTGTATGACATTTGTCTCCCAATCACCTGCTGAGGTTGAAACAGATATGGTGCGGTTTGTCGCACTGACAATCCCTTGTGTAACTGTTCTCGACAAATCCAGACCAAGCGGATTTCCAATCGCATAGACCTGGTCTCCAGGACGAAGCTTGGATGAATCACCAAATTCAGCGTTTGCTGTGACATATTTGGCATCCATTTTTAATACCGCCAAATCTGTTAAAGCATCCGCCCCAACAACTTCAGCTGTTGTCTTCTGGCCGTTATACAAGGATATTTCAAGTTTTGAGGCTCCCTCAATTACATGATTATTGGTGATAACATAAGCTGTTCCATTCGTTTTCTTAAAAATGACACCTGAACCGGACCCGCTTTCAACACTTTGGGAGGCAGTATCATTACGGTAAAAACGATTATTTTGCTCCTGGTAATTAACAATACCGACAACGCTCTTAGATACTTTTTCCACCATATCTGCTGCGGAATTAGTTGAAGCAGCAGTCGGTTGAACTTGAACTTTATTTGCAGAAGAGTCTTCATTTTGGGAACTGACAGATTGCTGACTTTCAATGCTTGGAAATAGATTTTTGATATAGTCGGTATTAGGGATAACAGCTAAAGTCACAGCTGACCCCATCACACCTGCAGACAGTATGGAAGTAAATCCCTTCATCCCTCTTTTATTCATTTCAAGACATCTCCTTTTAATCTCTTACTATTAGATATCTATACTCTAAGCTTCAAAGCTTAAGAAATGATTAACATCTTAAACAACATTAGATATTTTTGTGCTTCGATTTTAAAAATTTAAACTATGACACATTGTCACTTTTTAATTGACTTATGACATTGTGTCATATATAATTTGTTCAGTGATCAATCATGACACAGTGTCATCTTTTCAAGATAGGAGAGTCATTATGCCAAAACAAACGTTTTTCCACTTACCTAACGATAAACAGGACACTTTAATTGAATCAGCTAAGGAGGAGTTTTCCAGAGTTCCATTACATGAAGCAGCGATTGCTAACATTATCAAAAAAGCTGGGATTCCCCGAGGCAGTTTTTATCAATATTTTGAGGATAAGGAGGATTTATTTTACTACGTACTAAGCCAGTACTCGCAAAAAAATTATGAGCGGTTTATATCCTTTATGAAGGAAGAGGACGGAGATTTATTTGAAACATTTATTAAAGCATTTCAGTTTATGTTAAAAGACCATAAAAATCCAGAACACAAAAACTTCTTTCGAAATGCTTTTTTAAATATGAATTATAAACTCGAAAAAACATTAGCCAATAATGTTTATGAGGAGAATCAAAAAAACCAGTATTTAAAAATGCTTGACTTAATTGATACTCGAAGTCTAAACATCAAAAATGAACATGACCTGCCATCGATGATAAAAATTATTATGTCCGTAACCTTCCATAACATAATTCAAGTGTTTGTAAAGGATTTATCGGATGAAGAAGCATTAAACCAATATATAGAACATATGGAATTGCTAAAAAGAGGGTTTCATAAGTAATCATTTTATAGGATGAGGAGAAATCATATATGGATTCTGCATTACAACAAAAAAAACCACCTTATGTCATGCTTGCGATTCTTTTTATCGGAGCATTTGTTTCTTTTTTAAATAACTCGCTTTTAAATGTAGCCCTTCCGTCTATGATGGTCGATTTAGGAATTAAAGATTATTCGACGATACAATGGCTAGCTACAGGTTATATGCTGGTCAGCGGTGTGTTAGTTCCTGCATCTGCATTTTTAATGACACGCTTTTCAAATCGCAGTTTATTTATTACATCAATGGCTATCTTCACTTTAGGGACTGCTCTCGCAGCATTTGCCCCTAACTTTGGAGTATTACTAGGAGGCCGTATGATTCAGGCAGCCGGGTCCTCCGTCATGGGGCCGTTATTAATGAACATTATGTTAGTTAGTTTTCCACGCGAAAAACGTGGGGCAGCAATGGGAGTATTTGGGTTAGTCATGATTACCGCACCGGCCATCGGCCCAACATTATCAGGTTACATTGTTGAATATTATGACTGGCGTTTACTTTTCGAGATGATTTTACCATTAGCTGTCATTAGTTTACTATTAGCCATTTGGAAATCCGAAAATGTAATGGAACAAAACAAAAATGCAACTATTGATTACTTTTCCGTTGTATTATCTACGATTGGTTTTGGCGGGCTGCTTTATGGCTTCAGTTCTGCGAGTTCTGACGGCTGGACAGACCCAATTGTTTTATCAGCGTTAATTGCTGGGGCTGTTTCTTTGATTATTTTCGTTATCCGTCAGTTAAAAATGAATGAACCATTATTAGATTTACGTCCTTATAAATACCCAATGTTTGCTTTATCATCTGTTATTGCGATCGTTAATGCTGTAGCGATGTTCTCGGGTATGATTTTAACACCTGCCTATGTACAAAATGTAAGGGGCATTTCACCGTTAGATTCTGGATTAATGATGCTCCCGGGTGCAATTGTAATGGGGATTATGTCACCGATTACCGGTAAACTTTTTGATAAATTTGGTCCGCGTGTTCTTGCCGTATTGGGACTTTCGATTACAGCTGTATCTACTTATATGCTGGCTAATTTGCAAATCGACTCCAGTTACTCCTATATCATTCTAGTGTACACCCTGCGTATGTTGGGGATGTCCATGGTGATGATGCCGATAATGACAAATGGTCTAAATCAATTGCCAACACGTTTAAATCCGCATGGTACAGCCATTAATAATACAGCCCAGCAAGTGTCCGGTTCAATTGGAACAGCGATTCTTGTTACGATTATGAACTCTGTAACCAAAACAAAAGCAACAGATTTAATTGCAGGTGTGGACCCAGCCGCCATGACAAAAGCCACCCAGGCCTTGTTAACCCAGAAGGCTTTATTAGCCGGGATTCAATATTCTTTCTATGTGGCATTAGGGATTAATATTGTTGTTTTAATACTTGCATTTTTTGTAAAACGTGTAGATACAAGTGAAGAAGCAGTAAGAAAGTTAAATCAGGAGAATACACAAACTAAAGTTGTGACCAATTAACCAATGATGAGGCGGATGTTTTATACATCCGCCTCATTTTTCTTAGGCTTACTTCTTTAGACTTACTTTTTCATTCTTTCTGTTGTTGAAGAGGGGTTTTCCTCGCATTCCCAACCAGTTTTGTCCCATAGCGACCATCTCATTTCTCCCGGTTCACCATATAATCCATTAGGTACTTCAAGAAAATGGTATTACCCGGGATTTCCTTCAAAGTTTCCAATGCCAGACAGTAATGATTCCACATTTCCTTTTTTGCACCATCAAGCCCTAGAATGGACACGAAGGTTGTATTGTTATTTGCTGCATCCTGCCCAATAGGTTTTCCAAGCAGAGCCATATCTCCTTCTACATCCAGCAGGTCGTCTTTAATCTGAAAAGCAATCCCGGCATGACGGGCAAAATTTTTTAAAGCTGCCATTTCTTTTTCATCAGCCCCTGCCAAAATTGCGGGCATGATAAGGGAGGCCTCAAAAGCTAATCCTGTTTTATAATGGCACATCAAATTCAGCTGTTCCTGGGTCAATGGCTTCCCCTTCGATTCCAAGTCCATTGCCTGTCCCCTGCACAAATCCGCCGTTATCTGTGCCGAATATTGAATTAATTGCAGGACCGCCTTTGTATCAAATAGATGAAGGGCTGCTTGTTCTTCAATAGCTTTTTGTGTTAGAAAAAGACCTGTTAATTCTGCTGTGGCAATAGTATATCTTTTATGCAAAGTGGAACGCCCTCTTCGGACGGATGCATTATCCTGGGCTGGCAGATCGTCAAAGATAAGGGAAGCAGTATGCATATATTCCAATGATTTTAATAGCGGTTTAATTGCCGAACCTTTCAAACCATATTTTTTAACTCCCATAAACCAAGTGATGATCGGCCTTAGTCTCTTGCCATTTCCCTCAAGACTGTAATTGGCAGCTTCTATAATACATTCTTCCGGCAATTCCTTATTTTCTGGAATTCTTAGGTACTCATTCATTTCACGTCGTATCTTTTCAATCGTATCTAAAAATTCCTCCCGCTCCCTATTTTCATTTTTTATGACGGTAATCATATGATCCCTTAGCAGTTTATCGAAGAAATCCACATCACTTGCTTTGCGCACCATCTTTTGGATAAGGAAAAAAAATTTTTGATTTTCGAAAGCAAACCGTTCCATTACCTCATTGTATTTTTTAGTTCCCATTCGTACTTTGAACCGTTTTAAACTATTAATGGCCCGGTCCAGGATTACCTCACAGACCTTAGAATCTGATTGATACACATTATGGATTAAATAGGTAATGACCGCCCAGTATAATTCAAAAGGGTTGATCAAATCAGGACGCATATTATGATATTTCCAATAGTAGGTATAAGGTGTTACCGCACCGGTATCCAAGTCATCAAACAAATCGGAAAAATCATCTGCCAGCTGATTATAAATTCCATAGTAAAACGTCCGGCTGTCAAAGCCCTCATCTTCCTCGGTACTAAGGATAGATCGAGCAATTAATCGGGAGGAAGCTGATTTTATAATGATTGGAATAAAGAGTTCTTCATTGGTGTAATGGGCATTGGAGAGGTTTTTGACACGGTCTGCATGCTGAGAATGAAAAAACACATAGGCTTGCTCTAAAAAACTTTTTCTGAAAGCTTGCCGTTGATGTTTTTTTATATATTCAAAGGCCTCAAGGAGTTCTGAATGGACATAATGAATTAAGGCCGCATTTTCTTCAGCCCACCTTCCCAATTTAGGAACAGTTCCTGTCACAAGGGTCGTCCGAATTAAATCTGAATAATGTTCTTTTTCTTTTGCTGATAATACATTGGAGTCTAACAAATCATCAATAAAAGGGTAGGTAAGCCCGTATGAATAGCCCAGCCTGACTGCTGTATCCAGCCTATTAGCTCTTTTGTCAGGGGACACATCATCATCCATCTCATCTAACACGTGCATGACCACACCAGCTACAATTTTAATAAGCTTGCGTTCTGCATGAACTGCATCCATTCCTTTTGGAATATTGGCTGAAACCGTCTTTAATTTATTTTGCAGCCAAATGATGGCCGTTTCAATTCCTTCTTTTTGAGCCCATCGGTACAACCCAGCCATACTGAAGTCATCAGATTGTGCTCCCCTTTTTTTCAAATGTTCTTTTAAGTTTGCAGTTACACGCTTAATCTGTGTTCGTGTTTCTTTCAAATGAAGGTCCTTGCCAAGATCCCGCATATAAATATAGGAGATGCTCCTGTCAAGATATTGATCCAATTTTCCGGTGTAATTGAGCCAGCGGATATAATTGTGGTACTCAGCGGCATCCACCTTTTTCTTTTTGTGTAAAAAAATTTGAAGTTGAATATGCTTCTGTTTCCACCATTGGAAATCTTTTGTCAGGGAAGGGACATAGCTTTTATCTGAGACTAAACTATTCAATAATTCAAAATATTTTTCAGCCTGCTGTTCAGCTTGAAGATAGCATAAATCGGGATTTATTATATTTTTCTCCTCCATCTATCCCATTACCTCTCGTTTATCGTCATTTATCAAAATATATTTATATATAGTCTAAAATACCATCTTTATGACCGTTATGCTTCATATTCCTCTTTTTAATTTTAAAAAAATCCCCTCGATGTATACGAGAGGATTTGAATCTCTATATTGATAGACTTCGTGCCAATTGATATAGGGACATATCAATTTCATGTTTTTCCTTCTCCGCCTGTTCAAAGGATTTTGCTATTACTTTTCCGCTAGTAACAGCAATCATGCATCCATGCTGTCCTTCAATTAACAAATCGACAGCCTTGGCTCCCATTTGGCTGCCAATCATCCGGTCATAGACAGATGGATTACCACCGCGTTGAAGGTATCCTAAAACCATCACCCTTGTTTCCAATTGAATGCGTTTTTTTATTTCTTCGCTGATTTCTTCCGCTTTGCAGACACCTTCCGCCACAACAATAATATTATGCATTTTCCCTCGTTCGCGCCCGCGTTTCATTCGTTCAATGATGTCTTCTATATGATAGGGAGTTTCGGGAATCAGGATGGATTCAGCACCTGCACATAATCCAGCCCATAAGGCAATATCCCCGGCTCCGCGTCCCATTACTTCAACAATTGTTGTTTTTTCATGTGAATAGGCTGTATCTCGAATTTTATCGATTGCCTCTACGGCTGTACTAACTGCAGTACTAAAACCAATGGAATATTCTGTACCAGCAATATCATTGTCAATAGTTCCCGGTATTCCAATCACCGGAAGGCCCTTCTTGCCTAATTTTTTTGCCCCTTGAAATGAGCCGTCCCCGCCAATGACAACAAGCCCCTCAATACCTAACTTTTCCAGCTGTTCAATCCCTTGCTGCTGTCCTTCTTCCGTCTTAAATCTTTCACTTCGGGAAGTACGAAGCATCGTCCCGCCACGGTGGATAATATCCCCTACGCTTCCCAGCTGCATCTGCTCAATATGACCTTCCAATAATCCTTCATATCCATTGTATACACCATATACATCTAGTCCTTGTTCAATTCCCCTTCTTACAACTGCGCGGATTGCAGCATTCATTCCAGGTGCATCCCCGCCGCTTGTTAAAACAGCAAGTTTTTTCATGTTTTCACTTCTTCCCATAGAGTCTAATTCGTTGATGAATTGTACTTATTTGAAGTCTGCCTTTTGACCAAATACTAAGACAGAACATTCTATTGTTATCGCAAGATTAGAAAGTTTTCTATTCTTTAAAATACCAGTATACTATGTATCTCACATGCTAAATATACTGATTAAAAAAATCCTTGTCAATTAGTTACGTTCATGGGCTTTTTTCTTTATCTAAAAAAAAACAACGTCAAACCGGGACGCTGTTAAGTGGGGACACTCTCCCTCCTATTTTATGTAAAATAAAACTACTACTTTGAACTTAATTTGTCTCTTTCCACAGCATATGGCGGCTTTTCAAACCATCCATTTTCAATCATAATCTTAACTGCCTCTTCTACAAATAAGCCGATACTTACTAAATCTCTTGTATACAACATTCCAATATCATGTCTGCCATTTACAGCCATCGCGTTTCCGTAAGATCTAATTTTCATTGAAAACATATCCATTTTATGAAATAGCATCAATTTATCCGAAAATGGCGGATAAGTTGATGTTGTAACTAAATGGTCATGTAAAGTAGGGGATGGCAAACTTTCATTATTTAATTTTTCTACACAGCGGTCAATTGACTTGTGAGTGATTTCCTTCCCTCTGACAAACAATTTCCGAATCTTTTCAGATTTTACAACTTGAGCAAACGCCATAATCAAGGCCTTACTGGTCGCATTATTTTCAATATTATCGTAAAAATGAGCAATTTCTAATGCATGTAATGGACGAACTGTACCAAAGAACCCATTTAAAAAATCACTCTTGATAAATTCTACTTTATTAGGGGTTGGAATGGTCGGCGGCTTGATAATAAATCCTTTATTCATTAAAATGTCCTTAATTTGTTCAATCAGCTCCATCGTCGAATGCATGCAGTAAATGAAAAATTCCCTCACATCTTTTCTAAAAACGAGCGGGATTGCAACATTGTAAATACTCATTCCTGCTTTCGCCGTATATTTTAAATAATGAACATAAAATTGATCTTCGAATAATCTAGGAGCACCCAAATTTACGTCTTCTTCTGTAAATCCTTGAGGTAAAGGAATGTTTTCCTTCTTAAAAATATCCGTAGTCCTATTCACAAAATCTGTACTTAAATATAGGGCATTTTCTAATAAGACCCTGATTTCCTTATCATCACAATGCTGTAAGTAATATTGTAAAATGCATTTTGCCATGCTGTTTCCCATATAAGTTGCCCACAGCTTTCCCAACTCTACTGCTGTTAGTTTTTCATTGAGGTCGGACTTCGTTGAACCTAATTCAATGGGTTTAATTATATCCACGACAAAATCTCCCTTGCTAATTTTGTCTTATTATTCTTCCAACAAATCGAACATATTCTTTTATTTCCAAATTAGGAAAAATGGATTAGATTTAATTAAAAAAATCCCATCTTAAAGACGGATTTTAACACTTTTTTACTATAAACCAAATTTATTTGGGGCTTTTCCCACACAATACTCGCTCCAAATTTTTTCTTTATCGAAGGCCTTTTTTCCGTTCAATTGAGCATTACTTACCATCGCCGTTATTTTATTGTTAAAAAGACCATCAGTAAAAACGGAAAATACCATATCTCGATTATTTATATCACGGACCTCGTATGAATTTAACCCGATATGTTTCTTATTTATTCTTATACTAATGATTTTTGGGCTTTCGGATATGCTGTCTGGGTGCTGTTCTAATACTCCTGCATCAGTGAAAAAAATATGTATAAGAAAAATTTTTTCATCATCTTGTCTCCTCATTATTTAAGTATGATAAAAATTGTAAGTTGAGAAAAAAATGATAATTTCATGACCTTTTGCCTGTTTTACAGATTAAATAAAAAAGCCTTATTCCGCTGCATAATATCGGGATAAGGCTTTTATTTATAAGTATTTAATTTTCAAAGGGTTTGGTTTTTATCGAACTCTTTTAGCATTTGTAAATTTAGATGGATTAAATGTAGCAATTTTTACAACATCACCAGTTTGCGGTGCGTGAATATATTTACCGCCGCCAATATAAATACCTACGTGGTATGCAGGGTTTCCTCGGAATACTAAATCCCCTGGCTGTACTTGGCTTAACGGTACACTTGTTCCAACCCGTTGCTGATCACGTGAAACCCTTGGAAGGCTGACGCCGGCTTGACGGTATACATATTGAACGAATCCAGAACAGTCAAATCCTCTTGGAGTAGTTCCGCCCCAAACATATGGAACTCCTAGGTATTGTTTTGCAATAGAAATAACTGAACCTGCTGAAGCCGAGCCAGAAGAAGTTACCTTCTTCGCTGGTGCTGGTTTAGGAGCCGGAGCTGGTTTTGACGATTTAGTATCATTATTAGTTGATGCTGGTTGTTGACGAACTTGATGCTGTTCCTGAGAAGCTTGTTGAGCTGGCTGTGCAGCTTGTTGTGTTTGCTGCTGTGCTGCTTTTTCAGCCTCTTCTTGAGCACGGCGGGCTAATTCAGCCTGTCTTTTAGCTTCTTGTTCTTCATTATATTGAGTCTGCAGGTTGGCAAAGTCGTCTTTTGCAGCCGCTAATGCTGTTTGAATTTCCTGTTTATCCTTTTCAATACTTTGCTGTAAAGCAGTTAATTCATCCTTAGCTTTTTGCAGGCTGTCTAATTCATTTTGTAATTTTTCTTGGGCAGTTTTTAATGCCTGCTCTTTTTCCTTTAAACCATTTAATAAATCAGAGTCACTTTGAAGGACCTGTGAAATAGCTGTAAAGCGTGTAAAAAACTGTGAAAGATCATCAGATGAAAGCAGTAATTCTGCATAAACAGCAATCGACTGTTTTCCTTCTAATTGAATACTTTTCAGTCTTTCAGCATATACCGCTTTGTGAACTTCTAAATCTTCTTTGGCAGTTTTAATTTCAGCTTCTGTTCCCTTAACTTTTTCTTGCATGGTTTTAATTTGACCGCTGAGTTCTTCACTCTTCGTCATTGAATTGCTGATTTTATCATCTAGTATCTGAACCCTAGTTTCAAAATCTTCAACTCGTTGTTGAGCACTATGTAATTGTCCTTGTGTAACTGGTGGTGCAGCAAAGGCAGGGGTTACTTGAATCATTGACGTGATAACGGCAACCGATACCGTATATTTTAAGAATTTCTTAATCATTATTAAATCTCCTTTATTTCCTATCATTCTTTCGGACTCGGAATATATTACTAGTTTATCTTCCAAATTAGCGAAAAACAATAAGTCTGTCGGTAATGTAATATAATTGTAATTTTATGTAGAAAAATATAATGAAAAATCGACAAATATTACATTTATATTAAGAAAATTTTCAAAGTATTAAGGAAATCAGCTTAATGCAGGAAGATTTGGCAGTGCCATGTATTGCAAATCGATTATTCGACAAAACTAGAATCAAGTGAAAAACAGTGCGTACAAAGACTAACCAATCGTAAGTCTATTACAAAACGGGTTGAATGATTTTTCAAAAAAGGAAAATTGTATTAGAGGAGTAGTAAGAGTGAAAAAAAAAGAAGTTATTAATCTTCTGACGTTAATTGAGTCGGCTTATCCTCATTGCGTTACCAAAGATGAAACGGTTCGGTGCTGGTTTAATTTCTGTTCCGATATAGATTATGAAAAAGTGCTTTCACAGCTAAAAGTTCATATTCGGTCTAGTCCCTTTCCCCCTACTATTATGGATATTGCCGTGTTTACTTCTGAGAATGATGTTCCGAGCGACTTACAAATTTGGATAAAGGAAGGACGTGAGAGAATGGAATATGTTCGGCGTAATGCCAAACGAAAACCACTGCCGGATTGGTTACGTGAATACTCCCCAAGAAAATCTGTATGAAGCTGATCTATACGAATAAGTGTCAGCTTTTTAGAGCCTGACTACAATTTTGAAGCTTAAAATCTGCTATCCTAATTGTCCATCAGAAGAAAAACGTTTGGTACCAAGGCATCAGACACCGCTTTGAAGGACACTTTTCTAAAAAAACTTGGGACAAAAAAATAGGCCAGTTCCCCATCGATTACAAGTTTGGAGAACTGGCCACCTTTTAACTTCATCTATACTACAGATGAGGTCTGTTTTATTAGAGTTCCATTTTTACCAAGTTTACCGCCTAGTGCATCCCAAACTCGTTAGGACATTAAAATGGGTTTGTTGCCAAAAAGCTTGCTGTTTTCACATAGATTCGTGGATGCAACTTTAATTGGGAAACGATAAATTCCGCAATATCTTCCGGCTGCATATATTTCTCATTATTATTTTCAGAAATTAAGTTGGTATTAATCGCCAGTTCTGTTGCTACTGTGCTTGGAGTTAACGCCGTTACACGGATATTATTTCTTCGGACTTCTTGTGCTAAAGATTCAGTCAAACCAATTAAGCCAAATTTTGAAGCGCTGTATGCACTTGATGTGGCAGCACCATTTAATCCATTGGTTGATGATATGTTGATGATATCCCCGCCATTTTTTTCAATTAATTGTGGAAGAACAGTATGGGTTACATAATAAGGGCCCATTAAATTAACGTCGATGATTTTTTTCCACTCCTGTGGATCCATTTCTAAAAGTGTTTCAAATTTGCCAATTCCTGCATTATTAATTAAAATATCTGCTTTGCCTAACTCATTTGTAATTTTTCCAACCGCTTTCTCAACATTTTCCAATGAAGAAACATCAACGGCTGCATATGCTGCTTTGACTCCGTAACTTTCAATTTCACTAGCTGCTTCCTTTAATGCAGATTCAGTTCTTGCAAGCAGCCCAATGTGAACTCCTTCCTTTGCTAATGCAATGGCGGCTGCTTTACCAATTCCTCTTCCCGCACCAGTTATAAAGGCAACTTTTCCTTCCAATGATTGCGTCATCATCTACAACTCCTTATGTAATTTTTCAAACACCATGTTTTAGTATATCCAAATGGGGATTTTTTTCGCCCCTTTGATATAACTTCACCGTTCATTTTACCTCCAAGAATCGTTTCTTTCCATTATTATGGACAGTAAAAAGTATCTACTAATCACATACACTTTTAAATTATTTTTGCTAATATTTCCTTGCATAATAAACCATATTTAAAAATACAACAGTAATATAAAGTGATATAATCAAAGTTAATAGATGGTAGGCGGAGATATTAATAATATCCAGGTAAGGATTAATCAATAATAGTAAGATGAATATAATGCCCAGCATCCAAAAGTAACTTACATAAATTCCTCTCTCTCTTATTTTTTGAGCACGTTCATCTTTTGCTGCAAAATGATCTGATAAATAAGCCATGGAAAAACTCATAATGGTAATCGCAAATGCCATTATTCCTTCTGGAAATTTTCCATTAGAGATATAGGCCCCGTTAACAATAATGGCATTCAATAACAAAAGGATTCCCAATATTAGGAACGTTGCCTTCTTATTTTTCATCCTTCTCCTCCTCGTAAATAAAGATATCTTCAATTTTACAGTTAAAAATATGAGCTAATTTAAATGCCAATATAATAGATGGATTATAGCGTTCTCTTTCTAATGAAATAATGGTTTGTCTTGATACACCTAATTGTTCAGCCAGTTGATCTTGTGTTAAATCCTTTTTAGCCCGCAGCTCTTTTATTCTATTCTTCATTTCATCACCCGCTAAATGTAAAGCTTACTTTACTCTATTCCGGTAGTCAAGTTAACTTTAATTTGATTATTGATTTAATAAATTGCTGGGGCATTCCTTTTAATAAATCTATTTTAATTGAAAAGGCTCAGCTCCATTTCCTTTAAGGATGGAGCTGAACCTTTCATTCGTTAATCGTATGTTGGAAGTTGCCGCTTTACGAACATACTGATTTTCTATTGTGAAATGTACCTATAATATGGGTGATAAAAGCCGAGAAATGGATTCCTTTATCCTCATAAGGGCAGATCTTTCCATATATCGTTCCAAGGTAAGTTCCGAACATAATGCACTGTCTCTTAAAAAGGAACTATGCAGGGTTTGGGCGATTTTTTCATCATAGACAATGGCATTTACCTCAAAGTTCAATCTGAAGCTTCGGGTATCGATATTCATCGTTCCCACGGAAGCTACTTCCTGGTCGACAACAATGGTCTTTGAGTGTAAGAAGCCATTCTCATACAGCAGAATTTTGGCACCATACGATAAAAGTTCCCCTACATAAGCCCAATTCGCCCCTTCCACAAAGGGATGGTCCGGCTTGCTGGGAATCATAATCCGCACATCCAAACCGGACAGCAGGGCAATTTTGCAGACATCCATAAAACTTGTATCAGGAATAAAATAGGGTGTTTGAATGTAAACACATTTTGTCGCCGACGAAATCAGTTTAATATACATATTTTTCAAATGTTCTGTCCGCGAGTTTGGTCCGCTTGCCACAATCTGTACAGGACTAGAGCCAGTATGTTTTTCAGTCGGCAGCATAAATTCTTCAATCTGTTTATTTTCCTTATGTCCTGCTTGGTTCCAGTCCAAGTTAAACCTGCCTTGGATATGAAACACGGCTTCTCCTTTTACCCTTAAGTGTGTATCCCTCCAATATCCAAACTTTTTATTTAATCCTAAATATTCATTCCCTACATTAAAGCCGCCGATATATGCAATTTTCCCATCAATAATACAAAGTTTTCTATGATTTCGATTATTAATCCGAAAATTGATCAGTTTAAGAAACGAAGGAAAAAACACCTCTACTTGCCCGCCATATGAAATCAATTCTTTAAAGAAATCCGGAGAAATTCTTCTTGAACCAATTTCATCATAAAGAATGCGTACTTTGACACCTTCTTTGGCTTTTTTAGTAAGTTCATCCCTAAGCCTTTTTCCTAAAGAATCCCGCTGAATGATATAGTACTGGATATTAATTTCCTTTTTGGCTGATTGAATATCTTTAAACAACGCGTTAAATTTTTCTTTTCCATCATCAAAAATCTGAATCTCATTATCGGTTGTCATAATTGCGTTGGAGGACTTCAAATTCATTCTGATTAAATCAGCATATTTCTTAAGCAACGGGAAACTGCGTTCATAATTTGTTTTTAGCAGGTCAAGCTGTTCGTTAACAGTTGATTGGAGATATGCCCTTTCTTTTGATGAAAGATGGTAGAAGTTTTTCCGTTTTACCCCCCTGCCCAGAAAGACATAAATAAGAAATCCAATAATCGGAATGAATACAAGAACTAGCAGCCAGGCCCATGTATACCCGATTTCTCTCCGTTCAAAAAATACAACCCCCGCAGCAAGTGTTAGGTTGATAATCATAATAATTAATACGATAAGTATGATCAAACTGCTTATTGACATAATATTTCCTTTCGTACTAGATTCCACATTTTTTTAGACCTTCAGGATGATGAAGTAATATTTATCTTTACCCTGATAATGATCATTCACCGTTAATATTCTACCATCTAAGGAAAAAAGCAGGAAATTTAAATGGCCTTTATTCTTATTTTTCTTGGTTTTTTTTCATGAAGGTATAGGGGGGTTGCTATGTTACTCTTCAACTTAATATTTTGGAGAGATGGGCACGCAGCGGACCGCTATGTTTCCTTTTATTTTGATATTTTAGATGTTTGGGAATGTTGAAGGCGGCTATGTTTCCTTTTGCCTTGTTTTTTTGGATGTTTGGGCACGTAGAGGGCGGCTATGTCCTTTTAACTTTATTCTTACCACCAGCAACCGTTTCATCCTTCTTCAGGGAAGGTCATCGATTTCTTTTTTACCGCCAGCACACCTATGAAGGACAGGTCTCCTCGGTTTGCCAGTAATTTTGTCTTTCATCACACCTATGAAAGACAGGTTCCTTGGTTCACCGGTGATTTTGTCCTTCATCACACCTATGAAGGACAATTCTCCTTGGTTCCCCAGTAATTTTGTCTTTCATCACACTTATGAAGGACAATTCTCCCTGGGTCACCGGTGATTTTGTCCTTCATCACACCTATGAAAGACAATTCTCCTTGGTTCCCAGTAATTTTGTCCTTCATCACACCTATGAAAGACAGGTTCCTTGGTTCACCGGTGATTTTGTCTTTCATCACACTTATGAAGGACAATTCTCCCTGGGTCACCGGTGATTTTGTCTTTCATCACACTTATGAAGGACAATTCTCCCTAGTTCACCGGTGATTTTGTCTTTCATCACACTTATGAAGGACAATTCTCCCTAGTTCCCCGGTGATTTTGTCTTTCATCACACCTATGAAGGACAAGTCTTTTTGGTTCACCGGTGATTTTGTCCTTCATCACACTTATGAAGGACAATTCTTTTTGGTTCACCGGTGATTTTGTCTTTCATCACACCTATGAAGAACAAGTCTTTTTGGTTCACCGGTGATTTTGTCTTTCATCACACTTATGAAGGACAAGTCTTTTTGGTTCACCGGTGATTTTGTCTTTCATCACACCTATGAAAGACAATTCTCTTTGGTTCACCGGTGATTTTGTCCTTCATCACACCTATGAAAGACAATTCTGAAGTGAACCCCTTAAGTTGGACTAATATCTAGCATAAGGGGTTTTTAGTTTGGTTAAATATACAAGTGAATATAAAGAAACTATTGTATTGGAGTATTTAAATGGAGGAGGAGGATTGGGAGGAC